>JBQCGD010000170.1:0-92422 GCA_051955985.1 Phycisphaerae bacterium | reverse complement strand
GGGGGCCCCGGGGGGGGTGGCGGCGGGGGGGTCGCTGGGGGCGCCGGAGCTGCCGCTTGACGGGATGTTCCCGGAGGCGTCGACGTGCCCCGTGGGGGTGGTGCTGCGGGGGCCGGTGCCGGGGGGGGATGTGGATCCGCGGATGATCACGGCGTTTCATGCGTACATTGTGAATGCGGTGCGTCGCGGGGCGGGGTCGTTGCCGGGGATCGTGGTGGTGCCGGGGGAGGTTCCGACGACGGCGGCGGAGCGGGGGATGTACCGGCGTTTTTAACTGGCGGCGGATGAGGCGGCGAAGGCGGGGGACAAAGCGATTGTGATGCTGGGGGCGGGGACGGCGTTTTTGACGCGGGACCTGCTGGCGAACGAGGGGTTGATCAAGTACGTGGATGGGTTGGCGGTGACGGATGCGGCGGGGCAGCCGCTGGTGGCGGCGGGGCTGGGGAAGTTGCCGCTGTGGGTGATGCCGTCGCCGGGTGGAGAGGCGCCGGCGGCGGCGATTGCGTTGGCGGAGGATGGTGCGGTGGTGACGATTCCTGCGCCGGGGGCGGATCATGGGGCGACGGCGCATTTGCTGGGGGGAGCGGCGTTTTACCAGAAGCTGTCGGCGGCAGGGTATCCGTACGTGGCGGCGTTCCAGGGGGACGGGTATGCGGTGGCGGCGGTGTGTGGGGTGGGTGCGGGGACGCCGCTGGATGCGTTGTATCCGGCGCTTGGGAAGGGGCGGACGACGGTGGAGGCGGCGGGGGAGGGGGGGAAGGGGGCGAATGCGAACCTGGAGGTGGCGGACGAGCCGGGGTCGATGCGGGTGGTGGATGGTGCGGGGGCGGCGGTGGATTGCCGGGATGATGACACGTTGTACGTACCGGCGGGGGAGAAGGTGGTGTATGTGATTGCGGGGGGTACGGCGGAGGATTTGATGTCGATTTTGCGGGTGGCGGAGGGGAATCGGTTGCCGGTGGCGGATGTGGGGATGGTGAAGGGGGAGGGCGGGGTGGTGGTGCGGGTGAGGAATATTACGGGGGATGAGTTGCGGGGGAAGGTGAAGGTGTTGGCGGGGGATGGGACGGTGATTGGGGAGAAGGAGGTGGTGGTTGGGGCGGGGCAGGGGGTGGATTTGCCGGCGGCGGGGGTAGAAGGGAAGAAGGAGGAGACGGTGGAGGTGGTGACGAGTGGGGCGCACGGGGTGGTGCAGCGGACGCGAGTGGCGGGGAGTCCGTGAGGGTTCTGGTGGCGGGGGTGTGCAATGAGTGCAGGCGGGTCCATGAGGCATGCTTATGGCCCCCGAGGTTGGGGCCATAAGCATGGCACCCTCCCCCCAGGCACCGCGCCGCGCGAGGCTGCGGGCGTCGGGTTAGTTTTGGGCCATGACGCGGGAGATGGTGAGGATGGGCATGAGCATGGCGATGGCGACGCCGCCGATGAGGACGCCCATGACGCCGATCATGACGGGTTCGATGAACTGGGTGGCGGTTTTGATGGCGGTTTTGAGGTCTTCTTCCATGTAGGAGGAGATGCGGTTGAGGACGTTGGGGAGTTCGCCGGTTTTTTCGCCGGAGGAGATCATCTGGGCGACAGATTTGGGGACGAGGGTGGATTTGAGGAGGGGTTCGGAGAGCTGAGCGCCGTTCTGGACCTTGAGGCGGACTTCGTCCCAGAGTTGCTTGTAGTAGTGGTTGCCGGCGACTTCCTTGACGATGGCGAGGCAGTCGAGCATCTGGACGCCGGAGGAGATCATGGTGCCCATGGTGGAGAGAGCGCGGGAGAGGTAGAGCTTGTGGAACATGGGGCCGAAGATGGGGACGTGGAGTTTGACGTAGTCGGCGGTGCGTTGACCGAGGGGTGTGCGGAGGAACATGGTGAGTCCGCCGCCGAGGGCGGCGGCGCCGATGATCCACCAGTACCAGTAGGCCATGAGGGAGTGGGAGATGGCCATGAGGATCTGTGTGGGGACGGGGAGGGCGGCTTTTCGGCTGGCGAAGATGGCGGTGAACTTGGGGAGAATGGCGGTGAGGAGGAAGATGGTGACGCAGATGGACATGACCATCATGAAGCCGGGGTAGATGAGGGCGCCTTTTACTTTTTTGGTGGTTTCACGTTGGGCGACGAGGTAATCGGCGAGTTTGCGGAGCATGCTGCCCATGGTGCCGGAGACTTCGGACGCGCGGACGAGGGAGACGTAGTACTTTGGGTAGATGCGGGGGAAGCGTTCGAGGGTGGAGGAGAAGTCCTTGCCGCCGGTGACATCGTGGACGATGGACTTGAGGACGGCGACGAAGGTATCGGAGAAGGCCTGTTCGGAGAGGGAGGTGAGCGCGTCGGAGAGGGGGACGCCGGTATCGACCATGACGGAGAGCTGCATGGTGAAGTAGATGAGTTCCTCGCGTTTGACGGAGGTGCCTTTGCCGACGGAGATGGGTGCGACGGCGACGCCGGCGGCATCTTCGGCGAGATCGGCGTGGCGCGCGGGGCGGATGTCGACGATGTATTTGCCTTCGGAGCGAAGGGACCTGGTGGCTTCGGCCATGGTGAGGGCGGAGATGAAGCCGGAGACCACCTGACCGCGTTCGTCGCGGGCCTGGTAGGAGAAGCGATTTTGTAGTGCCGTTGCGGTCATAGGTATCTCACAGGGCGGTCGCGCGGAGAATTTCCTCGTAGGTGGTGATGCCGGCTTTGACCTTGATGAGGCCGTCGGCGCGGAGTGTGGCGATGTTTCGTTCCTTGCACATTTCGCGGAGTTTCTGGATGGTGGCCCCGGCGACGACGGCATCGAGCATTTCGGGGTCGGGGACGAGGAGTTCGTAGATGCCGATACGGCCGGAGAAGCCGGAGTTGCGGCACTTTTTGCAGCCTTTGGCGCGGTAGAGGACGTCGAAGGGGCCGGCGGCTTTTTCGACGATGTGGCGGATGTTCAAGGGGGGTTCGTGTTGTTCGCGGCAGGCGGGGCAGAGTTTTCTGACGAGTCGCTGGGCGACGATGCAGCGGAGGGAGGCGGAGAGGAGGTAGGGTTCGATGCCCATGTTGATGAGACGGACGATGGAGCTGGGGGCGTCGTTGGTGTGGAGGGTGGAGAGGACGAGGTGGCCGGTGAGGGCGGCCTGGATGGAGATGCGGGCGGTTTCCGCGTCGCGGATTTCGCCGACCATGATGACGTCGGGGTCCTGGCGGAGGAGGGAGCGGAGTGCGTTGGCGAAGGAGAAGTTGATTTTTTCGTTGACCTGGAACTGGTTGACGCCGCCGAGGTTGAATTCGACGGGGTCTTCGACGGTGCAGATGTTGATGTCGGGTTTGTGGACTTCGGCGAGGGAGGCGTAGAGGGAGGTGGACTTGCCGGAGCCGGTGGGACCGGTGACGAGGATGAGGCCGTTGGGTTGTTCGAGGACTTTCTTGTAGTTGGAGAGCATCTCGTAGCCGAAGCCGAGTTTTTCGAGATTTACGGGGATATTGCGGTTGTCGATGATGCGGACGACGGCCTTTTCGCCGGACTTTTCGAGCATGGTGGAGACGCGGAGGTCGATGGGGCGTCCTTCGAGGAGGACGTGGATGCCGCCGTCCTGGGGGAGGCGGCGTTCGGAGATATCGAGCTGCGCCATGATCTTGATACGGGAGATGATGGCGGGGTGGAGGTGGTGAGGTGGGCAGATTTTTTCGTAGAGTTTTCCATCGACGCGGTAGCGGACGCGGGTTTTCTTTTCATCGGGCTCGATGTGGATATCGGAGGCGCCTTCGCGGACGGCATTGTAGATGAGGTAATTGACGAGCTTGATGACGGGGGAGTGGCCGGCGACTTCCTGGAGGTTGCCGATGTCTTCGACGGCGGTTTCGACGAGGGTGAAGTCCTCGGGTTTGACTTCATCGATGATGTCATCGATGACGAAGACGTTGGCGGCGGGGAGGTGGGCCTGCATGGTGTGGGCGATGTCGCGTTGGGTGGAGGCGACGACCTGGACGGTGTGGCCGGTGAGCTGCTGGATTTCCTCGATGAGGAAGAGGTTGGAGGGCTCGGCGAGTGCGACGGTGAGGACGCCGTTGACGAGGAACATGGGGAGGACCATGTGCTTTTCGAGGAATTCGCGGGGGAGGACGTCGATGACCTTGGGGTCGCAGATCTTGGGGGAGACTTTTGCGTAGGGGACGCCGTAGACGTCGGCGAGGGTTTCGCAGAGCTGTTCTTCGGTGAGGAGGCCCTGTTCGACGAGGAGTTCGCCGAGGAGTTTCTGGCGTCCCTGGGACTTCTGGAGTTCCAGGACGGATTCGAGTGCCTGCTGGGTGAGGAGGCCCTTGGCGACGAGCATCTGCCCGATGGATTTTCTTTTGACGGCGGGTGTGATCATGTTGGCATCCGCTTATCGCATGGTCTTGACGGCTTCAGTGACATCGGCAAACACATCGAAACGGCCATCGAGTCGCGTCACCTGGAGGATTTTGCGGCAGGTTTCGTCGGGCTTGCAGAGGCGGACCTGGCCGAGGTGTTCATCACATTGCTGCTGGACCCAGAGGAGTGATTCGAGTCCCTTGGAATCGATGAAGGTGGTTTGTTCGAGGTCGACGACGAAGAAGCGCACTTTTTTCTGGAGGCGTTCGTCGATCTGCTTACGGAAGTTTTCGGTGGCGTCGGCATTGAATTCGCCGGAAATGCCGACGACGGTGACGTGATCGTAATCTTCGCAGCGGATATTCACTGGCGCGCTCCTTCGGGATTCTGGAGAGCCTGCAAGGCGGCGGTCTGTTCCTCGACGGCCTGGCGATAGGGGGTGAAGTCGAGGGTGACGAAGACCTTAGCGAGCTGGGGATCGAACTGGGCGCCGGCGCAGCGCTGGATTTCTGCGAGGACGGTTTCGAGGGGGAGAGCGGGGCGGTAGGTGCGGGTAGAGCTCATGGCGTCGAAGGAATCGGCGACGCAGATGATGCGGCCCATGAGGGGGATCTTGTCGCCGGCGAGCTGGTAGGGGTAGCCGCGGCCGTCCCAGCGTTCGTGGTGGTAGAGGACGCCGGGGATGATGTCCTGGAGCTGCTTGATGTTGCCGAGGATCTGGGCGCCGATGGCGGGGTGTTTTTTGATGGCGTCGAATTCGGCCTCGGTGAGGCGGCCGGGCTTGGTGAGGACGGCTTCGGGGACGCCGATCTTGCCGACATCGTGGAGGAGACCGGAGAGGTAGACGCGTTCGCATTGTTCATCGGGGAGGCCGATTTTCTGGGCGAGAGCGCGGGAGAGTTCAGCGACGCGCTGGGAGTGGCCGCGGGTGTAGGCATCCTTGGCGTCGATGGAGCGTGTGAGTGCGTGGAGGACGCCCATGAAGAGGCCCTGCATGTCCTGATAGAGGGCGGCGTTTTCGAGGAAGATGGAGCACTGGTTGCCGACGTTGTTGAGGAGCTTGAGGTCGACGGAGTTGAACTCGGAGGAGTCGTTTTTATCGACGGCGATCATGATGCCGAGGGGTCGGCGGTCCCGTTCGAGTGGGACGCAGACGAAGCGTTTGATGGAGGTGCGGAGGCGAGCCCAGTCGCAGTCGGGGGCGATTTCGTTGTGGACCTGGGTTTCGCCGGCGGTGAGTGCGTCGTAGATGGGTTCGTGCATGGCGGAGAGGAGCTCGGAGCCGGAGAAGGGGCACTGGCCGAGGAGGACGGTGAGGTCGCCGAGGATGGGTGCGGAGGACTCGTCCTCGCGGTTGGCGAGTGCGACGCCGACGGCGCGGAAGTTACCGATTTCCTGGACTTCGCGGCAGACGGACTCGAGGAAGGACTGGGGCTTCTGGCTGAAGCGCATGCCGGAGGAGATCTTGTAGAGGAGTGAGATTTCCTCGTAGAGGCTGGTGAGTTGTTCGGTGACGCTGGAGAGTTCGTTGGTGGAGGTGGCGGCACCCTGGAGGTCTTCGTGCATCTGTTCGACGAGGGTGACGAGGGAGGAGAACATGGCGGGTGCGACGAGGGGGATTTTGGCGGCCTGTGCGGCGAGGGCCTGGGCGTCCATGGAGACGCGGTGGGCGAGGCGTGCGAATTCCTCGCTGGCGGGGGGGACGTTGTCGGTGCGGGCGGACATGGCGACCCAGGCGGAGAGTTTTCGGCGGCGGGCGACTGGGGCGAGCTGGACTTTGAAACCGGGGAGCGGGGAGTGGATCTGGACGTGGGAGCCGGCGGAGTCGGGGAGTTTACGGACCTGCTGTGCGATGCCGCTGTCGGCGGTGAAGCAGAGGGAGAGGACGCGCGGCATCTGGGAGTCATGCCAGAGGAGGTTGCCATCGCGGTCCATGCACGCGAGGAAGACGCCGGCGGCGCGCCAGCGTTCGGCCAGGCGCGCGAGCACGGTGGTGTTGGGGTGGGTGCTTCGGGATGTCACAACAGTACTGCTCATGCGGCACGTCCTTCAGATTCGACAGGCTCAAACAATGGGAGCGGTCGTTGCGGCTTCGCGCTTTTCAAGAAGCTCGTTTACTTTGCTCAGCAGGTCGCGGGGGCTGAACGGCTTGGAGAGGCAGACGGTGATACCGGACTTGGCGAGTTCGACCTGTTCGAGGGCGAGTCCGTGAGCGGTGAGGAGCATCACGGGGAGGCTGCGGCGGCCGGGCTCGGCGTGGAGTTTACGGGCGAGGTCGAGGCCGGACATACCGGGCATCTGGTAATCGGTGATGACGAGGTCGATGGGGTTGGCGGTGGCGGCCTCGAAGGCTTCTTCGCCATCGTTGGCGGTGACGACGCAGAAGCCGGCATTCTGGAGTTTGAGGGAGACCACATGGAGGATGTGGGCTTCATCATCGACAGCGAGGATCGTTTTGGCAGACATACGGGTTCCTTTGCGGTTCAAGCCGCGACGGGTAGAGCGAAACCGAAGGTGGAGCCCTTACCGAGCTCGCTTTCGACGATCATGCGTCCCTTGTGAATGCCTTCGATGATCTGGCGGGTGAGGTTGAGGCCGAGGCCAGATCCCTTGGCCATGGATTTGTGTTGTTCGACGCGGAAGAATTTTTCGAAGAGGTGTTTCATGGCGTCTGGGGGGATGCCGACGCCGGTATCGGAGACGAGGACGCGGAGTTCGCTGGCGGAATCGTCGGAGACGAGTGCGATTTTGACGGTGCCGCCCTTGGGGGTGTACTTGATGGCGTTGGAGACGAGGTTGAGAGCGGCCTGGTAGATCATGTCGCGATCGGCTTCGACGGTGTGGAAGACCTGGACGACGTTGTCGACGAGGGCGATCTGTTTTTCGCGGGCGGAGGGCATGGCGACTTCGAGGACCTGCTTGAGGACCTCGTTGAGGGAGACGGCTTTTCGGGTGACGCGGGTCATGCCGGATTCGATGCGGGAGATGTTGAGGATGTTGTCGATGAGGCGGGAGAGGCGTTCGGCCTCGGCCTGGATGATGTGGTAGAACTCGTTGCGGGTTTTGTCGTCGGCGGCTTCACCATCGACGAGGAGCTCGGCGTAGGCCTTGATGCTGGAGAGGGGCGTGCGGAGTTCGTGGGAGACGTGGGAGACGAAATCGGTTTTCATCTTGGAGATTTCATCTTCGCGGGTGCGGTCGTGGAGCATGGTGACGACGCCGGAGAACTGGTCGGCGTTGTCGGTGACGCAGGAGAGGGTGACGGTGAAGGTGCGGGGGAGGCCGTCGATTTCGAGGACGTATTCGGCCATGCGGCGGTTGGTGCGGAGGTGGTTCTGGCGCATGTCGGAGATATCGGCGGCGAGGCGGGTTTTTTCGCCGAGGAGCTGAGCGATGGGTTTGCGGACGGCGGCGTTGACATCGAAGCCGAAGAGGGCACCGGCGGCTTCATTGGCCTGGAGGAGTTCGTCGAAGGCGTCGGTGATGAGGACGGCGTCGGAGATGCCGTGGATCATGATTTGGCTCTGGCGTCGCTGAGCGTCGGCGAGGCGGAGCTGGATTTCGAGGTTTTTCTTCTGGACCTGGAGGGTTTCGGCCTTGGCGGAGAGCTCGGCGATTTTTTCGCGGAGGGGCATGATGAAGGGTTTCATTTCGGGGTCTTTGGGGGCGTTGACGGCGGCGCCGCTGGTTTCGAGGATGTAGGAGCAGGCCTGGTCGAGCATCTGCTGGCGCCAGCGGTGCATTTCGCGGAGGAGCCCGAGGACGCCGAGGACGGTGCAGGCGGAAGTACCGACGACGATGAGTGCACCGCGGGCGACGTTCCAGCCTTTGAAGAGTTCAGCACCGAACGCGAGCCAGCAGGTAGCGCCGAGGACAGCGCCAATGGCGAGCAACAGGAGGACGGTAATTCTTGCTTCAGCGGCTCTCATATGCCTCCGGCGGTGAACATCCCAAGTACTATCGGCACTCAAAACGGGTGGATGAAGCGGGTTCGAAGAATGTCAATTTTTTTTGCCAAAGGGCCCCAAAAAAAGGCGGGCCGCGAGGAGATCGCGGCCTGTGGGGGAGCATGTTGAGGGGCTGCACGGACAGATTGCCGCGGCCCGGGTTTGCGAGTGGTTATGGGGCGTGGGGTTCGTTGACGGAAGCGCTGGCGGAGACGGGGGTGTTTTCGGAAGCGGGGTGATCGGGGGTTGCCGATTCGGCAGGTTCGGGGGAAGGTTGCTCTGCGGCGGGGGCGGCGGCGACGGGCTGTTCCGGCGCGGGGGCGACGGCGACGGGCTTGGGGGCTTTGAGCGCGCTGGAGGTGCTGCCCTTGGCGCGTTCAAGCAGGCCTTCGGCCCAGGTGTCCTTGGGGTTGGCGTCGACGGCCTTCTGGTAGTAGGCGATGGCTTCGCTCTTTTTCCCGAGTTCTTCGGCGCTGCGGCCAATCATGCAGAGGATGGTGGAGTCGGCGGGGGTGAGCTTGAGGGCGCGTTCGAGGGTGACGCGGGAGTCGGCCCAGTTGCGCTGGCGCTGCTGGATGACGGCGTTGAGGATCATGGCCTTGGTGTTGTCGGGTTCGAGCTGCAGCACCTTATGGATGGAGGCGAGGGCGATGGAGGTATCGCCGGTTTCTATGCAGGTCTTGGCGAGCATGAGGTAGGCGACGGCGTGGTTGGGGTTGTCGCGGACGACTTCCTGGAGGCAGGCGCGGGAGTCGAAGGGGCGGCGCATGTTGAGGTAGCTGTCCGCGAGGAGGAGGAGGAGACTTTCCTTTTCCTCGCCGGTGGCGTTTTTGCGGAGGTCTTCGAAGACGGCGGCGGCATCGGCGTATTTTTTGGCGGCGAAGAGCTCTTCGGCGTAGCTGCGGCGGACCTTCTGGTCGTCGGGGAGGAGGATCACGGCATCACGGTAATACTTGCAGGCGGTGGCGTGATCGTTCTTGAGGGAGGCGATGCGGGCGAGGGCGATCCGGAGGGCGGCGCTCTGTTCGAAATAGACCTTTTTGTCTTCGAGGATTTTCTGGGCGTCATCGAGCTTGCCGAGGCTGATTTTCATTTCGACGACGGCGAGCATGTAGAGGACTTCGCCGGGCTTGCGGTCCCAGGCCTGCTGGTAGTAGTCGGCGGCGACATCGTTTTTCTGCCAGCGCTGGTAGACGACGCCGAGGAGGTAGAAGGGTTCGGGGTTGTTGGGATCGATGCGAGCGGCGGTCTGGAGATGGTCGGCGGCGACCTCGAGGGAGCCCTTTTCGATTTCGACCTTGGCGGCGAGGACGTGGAGCGGTGCGGAGGGGGCCTTGGTGGCGAAGGCCTCATCGAGGGTTTTGCGGCACTTGTCGTAGTCGCCGACTTCATATTGCTGCTGGGCGAGCTGGAGGAGCACACCGAGGCGGGTGGCGTTCCAGCGGTTGTACTGTTCCTGCTTCATGGTGGCCTGTTTTTTTCCCATGTCCTCGCAGCCGGTGGACAGGAGAAGGGCGGCGGCGATTGCCGCAAAAGCCAAAGAGCGATAACGCGTGATTTTTGCCATGGATCTTCCTCTCGCAGCTCGCGATATAAAAAAAAACCGGGAAGGGCGAGGCGCCCTTCCCGGTTATCGGTCGATTTACTTGGTGACTTCAGCGGGCATTGTGGTGGCGGGCTCCACGGGGTAGTTGCCGGAGCTGCCCGTATCAGGGGTGGTGTCCTTGTCGTCGGCGAGCACGTTGCGGACGAAGCCGGTGATGGAACCTTCGGTGGCTTCTTCGACGCGTTTGTTGGTGAGCTCTTCGCGGAGCTTGATGGCTTCGATGAAGCGGGGGTTGGTGTTGAGTGCCCAGTCGGTGTACATGATGGCCTTGGACTTGTCGCCCTTGTCGGCGGCGTCGCGGGCCTTGGAGTACCAGAGCTGCGCGATGCGGTCGCGGCCCCAGGGCTGGAGGCCGGAGCGGTTGCCGAGCATCATGCGGGTGACATCCTGGCTTTCCTTCTGGGATTCTTCGTAGAGGGCGGTGTCATCGTTGATGATGTGGGGGGTGATGAGGATGATGGTTTCGGTGCGGATGGTGGAATCGTTGGTGCGACGGAAGGGGACGCCGAGGATGGGGATGTTGCCGAGGACGGGGACCTGGCCGCGGCTGGCGACGGTGGATTCGCGGAAGAGACCGCCGATGACGATGGTGCGGCCATCCTTGATCATGACGTTGCTGGTGACTTCGGTGGTTTCGGTCTGGGGGATGCCCTTGGCGTCGAGCGAGCCGGAGGAATCCTCGGGGTGGATTTCCATACGGATGTAGCCATCGTCGCCGATGAAGGGGCGGAAGATGAGCTTGGTGCCGGTATCGATGAACTGGACAGTCTGGTTGGTGGTGGTGGTGCTGGTGGTGGTGGTGAGGTAGCCGAGCTGACCGCCGATGTGGACTTCGCCTTTCTGCTTGTTGAGTGCGAGGATCTTGGGATTGGCGACGACGGTGGTGTCGGTGACGGATTCGAGAGCGCGGACGAAGACGCTGACGTTGTTGGAGAGGAATCCGACGCTGAGGCCGCCGGAGGGGATCTGGGATGTGAAGTCAGTGGAGACGTGGCCCTGTGTGGCGGTGGTGAAGGAGTTGGCGATGCCGTTGGGGCCGTTGATGACGGTGCCGGTGCCACCGGTGCCACCGGTTCCGCCGCCGGTGCCGCCGGTGGAGCTGCTGGAGCTGCTGGAATTGTTGGTAAAGGAGCCGCCGAGGAGGTTGGCGAAGTTAACGCCGGAGAGGCTGATGAAGTCGACGCCGAGGGCGTTGTCATCCTGGAGCTGGGCATTGAGGATGGTGGATTCGATGAGGACCTGCTTGGGACGGACATCGATGTCCTTGAGGGCCTTGTCGATGTCGCTGAGGTTTTCGGGGTAATCGTTGATGACGAGGGTGTCATCAGTGGCGTAGTTCATGCCGCCGGTGTCGGAGATGCCGGTGGGGAGGCCGGAGACTTCAGGCGGGGTGATGGCGTAGGTGCCGGTGCTGGAGAGCATGGGCTTGATGAGGGCGAGTGCGTCGGTGGCGTTCACATAGTGGAGGCGGTAGACGCGGTTGACGGAGTGGCGGTCGCGCTTGCGGATTTCGTCGAGTTCCTTTTGGGTGTAGACGTAGATGAAGTTGCCTTTTTCGATGTAGTCGAAGCCATTGGGGCGGAGGAGGGCTTCGAGGGCTTCCTGGAAGGTGACGTTGTAGAGGTTGGCGGTGACGGTGCCTTTGACTTCCTTGGAAGCGATGATGTTGCGGTGGGACTGGAGGGAGAGGAAGTGGAGGGCGGTGTTGATGTCGAGGTCCTGGGCGTTGAACTGTTCGACCATGCCATCGACGCCGACGTTGACGACGGCGGAATTGAGGTTGGTGGAGGTGCCAGCGGCGGGCTCGGTGGTGGGCGCAGCGGTGGGCGCCGCGGTGTTGTCGCCGCCGGGGTTGACGGCGGGGGTATTTTCGACGGCGGGATTGGTGGTGGGGGTATTTTCGGCGGGGGTATTGTTGCCGGTGGCGCCGGGCTGAGCGGCGGCGGCGACGGCGGCATCGATCACAGCGTCTTTGGAGGCAGCGGCGGAGTCATCCGCTCTTGCCTGACCGTCACAGACCCACCCACCAAGGCATAAAAAAACGCACCCCGTGCTCAACAGTTTTTTCAGATCTTTCATGACATGCTCCTTTTTTGCTTCGGGGTCGCGGCCAAGGCCTGATTACTGCACAGGTCCGTTGTCGGCCATCTTGACCGCCAGGGTTACGCCGTCCTTCTTGAAATCCACTTCGCGCGCCTGTATCGCTGTAATGGTGAAGCCGGAGATCACATCTCCGACGCTCAGAATGTGTTCGTTGATGACGGCCACCGGTCTGCTGGTGGCATTCCCCACGACGGTGGATTTGACCACCAGCCCGCGGGCCTGTTCCCGGATTTCCCGTTCGCGCATTTCGCGGAGGACCTCGTCGGAGGTGGCAGCGACGCGCGGGGTCTCGGGGACGACGTGGTCGGCCTCGAGAGCGCGGCGGGTGGGATCGATGGGGAAATAGGAGGGCTCAAATTTGAAGGCGACGGCATCATCGAGGCCGCGCTTTTCGCGCATCACTTTCCAGAGTTCGCGGGACTGCGCGAGTTTTTCTTCGGGGTTGGCGGCGGCTTCTTCGCCAGTGACGGCGGCGGAGGCGGCGCCGGCGGGGGTTTCGGTCACAGGGAGTGCGGCGGCGGCCTGGGGCTTGAGCTCGAAGTAAGCCTTGACGAAGAGGCCGACCATGACGAGGGAGAGGACGCCGAGCACGGCGCTTTTTTTGCGATGCTTGGCGAAGTCGCGTTTGATCTGGTTCAGGCTCAGGCCCATGAGGCTCCCAATTAAACTCCGTGGGATCATCGTCTGGAACCTGGGGCGACTTTGGTAACCTGGGGGCTTTTTCCCACCCGCGATGAATTCGGGGGCCGCGATGCTGGGAGGGCGGGGATTATCACCCGCGCTACCGAATCAGGGCAGTGCGGGGGGTTGGTGTTGCATTGTCGTGATGGGTGACGGAAGGGCTTTTTTCCGCGTACAATTCCCGCTTTGCCGCAGGCCTGAAAAAAAGGATCGTTCCGTGTCGCTTCTGTTTTCGACGATTGGGCAATCGCCGGCGCCCACGGTGGACCCGTCGGTGTTCTACTACGGGTATTCGACGATTGCGCAGGCGCTCGCGGGGGCGTTCGGGTTCCTTGCGGCGATCGTGCTTTACCGGCTGCAGGCGTTGAATGCGCAGATGGAGAACCATGCGACGCGGATGATCGGGGACCCGTCGACTTTTATTATCGAACCGTTCCGGACGCTTTTCGCGTACCAGCGCTGGCATCTTTTCGTGGAGCACGTGAAGAAGGACCAGGACACGGCGAACCGGAACCCGGTCTTCAAGCACCTGAACTTCCTGGACCTGGGGGCGATGGATCATGCGAACCGGCAGATTCTCACGATCCGGCGATGGTTCATCATTTCGATGGTGTTGACGGTGGCGACGATCTCGCTGTGCCTGATTGCGCTGGTGCTGATGGCGTGGGGGCAGATGCTGTCGTTTTTGATTTACATGCTGATCATGTCGCTGGTGTCGCTGGCGGCGTATGCGCGGTTGATGTTTACGGTGCTGCAGTGAGGCTGTGTGGGGGGATTTTTCTCCCACCCGGCGGTTCTCTCGTTTAAACTTCCCGCATGTCTTCCGAAGTGAACATCCCGCATATTGTTTCGGCGCCGCCGCCCCCCCGCCCCCCCCACCGCCGCCAGAACTCCGCTATGCCACTCCCTCCGAATTCACGCATCCGCCGGAATGGACGAACGTGGATGTTTTCACGCTGGATCCGCAGAAGCGCGATCGCTTTCTGTTCATCGTCGTGGGGCTTTCGCTGCTGGTCAGCGTTCTGCTGATCGCGGCGATGTTCGCGGTGAAGTATTACATGCTCGGCTCGCTGGATCCGCTGGAGGCGATCATTTTCCTTGTGATCTTCGGCGCGATTCAACTGACCACGATCGTTCGGGTGGTCCTGCGGAATCGCCGCTCGTGGCCGACGTACCGCTGCGTAATCTCGTACCAGGGGTTCATTGTCTCGTCGCTTGCGACGCCGCGGACGCGGGTGGAGGCGGTGAACATCCGGCGGATCACGGAAACGCTGGATGCCTTCAAGGTATTTCTTCCGATCGGGCGGCATGTGAGCGTTTCCAAGCGGATTCCGGCGGACGACTTGGCGCGGCTCCGGGAGCGGCTGCAGCAGCTTCATCCGATTGCCGCGGGGCGGGGGTTGCTCGGGGTCGTCTCGGACGTGGGGTTCAATTGGGGGCTGGCGCTTGCGAGCGTGTCGTTTTTCTATGTGGGTATTCTTTCCTCGCTGCCGCGGACGGTGCTTATTTGCGCGCTTGTCACGCTGCTTATTTCGCTGCTGCGCATCTGGCGGCAATCGCGGAACAAGCTGCTTCGCCTTGCGACGCGCATCCTGATGTATGTCGACCTGCTTTTTCCGCTGCTGCTGACGGTCAAGCTTTTGATTCTCCGGCTTCTTCTCCGCTGATTTCGACGGGGGAATCTGAATTCCTGAGGCGGCTTCCGGTACAATGCCGGTTTCTCCGCATCTTGCACCGGACCAAGACATGCACGCCATTCCCTTCGGGCCCCTCGACAAGAATCACCAGCCGCTTGTGACCTGGAATCCCGCGGATGCGGGGAGCGGCGGATTTCTTCTGATTGCCGGGCCGTGCGTGATTGAGTCGCTGGCGCTTTGCCTGGAGATCGGGAGCGCGGTGAAGGGGGTCGCGGAGAAGCTGGGGGTGGCGTACGTGTTCAAGGCGTCTTATGACAAGGCGAATCGATCGAGCGCGGCTTCGGCGCGCGGGGCGGGGATGGAGCGGGGGCTGGAGATCCTGGCGGCGGTGCGGGAGAAGTTGAACGTGCCGGTGACGACGGACATTCACGAATCGGACCAGGCGACGGCGGCGTCGCATTTCGTGGACCTGCTGCAGATTCCGGCGTTTCTGTGCCGGCAGACGGATCTGCTGCTGGCGGCGGGGAAGACGGGCAAGCCGGTGAACATCAAGAAGGGGCAGTTCATGGCGCCGTGGGAGATGCAGAACGCGGTGCAGAAGGTGGCGTCGACGGGGAACGCGCATGCGATGCTGACGGAGCGCGGCACGTTCTTCGGGTACAACCGGCTGGTGAACGACATGACGGGCATTCCGCAGATGCAACGGTTGGCGGAGGGGGGGATTCCGGTGCTGATGGATGCAACGCACTCGACGCAGCTTCCGGGCGGGCTGGGGCATGCGACGGCGGGGCAGCGGGAGTTTGTGCCGCTGCTGGCCCGGGCGGCGACGGCGGCGGGGGCGAACGGGCTGTTCATCGAGGTGCATCCGACGCCGGAGAAATCGCCGTCGGATGCCGCGACCATCCTGCATTTGAAAGACCTGGAGCCGTTGCTCCGGCAGTGTCTTGCGATCCGGAAGGCGATTCTTACGGCATAGCCTGGAAGCCGGGGCCGGCGAGCGGGGCGATCCGGGCCTTATCCTTTTCCGGGGAACTTGAAGGGCCCCTCGCCGCTCTTGTCCACTGTTTCCTCCCCCCCACCGTTTCCTTCGAAGGCGGCGACTTCGTCATCGCTTGCCTCGCCGAGGACTTCGGCGACGCCGTTGCCGACTTCGCAGCGGACGTAGGCCATCAATTTTTTGCCGACGATCTTGCCGATCTGAGGATTTCTGAGGCCGTTGGGATCGACGAAGGCGGGGCCGTTTTCGGTTTCGAAGCGCACGCCGGACGCGCCCTGCCGCACGACTTTGTAGATTTGGATCGCCATCACAAACTCCTGAAAGGGCCGTTTCCGGGAAGGCACGGCCCATATGCTCGAAGGAAGATCGCTTTTTTCCATGGTAACCCCACCCGCGCGAATTCTCACTCTCCCCGTTTCCGCAAGCTGGCCATCATGGCGATCAGTTCGGCGGGCTCGACGGGCTTGGCGACGTGGTGCTGGAATCCGGCCATGACGGCTTTCATGCGGTCCTCGACGCGTGCAAAGGCGGTGAGGGCGACGGCGGGGGTTTGGCCGCCGTGGTCAGGCGCGAGGGAGCGCACGCGTCGCATGAGCGCGTAGCCGTCTTCGCCGGGCATGCCGATGTCGGAGACGAGCAGGTCGGGCCGGTGGCGTTTGAGGAGTTCGAGCGCTTCGGCGGCGGAAGCGGCGAGGATCACGTTGGCGTTTTGTTCCTCGAGCATGCGTTTCATCATGGCGCGGGAGTCGGGCTCGTCATCGACGACGAGGACGCGCATTCCGGAGATGTCGGCGACGGGCTCGCCATCGGCGGGCGGCGGCAGTTTTTCATCGGCGGCGGGATGACGTCGCGGGTCGCTGGTCTTTTTCTCTTCCAGGGGGGCCAGCGGCAGCATGACGGTGAAGGTGGAGCCCTTGCCGGGGCCTGGGCTTTTTGCGCGGACGCTTCCGCCGTGCAATTCGGCCAACTGCTTCACGATGGCGAGCCCGAGGCCGAGGCCGCCGTGTTTGCGCGTGGTGGATGCATCGGCCTGGCGGAAGCGGTCGAAGACGTGGGGGAGGAATTCGGGAGTGATACCCTCGCCGCTGTCGATGACGCTCACTTCGAGGTGGGAATTGACGCGTTCCAGGAGGACCTGCACGCGGCCGTCGCGCGGGGTGAACTTCACGGCGTTGGAGAGGAGGTTCCAGAAGACCTGCTGGAGGCGGCCGAGGTCGCCCATCACCGGACCGGCGAGGGAGTCGAGGACCGCCTGCACGCGGACGCCTTTAGCCTGCGCCGCGGGGGTGACGGTTTCGATCGCGGCGCGGAGGGCGGCGGCGAGGTCGACGCGCTGCACTTCGAGGCGCACCTTTCCGCTGATAATGCGGCTCATGTCGAGCAGGTCCTCGATGATCTGAGTTTGGGCGCGGGCGTTGCGTTCGATGACTTCGATTCCCTCGGCGACGTCTTCGGTGTGGCCGCCGTGGCGCTTGAGGATCTGCGACCAGCCGAGGATGGCGTTGAGGGGGGTGCGGAGTTCGTGGGAGAGGGTGGCGAGGAATTCATCCTTCATGCGGCTGGCGCGTTCGGCATCGCCGCGTGCGGCACGTTCGCTGGCGAGCAATTCTTCGCGGGCGGCGGCAGCCTCGGAGCGCTCGATGGCGAGGCTGGCCAGGCGGCACAAACCCTCGACGACCTCTTTTTCGGCCTGGGTCGGCTCACGGCATTCGCGGAAATAGGTGCCGAAGGTGCCGAGGATGCGCCCGCCGGTGCCGCGGATGGGCATGGACCAGGCGGCCTTGAGGCCCTGGGCGGCGGGCAGGTGGGACAAGCCCTGCCACGACGCCGCGTTCTCGATGTCCGGGGTGCAGACGGATTCGCCGCGCGCTGCGGCATCGGCACAGGTTCCGACGCCGCGCGACACCTTGATGGTGTCGACGGCCGCGTTGAAATCCGGAGGGAGGCTCGGGGCAGCGCCGGTTTTCAGGAGCCCTTCCCGGGTGACGAGCAGGATCGCGGCGACGGACTGGTTGTCGGCGAGTTCCTCCACGACTTTGGTCAACACGGCGAGGGTTTCGGACAGCGGGGCGTCGGTCGCGACCAGTTCGAGCGCGCGGTTCTGCGCAGCGACGAGGCGCTGGGCGCGTTTGCGCTGGGTCACGTCGCGCGTGGTGCCGGCGATCACTTCCACCTCGCCGTCGGGACCGAGGACGGGTGTGAAGATGTACTCGTAGACGCCGAAGATTCCGCTGCCGCCGGTGAAGGGGACCTCGCCCATGATGGGCTTCTTGGTCGTCATGACCTGCTGGAGTTCGCGCATGTGCATGTCGGCGTGCCACCGGGGGTAGCCGAGTTCGTAAAGGTTTTTGCCGACGGCTTCTTCGAAGGTTTTTCCCCAGACTTCCAGGAGGCGGCGGTTGGCGTAGCGGAAGCGTCCGTCGCGGTCGAAGACGTAGATGAAGTCAGGGGTGGTGGAGGAGATCTGTTCGAAGAGGCGGAGCTGGCGGGCGTGTTCGGCGGAGAGTTCACCGAGTGCCTTTTCGGCTTCGAGTCGCAGTTCGAACTCGGCCGTGCGCATTTCAGTTGCCTGCAGGCGCTGTTCGGCCTCGGCCAAGGGGCCATCACTTTTTCGCGGGTCCGCGGCGGACTGTTTCAGCCGCACAAAGGAAGTCACGTCCTGCACGTGATGGATGATGCAGATCACGTTCCCCTCCTTGCCCAGCACCGGCGTATTGACCGGGGACCAGAAGCGTTCTTCGAAGCTGCCGTCGGGACGCCGGATGTCGTACTTCTGCACGGCCATGGTGTGGGGTTTCCCGGTGCTTTGCACAAGTTCGAGGGAGGCGCGAAGATTTTTCACGCCGGTGGGGCAGGAATCGGAGGGGTTGTCAGGGAAGGCTTCGAAGAGAGGGCGTCCGATGAGCTTTTCGCGGGTCGTCAGAGTCGCGGCGAGGTAGGCTTCATTGACACCGATGATGGTAAAATCGGCAGCGGGCGCCAGGAGCAGATAGGGGCCAGGTGTCGCCGCAAAAACGTCTGCGAAGTCCAAGGTGATATTCATCAACTCCCCACAACTGGCCACAGCACCCGGAGTATATCCGGCCCACCGCCCCTTTTGCATTTCATCGGGCACGCGCATGCGTCATTTCCTGGAGGAACTGCCTCAACTCATCGAGAGTCTGGACGCCGTGGAAGCGGCCGACGACTTTGCCGTTCAAGAAACAGAGCAGGGTGGGCAGGGCGCCGACGTGAAATTTCTCGACGATCGGCTCGAAGACGGTCTCGTCTGTGTTCGCGGAGAGAAAGCGAAATCGCTTCCCGACGCCGCCGGCGTCGGCCTGCAGGGCCTGCAGGTTGGCATCCATCGTCTTGTCGTAGGGGTTCCAAGGGGCCCAGAAATGGACGATCGTCAGCGGGCCCTCGATTGCCCACTCCAGCTCATCCGCGACGACGGGCTGGCTCGCCGCCGGCCGCCACTGCAGTTTCTCCCGATCACCGCGCTCGCTCATCAAGACCCCAGCACAAAGCGGACTCGCACCGGCCATTTTACTCCCGAGAAACAAAAAAGCCGACGCACTTCAACAAGAAGCCCGCGGCAGTTACGCCGCGGGCCATGAGCGAGTGCCGGAACACATTGCACCCGTTTCGATTCCGTGTCGCCGTTGGGCTTGCGGTCATTTACCTTCGGTGAGCTTGCTCTCGGTCAGGTGGTTCACGTTGTTTTCCGGCTTTGTCCAATCCACTTTCCTGGTCGGATCGATGCCGTCGAGATACTTTTCGACGTTCGTATAGCCATCGCCATTGAGGTCTTTCGCGCCGTCAGAGGCATCATCGGGATTGAGGCCGTATTTTTTCTCCCACCAATCGGGAATGCCATCGCCATCGGAATCCTTGGCGGCGGGCTCGCTCTTCAGGTCGGGCCATCCGCCGACATTTTTCTGTGACTGCACGATCCCATTGCCGTAGGTCGTCTTGCCGGTGCGCACCTCGTTGACGATGCGAGTGTCGACAGGGTCGCGTTTCGGCAGATTCGCCCCGACATTGGCCAGCACCGATTCGTAGGCGGCCTGCGCGGTTTCGGTCTTCACCGGGGCGGTCTGGAACGGCTCCTTCACGAGCCAATCATCGGGATTCACGCCATCGTCGCCGGTCACGCCCTTGCGGTTGTCGGCGGAGAGTTCGGGATTGCCGTCGTAATAATTGCCGGCCACGTACCAGTGCCCCTGGGGATCGTTCCGGATCTTGTCGATGCGGACAAGGCGGTCCTTCAATTTGGTCGAAGGGCCGGGCTTCAGGTAGTTGTTGATGATGTTGATGCTCCAGGGTTTTCCATCGAGGGTGCGTTCCTGCCAGTTGAAGAGGACGTTGTTGCGCCAGTCGAGGTTGATGGTTTTGAAGTGGTTGTTGTTGCCGCCGATGCTGGGGTTTCGTCCCGGGCAGTTGGCAAGCAGGTTGTGATGGTAGGTTGTATTCTCGCCGCCGATGGTGGCCGCGAAGCCATGGCCGACGTGGACGGCGTTGTGGAGGGCCTCGGAAATAATGCACCACTGGATGGTGACATTTTTCGTGTGGTGCCAGGTGTTGATCCCCTCGTCGCAGGTCCAGCTCACGGAGCAATGATCGACCATGACGTTTTCCGCCCAGGGGTCGCCGGGCGCCTTGGTGTTCTCGTACACGCCGATGCCATCATCCTGTTGATGGGATTCATCGCCGCGCCGGATGCGGAGGTAGCGCACGACCACGTCATGCGTGGCGATGCCGAGCTTGTAATTCCGCAGGCAGATGCCATCGCCGGGCGCGGTTTGTCCGGCGATCGTGATGTTGGGGCTGGTGATTTCGAGGTCTTTCTCAAGGGGGATGGTGCCCGACAGGCCGAATTCGACGATGCGCGGCCCGGAGGCCTCCACCGCTTCGCGCAGGCTGCCGGGCCCGTGATCGTTGAGATTGGTGACCACGTAGACTTTTCCGCCGCGGCCGCCGGGCGTCATGGCGCCGTATCCCTCAGCGCCCGGGAAGGCGGGCAGGCCTTCGCCAAGCGCAATCCCCGCAAACGCACCGCACGCCGCGACAACCGTCGCCGACAAAATGGACGAACGAATCAAAGCTCTGAGCGCCATCACCAAACCACCTTTCCGCAAAAACAGATTGAAGCATTTGCCCCCCACCCACACAACGCGGAGAAACGGCGGCGATTTCCGCCCCTGCTCAAACACCGCAATATGGCTCTCCGGCATCCGTTTCGCCGCGGTGTAATGTTCACGGATGGATGCCTCAAGGCGGCCGTGGTCGACCTCGACATGCCCGGCTGACAGCCGGATAATGCTCTCAGCGAACCAAAGGAGCTTGCATGCCGGCCAAGAAATGGATCCTCCGCTCCGTGATCGCCGTCGTCGCCCTTCTTCTCATTGCCGTGGTCATTCTCTACTTCTCGCTGGACGCGATCGTGCGATCAGGCGTTGAGCGCGGGGCGACGCAATCGACGGGGCAACCCACGTCGCTCGATTCCGCGAAGGTGTCGCTCACGGCGGGAACGCTTGAACTTTCCGGGCTGGCGGTTAACAACCCGCCGGGGTTCTCCAGCAACAAGGTCCTGTCGATGCACGACGCGAAAGGGTCGGCACAGATTTCCTCCCTCTTCACCAACGACGTTGTCATCCCCGAGATCGACATCGACGGCCTTGAGGTGCTGCTCGAACAGAACGGCCTGAACTCGAACCTTTCGGAGATCCTCAATCACTCGAAGCAATCGACGCCCGCCGCCGGCGGCGCCTCGGCCCCGACGCCGCCGGGGCGCAACATTCACGTCGGGCTGATCAAGCTCAGCAACACGAAGGTCCACCTTGCGACGCTGGGGCAGTCGATGACGCTGGACCTGGGGCCGATCGAGATAAAAGACCCGACGAACCCGGACGGCCGGCCGATGAAAATCGCCGACGTCGTTTCCAAGATTCTCATCCACGTCGCCGACCAGATTGCGCAGAACCCGCAGATTCCGGAAGCGGTGCGCGGTTCGATCACGCAGGTGCAGGGGATCGTTTCGGACCTTCAGAACATGACGAAGGATGGAGGCAAGAACGCCGCCACGCAGGTCCAGGACCTGTCGAAGGACCTGGGGAACCTGCTGAACCAGAAGAAGAAGAAATAAGCGGAAAAGAGGCTGCAAAAAAAAGGAAGGCAGAAGCGCATCCCAGGCGCGCACTCCTGCCTTCTTACAGCTCTTTGGAATGTGAGGGTGAGAAGCTTAGTGCTTCGCGCCCGCGGGGCTGGGGGTGGGGGCGGCAGCGGGGATCTTGAAGAGCGTGGTGCAGTTGCTGCACTTGACGTTCTTTCCGCGGGCCGTTTCCGGCACCACCAAGATGCTGCGGCACTTGAGGTTGGGGCACATGATCCGAATATTCTTGACGGGGTTCATCCGTGGTCCTCCATGGAACGAGGCCGCCAGACGCGACGACCCGCACAAAAAACCTATCGGTTGAACGGGGAGCCTGGTTTAGCAGAGGACAAAGAAGTTGGGATTGGGGGCAAAAACGAGAAGGGCCGACCCTTTCGGATCGGCCCTTTCTGCTTGTAAACCGGGGGGCTGCAATTACTTGATGAAGAGCATCTCGCGGTACGTCGGGAGCGGCCAGAGGTCGTCGGCGACGATGGTTTCGAGCTTGTCGCCGAGTTCGCGGACGGCCTTCATCGCCGGAATGATGGCGTCGCGCGAGTGCTTCGCGTGGGCCAGTGCATCCCCGCCGCCGACGTGTTCCGTGGCGTGGACAAGGGCGGCGATCTTCTTCTGGAGCTCGCTGATCGTGGTGGCGAGGTCCTTGAGGAGGGCTTCCTGCTCGGCGAGGTTGGGGGCGCCGGCGGCCTTGGCGGCGGCGAGGCTGTGGGCGATTTCGCCCTGGTAGCGGATCGCGGCCGGGAGGATCTGGGTCTTGGCGATCGACGCGGTCAGCTGCGCCTCGATGTTGATCGTCTTCTTGTAGTTTTCAAGGTAGATCTCGTAGCGGCTGTGGAGCTCGCGTTCGTTGAGAACCTTGTACTTGCCGAAGAGTTCGATCGATTCCTTGCTGATGAGGGCGGGGACGGCATCGACGGTGGTCTTGAAGTTGGGGAGGCCGCGCTTTTCAGCTTCGGCGTGCCAGGCTTCGGAGTAGCCGTTGCCGTTGAAGACGACGCGCTTGTGCTGCTTGATGATGTCGGAGAGGAGGGTCTGGAGGGACTTGTTGAAGTCCTTGCCGGCCTTCACTTCGGCTTCCATCTTGGTGGCGATGTAGTCGAGGGACTCGGCGACGATGGTGTTGAGTGCGGTGTTGGGACCGGCGACGCTCTGGCCGGAGGAGACCGCGCGGAATTCGAACTTATTGCCGGTGAAGGCGAAGGGGGAGGTGCGGTTGCGGTCGCCGGCATCGCGCGGGAGCTTCGGCAGGACGCTGGTGCCGAGTTCCATGAAGCCGCCCTGCTTGGAGGAGCTGGGGGAGCCCTTTTCGAGCTGATCGATGATGTCGTTGAGCTGGTCGCCGAGGAAGATGGAGATGATGGCGGGCGGGGCTTCGTTGGCGCCGAGGCGGTGATCGTTTTCGGCGGAGGCGACGGACATGCGGAGCAGGCCGGCATGCTTGTCGACGGCGCGGATGACGGCGCAGACGAAGGTGAGGAACTGGGCGTTGTCGTGCGGCGTGGAGCCAGGGTTCAGGAGGTTTTCGCCTTCTGCGGTACCCATGGACCAGTTGTTGTGTTTACCTGAGCCGTTGACGCCCGCGAAGGGCTTGGCGTGGAGGAGGCAGGCGAGGCCGTACTTGTCGGCGACGCGGCGGAGGGTTTCCATCACGAGCATCTGGTGATCGTGGGCGAGGTTGGAGGATTCGAAGATGGGGGCGATTTCATACTGCGCCGGCGCGACTTCGTTGTGGCGGGTCTTCACCGGCACGCCGAGCTTGTAGAGTTCGTGTTCGGCTTCGAGCATGCAGGCCAGGACGCGTTCCGGGATGCTGCCGAAGTAGTGGTCTTCCATTTCCTGGCCCTTGGGGGGCTGGGCGCCGAAGAGGGTGCGGCCGGCGTTGATGAGGTCAGGACGGGCGAAGTAGAAGTTTTTGTCGATGAGGAAGTATTCCTGTTCCGCACCGACGGTGGTGAAGACCTTTTCCGAGTCCTTGCCGAAGAGCTTGAGGACGCGAATGGCCTGGTTGGAGAGGGCTTCCATCGAGCGGAGGAGCGGTGTCTTCTTGTCGAGGGCTTCGCCGGTCCAGGAGACGAAGGCGGTGGGGATGACGAGGGTGGTGCCGTTGGGATTTTCGAGGATGTAGGCGGGGGAGGTGGGGTCCCAGGCGGTGTAGCCGCGGGCTTCAAAGGTGGCGCGGAGGCCGCCGGAGGGGAAGGAGGAGGCGTCGGGTTCGCCCTGGACGAGTTCCTTGCCGGAGAATTCGAGGATGGCCTTGCCATCGCCGGTGGGCGAGATGAAGGAGTCGTGCTTTTCGGCGGTGATGCCGGTCATGGGGAAGAAGATGTGGGTGTAGTGGGTGGCGCCTTTTTCGATGGCCCAGTCCTTCATGGCGATGGCGACGGCGTCGGCAATGGCGGGGTCGAGCTGGACGCCCTTCTTGATGGTTTGCTGGAGCTTTTTGAAGACGGCCTTGGGGAGGCGTTCGCGCTGGACTTCTTCACTGAAGACGTTGGAGGCGAAGAGGTCCTTGACCGGCGTTTCCTTGAAGTTGACGCGCGGTGCGACGGATTTGAAGTTGGTGAGCGCCGCGATGGCCGCGGTCCGGGCGTTGGTCGACCCCATATGAGTGAGCTCCTCAAAAAGGAAGAATATAGCCGCCGGGACGCACGTCCCGGCGGGCGCCGGGCGCGGGTCCTGAATTCCATGCTTAAAATGGTTGTTGGGGGATGTCTCGCAAGGGGTTGCGAACAACAGCGGGCCGCCATGCCCACGCCTTCCTTGGCGGAAAGCGCCCGTCCCATCCGTAAACCAGTGTTAGAGCGCCAGCATACATTGCAAGGTTCGTACCGACAATGGCCGCGCCGAGCAATTCAGAAGTCGGGGTTGGAATCAGTACGTAAGAGGCTCAATTTATGCGGTTTATAACGATCCTTCGCAGCACCGTAAGGGGAATGAAAGTGGGGCTGTTGCAACGTTGATTGCCTATTAATTAGGCACACCCAAAACTAAGCCTATTTTGTAGCACATTTTCTAGGCAGAACGTTTTTCCGTACGATCAGCCCACCCAATTCCCCGCCCCGAACTTGTATGCGAAGACGGCGAAAGCGCTCGCCCAGAGGACCAGCCACGGCAGGCCGGCCCACCGCAATCGGGCGAACACGGCCCCAAGGATGATGTGGGCGGGAATCAGCACGGCCATGAACCGTCCCATGCTCATCCACTGGCTGGACATCGGCGGGCTTCCGGCCAGGCCGTTCGAGACGTAAGGGAGGCCCCACAGGAGCCAGCCGACGAGTTCGAGTTCGAAGGAGAGAAATCGCCCGCCGAGGATCAGCAGCATGATGGGCGGCCAGATGACGCAGAGGGCCTCCCAGAGGCGGGGCCAGTCCATGGGCCGGGTGTAAAACGCCAATTGGATGGCATGGGTGAGGGCGTTCATGGGGTTGAGGGCGTTGTAGAGTTGCGCGGTGTGCAGGCCGACGTTCCAGTGCTGCTGGGCATGGTTGAAGGCGAGGGCGTCGCCGAAGCGGAGCTGCAGGAATGCCGCGTAGCAGAGGATGCCGATGAGCGAGAGCGCTCCGAGGACCACGCCTTTGCCGAGGCGGGCAAGGGGATTGGGGATGTCGGAGCGCATCAGGAAGGTGAGCCCGAGAATCGGGCCAAAGAGGACGCCCTGGGCGCGGCAGGCGCTGGCGACGGCGCCGATCAGGGCGGCGCGCCACCACCAGCGTCCCTGGAGGCAATAGAGGAAGGCACAGAGCAGGAGGGCGTAGAGGCTCTCGGTGAAGTTGGCATATAGGAAGATGCTGCAAGGGCCGTAGAGGAATGCGGCGCAGGCCCAGAGGGCAGCGGTGTCCTGGGGGGAGAGGTCCCACTTGCGCATGGGATGGTCTTCGGGGGAGAGGAGTTCGGGTTGCTGGGCGGGTACTGCCGGTTTGCCGGCGGGATCGGTGCCGCGATCGACGAGGAAGCCGGGGGCGGCGCGCGGAACGGGGTTGAGCTTGGGGAGGCGGTTGTAGTAATGGCGGCGTGCGTAAAGAAAGAGAATCAGGGCGGAGAGGACGGCGCAGGCTTGAGAGACGATGGTGAGCGCCGCGACCGGGGCGACGTGAAGAATCCAGGAGACGGCGGCGCCGAGGAGGGGATAGAGCGGGTACCACACGACGTTCTTGAGGCGGGGCTCGGTTTTCCCGGGCGGGGTGATGGTGGAACTGTCCTTGATGAATTCCGGGTCGGTCGGCTGATGGTAGATGTAGCCGCTGGTGATAATTTCCTCATAGCGATAACCATCCCACTGGGTGAACTGGCGGCCATACTGGGCGTAGGAGGGGAGTTTTCGGCTGCGTTCCTTTTCGAGATCGGCCTGGAGTTTTTCGATGTCGGCGGGGGGCGCGTTGCGGAGTTCGGCCTGGGCGAGGGCGGCTTCGGCCTTGGCGTAATCGGCCTGCATTTCGAGGGTGTACGTTTCGCGCTGGGTGTCCTGGCCGGAGATCGCGCATGCCGTGGCGATGAGAATACCAACGATGCCGAGGACCGCCGGAAGGAGGAGAAGTCGGCGGCGCCAGGGGGGCGACGCTTCAGGGGTGTGAGCGAGAAGTGGAGGAACAGTGAGTTCAGCCATGGCGGGGGATAAGGATATGCGAACAGGGCGGGATTGGCGAGATGGCGGCGGTGGCGTGTGTTGTCTCAATAGAAGTGTCAGGGGGAACGTTGCAACAGAATTGTCACCCCACCGGCGCGAGGTCAAGCCTGCGCAGCGGAGGCGGGAGGAGCCGGCCGCCATCCTGTCGCGGAGGCGCGTGGTTCTTCTCGACGACACTTGCAAATATAAGAACACATCGAATCATGAGAGGCTGGCCGGTTCGTCGGAGTCGGAAATGCGGGCGCACGAGCGTGCGGATCGCCACGGCTAGAGCGCGTGCGACGGGAAGGCGCATTTTGAAGCGATAAGCGAGCGGAGGGCGAAGGGACGGTTGAGCAGACATCGCAAATCATTGCTGCGGTCCATCCTTTGCATTTATGCCATGGAGATGCGAGGCACTAGCCTTGCCGATCTATTGTGCTTGAAATTGCAGGAGGACCTTATGAAACGCTTCAACACTTATGCACTGGTGGCGGCGCTTGCTCTTGGCGGGGCCGGCGTCACGTTCGGTGCCGACAATGGGATGGACGCGAACAACAACATGCAGACGCAGTCGCAGATGGCGGGCCAGCAGGCGGATCAGTCGACCCAGCGGGAGGTGCGTTCGACCCTGGCGAAGGTGGTCAATGACGCAGTGTCCACCAATCACTTCGACAATCTGAACGGCTACCTGGCGAAATCGGACAAGGATCGTCTGTCGGACATGAAAAAGACCGATGTAAACGACCTGAACAGCGCGATCAACCAGTTCCGCGCCGACTTCAAGAACAAATACAACCAGGATTTCGACATCCAGAGCGAACACTTCAACGACGCACTCATTCAGGCAGGGCAGGACAAGAAGTCCGCGAGCGTCATGATTCCCAATGCTGACCTGGACGCGGCGGGCAGCAACCTCAATCGGAATGACCTGAACTCGAGCAACCTGAACAGCTCGAATGCGCAGACGCATTCGCAGAATTACACGCCGGCGACGCCGGCCCCACCGGCCCAGCCCGGCATGACCAACGGGGCTCCGGCGGACCGCACCTTGAACACGCCTCCGGGCGAAGTGACCGCGAGCAACCGCAATGGGCAGCAGAGCGGCGCCACGGTGGACACGACTTACTCGGGCAAGGCGACGGGTCCCGCGAGCAGCGGCTCCAACGCCAACTCGACCGTCCATGGCAACGATGTGAACGCCAACCCCGGCCTGAAGCGGGCCGACGACAACATGGCGAGCAACACGTCGACCGTGAACACCGGTACCGAGTTGAATAACAATGGGGCCCCGATGAACACGGCAATTGCGACCGCCGGCAGCGACACGTTGCACCTGGTCAATGAAGGGCACATCATGAACGCCTGGCGGCTGGATGTGCCGGACCAGATCAGCGCGGAGCAGCTCAAGCAGAACCTGGTGAAACAGATCCGGATGCTGGATGACCAGAAGGCGACGTGGCCGTCGGACGTGAACGCGGCGTACCGCTCGGTGGCATACCATGTGCTGCATTCGTTCAGTGACTCCTCGTTGGCATCGGAACGGTAAGCCGTTCTGATCCCAACCGCGCCCGGCGGGGCCGTGGGTCTCGCCGGGCTTTAGATGGAAATCGGAGGAGAGACCGCAAGGGGCCGGGGATCGGGCTTCAGCGTTTCAAGCGCTGGAGCCCGACGCATTTTTGCGGGCGTGGCGGTATGATGCGCGATCGGATTGAATTCAGGAGCGTGCATGAAACCGCGGATCATCGTGACAGAGGGGCTGGAGAAGACGCCGTTTGCGTGGCTGCGTGAAAACGCGGAGGTGGTGGAGATTTCGTGGAAGGAGCCGGAGAAACTGCGGGCAGCGCTGGCGGAGGCGGATGGGTTGATCGTGCGGACGTACACGCGGGTGACGGATGAACTGCTGTCGCACGGGAAGAAGCTGCGGGTGGTGGGGCGCGCGGGGGTGGGGCTGGACAACATTGATCAGGCGGCGTGCGAGCGGCGGAAAATTGCGGTGATTTCTACGCCGACGGCGAACACGCGAGCGGTGTGCGAGTATGTGTTCAACCTGATTTTCACGCTGGCGCGGCCGGTGGTGAATCTGAAGGAATCGGTGTCGGACGAAGCGTTTCATGCGTATCGGAAGAACATCCGGGGGTTGGAGCTTTCGGGGAAGACGATGGGGATCCTGGGGATGGGGCGGATCGGGCGCGGAGTGGGGAAGATTGCGTGGGCGATGGAGATGGAGGTGATTTACAACGACCTCGTCGATGTCTCGAAGGATATTGATTATCCGGCGAAGGCGGTCAGCAAGCAGGAGTTGTACGAGCGGGCGGATGTGCTGACGGTGCATGTGAATCACCAGCCGGAGAATTTGAATTACCACCTGGTGGATGGGGCGGCGTTTTCGAAGATGAAGGCGACGGCGATCCTGGTGAACACGAGCCGGGGGGAGGTGGTGAGCGCGGAGGACCTGGCGGTGGCGCTCAAGTCGAAGCGGATTGCGGGGGCGTGCCTGGATGTGCATGATCCGGAGCCGCTGCCGCCGGAATATCCGCTGTTTGGGTGTCCGAATGTGATACTGGCGCCGCATTTGGCGGCGCGGACGCAGGGAGCGATGGACAGGATGAGCTGGGTGGCGCGGGAGGTAGTGGAGTTTTTGAAGGGAAAAGCGTAGAAGGTCGGCCGCTGCTGACGAGACCGCCAAGGTGTGTACGTCAATGGCGGTCTCCCCCCTACTCCTATAGGAATAGTAGGAGATCGGCGAGAGATGCAGGCCGTTGACATGGTGCGACGTATTCGTAAGATAGAGGACTTCCCCAACGGGCGGGCCGCAAGGGCTGCCGGGCGGGAAAGACATCAGAAGGGCTTGTAGCTCAGTTGGTTAGAGCGCGTCGCTGATAACGACGAGGTCAGTGGTTCGACTCCACTCAGGCCCATGAAAGAAGGCCCGCTTCCGGAGTTCCGGAACGCGGGTTTTTTGTTTTCAGGGAGGGTTGGGGGCTATTTTGTGCTGGCGGAGGGAACCCACTGGAGCTTCTGGATGCCGGGGGTTTCGCGGAGTTTTTCGACGAACGGGGGAACGCTGGTGTCGGACGGGAGGGCCGGCCATGTGACGACGCATTTGATTTTGCGGTTCGCGCGGGCGTAGGAGTAGGCGACGGCCCAGGAATCGATTTCATATTTGGAATCCTGCACGAGGCGGCGGAGTTCGCCATCGGAGGGGCCGTCGAGGGTGGTGGTGAGGGTGACGGTGGCCCGCTGGCGCTGAGGGAAAAATTCTTCCAGTTGGCGGACGATCCAGAGGATGGCGAGGCCGAGGAGGAGGGAGACGCCGCCGAGTGCGAATTGGCCTGCGCCGAAGCAGAAACCGAGGATGGTGACGTACCAGAGGGTGGCGGCGGTGGTGACGCCGACGATGAGGTTGCCGCGGCGGAGGATGGTGCCGGCGCCGATGAAGCCCATACCGGTGAGGACGCCGAGGGGGAGGCGCATGGTGTCGAGCTGGACGAAGGAGGAGGCGTCTTTGCCGGTGGTGGTCATGAGGAGGTTGGCGAGGATCATGGCGAAGCAGGAGGCGAGTGCGACGAGCATGACGGTGCGGATGCCGGCGGGTTTACCGTGTTCACTGCGGTTGAGGCCGATGAGGATGCCAGCGAGGAGGGTAAGGGCGATACGCCAGCAGAGATCGGGCAAATCCGGATGCAGGGGCATCGATTGCTCCTATGGGAAAGGCACTGAGGGCTCAGTATACTCCATCGATCTTTGCGTTGACGGGTGGTTCCGCTAATATGGCGGGCTCGTTTGAGTTTGCCGGTGCGTTCCGCAAGCGAATTGCTTTTTAGAGAAAAGGTGCGTTATGCCGCTGATGACGACTAAGCCGATGTTTGATCTCGCTTACGATGGCGGGTTTGCCATCGGGGCTTTCAACGTGAACAACATGGAACTCGCGCAGTCGATCATCGAAGCGTGCGCGAAGGAAAAATCGCCGTGCATTCTGCAGATTTCGAAGGGCGCGCGGAAGTACGCGAACATCCGGTATCTGAAGGCGATCATCGATGCGGCGGTGGCGGAACACCCGGAGATCCCGATCGCGGTGCACTGCGATCACGGGGACACGGTGGAACTGATCAAGACGTGCTGCGATGACGGGTACACGTCGGTGATGATCGACGGCTCGCACCACGACTACGAGCACAACGTGAAGCTGACGAAGGAAGCCACGGATTACGCCCATTCGGTGGGCGTGGTGGTGGAAGCGGAGTTGGGGATGCTGGGCGGGATTGAAGAAGATGTCGTCGGTCTTGATGCCGCGGAATATGAGAAGAACATTGAGAAGTTCCTGACGGATCCGGCGCAGGCGGCGGATTTCGCCAAGCGGACGGGGATTGATTCGCTGGCGGTGGCGATCGGGACCTCGCACGGTGCTTTCAAGTTCAAGCACGAAGCGAAGCTCGCGTTCAACCGCGTTGAGCAGATCATGAAGACGTGCCCGGGCCTGCCGCTCGTCATGCACGGTTCGTCGAGCGTTCCGCAGGAGTTCATCGACCTGGTGAACAAGTTCGGCGGCAAGATGCCGAATGCGAAGGGCGTACCGGAAGACCAGATTGCGATGGCCGTTCAGAAGTACGGCGTGTGCAAGGTGAACATCGATACGGACCTGCGTCTGGCGATGACGGCGAAGATCCGGGAAGTGTTCGCGACGAAGCCGGCGGAATTCGATCCGCGCAATTACCTTGGACCGGCGCGTGAAGCGATCATCTCGATGGTTCAGCGAAAGCTGCACGTGCTGAATTCGGCGGGCAAGTCGGAAGCGATCATTGCCCAGTGGAAGAAGCTTGGCAGCCCGATGCCGGCGTATTACTCGCGCAAGAAGGCGGGATAAACTAGCAGGACCGGCGAGAGGCTCGCTGGAATTTGCATGCAGCGCTACGAAGGGCGGTCCGCTCGGACCGCCCTTCTTCTTTTTTTGACATTTACTTTGGTGGCCGGAGGCTTTGCATCGTGTGCCGATCCGTTACGATGGCAGCGAACTCACTGACCCGAGGATGCCTGATGAACGCTTTGCCACGGCGAACCTGCCGGCTCCATACCGCTCTCTGCCTGTTCGCGCTGACCATGCCTGTCGGCGCGCAGGTGCTTCCGGACAAGCTTCCACCGATTCCGGCGGTGCCTGCGCCGAAGCCTCCCGGCTCGGTTGCGATGGGGAATCCGAAGGACTTCCCGGAAATCAAAATGGATTTTCCGATGGCCGCCGGGCCGTTCCAGCCGACGTGGGACTCGATCAATGCCAACTACCACGGCGAGCCGGAGTGGCTGCGCGACGCGAAGTTCGGGATCTGGGTTCACTTCGGCCCGCAATCGGCCGGGGGGAGCGGCGACTGGTATGCGCGGCGACTCTACATCCCCGGCGAGAGAGCCTACAAGAATCACGAACGTGACTTCGGTCCGCCGTCAAAGACCGGTTACATCGACGTGCTGCACGCGTGGAATCCGAAGGCGCTCGATCCGGCAAAACTCGTCAGCCTCTATCACGACGCGGGCGCGCGATTCCTGCTGATCCAGGGCGTGCACCACGACAACTTCGACAACTGGAATTCCCGGTACAACCCGTGGAACTCGGTGAACATCGGCCCTCATCGCGACATTCTGGGGGAATGGGCCAAAGCGGCGAAGAGCGCCCACATGCACTTCGGCGTGGCGTTTCACCACGAGTACACGTGGTGGTGGTTCCAGACGGCGTTTGGCGCGGACAAGAGCGGGCCGAACGCCGGCATTCCCTATGACGCGGCCCGCCTCACGCTTGCGGACGGCGTCGGGAAATGGTGGGAAGGTTACGACCCGCGGCTGCTCTACACGGTGGACCTGCGGGAGTACCAGGGGATGGACACGATGAAATGGAATCTCCCGCAGGGAATCTTCATCAACCACCAGGCGTATGCGCGGTGGTATATGAACCAGTGGGCGCTTCGCATTCTGGACGTGATCGAAAAATACGACCCGGACTTCTTCTACACGGATGGGAATTCGACGCAGCCGTTTTCCGGCGACAAATCCGGGACGGGCGCAAAGTCGGATGCCGACCAGCGCGTGATCGCGTCGTTCTTCAACCGCGCGCTGCAGAAGCATGGCAAAGTGGACGTGTTCAACATCACGAAGTTCCACGGTCCGTGCAACGGCATTGTGTCGACTGCGGAGGCGTCGTTTCCCAATCGCATCAAGACGGATCAGCCGTGGATTGGCGAGAACGCTGTCGGCGACTGGTTCTATGCGCCGGGATTTACTTACGATGCGGGTTCGGTGATCCGCTGCCTGCTGGAATATGTTTCGCGCGACGGCAACTACATGGTGAACATTCCGATCAAGCCGGACGGCTCGATCGATGACGCGTGCACGGCGATGCTGAAGGAAACGGGCGACTGGCTTGCGGTCAACGGCGAAGGGATTTACGGGAGCAGTGCGTGGAAGGTGCTGGGCGAGGGGGCTGGGCACCGCATCCGCTCGCTGCCGGCGGGCCAACTCGGCAGACGACAGGCGGAGTTCGCGTTTTCGACGAGCGATTTCCGGTTCACCCGGGGGAAAGATGGAAGCGTTTATGCGTTCTGCATGACGGTTCCGCAGGCGGGGGAAACGGTTTCCATCCGCTCGTTCGGCACAGAGGCGGGGCTTCTGGAGAATGCGATCCACTCGGTCACCCTTCTGGGTTCTGCGGAAAAGTTGGAATGGAAGCAGACGCCGGAGACGCTCGCGATCACGTGTCCTGCGAAAATGCCGCTGAAATTCTGCGCCGTTTTCAAGATCAGGTGATGCCAGCGGAAGAAGCATGGCGATCCAATGCGGGCGTATCGCTCGTGCTAGGAAGCGGGATTAGTCTCTGACCACCATGGTTTGCGAAGTGGCGTCCATCGGTCTGGAGTCTCACGAGGGGACGTGGAAGATCGAGGGTGGGGATTTGGAGATGGCGATGCAGGACGGGAGACCGGAGACGGTCTCCGAGACGCATCACGTCGATTTGGATGGGGAGCGGCTGGTGATGCACGACGAACAGGAGATGGTGTTCCACCGGATCAACTGACCGGGATCCGCCACTCCTCAGATTGCTGCCGCACGGGGATTCCTGTGGCGCGGTCAGGGCTTCGGCAGGTACTTCGAGAAGATGTTGATGTACTCCGTGTCCCAGCGGACGCGTTTGATGTTGTCGTAGGCGACGACGGTGGCTTCGGAATCCCACTGGCCGGAGGTATCGAAGTTGAGGATGGCCACGGAGCGTGCGGAGAGGCCGGTGATTTTGCCGACGGCGAAGGCTTCATCGGAGAAGCCGGGGTCGGCGGTTTCGAAGAATTCGACCTGGATGAGTTTTCCGGCGCGTTTAAAGAACTGGAAGAGGTCGGGCCAGTCGTTGAGGGGGGGCATGTCGGCGATGCCGACCTTTTTCATGAGCCCTTCGGTTTCGAATATTTTTTCGACCATGCGTTCGGATTTTTTGGAGCGGACCGCGCGGATTTCGTAGATCGGCATGATGGCGTAGCCGGCGAGATGGAACTCGACGATTTCGTGCAGCAGGAGCATTTCCTCGGAGACGCCGAGGGGGAATCCCATGCTGGTGTCGTAGGGCGGGTACTTGGGCGTGAGTGTGACGGCCCGCTTGGAGTCAACCATTTCCTGAAATTTAAGGTGTTTCATGGGGAGCATTATAGCCGGGGACGGGGTGGAAGCGGAAACGCGGCCGCGGCGATTTGCCGGTCAGGTGCGGTCGGGGCCTGCGGTGCTGATGACGGCGGCCATGCGGCCGGTGACGCCATTTTCGCGGCGGTGGGAGTAAAAATCCGTCGCATCGCGGAAAGTGCAGAGGCCATTGCCATCCACATGGTTCACGCCGGCGTGGTCGAGTTGCATCCGCACGGCGCGCTGGAGATCAATGTGCGGGTTTTTCCCCGGGACCGGGTGCACGGCGTCGCCGAGCCCCTGCCGGGTGAATTCTTCGGCGACTTCCGGGCCGACTTCGAAATGCTCCGTCGAAATGCACGGGCCGATGGCGGCGGCCATTGCTTCCGCGGGGGCGCCGGCCTCGCGCATGCCGCGAATCGCCTTCTCCACCACATTGCCCACGACGCCGCGCCACCCGGCATGGATAGCCGCCACCACTTTGCCATCGGCGGAAGCGATGAGCACCGGGACGCAATCGGCGATGCGGATGGTGAGGAGGACATCGGGGACGGAGGTGACGATGGCGTCGGCGGAGATCTGGCCGGAGAAACGGTCGCGCACTTCCGCTTCCAGCGTTTCGCCGTATTCGTTTTCCGGCTCGCGCTCGAGGAGTTCGACGGAGCGACCGTGCACCTGCTTGACCCAGGCGCGGAGCATGTGCGAGGCGCCGATGGCGGTCATGAGGCGGCGGTAGTTTTCTTCGAGGAGGGGGTTGGCGTCCTGAATTTCGCAGCCAGAGGGGTTGCCGAGGTTGAGCGAATCGAACGGCGTCAGCGAGACGCCGCCGATGCGGGTGGAGAAGGCGTGGACGACGCCGCGCTCCGAAAGCAAGGGCGATTGCCAGGTGACGACGCCGTTGGGATGGGTGGTGCGCTGCAGCATTCCGGGATTATAGCCGTGTCGCAGATGTATACACACGCAGTTCCGGGTAGGCTCGGGGCATTGTGGAGGAATTTTGATGCGCTCGCTTATGGCTGCCCTGCTGATTGTTACGTTTTCCGCCGCTGCGACGGCGGCGCCCGTGGATGATGTCGACCTCACCATCGGGGTGCGCGGGGCCGGCTCGTGCATTCCGGGACCGTGCGTGCCGTTCGGCTCGATCCACCCGTCGCCGGACACGCTGATCCCGGGTAATGGCGGCTTTCTGAAGGACGATCCCGCGAAGCCGAACGGCGGGATCACGGGCTTCTCGCAACTGCATGTGCAGGGGTCGGGCGGGGTGAAGTCCTACGGCAATTTTCTGGTGATGCCGCAACTGACGATGCAGACCGGAGAGGCGGCCCACGCGTCGCCGTACACGAACGTGCATGCCGGCGCGGGGCTTTATTCGGTCGATCTCACCCGGGACCACATTCATTGTGAAGTGACGCCCACGGCGCATGCGGCGATTTACAAGTTTGTGTTTCCCGCTTCGGATCATGCGACGATCACGCTGGATATTGCGCGAAAGCTTGATAATCCCGGCCCGGAGGGGAGCAAGCCGATCATGATGGACCGGGGATCCGTCACGATTGATCCGGCTTCGCACCTGATCACCGGCGGCGGGACGTACCGGGGGAACTGGAATCCGGCGCCGTACACGCTCTATTTCGCAGCGCAAATCAGCAGGCGGGATGCGACATTCACCACCTGGCCGGCGGGCGATTCCTCCACGGCCACCGCAGAGCGTGCCCCGCTCGGCGTGGCTGCGCAGATGACGACGCAGGCGAATGAAGCCGCTTATTTCAAGATTGCGGTGAGCTTCACTTCCGTTGCAAAAGCAAAGGAGTATCTGAACACCGAGATACCGGGGTGGGATTTTGCGGCGGTTCATCGTGCGGCGGAGGAATCGTGGGCGAAGGCGTTGTCGGCCGTCACTATTGAGGGCGCGTCCGCTGAGGAAAACCGCAAGTTTTACGCGGCGCTGTATCACACCCTGGTGCAGCCGCGCGATCGCACGGGGGACAATCCGAATTGGAAATCGGATGCGCCGTTCTGGGATGACTACTACACGCTTTGGGATTCGTGGCGGACGGAGTTCCCGCTGCTGGCCATCATCCGGCCCGATGTGGTGCGCGACAACATCAACGCTTTCCTCGACCGGCAGGCGCACGACGGGCAGGTCGCCACCGCGTTCACGCAAGGGAAGGAAATGAAGACCGGGCAGGGGGGCGATGAAGCGGATTGCGTCGTAGCGGATGCTTTTGTGAAGCAGGTGCCCGGCATTGATTGGGAGAAGGCGTACGCGATGCTGAAGGAGCACGCCGAGCACGGCCGCACGCCCGATTACCGGGAAAAAGGGTATGTTGCGGCGGATCGCCAGCACGATTACGACTGGCGGCTGAAGCCGGGGAGCAGCACGCTTGCCTTCGCGTATGCCGACTTCTGCGTTGCGCAGGTGGCCAAGGGGCTGGGCCGGATGGACGATTACGCCCGCTACGCCGCCCGTTCGAGCAACTGGAAGAACGTGTGGGATGATTCCGCAACCGACGGCGGGTTTTCGGGGTTCATCCGGGGCCGCAAGCAGGACGGGAGGTTCAATGCCACGCCGCCGCGCGAGGGGTACAACAAGGATTTCTACGAAGGGACGTGCTGGGTTTATTCGTATTTCATTCCGGGCGATGTTGCGGGCATGACGGCCAGTATGGGGGGCCGTGACAAGTTCATCGAGCGGCTTCAATTCGCGCTGAACAACAAGTTGATCGACTTCACCAACGAGCCGTCGTTCGACACGCTCTGGTGGTTCAGCGCCAACGGCCGACCGGACCTCGCCTCCGAGTGGATCGACAAGCTGAAACAACTATATACCGACGCCGGCTATCCCGGGGATGAGGACAACGGCGCGATGTCATCGCTCTATATTTTCACGGTCAGCGGTTTTTACCCGATTGCGGGGCAGGACATCTATTATCTGCACGGGCCGCGGGTTCCGAAGATCACGTTTCATCTTGCAGGCGGGAGGACGTTCACTGTCATCGGGCACAACGCCGGTCCGGGGAATATTTATGTCCAGTCGGCCGCGCTCAATGGGAAACCGCTGGAACATCCGTGGATCCGTCACGGCGATATTGCGAACGGGGGGACGCTGGAATTCGACATGGGGCCGAAGCCGTCGAAGTGGGGCCGTGATTGAGTGGGTTCAGGGAGGGGATGGAAGCACGGGGAGGAAGGTCAATGCGTCGGTGGCGGTGTCGAGCAAGGCCACCGATTTGGTGCGTGCCCGCTGCAGGGCGCCGGGGTTGATGATGCGTGTCCGACCGACGCGCTCATCGCGGCGCACGTGCGTGTGGCCGTGAATGAGGTAGTCGTAGGATCCGTCGGCGATCAGCTTCTGCATCAAGCCATGCTCGTGGCCGTGGAGCATGACGAGGCGCTTGCCGTCGAAGGTGAATTCCGCGACATTTCCGCGGCAGTCGAGGTTGAGGGATTTGGCGCGCGATCGCAGGGAGGCGTGATCGTATTCATTGTTTCCGAAAACGAAGTGGAACGGCAGGCCCTGAAAATGCACCAGCATCTCGGGGGAAACGAGGTCTCCCGCGTGCAGATAAACGCCGGGCCGATGCTCCGCGAAAATCGCCATGGCCGCCAGCGTGGTGACGGGGTTATCGTGAGTATCGGAAAGAAGTGCCACGATCATGGGCGTAGCGTATAGCGGCGGTTGCGCGCGGTCCAGAGGAATCCAGGATTGGGGCGCGAGGCTCTGCGCCGCGTTTTTCGCTGCAGGAAGAATGGCGGCGTCTTTTTTTGACATTCTTACATTCCTCGCGGTTTCACGGCTTTGCCATATCCCGCGGCCTCCGAGTGAAAAGGAGATGACGAACGTCCAACAATCGGGTACGGTAACGCCCATTCGGTTGCCACCATTTCCGGGCAATATCTGGTCCCCTGGCGAAGGAAAAACGTCATGTCGCAATCCCCCCTGCTTCCGTTGTTAGCCCTGGCCGTTTCTATGGCACTCGGCGCCTGCAGCACGGCCGGACACCCGCGCCAGGTTCTCAAGTTTGACAAGCAGTGGAAATTCCATGCGGGCGACACCGCGGGCGCGGACGCCGTCTCCTTCAACGATGCTTCCTGGCAGACCATCAACGTGCCGCACGATTACGCCATCACGGGCCACGGCGGCACGCCGAAAGATCCCTCCAGGATGGAAGGGCCCTTCGATCCGGAATCCCCTGCAGGCGGAGGCGGCGGCTACCTCGATGCCGGTCCGGCCTGGTACCGCAAGACGTTTACCCTCTCGCCCTCCGCAAAGGGCCACCGCGTGGCGATCCAGTTTGACGGGGTCTATATGGATTCCACCGTCTACCTGAATGGAAAGAAAGTCGGAGGCCATCCCTACGGCTATACCTCTTTCCAGATTGACCTCACGAATGATCTGAATTTTGATGGCCCCAACACCCTCGCGGTTCACACCAACGTCCAGCAACCGTGTTCCCGGTGGTATTCGGGCGCCGGGATTTACCGGCATGTTTATCTGAACATCACGAATCCGGTGCATATCGCGCCCTGGGGGATTTATGTCACCACGCCGGAGGTGACCGATGCGGCCGCGAAAGTGGCGGTGCAGGCGACGATCCAGAACGATTCCTCCGCCGCTGCGGACTGCACGATCACCTGCCGCATCCTCGATGCCGACGGCAAGGAAGTCGCCCGGACCACCTCCACCGCCAGTGCCGCTTCCAACGCAACGGCACAGGGCGAGTGCTCGCTTTCCATCGCGAATCCGAAGCGATGGTCAATCGAAACGCCGACGCTCTACACGCTGGTCACGGAAGTTTCCGCCGGCGGAAAAATTGTCGATTCCACGAAGACCCGCTTCGGCGTGCGCACGATCGATTTCACCGCCGAGGGGGGCTTCTTCCTCAACGGCAAGCACGTTCCGATCCAGGGCACCTGCAACCACCACGACCTGGGCGCCCTGGGCTCCGCCTTTAACAAGGCAGCCATGCGGCGCGAACTCCAGATCCTCAAAGACATGGGCTGCAACGCGCTTCGCACCTCGCACAACCCGCCGGATCCGGAATTCCTCGACCTCGCCGACGAGATGGGATTCGTCGTCATGGATGAAGCCTTCGACGAGTGGAAGCGATCGAAAACGCACTACGGATACGGCCGCTTCTTCGATGAATGGGCGGACAAGGACCTCACGGCGATGATCCACCGCGATCGCAACCACCCCTCGATCATCCTCTGGAGCATCGGCAACGAAATCCCCGAGCAGGGCCCACCGCGCAGCCGGAACCGCAACGGCCAGGCGTCTTCGCAACCGGCCTACGACGGCAGCGTCCTCCCGAAGCGTCTCGCCGCCATCTGCCATCGGGAAGATCCCACGCGCCTGGTCACCGCCGCCTGCAACAGCGCCGAAGCGGCGGTGAAGTCCGGCTTCGCCTCCGGGCTCGACATCATGGGCATCAACTACTCGCTGGCCAACTACGCGCGCTTCAAGGGGCGCCTCCTGTTCGCGTCGGAGACGTCCTCCGCGCTCAGCACGCGCGGGGAATACGGCCTCACGCTCAACAGCCAGGGCGAAGTTGAAATCAACAAGGAATCGAAACAGACGTACCAGTGCACCTCGTACGATCTTGAAGCGCCGCACTGGGGTTACACCGCCGAAGCCGACCTGCTCGCCCTCAAGAAATCGCCATGGATGGCCGGCGAATTTGTCTGGACGGGCTTCGATTACATCGGCGAACCCACGCCCTATCCCTGGCCGGCCCGCTCCTCGTACTTCGGCATCGTCGATCTCGCCGGCTTCCCCAAGGACCGCTACTACCTCTACCAATCGCAGTGGACCAACAAGCCGGTCGTGCACCTTTTGCCGAGTTGGAACTGGCCCGGCTTTGAGGGCAAGGCCATCCCGGTCTGGTGCTTCACCAACGCGGACTCCGTCGAACTTTTCCTGAACGGCAAATCGCTCGGCGTGCGCGACTGGAAGGACAACAACACGCTGCACCTCGAGTGGAAAGTCCCCTACGAGCCCGGCACGTTGAAGGCCGTCGGCAAGAAGGACGGCAAAGTGATCGCCACGGATGAAGTCGTGACGGCCGGCCCGCCCGCGAGGATCGAACTCTCGGCCGACCGCAACAAAATTCACGCGGACGGCGACGATCTCTCCTACATCACCGCGCGCATCCTGGACAAGGATGGCCACATCTGCCCCAACGCCGACAACGAACTCCACTTCACGCTCACCGGGGCCGCGGACATCGCGGGCCTCGATAACGGCGATCCGATCAACCACGAGTTCTTCCAGGGCGACCAGCACAAGGCGTTTCACGGCCTCGCGCTGGCGATCCTGCGTTCGAAGGAATCCGCCGGGAAAGCCACCCTCACCGTGGAGGCGCCGGGACTCAAATCCGCGAGCATCGACATCCACATCGGAAAGTGACGAAGCGAATCTGACGCGCGCGAGCCGGTGAACGGCTGCTGAAGCAGTGCTTGAGCAGCGTTCGCCGGCTCGCTCTTCCCGGCCATTGTGCAACGCCAGCACGCCCGCCCCACCGCCCCACGCAACGATTCGCCCATTTCTTCCTTATCCACAACTTCCGGCAACGAGTTTGCGAGAGAACTCTTCGGAGACGACCGGCCCGGCCCGCGTGCCATTCCGTCCTCCCGGGAGTGCTTATGTCCAAACACTCACCCTCTCTTTTGCGATCGTGCACGCTCACCTGGATCGCCAGCGCCGCCTTCTACCTCACCCTCATTAGCTCCTACGGATGGCGCGAATACGTCGCCGCCGCTGCCACCGCGGCGCTCGCCACCACCGGCGCCGTCGTTTTTTCGCGCTCCGGCAAAGTGGCGTTCCACCTGCGCTTCCGCGACCTCCTGCAGGCCTGGCGCATTCCCGCATACGCCGTCACCGGCACGTGGGAAGTCCTCCGCGCCCTCGGCCGGCAGCTCTTCTCGTCCGGCGCCCCCAGCGTCCTCGCCGCCGTCCCCTTCGATCCCGGCGACAAGCAGAACCTCGCCGACGCCGGCCGCCGCGCTCTCGTCCTCTCCTATTCCACCGCCACTCCGAACTCCATCATGCTCGGCATGACCGACCAGGAAGAATGGCTCCTGTATCACCAGGTCCTCCCCTCCGAAGTCCACGCGATGACCAAAAACCTCGGAGCACGCCCATGAACCCTCCAGGATTGAACCCCTGGCTCTGGGCCGCCCTCGGCATCTTCCTCTGCCTCGTCCCCTGCGGTATCGCCACCTTTCGCGGCGACCTCGGCGACCGCCTCGCCGCGCTCGAGATCACCAGCACCCTCGTCACCATCGAACTTCTCCTCCTCGCCGAGGGTATCTCCCGCTCCTCCTTCTTCGATCTCCCGCTGACGCTCGCGCTTCTCAGCTTCGGCGGCGGGATGGTCTTCGCCCGTTTCCTCCAACGCTGGCTTTGAGGAGATTTCGCATGCTCCACTCCATCCTCATCGTCACCCTCCTCGGTGCGGCCGTCGTGCTATGCTTTCTCTGCAGCCTCGGCGTGCTGGTGATGCGCGATCCGCTGCAGCGCCTGCAGTATTCCTCTCCCATCACCACCATCGCGATCACGCTCATCACCGTGGCCGTCTTCATTGACGACGAGCAGCTCTCCTCCCGCCTCAAGGCGGTGCTCATCGCCCTCATTCTCTTCATGATGAACGCCGCGCTCACCCACGCCACCGCCCGCGCCGTGCGCATTCGGAAGCTGGGCCAGTGGCCGCCGAAATCCGATGAAAAAATCCCCGTCTTCAAAGACGGCAAGCTTCACGCCAACGCCGCGGAGGCCAATCACTGATGCCCTGGTTCCTGATCGCCATTCTGCTCGGTGTCGCCGCCGCCGGCACCGCCGTGGTCCTGACGCGCGACGCCGCCGCCCAATGCATCGGCATCAGTTTCTTCGGACTGATCCTCGCGGTGATGTTCATGGCATTCCAGGCTCCCGATGTCTCGCTTTCCCAACTCGTCATCGGCGCCGTCGGGCTCCCCCTCATGGTGCTCATCGCCCTCGCCACCCTCCGCCGCGACGCCATCGCCGACAAGCCGCAAAACAGCGAAGGAGGCGGCCCCCCATGAACCCCACCGCCCGGTTCATTCTCTTCCTTGTCGGCGCCCTGGGCATCGCCGCCGCCTGGGCCCTCGCCTGCATTCCGCTCCCCGGCCCCGGCGAGCTCCGCGACCGTTATCTCGTCTCCATCACGCACAACACCTTCGAGCAGCGCAACATCACCGACGTCGTCTCCGCCGTCAATTTTGATTACCGCGGCTTCGACACCATGGGGGAAGAATTCATCCTCTTTGCCGCCGTCCTGGGCGCCCTCGTGCTCCTCCGGCAGGCGGATGAAAAGAAAACCGCGCAGCTCCCCGACGCCATCTCCCCCGGCCGCAACGTCGGGCCCTCGGACGCCATGCGCCTCTGGATCCTGGTGATGGTCGCGCCGAAAATCGCCTTCGGCACCTACGTCATCATTCACGGGCAGCTCTCCCCCGGCGGCGGTTTCCAGGGCGGCGTCATCCTCGCCACCGCCGCCCTCATCATCTTCCTCGGCCACGGCTTTGAAACCTTCAAGCGCATCATGACCCACCCTCTCATCGAAATCACCGAGGCGTCCGGCGCCGGCGCTTACATCCTCATCGGCATGATCGCCTGGTTCTCCGGCAAACCCTTCCTCACCAACACCCTGCCCCTCGGCAAGGCCCACGAACTCACCTCCGGCGGCACCATCCCGCTCATCTCCGCCGCCACCGGCGCGGAAGTCACCGGCGGCTTCGTCCTCCTTCTCTACGCGTTCCTCCAGCAGCTCCTCACCGTCGAGAAACCAAAAGAGGAGAACAACAATGAACCCTCCTGATGCCGTCGTGATCACCGGATTCGCCGTCGCCGCCTGGCTCTTCCTGATCGGCCTCTACGGCATCGTCACCTCCAAGCACCTCGTCCACCTCTGCCTCTGCCTCACCGTTGTTCAATCCGCCACCTACGTCCTTCTCACGGTCATCGGGTGGCGGCCCGGACTCCCCGCCCCCGTCTTCACCGACAGCATCACCCCCGGCACCCTCGCGGTCGATCCGGTCATCCAGGCCCTCATGCTGACCGATGTCGTCGTCGAAGCCACCGTCGTGGCGCTTCTCCTTGCCGTGACCGTCAAGATCCACAAGAAGACCGGCTCCTGCGACCCCGGCAAAATCAACGTCATGCGAGGTTAACCGATGCCCCCGCTCCACCAGCTCGCCCCCCTGCCGGTGATCCTCCCGCTGTTCGTGGCCGCCATCTTCGCCGCCATCGGGAGCCACATCCCGCGTCGCCTCCTCGATTCCTTCGCCCTCCTCACCACCGCCGGCATGACCGCCATCGACTGCCTCCTCATCAAAGCCTCCGCCGATTCCACCATCATCTACTGGTTTGGCAACTGGGCCCCGCAGTTCCTCCCGAATGCGCCAACGCACAAGTTCCCCGTCGGCATCTGCTTCTCCATCGACCCCATCGGCGCCGGCCTCGCCGCACTCGTTGCGCTTCTCTCCACCGCCGCCTTCGCCTTCTCCTGGTATTATTTCGAACAGGTGAAATCCCTGTATCACGCCCTGATGCTCGCCTTCGCCGCCGCCATGACCGGCCTCTGCCTGACCGGCGACCTCTTCAATCTCTTCGTCTGGTTCGAGCTCATGACCGTCGCCGCCGTCGCCCTCTGCGGATACAAGTCGGAGGAATCCACGTCCCTGCTGGGTTCACTCAATTTCGCCGTGATGAACACCGCCGCCGCTTTCCTTTCCCTCGCGGGCGTCGCCTTCCTCTACGCCCGCACCGGCACCCTCAACATGGCCGAAGTCGGCCGCTCCCTCGCTTCCCATCCTCCCGGCAGCGCGTTCCTGCTCATCACCTTCCTCTTCATCTCCGCGGGATTTCTCGTGAAAATGGCCGTCGTTCCCTTCCAGTTCTGGCTCGCCGACGCCCACGCCGTCGCCCCCACGCCGGTCTGCGTCCTCTTCTCCGGCGTCATGGTCGAACTCGGCCTCTACGCCATCGCACGACTCCACTGGCTCGTCTTCTCCCCCGCGTTCAACCTCCACGCCGAACACGCCATCCGCCACCTCTTCCTCGGCATCGGCGCCGCCACCGCCGTCATCGGCGCCCTCTACGCCTACTCCCAACGTCACCTCAAGCGCATGCTCGCCTTCAGCACAATCTCGCACATCGGCATCATGGTCACCGGCTTCGCCCTCCTCGACCCCGACGCCCTCACCGGCGCCGCCGTCTACATCGTTGGCCACGGTATGGTCAAAGGCGCCCTCTTCCTCGGCGCCGGCATCCTCCTCCACCGCTGCGGCAGCGTCGACGAATACGACCTCCGCGGAAAAGGCGGCAACCTCAAGCTCCTCGCCGTCATCCTCGTCATCGGCGCCCTCGCTCTCGCCGGCATGCCCCCGTTCGCCACCTTCTTCGGCGAATCCCTCACCGACGACACCGCCTCCAAACTCCACATCGAGTGGCTCGCCCCCGTCAAACTCATCGCCGAAGCCTTCACCGCCGCGGCCGTCCTCCGCTTCTCCGCCCGCCTCTTCCTGAACCTCGGCCCGCGCCGCGAAGCCACGGTGCGGGGCGCGCCCCACATCCCCATGGACAAGGAAACCGCCTCCTCCCACGACAAAACCCCCTTCTTCATGTGGCTCCCCGCCCTCCTGCTGCTCGCCCTCGCCGCCTTCATTGCGATCCCCCACGACTGGCGAAACGACACTTCCGACGCCGCCCACCACTTCGAAAACGCCAGCCAGCTCGCCGCCGTCACCCTCGACAGGGCCCCCGACGCCTACGAATCGCTCCCCCCCTCTCCCGAAGCCCACTTCACCCTCACCAACGCCATCACCCTCGCCCTCACCCTGCTCCTCGCCGCCCTCCCGCTCTTCCCGCAACTTTTCGGCAATCGCCTCAACTGGCGTCTCTCCCGCATTCTCATCCCGGCCATCCGCCCCTTCCGCCTCCTCCAATCCGGCAACATCGGCGACTACATTGCCTGGTTTGCCCTCGGCATCGCCGCCTACGCCGGCGTGCTGCTTCTCCAATCCCATTGACCGTCATTCTCCGTTTTGGGAGTTGGTATTCGCTGGACCGGTGGCCGACGGCTTCGTCTCGGCAGAATCATCGCTCGTCTCCGGGGGAAATTCTGGCAACTGCTGTCCATTCACCGACACCGCTTCGAAACGGATATCGGCGATATCGCGCGTCGCATACGGAACTTTGGCACCTTCCACCGTGACATCGCGCAGAAGAACATTCCTCACCGGAATGGTGGCGCTCCCCTCGATGCGAATCCCCGTGCGGCTCGCCAGCTTGATATTGACGGCATCGACCCGAAAATCACGGAATGTGGGCGGTGCGTTCCCGCCACGATATCCCTGGTATGTCGTCTCAAACTGGATGCCGTTGTGAACCCGGTCGGCGGTGATGTTCCGCACCCGCACATGCTCCACAACGCCGCCGCGGTCGAGGTTGGACTTGAATAATAGAGCCGCGGCAGCCGAGCCAATCTGACAATCTTCGACGAATACATTGCGAACCCCGCCGGACATTTCGCTGCCGATGCAGATAGCGCCGTGGCGCGTCGTCATCGTGCAGTGCCTAATCACAATGTTTTCAGAAGGCCTATTGACAGTCCATCCATCGCGGTCGCGCCCGGACTTGATCGCGATGCAATCGTCACCGGAATTAAACTGGCAACTTTCGATCAATACGTCGACGGAAGAATCCGGATCGCAGCCGTCATTGTTGCTGTTCAGGCTGTTCACATGGATGCCCCGCACAGTCACGTTCCTGCACAGGGTCGGGTGAACAACCCAGAACATGGAGTCAACCAAAGTAACGTTTTCAATGAGAACATTCGTGCATTCGAACGGCTGAACGAGGCTGGAGCGAAGCCACTTTCCCTCCCCATACACGCGCTGGTTTACCGGGACCGCGTCTGCCCCCATCTTGCGGAGCGCACCGGAACTCCCGCGGCCGCCGGCATTCTGCATCATCTCGCGGGTCGCCAGGCCGTTGCCGTCGATGGTGCCCTCCCCCGTGATCGCCACGTTTGTGCACTGGTATGCGTAGATCCGGGGCGAGTGGGCATAAAGAAGCGTGCCCTCAAAACGGGTCAATACCGGCGGCAGGTACTTCGCCGGTTCGGGACCAAACTTCAGCGTCGTCCCCTTCTCAAGGTGCAGATCGACATTGCTGGCCAGGCGCACCGGACCATCACAGAAATAGGTGCCGCGCGGCAGGACCACGCGCCCCCCGCCCGCCTCCGCGCACGCAGCGATTGCCTTGCGGATGCTCTCCCTGCAATCCGAGCGGCCGTCGCCGATTGCCCCGAAATCTGTGATCGAGAAGTCGCGCGCAGGGAAGGTTGGCGGCACCACACGTTTTACAATTGCTTCGGCCTCGGCCCAAGAACTTCCGGTCACGGCTTCCGCCGGAAGTGCCAGGACTCCCGATAACGTTGCCAGAATGGCCGCCGACACAACCAGGGTCGCACGTGGGTAAACGGGCATGGTCTTTTTCTCCACCAATGAGCAGGTCGGATGCGAGGACGCAGGGAGAAGGCATATTGCAAGTATTTGGACGACGGGGTAGGCGAGGACGAAGCAGACGGCCTGTTTCTGGCCTAAGACGATTTCGTCCGGGCTTTCAGGCAAAGCCTAGCTCGTCTCCTTCGGCGAGACTTGGTCCGGCGGGCGGTCTGTCATGGTTTTCCGGGCGGTCGACTCGGGACCCAAATGCGCGGCGGCGTCGGTTTGGAAAAATGCACAACTGCCCAAAATACCAATCCCGATTGCTCGCAATCCCAAGTTTTCTCGCGGCGCGCAGTCATAATTTCCCTTAAGTCGGCCACCCCCCGTCTCATTCCGGCAACGGACCAGGCCGCACGTCAGCCACCAATCTTCTGAGCTTCGTTTCTACAAAGGAGGTACTTTATGATGGGCATCAAACACGCACGCAGCCATCGTCTGCCCAGGCGGCTTCCTGCGTTTACGCTGATAGAGCTGCTCGTGGTGGTCGCCATCATCGCGGTGCTCATTGCGATTCTGCTGCCGGCACTCGGGAAAGCCAGGGAAAACGCCTACACCGTCAAGTGCGCCGCCAACATGAAGGGCATCACCGCCGGCGTGCTCATGTATGCGAACGACAATGCAAGCAAGGTGATCATCGGCCAAGTCGACGCAAATAAAACGACCGAGTATCCCAATGGGTTCTTCTGGGCGTCCCGCCTCGTGGCCAGCGGCTATCTCGGCGCCTCGAATCTTCACAACACCTCGGTGAAGTCCATGGCCACCGCCGGCGTCCTCTACTGCCCCAAGGGGCTCTACGATACCAAGGTCAGCGGCAGTCCTACCTACCCGACGGACGCCCCGAACTTCCACCCCTCCGAAGTCTCCGATAACGATGTTCTCCCCCCGAACACCGTCATCGACACCTGGTACCAGGTGACCATGGGCAACACCAGCAACGGCTCCAAACTCAGCACCAAAAACGGCAATTCCACCCCCTTCCTTCACTACAACAGTTCCTCCGGCCTCCATGACCCCGAATACAACCGCTCTCTCAACCAATTCACCAACTATTCCAGCCTCGCCATGATCATTGAAACCTCGAACAACAATTTCAACAACGGCGGCTACGCCAAGACCCCGCTTCCTCCCGGCGTCGTCGGACCCCAGGGCCAGACAACCTATCAGTGTCCCACCCTCGGCGGCCGGCACGGCACCCCCACCAGCGAGGGCAGAGACGCCACCACCAACATCGGCTTCTTCGACGGCCACGTCGCCAAGTACGAAACGCACCCCTTCAGCCTCGGCGGCTGGAAAGCGAGCAAGGAAGTTGAATTTTTCATCCAGGAACAGCAACTGTAGCTGGCGCCGCCCGTTGAGTCCGAAGTCTTCACCGTCATCCCGCTTTTCTGCAAAGTTGCCCGTCAAGGAGTTTCGATGTTCTCACGTATCACCGTCGCAATTCTCTCGCCCCTCCTGCTGCTTGCCCTCGCCGCCAATGCTCAAGAACCCACCACGCAGGCGTCCACGGGCCCCTCCATGAAGGATTCGATACTTCCCACCCCGAAAAACGCCGGCTTCTCCATGCCCGATTACTATCTCTGGTGCTCCTCGGTCATCAAGGTGGGCGATACCTACCACATGTTCGCCTCCCGCTGGCCCAAGGATAAACAGATGGCAGGCTGGGTATCCGAATCCGAATGCGTCCACGCCACCTCCCCCACCCTCCTCGGCCCCTACACCTTTCAGGAGGTAGTCCTGCAGAAACGCCCCGATGCGTGGGACGCACGCCGCGTCCACAATGTCAAGATCGTCCAGACCCACGGCGATCATCCCACGTACGTCATCTTCTACATCGCCGGCGTCAATGACACCGGCTATGCCTACGCGGATTCCGTCAATGGCCCCTGGACCCGCTCGGACCACGCCGTCATCCCCGCCTCCAATCCCGCCATCCTCATCAGGCCGGACAATTCCGTTTATGCCTTCTGCCGCCTCCGCGACAAGCAAAAGGTCAACCGTGGCGTCGCCTTCACGGCCCCCACCTTTGAAGGCCCCTATACCGCGATCCAGAACGGCGACAACCTCCTCCCAAACAATGCGCAATTGGAAGACCCCTGTATCTGGTGGGCCAATGATCAATACAACATCCTCCTTAACGACTGGAATTCCCGCGCCACAGGCATCTTCAAGGCTGGCGCCCAGTACTTCTCGAAAGATGGCATCCACTACACCCTCGTCTCCCACGAACCCGTCTTCACCAAGACAGTCGAATTCGACGATGGCTCCTCGGAAACCTTCGCCCGCCGCGAACGCCCGTTTGTTTATGTCAACGATAAGGGCGAAGCAGAAGCCATTTTCACCGCCTGCCTCCCTCGCAACAACTCCGCTCCTTCGCGCATCATCGCCCAACCTGTAAATAACTACGTGCCAACAAATCACGAATAAGGCGCTATTTCCCATCACGCCTGTGTAAATCCGCGGCGGGGTGAGCTATCGTGCGCATCCTTTTTTATTGAGGACCCCGCCGCACCGGCCAGAACATCGCCACCGTGATCCCCACCCCCATCACCACCACAAACCGCCGAATCCACACCTTCCCCATCTTCCGCGCCGCACCGGTCGCACCGTACCCCCCCACCACCGCTCCCAGCGCCATCACCCTGCTCCTCGTGGCTTACACTGCCTGGTGCTTCTCCAATCACATGGATCGACTTGGTTCAGCCCTGCGTCGTCCAGCTTCGATCTCATTCCAGGATGGAGCACCGGTTCAACTATTCGGTGTCCGTCGTAAGGACATCCAGGTAACAACGATACGCATAGACGCGATCGCGGCGGCGTCCTGTCGTCTCCTGAAGGATCTTCGCCCCTTGCAGGGAGTCCAGCGCCTTTGTCGCTGTCGGTTTTGAGACCTTCAGCAACTTGATTGCCAACGGAAGCGTCACAATCGGGTGCGATGGCAGCAATTCGAAAAGCCTGATGGACGGGACAGTCGCACCAGAGTGGACCGACAGCCTCTGACGATCTTTAGTGACCAAGGCAAAAAGCCGCTGCGCCGCGGAGACGCCATCATCGGCCGCCTCACGAACGCACTCCATGAAAAATGAAATGCATCCTTCCCAATCCCCCTCCGTGCGAATCGCTGACAACGCGCGGTAATACTCCTGCTGATGACGTTTAAAGGCAACGCTCAAGTACAAGAGCGGTGATCGCAACAGTCCCCAATGTTCAACCAAAAGCGCAATGAGCAGGCGACCAATGCGGCCGTTCCCGTCAAGGAACGGATGAATTGTCTCGAATTGCGCGTGCGCCAGACCGACGCGTATCAGCGGCGGCAGGGGATCGGGCGCGTGGAGCCATTTTTCAAACCTGGAGAGCAACTCGGAGAGTTCCTCCGGCGGCGGGGGAACAAAATGCGCGTTGCCTGGGCGCGTACCGCCGATCCAGTTTTGAGAGCGCCGAACCTCTCCGGGTTGCTTATCGCTTCCACGCGTTCCTCTCATCAGACGGGCATGGGCTTCTTTGAGCAGGCGCATCGAAAGCGGAATGCCCCCAGGCTTCGCAATTTGACCGCGTGCGAAATTGAGAGCCACGACGTAATTTGCGACCTCCTCTACATCCTCAGGCCGCTGTGGCTTCTCCCCTGCATCGCTTGCGAAAACGTCTTCCAGCGTCGCCTGCGTCCCCTCTATTTGAGATGTAATCAACGCTTCCTTGCGGAGAAACCCATATAAGAAGAGCGCCGCATCCGGTACGAGGTCCGCTGCTACCGCGAGTTTGGCAATCGACGTCATCGCTGCCGACAACCTCGCCGCCAGTTCCCCTTCCACTTGCACCGGCGGATCAACCGGTGGAAGCGGATAGGGAATAAAGGCGCGGACCACTTCCCCGCCGCTCCCCGTGACTCGATAAGTGCCAGTAACTCGTTTCATACTTAGTAAAGTATCCTTTACTAACGAATTCCGCTAGTAAAGGATTCTTTACTAGCAATGATTGCTGGTAAAGCATTCCTTCCCAGCCTCACCCCCGCCACATCCGCCAGAACATCGCCACCGTGATTCCCACCCCCACCACCATCACAAACCGCCGAATCCACACCTTCCCCACTTTCCGCGCCGCACCGGTCGCACCGTACCCCCCCACCACCGCGCCCAGCGCCATCGCCACCGCGTGCGGCCAGCTCACCAGCCCGGTCGCCATAAACAGCACCCCCGCCACCCCGTTGATGCTCAGCGACAGAAGACTTGTCATCGCATTCATTTCCAGAATGTCCGTCATCCCCAGGAGCCCCAGCACCGACAGCATCATGATGCTCATCCCCGCCCCGAAATACCCGCCGTAAACCGACACGGCCAGTTGCACCATGATCGCGGCAAACCACCAGCGTCGCCGCCGCCGCCCCGCCGCCTCTACGCTCCTCAGTTTCTTCTGCACTGGCCCCTGCACCATGAACAGCGCCGTCGCCAGCAGGATCAACCAGGGCACCAGCCGGTCAAACACCCCCGCCGGGGTGTACCGCAACAGCACCGCACCCGCCATTCCCCCCAACGCCCCCGGCACAAGCAGCCACAACATCCCCGGCGGCACCCGCCCAAGCTCCCGCCGAAACCCCCACACGCTCCCCACGGACCCTGGCCAGATCCCCACCGTGTTGGTCGCATTCGCCGCCACCGGCGGCAGGCCCAGCGCCACGAGCGCCGGAAAAGAAATCAAACTCCCCCCGCCCGCCACCGAATTAATCGCCCCGGCCAAAAACGCCGCCCCAAACGCCCCCGCCAGTTGCACATACGCACCCGCCATGAACCGCTCCTCAGAAAAAACGCCGCCCCCTATCTACCCGAACACCCCCCTTTCCAAAAGCGTCGCCCCGACAAAGTGCGACGACGCCGCACTTTATGCACTCCGGGATGAGGAACCCACAACACAGGCGCAGCCCACTGTGCCCGAGACAAACCTTGCGGCGCTCCACTTGCTCTTTTCCCCTCCAGACTTCAGGAGCACCCGCATGAACTTCCGCCGACTCCTGCTCGGCCGCCCACTTGCGAACGACGAACAGGACCAGCAGAGAATCTCCATCCTGACCGCCATCCCCGTCCTCGGCCTGGATGCCCTCTCCTCCACCGCCTACGGGCCAGAAGCCGCCCTCGCCGTTCTCATCCCCCTCGGTGCCGCCGGCTCCCGCTTTCTCTGGCCTCTCATGGTCGCCATTCTTGCCCTTCTCGTCCTCCTGGGGATCTCCTACCGCCAGACCATCACCGCTTACCCCACCGGCGCCGGCTCCTACGCCGTGGTCCGTTCCAACCTCGGCACCTTCGCCGGCCTCCTCGCCGCGACCGCCCTCATGATCGATTACATCCTCAACGTCGCCGTCGGCATCTCCTCCGGCGTCGCTGCCCTTGTCTCCGCACTCCCCTCCCTCCAGCCTCACATCCTCCCCCTCTGCCTCGTCGTCCTTGCCCTGATCACTCTCGCCAATCTCCGCGGCACGGGCGAGGCGGGCCTCCTCTTCTCCTTTCCTACCTACCTCTTCCTCGCCTCCTTCATTCTCATCCTGATCTGGGGCCTCGCCAAAACCCTCATGACCTCCAACCCCACGCCCATCGCCGGCGCCTTCACGCCCCCACCCGCCACCGCGGCCGTCTCGCTCTGGCTCCTCCTCCACGCCTTTGCCGGCGGATGCACCGCCATGACCGGCGTGGAAGCGGTCAGCAACGGCGTCACTGCGTTCAAGGAACCCGCCGTGCAGAACGCCCGCCGCACGCTGGGCATCATCATCGCGCTTCTCGTGATCCTTCTCGCCGGCACCACTGCGCTCGTCCAGCGCTTCCACATCGTCGCGATGGACCAATCCAAACCCGGCTACCAGAGCATCCTCTCGCAGGCAACCGCAGCCACCATCGGCCGCCGGCACTTTTACTACGTTTTCATGGCGGCCCTCGTCTGCGTCCTGATGCTCTCCGCCAACACGAGCTTCGCCGCCTTTCCGCGTCTCTGCCGGATTCTGGCCAAGGACAACTTTCTTCCCCGGGCGTTCGCCACGATGGGCCGCCGCCTCGTCTATTCGGTCGGCGTCCTTTTCCTCGCCGCCACCGCCGGCGCATTGCTGCTCGTTTTCCATGGCATCACCGATCGGCTCATCCCGCTCTTCGCGGTCGGCGCCTTCCTCGCCTTTACCCTCTCGCAGTGCGGCATGGTCATCCACTGGCGCCGCGAGCTTTCCGCCAATCCCGCTCAGGCACACCGTTTCCGCCTTTCGATCAACGCGGTGGGCGCCGTTGCGACCGCCGCGGCCCTCGGCGTCATCCTCCTTGCCAAATTTTCCGAGGGCGCCTGGATCGTGCTTGTCGCGATTCCGGCTTTCCTTCTGCTCCTCTACTCCATTCACGGCCACTACCAGCGCGTCGAACACGCCCTCGCCACGCAGGGGCCGCTCCAGCTTTCCCGCGCGGAGCCCCCCGTGGTCGTGATCCCCACCCGCGGCCGTAACCGCCTTCTCGAGAAAACCCTGCGACTTGCGCTCCAGCTCTCCCCCGACGTCATCGCCGTCCACATCAACGAGCTCGCCGGCCCCGACGAAGAGGATTCCGAGCGGGAGCTCCGCGACCAGTGGCGAAGTGACATCGAAATCCCCGCCCGCCGCGCCAACCTCCCGCTCCCCCGCCTTCTCCTGATCAACGCTCCCTACCGCCGCATGATCTCTCCCTTTCTCCAACTCCTGCGGCGGCTCGAATCCGAATTCCCCGCGCGCAACATCGCCGTCCTCATCCCCGAACTCATCAAGCGGCACTGGTGGGAACACCTGCTGCACGCCCATCGCGCCCGAAAACTCCGCCGCACCCTCCTGCGCTGCGGCGGGCCGCGCCTCATCGTCGCCATCATCCCCTGGTATCTCGAAACGCCCGACCCCGACGAAGCCCTCGACCCGGAAACCGACACCGCTCCCATCTCCTGCCCCATCACGACGGAGCCCGCATGATTCTCTACGGCGATCCCTCCGAAACCACCACCGTCGGCGACCTCCTCGTCCGCATCCGCACCCACCTCGCCAGGCCTCTCACCGCCGACACGGCCCGCTCCATCCTCATCCTCGCCGGCCAACTCGAACAAACCTCCGCGGACGACCAGCACGCCGACATCACGCCCACCCTCACCGATGCAGCCGCCGATCTCTTCTTTCACATCGTCCGGCCACCGCCGCCCTCCGCCAAGGCACCGGCCGAATCCGCACGCGTGCTGGAAATTCTCCTGCCATTTCTGCAACCCTTCGCCACGAGAACGATCCACCCCAAAACGCCTGAAGGGCTCGCCTTTTACACCCTCTATCCCGAACAGTACCTCCTCGCCGCCGACGAATGGGCCATGCAGCATCCTGCGGCATCCCGCACACTCGTCCTGGGCATTCGCAGCATCGGCACTTCCCTCTCCGCGGTCGTTCTGTCCACCCTTCGCGCCCGAGGGCTCCAGGCCATCCGCATCACCGCGCGCCCTGCCGGCCATCCGTATGACCGGCAACTCTCTCTTCGGGACGAACTCGCCGGCGCGTTTACTCACGCGCTCATCGTGGACGAGGGCCCCAGCCGCTCCGGCTCCAGTTTTTACGCCGCAAGCCGCGCGCTCTCGCGCATCGGCATCCCCCTCGAAAATCAAACCATCCTTCCAGGCCACAACAGCCCCCCCGGCGACGCCGCCTCACCCGCTCTCCAGAAATGGTACGCCGCGGCCAACCGCATCGTCAGCTCCTGCGAACGCGTCCTCCTCCACCAGCTGAAACAAAAGACCGCCAAACTTCTCAAGGCCGATACAAACGCCCTCACCCATGACGACCTTTCCGCCGGGAAGTGGCGGCAGATGCTCCGAACGTCTGCCCCCGCCTGGCCGCCGTTCGAACGCACCAAGTGGAAACTTACCGCTCCCGATGGCCGCGCAATTCTCTGGAAATTCGCCGGCCTTACCCACATCCCCGAATCGGTGACACCTGCTCCCTTTACGCTGCCAACGCTTTCCTGCCACGCCGGCTTCCGCGCCACCGAATGGATCGACGCCACCCCCCTTTCGGCGCACGACTCCACGCCGGAGGTTCTTACGCACCTCGCAGCCTCTCTGAATCACACACCGGCGGCGTCCTTCCCTGAAGAACAAGCCCGCACCCACCTCTTTCGCCTCGCGGAAATGCTCTTGCAGAACACCGAAGAATCGCTCGGCCCCGACGCCCGTCACTCCATGCACGCGGTCACCGAGAAGCTCACGCCGCGACTCCTCGTCGAACGCCGTCCCTCTCACGACGGCCGGCTGTCGCCATGGGAGTGGCTCCGCAACTCGACGGGCCGCATCATCAAGACCGATGACCGCTCCCATGCCAACGACCACACGATCATCGGCCCGCAATCCCGCTGCTGGGATCTCGCCAGCGCGATCATCGACTGGAATCTCCCCTCCACCGCGATCGCCCGACTGGAAGAACGCGCGCACTTCCCCGACCCGCAAGTCACCCGCTGGTACGCCGCTGCCTATGCCGCGTTTCGCCTCGCCATGTCCGCGATGTCGAATGTCGATCCCGCGCCGTACGCGCAGCAGCTCAAATCTTTCCTCCACGCTCTCGAAGGGGGATCAGCGAAATGAGCGACCTTGTGCTGCACCGCGTTTCAATGCGCGTAAGGCATTTCGATCTCCCCCGTAAAATTCACCCCCAGCACCCACGGCCCGCGCTCCCCCCACTCCACCACCGACACACTCGCCAGCGAGATCTCAATCCGGAGCATCAAATCGAGCGGCACCGCCAGCACATGCGCCACCGCGGACTTGATCACATCCCCGTGCGACACCACCGCCACGCGTTGCCCCGGACGTTCCTCCCGGATGCGCAGCATCTCGCGAATGATCCGCCCCTGCACTTCCAGCATTGTCTCGCCGCCGGGCATGCGCGTTCCCGACCGGTGCGCGTCCCATCGCTGCCACAAATCGTCTTCGCGCAAGTTCGCCCACTTCTGCCCGGTCCACCTCCCGAAATCCAGTTCCGCCAGGACATCGCGCACCTCCACCGGCGCCCCCGTCTCTTCGCCCAGGATTTCTGCGGTTTCGCGGCAGCGTTCAATCGGGCTCGAATAAATCGCCGCCGGCGCCAGCCTTTTCATGCGCGACGCCATCCGTCGCACCTGCTCGCGGCCGGACTCGCTCACCTTCACCCCTTCCGTCCGGCCAGCCAGCGTCTCGCCCCCCAGCAGATGCGCCCCGTGCCGAACCAGCAGGAACGTTGTGCCCATCCTCATCCTCCGGTGCGATCAGTGACAGGAACGATTTGCCAACGGGCCATCCGCCCTCAATTCCAAAATATTCCGCCAGCGTCGCCGCCACATCGGCGAACGTCTCCCGCACGCCGAGATTCACGCTCCGGCCCGCGTGCAACACCAGCAGCGGGACCTGCTCACGCGTGTGATCCGTTCCGCGGAACGTCGGATCATTGCCATGATCCGCCGTCACAATCACGAGATCGTCGCGGCGCACCTGCTTCAAAAAGCCGCTCAACCAGAGGTCAAACACTTCGATCGCCCGCGCATAGCCCGCCACATCGCGGCGATGCCCGAATTCCGTGTCGAAGTCGACGAGGTTGGCAAACAGAAGCCCTTTCCGCATGCCCGCCCACAGGGAGGAAATATGCTTCATCCCGTCCGCATTGCTCGACGTCGGAAGCCCCCAAGTCATCCCGCGGCCGGAAAAAAGGTCGGTCACCTTTCCCACCCCGATGACTTCGAAGTGGGATTCATCGATGGCATTGAGCACGGTCCGGGGCGGGACCAACGAAAAATCATGGCGGCGGCAGGTGCGCTCATACTTCCCCGGCTGCCCCACAAACGGACGGGCAATGACGCGCCCGATGCGATATTGATCCGCATGCCGCCGCGCCGTCCGGCAAATGGCGTATAAGCGCTCAATGGGAACGACTTCCTCATGGGCTGCAATCTGCAATACCGAGTCCGCCGACGTATACAGAATTGGTCGGCCTGTTCGGACGTGCTCCTCGCCCATTTCGGCGATAATCGCCGTACCCGACGCCGCCTTGTTGCCGATGAACGTCACCCCGGCTTCGCGTTCAATTTCCTCCACAAGCGCGGCGGGGAACTTGTCGAACACGGGAAACGGCTCCCGCTGATGGACCCCCGCCAATTCCCAGTGCCCCGTCGTCGAATCCTTCCCTTCCGATGCTTCATTCATCTTCCCCCACGAGGCCCTGCTTTCATTCGAGCGCCCAAGAATTCTCCCCCATCCCAGCCGCATCAGCGTGGGCGTTTTCAGGTCCGGACAGCGCTCCAGAATGTGCTGCACCGTCGCGGCGCCCGCATCGCCGAATCGGTCCGCATCCGGGGCGTTCCCCACCCACCGAGTCCAGCACCAGCAGCAATGCACGCATTCGACACCCTCAATCCGCGTAACGCTTCACCATCTCCACACAGAAATCCGCGAACTCCCGCGGATCCTTCGGGGGGCTCGTGTGGTGCGGCTGAATCCCGCAATGCTCCGGCGTGAAGCAGAAGGTGACCGTCACGCGGAACTTCGAGAGCGCCTTCATCTGGCGGTCGAACCATTCCCGCGCGTTCGGCCGGAACACATCCGCCCAGCTCAATCCGGTTCGCAGGTAGGTGACGCCGAGGTCCTTCATGATTCGCACCGCATCATCGAGCCGGTGATCCTGGTAATGAAACCACTGGCAGAATCCCATTTCCGGCGTGTAGTTGTGGAAGTGCTTGAGCGCCATCTTCGGCGTGCCGTCCTCCTTGATCAGCCCCATGTAGAAGTGCCGGTAATAGCTCGAGCCCTCCGCCTCACGATGGCGGGTCGTCGCCGGCCAGGCCTTCGGCAGGTCAAAGAGCGAATACCAGTGGATTCGCGGCGCCTTGCCGATCAGGAGTTCCGCAGTGCGTTTCAACCCAAACTCCTGCACCTCCTCCGCCCCAAAAGTCGAGATCCCCACCTCCGAGACCCAGACCGGCTTGTCCTCGACGACGCTCTTGATTTCGCGCAGTTTCTCCGGCCAGTCATTGATCTGCCAATGATTCCAATCCAGCGGAAAGCCATGCACCGCGATTGCATCCATCCGCTCCAGCACCCCGTGCCCCCGCATCAACTGCACGAATCCCGGATCGATCGGCGACATCCCCCCAAGGACCTGCGTCAACTGCGGCCTCTCCGCCCGGATCCCATCCGACGCCACCTTTACCATTTCGCCGAACAGCCGCCAGTCTGGATCGATCTCAAACATCCAGTGCGACTTGTTGTTCGGCTCATTCCATAACATCACGGCTTCGATCATACGTTCTACCTGCCCACTTCGGCCTGATAACTCTTACTTCCTCGGGTACACGGCCCGCGGACCTTCCGGCGGCTCCTCCATCTCTTTCCACCGGCACACGTAGACCTCCAACTCGGGATGCGCAATGATCTTGAATCCCGAACTGCGCAGCATCGCTTCCACGCAGGCCCGGTTTGGCACCCACCAGTTGGTTGGATCTTCCGCGTATTTGTGTTCGATGAAGCACATCTTCGGCCACTCGGGACGTTCGAACATCTCCGTCTGCCAGAAGTTGTAATCGGGCGCCACCTCCCCCACTTCGGTGCTGCCGCGCTGCATCGACTGAAACACCAGCAGGTCCTTGGCGACGGTGTCGTGAATCAGGTCGAGGGCCAGCAGTGGATGCCGCAGATGATACAGGACCCCCATGAAGAGGACGACATCGAAGCGCTCCCGAAGCGCGCCGACGTCGTACACCGACAGCTTGCGAAATTCGATATCCGAAAATCCGCGCACCTTCGCGGCAAACGCAGCCTGCGCGAGATATCGATCATCTGAATCGATGCCGACGACCCGCGCTGCCCCGCGCTTCTTCATCTCAATGGAATAGAAGCCCGCATTGCATCCGATATCCAGCACGGATTGACCAGTCAGATCGGACGGCAGCGCATCGCGGAAGCCCCTGTATTTGATATTCGGGTAATCCCCGAGAAAGTGGCCCGGCGCGGTTTTCACGCCGCCAAGATCGATATTGTGAAACCACGGGCCGAGTTCGCGAACTCGCCGTTCGATTTCCTCTCTTCCCAGGTCCCTGTCTTCCAGCGTCGTCATTATCAACCCCGATCCAAGTTTTGGAATTCTCTTCGCGGTTCTTCATGCATTCGTGGTTTCTTGTGTTGATCGCGGCCCCGCCGCTTTGCGTCGATCACCCAGCCTTCGCCGCTGGCCGGCCGCCCTGCCAGGAGCTGAATCGCATTGCGGTATCCGTGCAGCGTTCCCACATCCACGTAGGCTTCGCCCGCCCGCACCCCGACAGCCCGCCCCCCATTGCCCAGATAAGCATTCACGAGCGTGCCGATGTATTCATCGCCGCGCGCGGGCTCCAGCCACAAGTTATATAGTTCGTTGAAGACCTGTGCCGGCATACGAAAGGCGCCCCAGATCCAGTTCGAACCGGCCGCCGGCTGCTTCACCTGTATTTCCCGGATCTCCTCCCCTTGGCCGTCTGCAGTGATGACCGCATCGAACAGCTCCGGACGATCGACGGGGAAGAGCAAGAACGCCAAGACGCCTGCGGGGAGCGCCTGCAGGCCATTTTCCGGGAACCAGATCGTATCCGGAAGTCCGATGACAACCTCTTCTTCGCCGCCGATCAGCGGAATCGCGCGAAACAATGCATCGCAGAGCCCGCCCGCACCGGGCTGAATTACGTAGCACAAATCTGCCGCCCCCGCCCGGGAGCTCACCCGCGCGCCGAAATATTCGACGATGTCGGATTTCCCCGGCGAGATGACGAAGCAAATCTTGTTCACCCCGGCCAGCAGCATGCGGTCGATCAAGTATTCGCACACCGCCCGGGGCCGCTCCGTTCCGGCTTCGAGCCGGGCACCGACCGGCAACAATTCCTTGGAAAACGCCAGGGGCTGGATTCGGCTCCCAATTCCTGCAGCAGGAATTACACCCCACATGCTTCACTCCCTTCATCCATAACCCCGCCCGCGACACCAGCCGTCGCGCGAAGCGCCGGGATTGTAGCGCGAGCGTTTTGCAGCAACGCGAACATCTCGTGTGCACGCATTTCCCCGGTATGTGCCGCCATCACACGATCGCGTGCCGCCTGTGCAATGCGCCGCAGTTCCGCATCGGTCATTTCCACGGCGGCCATGGCGTCCTCGGTTGTCCGGGCGAGCACGATCTCCCGCCCAGGCGCGAAGAATTCGTCCAATCCCTCCCAGGTATCACTTAACACGGGACACCCGCACGCGGCGGCCTCGAACAGGCGGCCGGAGGGGCAATGGCCGTACTCCGCCATCGCGCGGCGTGTCACATTGAGCGTCAAGCGCGATGCCGCAAAGAATGAGGGATGGTCGCCCGGGGGCAAATGGCGGACGAAATAGATGTTGTCCGTCCAGGGAAAGGCCTCCGGGTACTGTGCTCCCGCGAGGACGAACCTCCGCTCCGGCGTTCGTCGCGCGGCATCTATGAAGAGTTGCTGCAGGGCCCGCTGCCGATCGGCGGCAAAGGTGCCCAGGTAAGACAAGTCTGCGCGAAATGCTTCGTTTGCAGGAACAGGGCGATGCACGGCCGAGTCCACGCTTCCGTAGAGCGCTGCGACTCGACGCGCCCCGAGCACGCGTTGCAGTGCTCCGAGTGCCTTGCCTCCCGTAAACGACAACACGATGTCGAACGCCCCCAGTCCACCCTCAGGCAGATAGTCCACGCGTTCCCCGGCGCTTACTCGATCCAACGTTACCGGCGTATCCAGGTCATAGAACGCTTTCACCCGGGCGCCGCTCTCGAGCACCAGTTCGCTTGCCGTGGGCCCGTCCGGGCAGTACGACGTCGCCATCCCCACATCCGCATCGTCCAGATGCTGTTGTGCAATTTCGCGCACTGCATCCCATGTCGGATACAGAACTAATTGCCCCCGCTCGAGCGCAAGGAGATCTCGGTGCGCCGCATAGTAGGGCACATCCTTCTCAAAAAAAACAACTTCATGGCCCATTCGGCCGAGCGCGCGGATCAGGGACCGCCACAAGGTTGCATGACCGTTTCCCCACGACGAACTCACCGTCAATCCAAAGATCACCAGTTTCATCGTCGTCCTCTGTGCGTGATTTGTGCCCCTGTGACTCCGGGTTCCGCCGCCGCTCCCTCACACAGATCGTCCCCGGTTTACAACGGCACGCCCGTTCGCACTGGTGCCCGCCACCGTCTCAACGCGTTCCGTTTCGACCTGTTCCTTGGGATTTCGCGGAGCGGTTGCACTCCGCGCCTCGGCGGGACTTCCACCGGAAATAAACGCCTCCACCCGCTCATGTGCTTCGGCGTCACTGAACTGCACCGGCGGCGACTTCATGAAATAGCTCGCCGGCCCGATCAGCGCTCCGCCGACGCCTCGATCCATCGCCAGCTTTGCGCATCGCACTGCATCAATCACAACCCCGGCCGAATTCGGGGAGTCCCACACTTCCAACTTCAGCTCGCACGACAGCGGCACGTTGCCGAACGTCGTCCCCTCCATGCGGATGTAGCAGAACTTCCGATCCTCCAGCCAGGGCACATAATCCGACGGACCGACGTGCGCCGTCCCGTCGGCCATTTCATAATCAAGCTGGCTGGTTACCGCGTTTGTCTTTGAAATCTTCTTCGATTCGAGCCGCTCGCGTTCGAGCATGTTCATAAAATCCGTGTTCCCGCCGAAATTGAGCTGATAGGTTCGTTCCAGTTTGACGCCGCGCTCACGGAAAAGGTGCGTCAGCACGCGATGCGTGATTGTTGCCCCGACCTGGCTCTTGATATCGTCGCCGATAATGGGCAATCGCCGCTCTTCGAACCGCCTGGCCATGCCGCCGCGGGAGGCGATGAATACCGGGATGCAGTTGACGACGCCGCACCCGGCTTCGAGTGCACGTTCGGCGTACCATACGGCGGCGCGTTCGGAACCCACAGGCAGGTAGATCACCACGACGTCGGCGCGAGATTCACGAAGCACCTTTGCCACGTCGACCGGAGCTGCAGCGGATTCACGCACTGCTTCCTTCAGGTATTTGCCGATTCCATCCATCGTCGGGCCACGCATCAGCGGAACGTCGGTCCTAGGAACCTGTGAAAAGCGATATGTGTTGTTCGGCCGCTCGAAGATGGCTTCCGCCAGATCTTTCCCCACCTTCGTGTCCGCCACATCAAAAGCGGCGCAGAACTCGATATCTCCCACGTGATATCCTGCGAGATTGACGTGCATCAATCCCGGGACGAACTCTTCTTCTCTTGCGTTTCTATAGAATTGCACGCCCTGCACGAGCGACGACGCACAATTGCCAACCCCGACGATCGCAACCCGGACTTTCTTATCTGCCATGCGCGATGACTCCCACAATGATTCATCGTAACCTGAGCAATGAGTATGCCTTTGTGCATTCCACGTGCGAGCTCAACGGGTTCCGCGTGGAAAAATCCCGTTGAGGCGCAAATGCACAACTTGGATGTGATTTCGGCTTAATCCCATCGCAACGCACTTCGTCCCGCTCGCGCCAGCGCTCGGCATAATGACCACTGCTCGCTCCTCCGCACCTGCTTGTTCCTCCCCGTTTCGTCGCCCTTCGCCGCTCAAAGAAACGCGCTCCCATCCGATAATTGTCAGAGTTGAGCGCGCACCGAGGAAGGCGTGTAACTCTCCGCCACCGGCCAACCGCCGGACCACCGCGATTTGATCATCGACGCACGCCTCCTTCGCGCCGAAGAGTTGAACGGTCTCCCGGAACGCGGAGACACCGGGCTTCTCCGCGCCGTGGACATCCATGATTCCCAGGTGCAGGTTGTTGACGTCTCCAATCACTTCCTGGCTTTCGGGAAGATCATTGATTCGATACCAGGCGAAGACATCCACCTTATTTGTGCTCCGCGCCAGGGCGGCGGCGCGCAGTATCACGTCTCCCTGAAAAGCTGCGGTGTGCTCGAACGCAAAGCGCGAGACATACTGCTCCGAGACATATCCGCCGGATTTTCGAAAGTCGCTGTACCCCACTTCGGCGAGCCAGATACGCTGCCGGCTTCCCCATTGCGCGATGACATCTGCGATTTTTCCCACGTATTCCGGGATCCGCTCAATCGCGTCTTCGTTCCAGGTTTCGTAATACGCATGGGCATTGACCACATCAATGGCCGGCGCGATGTGTTGTTCTCGAAAGAGCCGGGCAACGAACGAGACGGTTCCCGCAATTCCCCCCAGCACCACCTTGGCCACCGGATCCTCCTCGCGCACCGCGCGGGAGCCCGCCTTGACGAGGCGGGCGTAGTCCTCCACGGTGCCGGTCCAGTAGGCGGGATTGTCCGGCTCGTTCCACAACTCCCAGGAGTGAATGCGAGATTTGTAATGACGTACCAGGATCCGCATGAACTGCCCGAACATTTCCGGATCTCGGGGAGGCGAATGCCAAAATCCGTCGCCGGCGCCTGGTGGAGCAGCCCACCTGGGGGTGTAGCACACATAGGGGATGAGCCGGATGTGGAACTCGTCGGTGGCCATCGTGACGAAAGCATCCCAGAACGAAAAATCCACGGTCCCCGGCTGGTGTTCCATTTCGAGCCAACTGAAGGCGATTCGCAGCACTTTTGCGCCAGTGCTGCGGCACACCTCCAGGTCGTGGCGGGCGCGGGCAAGGCTCCGTGCCCTGCTTGGGTAATCCTCGCAGAGCCCGACATCCATTTGCTGGAAGGACGTGCCCTGCCAACTGCGAGCGAGAATTCGACCCGCGTTTGCGCAGGCGTTTTCATTGGCGCAACCGTTCCACCCCGCCAGTAAAAGTACGGCAAGGAACCCACAAAGACATCGCTGCAGGCCCTTTAGCACGCATTGGCCCCCATTCGCACGTCGATACTTCCGGAGAAGCGAATTTCGCTGCAGCCAATGCGGGAACGGCATCGGGCGGCCCCACGTTTTCCATGAGAACAGCCAGCCACCCTTGTGCTGTTTGCGACGCTCGAGGCACGGACGCCCGCGCTGGTCCACTTTTTCTCAGGGAAGAGTTGATGACGCTCTATCGCCGTTCTCTTCGTTATTTCAAGGCGGATCGCCGACTGGTCGCCGCGCTGCTCGGGACGATTGCGCTGCAGACCGCCCTGTCCCTGATTGCAGCTTGGCCGATGGCGATCCTCGTGGATTCCGTCCTCACGTTGACGCCGAACACCACGGGCATCCACCATCTGTTCCTCACGATGCTCCCGCACTCGCAGGTTCATCAAGTCATCGCCCTGGCTGTCGCGACCCTGTTGTTCAAGCTCATTGGGGACCTTCTCACGATGACGCGGAACCTCCTGACCAATCACATCAACTACAATGGCCTGATGCGGGTTCGGTGCGATCTCTTTCGAAAGCTCCAGGCCCTTCACCTCCACTATCACCGCAACCAGCCGCAAGGGGACGCTCTCTATCGCCTCACGAACGACACGCTGGGCCCGCAAGCGATTCTGCAAACCGTCATCTCCACCGGCGTGGCGGTCGTGACCCTTGTGGTGATGGCCATTATTCTCGGCACGCGTTCCCTGCCGCTGACAACGCTGGCGCTTTCGATCACGCCCCTCCTTGCGGCGGCGAACGTTTACTATGGCCGGCGGCTGAAACAAGAATCGCTCGCCTGCAAGGATCGGGATGCAGAATTCACGACGGCCGCGCAACGATCGCTTTCGCAGATAGCGCTTGTTCAAGCGTTTGGACGTGAGTCGGACGAATTCACCAGTTTTCGCGGCTCCATCACCAAGTGCATCCACGCATGGTTCAAGCTGCACTGGCAGGAAGTTGCGTATTGGCTCATTGTCGGCACGATCCTGGGGCTCGGCGGATCGCTGGTTTTCGGCTACGGCGGCTACCTTGTGTGGCGGGACCAGTTCGCTCCCAATGCCACGCACCATGGAATGACGCTGGGCGATCTGCTGGTCTTCACTTCCTACCTTGGTCTTTTGTGGGATCCCCTGTGCAAACTCACGGGTGCGGGCGCCACGATGCAGAATGCCGCCGCCGGCGCGGAGCGGGTATTCGAAATTCTGGATCGGGACATCGAGATTACGGACTGTCCGATGGCCGTTTCGCTGCCGCGCCAGGCCCGCACTCTCACCCTTCGCAACCTGCACTTTGCGTACAACCATGACACGAGCAAGAAGATCCTGAACGGCCTGGATGTTTGCATTCATCCGGGGCAGATGGTCGCCTTCGTGGGCGCTTCCGGTGTGGGCAAATCGACGCTGCTCAATCTTCTTCCGCGTTTCTATGACCCCACTGCGGGATCGCTTCAACTCGATGGGATTGATGCCTGCAACATCAAAATCGCTGATCTCCGCAGGCACATTGCGCTGGTTCTGCAGGAATCGGTCCTGCTTCCCACGACGGTAGCGGAGAACATTGCGTACGGCCGCCCAGGCGTTCCGATGGCGGAGATTCGTGCCGCGGCGGAACTGGCGGGCGCCGCGGAGTTCATCGAAAAACTTCCGCAGGGATATCAAACGCTGCTGACGGAGAACGCCGCCAATCTCTCCGGAGGCCAGCGGCAGCGCATTTCGATTGCACGCGCCCTGCTGACAAATGCCCCCATCATGATCCTGGACGAACCCACCTCCGCGCTCGACCCGCATCATGAGCGCGTCGTCACGGAGCGGCTGAAGCAGATGAAAGGCACGCGCACCATCATCCTGGTCAGCCACCGTCTCTCGACAGTCACTGACTGCGATCAGATTTTCATGATGGAAGCCGGTCGCATCGTGGAACAGGGCACACACCTCCAACTCATGGCGCTTCGGGGCAAGTATCACGCGATGTTCACTGCGTCTGAGCCGGCGCCGCCAATTGAGGCGCTGGTGGAATCGCTCCAATCGCAGGTAACGCTTCTTGAGACGCTGCTACATCCCGCGGGAAGAACGGCGCCGCGGCCCCTGCCGCGGGCGGTCGAACCATTGAGAAGGGCGTAACGCCGCGATGGCAACGGCTCAATCCTTCGGATTGCGCCGCCTTGAGGAACGCGATTTCGTTCTGGTGCGTCCTTTCGCAACTTCCCCGGGTGAACGCGACACAAATTTTGTGAATCGGGAAGGATCGCCGCGTTTCGATTCCTGGTACAGGAACGCCAGGTTGGATTCCTCAAACTTATCAAAGAACTCATCCCACTCAATCGTTTCAAGCGACTCAGGGCCAGCGCCGCCGGGGAAATCAATGCGCAAGAGGCCCGCCTCTTCGCCTCCGCGCTCGGTGCCGCGCACCGTCGCGGGCCGCCCGCCGTGCTCTTCCACCCAGCGTCGAATTTCCTCGTGGTCGGTCGTCCGCTTTGCGCTGCGCGAGGTTCGCCCGCCCGAACGGGCACTGGAACGCCCGCTCGAACGCGAGCCGGAGTTCGCGGCTTTCGATCGCCCTCCAGTACTGGATCGCGACTGAGAGCGCCTCGAACTGCTCTTTGATTTGGCCATGGTCCTGCTCCTTTCATGCATGCTTGATCGCTTCGAGTAAATAGCGTTCCAATTCTTCCGCCCGGTGTGCCGCCGTGTGGTGCGACAGCACCTTCGTCCTGGCGCGGTTGCCCACGTCGCGGCGGACGTGTTCGGGCATTTCGCGCAGGTACCAGACAGCGTCGGCAGTGGTCGGCGCGATGAGAATCTCCTTGGCAATTGCAAAGAAGGTATCGATCCCCTCCCACCAGTCCGAAATGATGGGGACTCCGCACGCAGCCGCTTCGAAGAGGCGGACGGACGGGGAGTATCCGGCGCGAATCATGTCGACCCGCGTCACGTTGAGCGTGAACCGCTGCGAGTTGTAAAAGGCCCGATGTTCCGCGGGCGGCAGGTGCGTTATCCGGTGGACGTTCGCCGGCCAGTGCAGCGAATCGGGATATTGCGGGCCCGCTACAACAAACCTGCCTTGAGGCCAGTTTCGCGCCGGTGCACATAAGAGCCGTTCGACCGTGGGCTGGCGATCACCGGAGTAGGTTCCGAGATACCCAAAGTCATACTCCACGGGGGCATGCTCCGGAAAGTACAACTCGGGATCGACGGAGCAATAGAGGGGCAACGCGCGGGGGGAACCGTATTTGCCTTCGAGTCGGCGGAGGGTCGGCCCGCCCGTGAAAGAGAGGTAAAGGTCGTAGCGAGCGATGAGCGCCGGCGAGAGATAATCGATTTCCCCGCGTCCCAGCTTTGCGAGCGTCACCGGCGTGTCGATGTCGTAAAAGCCGGTCACTCCTTTTGCGGTCGCCGTCACCCATTCACCGATGGCGATTCCATCGGCCACGTAAGAGCCGACAATTACCACGTCGGCATCCCGCACATCGGCGGCGAATCGACTCTTAAGATCCAGAGTATCCTTATATATCTCCGTGCGGCAGAAGGGAGGGTTCGGCATGTCGCGATTGTCCCGGTACCAGGGGCGATCGCATTCGAGGAACAGAACCTGGTGACCGCGGCGCCGCAGTTCGCGAATCAACGAGCGATAGGTTGTCGCGTGGCCGTTTCCCCAGGAACTCGTGATCGCCAACCCGATGACCACGATGTTCAATGACTGCGAAACAGCGGGAGACTCTTCAGAAACGTGCGGTGTTGCGATCGTCATGTACCCCTCAGAGCGATTTGTTCTTACAAAAGACAGTTCAGGCCGTTAACTGCGCGATCGAGGCCGTCGCCCGATGGCGCGACGCCGGGGCATCGAGAACGGTTTCGAGTTCGACTGCCCGGTGCGCGTAAGTATGCTCCGCCAGCACCCGCCGCAGCGCCGCCTGGCCAATGCGGCGAGCCCGGGGAAGCGTCAGCCCGTTGACGTGGCGAGCCACTTCCTCGCCGTTTTTCGCCACCAGCACCTCGTCGCCAGGTTCGAAAAACTGTTCGATGCCGACCCAGTAATCCGTGATGAGGCATGCTCCGGCCCCTGCAGCTTCGAAAACACGGGTCGCCGGGGAAAAGCCATAACGGGCCATTGAATCACGGGAGATGTTCAACACCGCCAGCGGCGTGCAGTTGAACGCGTTGTGATCACCTGTCCCCACGTGGCCGAGATACTTCACGTTCGACGGCATGGGCTTGCCCTGCCATCCGGCCCCGCCGAGCAGAAAAGAGCGATCCTGGAGTGTCGCGGCGGTTTGAAGGAAGAACTGCTCAACGCGGGCTTCGCGGTCGGGCAGGCGATTTCCCAAAAACGCCAGGTCGGCCTGAAACTTCAGGTCGGGCGTGACGGGGTGATGCGTCGCGGGGTCCAGCGCGTTGTAGATCGGCGTGCACGACTTTGCTCCCAGTGCCGTGTATGCCGACACCACCGGCTCGCCGCCGCCGTAGGTGAGTACCAGGTCGTATTTAGTGATCAGCCGTGTGAACGGATCTGCTGGATTCTGCTGCACGCGGTCCAACGTTGCCGGCGCATCGACATCCCAAAAAGCCACGAGGTTGCGGGGGCTTTTGCGGTCAAGGATTGCGGCCTCGAGCAGTTCATCGTAAACGCCAACGCCGGACGCTTTTACCAGCAGGTCGGCACCTTGCGCCTGCTCCAGCGCCTTGATGGGGGCTCGGTCGTCATCGCCGGCATAGACGACGACGCGCGCGTAGGGTGGATCGGGGATGTCCCGGTGCTGCTGCCGCTGATATGCGTCCGGCTCATAGAACGTAATCTCATGGCCACGTTCGTGCAGCGCCCGCAAGATCCCTCGATAATAGGTGGCCGCACCGTTCCAGTACGACGATACCAGCGATGAACCGAAAAACGCTATCCGCATGGTGGCTCCCACAAGATCAACTTTCCACCGACATCAGGGACAGCTCTTCCGACGGCGCGGTCTTCCCTGATTTCAGTTCTTCAATGATGCCCAGCAATTCGACAGCACGGTGTCCGCAGGTGTGCCGCGACAGGATGGTGTGCAACCCATGCGCCGCCAAATCGCCGGCGAGGGACTTATCGCTCAGGACGTGCTGCAGGTGCATATCCATTTCCTTCCCGTCGCGCGCGACGAGGTAGTCCTTTCCCGGCGTGAAGAGTCCCTCGCTGTCGTTCCACGGCGCACACACAAGCGGGATTCCGCAGGCCAGCGCCTCGAACACGCGGATGGTTGGGATGCCCGGCAATGCTTCCACGTATGGCCGGCGCGGCACGTGCACCGTGACCTTGAAGCGGGCAAAGACCTCGGGCGCGAGAAAATTCGGCAGCCATCCGGCATATTGGATTCCAGCCTCCTTGAGCGCCATCAGCGCCGATTCGGGATACCGCACGCCGTGAATGCGTGCTCGCAGGCCCAGACGCTTCACGGGAGAGAGCAAAAATCCCTGCAGTTCGGATGTACGCTCGTCATCACCCCAATTGCCCACCCATACGAGGTCGCCTTCGCAGGGATATCCGGAAATCGGGAAAAACACCCGCGTATCGGCAGCCTCGTGCCACGTGAAGGCCCGTCTCGTCCAACGCCGCCGCAGGTACAGGTCGCGCAATACCTTTCCAAAGGCCAGCACGCCGTCGTAGTGCCCGAGATCGTACTTGGCCATCGCGCTTTCGTCGGTGATCGCCCGGTGGTGGGTGTCGTGGAAAAGGAGGGTGAACGCGCCCGTCCTGGCCCGCAACTCACCGATTTTCTTCACGAGGGTATGATCCGACCACTCATGTACGATGACCACATCCGCAGGCTCGTCGGCCAGCAATTCCTGTTCGAGGTCCATTGTCTCGAGCTCGTATCGCTTTGCATGAAGCGACGGATACGCCGTCTCAAATGCTTCGAGTGGCGCTTCGCCGTGTTCTGCTACAAGGTTCTGCATGGACCAGGCGTTCCGCGGTTCGTAGATGGAGACGCGATGTCCGAGCTGCTGCAGTTCCGTCGCGACGCCCCGCAGGAAGTGGGCATTGCCGTGATTCCAATCCGAGAGCAGCGAATGATAGAACATCGCGATCCGCATGAAGATCACCTCGCGTACTGAAGTTCCATTTGCGTTCGGCCTGACAGCAGTTTTCGATAGGCCTGCATGTAGCCCTTGGCCATGCGCTCGGGCGAAAACTCCCGTGCGCGCAACCGGGCCATCCCCGCCAGGCGAGCCCGCTCCCCTGAATCGTGAATCAGGTATCTCAAGGCCTGGACGAGCTCACGTACATTTTCCGGCGGCACGTAGATCGCGCAGTCACGCCAGATTTCGCGGAGAGAAGGAATGTCGCCGAGCACCAGCGCACAACCCGAAAGCGCGGCTTCCAGCACAGAGAGCCCGAACGGCTCATATTTCGCAGGGAAGGCGTAAATCGAAGCCGCCGCCAGACGCGCAGCAATCTGCCGCTCCGTGAGTTTCCCCAGCAGCCGCGCGTGCGTGGGTTCGGTCTTGCCGGCGTCAGGGCGAGTGTCACCGGCGACCCATACCGGCCACGAGATTTCGGCCGCGGCAGCATCCAGCGCGGCCATATTCTTTGCCGGATCCCACAACCGTCCGGCGGCAAACACCATCTGCAATTTGGCGGCCGGCTTAAAAATCGCCGCGGAGCGTCCGTTGTAAATCACTTCGGAGGAATTCAGAGGCCCATAGTGTTCGATAAGACAGTCGAGCATGTTTCGCGAAGGCGCCACCACGTGCCCGGCGGCCTGCAATCCTTCCCGCACGCGCTGTTGATACGTCGCCCATTCCGCGGGTGCAGATTCATGCCGCACGGCCTGCCACCATGAGAGCACGCAGGAGTGGCCCACGGCAAGCACCGGTGCAAGGAAGGGCGCCGCGCCGTGGGCGAATCCATTGACATGCACCAGATCCGGATGCGTCCGTTGTTCCAGCTCGAGGAGCCATTCCTGTGCTCGATCCACATCGTTCCAGGGGTCCTGCATCCATTCCAGCTTGAAGGAGGACGGATGCAGCCGGATGTTCGGGATCTCGCCGGCGGCCGCATGCTGCGCTTCGCTGATGCCGCTCCCCATGGTTGCGAGATCGACCGAAACGCCCATGGGGGCGAGAGCGCTTGCGAGTTGGAGCGTGTACGTCCAGACTCCGCCAACGGTGTCGGTTGTCATCAGCACGCGCATGCGCACCCCTACATCGTGATAAGCGCCTTCATAAATCCATCGGGACGATCGCGCGTCAGTTCCAAGGCATGGCCGAGCTGCTCCAGCGGGAGAACATGCGTGTAGAGCGGCGCCGGGTTCAGGCGGCCGTTCGCCACCGCCTTGGCGGCCAAGTTCATCCCGCTGAGATACATGGCCGGATCGCGCTCGTGCGCGCAAATCACGTCCAATCCGCGCCAGTTCCACAACTGCATGTTGACGCTGCGCAGGCCATCCTGGTGGTATCCCGCCACCACCATTCTTCCTCGCTCCCGCGTCACTTCCGCAGCGAGGTTGAGCGGCCATTCCTTCCCTGTGCACTCAATCACAATGTCGCAGAACGCCCCGCCGGTGAGTTCCCGCATTTCATTGATGACCCGATGATGGTCATCCATCAATGTGACGTGCTCTGCACCGAATTGCTTCGCATATTCCAACGAAAAGGGACGGCGCGAGATCGCCACCACCCTCACTCCGACATTCGTCGCCAATTGCGTCAACAAGGCGCCCAGGAATCCGATTCCCAGGATAGCGACGGTCTGCCCCTGGCAAATGTTGCTGCGACGGAAGATGTTGATTGCACATCCGAGCGGCTCCGCCGGGAAGGGAACACCTGCAAGTGCTGGGGGCAGCTTCACTGCAGATCCCTGGTCCGCGATGTCGTATTCTGCATACGCATTGTTTGAGATAATCGCCACCCGCTCCCCCACCGAAAAGGCCCGCACATTCTCTCCCAGTGCGTTCACGATTCCCCACCCTTCGTGACCCAGGTGCCCCGGACCCATGGGATACTTGAACCATTCCCGCCCTTCAAACGGCGGCACGTTTGATGCGCAGACCCCGCAGCCCTGCAGCTTCACCCGAATCTGATCCGCGGCCGGCTGCGGAACGGGCGCCTCCACCGTTTCCACGCGGCCGGGCGAGGCGACCACTGCAGCGCGCATGGTGTCGGTGTTCCGTGGCAAACTCGGTGCGCTTTCCAGTAATGTCATGACGCCTCCCGAATCGCACGTGAAGTCCGGGCGCCGTTATGGGGCTCGCGTTCCAACACCGGCCAGACGCTGGGATTCCGCCGCGCCGCATTCGCCCGCCCCGGCACGACATTGTCGCGCAGCCATTCATACAGACGCCGGACTCCTTCGCGAGCATCCACTGTAGTTTTCCAGCCGGTTGCCGCCTGGAATTTCGCCGTGTCGGAGACGTAATACCGCTGGTCTCCCGGCCGCCAAGCCCCGAATCGCACATCCGGGCGCTTTCCGTGCAGTTCTGCAATCATGTTCAGCAGTTCCAGGAGGCTGATCGTGTTTGCTGGGCCGCCGCCCATATTGAAGGCCTGGCCGGCGAGGGTGACCATGTTTTTCTGCGCGAGGAGGAACGCATCGACGAGATCTTCCACAAACAGGATATCCCGGACCTGCATGCCGTCGCCGTACAACGTGATTGGCTGATTCTGCAGTGCACGAATGAGGAAGTGCGCCACCCATCCCTGGTCCTCGTTGCCGAACTGGTGCAACCCAAAGATGCAGGACATTCGGAACACCACCGCAGGGAGACCGAAAGTCCTCGCGTAATCGATCACGTACTGGTCGGCCGTTCCCTTGGAGCAACCATACGGCGAATGAAAATCCAGGGGCCGCGCTTCGGATATTCCGTGCTCCCGCAGGTGCGCGTTCTCCGGCTCGTAGCGGTTATTCATTACGCGAAGCTTCACGTCGGGCAGACCGCCGTACACCTTGTTTGTCGAGGTAAACACCAGCGGTGGCGGGTTGTCCAATGCGCGAATTGCCTCCAGGAGATTCAACGTCCCGCGGGCGTTGACCTCGAAATCGTGAATCGAATTCGTCAGGCTCGACGTCACGGCCACCTGTGCGGCAAAGTGAAACACCTTGGCGGCCCGTTCCACGGCCTTCCGCAGGATGTGCGGATCTTGAACGTCCGCCACTTCAATCTGGACGAGGTCACCATGGGTTTCCCGCAGCCAGTGCAGGTTGCGCTCGACCCCCGGACGCGACAGGTTATCCACCAGCAGCACCGGCTGTCCCGACGATGCAATCCGATGAGCCACATTCGTGCCGATAAATCCGGCCCCGCCGGTAATCAGCACCGGCCGCTCTCCCTTACTCGAACTCGAAGGCTTCCCCAGCCAGTAGGCATCGCGAACCGCCTGCAATCCTCCTTCCTGCCAGATGCGGAAGAGCAGCTTTGCTGCCCCGTCCGACCGTTTCAGACCGAAGTGGAATTCACGTTCATCGGAATGGAAGCCGTCGACGCGCGCCAGATTCGGGTCAAGATCGTAGGCTGCATGCCAGTACACGCGGTCCACGGGTGCATCGAGCACGTCTACAAAGGCCGTCAATTGCCGACGCTCATCGTGCCGCCATGTGGAATATCCCGTTTCAGTGACCCAGATTTGCGACTGCTTGTTGTTTCTGCGCAGCGCCTCGCGCAGGCGCTCGATCTGCGGCAGCCAACCCTCCCATGCGTGCTGGAAGGTCACGGGGAACGCATGGACCGCCACCGCGTCAATGTAATCGGCCACGCCGCGATCGCACATCGTCTGCAGCCAAGCCGCATCGATGGGGCACATCCCGCCAAGCACCGTCTTCTTCCCGCGCTGCTTCGCCCAGTATGCTGCGGACCCCGCCATCTCCCCGAACTTGAACCACGCTGGATCCTGTGAGACGTCCCAGGAACGCCCGCTGTTAGGCTTGTTCCATAACTCTATCCACTCGAAATATTCTTCGAACCGCGAGATAACATCGTCGGTGAAATCAGCGAATGAGCGCAGGTCCTTGGGGGGTTCCACTGCCTTCTCGTTGGCTCCCCACGCCGGCGGTCGATAAGTGAGGCACGGCAACACGGAGACCCTTTTGGCCAGGTGCGGCAGCAGCCAGGAGTACCAGCGCCGCCCGGCATCCGTGTAATAATCCGGCCAGGAAATCCCGGTGCGCAATTCTTTCACACCCAGGGATTCCAAATCGCCCAGCACGCGCTCAACACGTGCCTCTTCACCAGGACGGAACCATTCCGTGATTCCCACCGCCGGCATGCGCGTGCTTGGCGCCCCGCTTTGCGCGAAATTCCCCGGCCGCCGCTTGTCGTGGCCGATGTTGCGCCGTGTTGTCATATCGCAAGCCCTCGTGCGTCCAATTCCTGGCGTGCTTTCGCCACATGATCGAATGCCACTTGACCCTCCAGCCATTCCGCAAGTTCCACCAGCCCGTGGTCGAGCATGACCTGCGGCTCATATCCAAGGAGCTGCTTCGCGCGTGAAATATCCGCATAGCAGTGCCGGATGTCGCCCACCCGGTACTTCCCCGTGAATTCCGGCTCGATGTAGGGTTTTCCTATGGCCTCGGCCATCCGATTTGCCACCTGCCGAATTGTGTAAGATCGCCCGCTTCCAATATTGAGAACTTCCCCCGCGGTCTCCGGCGTTTCCATTGCAAGCCGGCAGCCGGTTGCGACGTCCTTCACACTTACAAAATCCCGCTGCTGGTAGCCGTCCTCAAAGATCAGGGGTGCCCGATCATTCAACAGCCGCGCGGCGAAGATCGCCAATACCCCGGTGTAGGGATTCGATAACGCTTGGCATGTTCCGAATACATTGAAGAACCGCAACGCCACCGTCGGAATGTTGTAAGCACGTCCCGTCATCAGGCAGAGCCGCTCCTGGTCATACTTCGATAGCGCATAAACCGACGACAAGGTGGGCGTCTTCGTCTCCGGCGTGGGAAGGGGCATCAGCACCTCGCCCCGGGCGTTTTGAACCTCCCACCGGTGAGCCCGCAACTGCCCAATTCCCCGCTCCGAAACACACACGGGCCCCGCTTCCGGATCCGAATAAAGCCCTTCGCCATAAATACTCATGCTCGACGCGACGATCAGCCGCTCCACCGGATTTTTGATCAAGGCCTCCAGCAGCACGGCGGTTCCGATATTGTTGATACTGGTGTACTTCTCGATCTCGTACATGCTTTGTCCCACCCCCACCGCCGCCGCGAAGTGAAAGACCACGTCGACATCCCTCAGCGCGCTGCGCACGATGTCGGGGTCTCGCACATCACCGACAATTAACTGCACATCAGGATCAAGATAAGAAGGCCGCACAGCGTCCGGTCCGTGAACCTGCGGAGAAAGATTGTCCAGGGCTCGCACTTGGTAGTCGTGCCGCAGGAGTTCGTTTGCGAGATGGGAACCAATGAAGCCTGCGCCGCCGGTAATCAGGACTTTTTTCTTCATGCGCGTCCTTCACAGTTGGATGTTCGTATGAGACGAGCATCTTCCATTGCTCGCGGCGAACAGCTAAGCAAATGCAATTCCTGAGCTTTTGGAACTTACGATATTGGCCCCGTTCATCCTCGAATACTCGGAATTCCGGTACATCATGAAGAGCGGGCGATGACGCGCTCGCGAAGTTGCATCGCAGTTTGTCGCCGCATTTTGCCCGTCCACAAACTCGCAGAAGCGCGCATGCTTCCGTCATATTTCGAGCGCGAATGATGAGTTGCTCGGCCACTGCGAGCCCCTGCAATCAGGAGAACCCAGCCGGCGGGCGCGGGCTGGTCCGCCCGCTGAATATCCGAAGAGTCGCAATACAAAGCCGGGTGGCCGATCGAATACTTCCCAACAGCCGCCCCTTGTGAAGCAACCGCGTAGACCCGCATCCCTTCGCCATCTGATCTTCGAAGTAGTCCGCCGGCGCAATCGCTCATAATGACTGGAAACAGGCGCCGGGGGTTTGCCTACAGAGGAATTAGCCTTTTGCGGCTTTTGAAGGAGCAAATCGGGGGTAAGGTCGTAAAAAAGCAGCAAACGCATGTGCAATGGCACCATCGACGGGAAATGCTGCGGATAGAAACGTCTCTCTCTGCCCGGAAAGGAGTAGTTCATGCAACCGTTGGAAGGAAAGCTTGCACTGGTCACTGGAGCATCCCGTGGCATCGGTAGAGCCATCGCCGTTGAACTGGCTCGCCAGGGGGCCGACATCGCCATCAATTACGCCAATAGCCGTGATGCGGCTGAAGCGTTGTCATCGGAGCTTGCACAAAAGGCGGTGCGAGCCAAGGCCTACGCCTGCGATGTTGCAGATGCAAAGGGTGTCTCTGACATGGTCGGCGCCATTCAGCATGACCTCGGCACCGTTTCGATTCTGGTCAATTGCGCCGGGATTACCCGCGATAAAACCTTCGCCAAAATGAGCCGCGATCTTTGGGATCAGGTAATCGCGGTAAATCTTGGAGGGATCTTCAACGTTACGCACGAGTTTCTGCCGGCGATGCTGGAGCTAGGGTGGGGGCGGATCATCAATATCTCGTCGGTGGTTGGACAATGGGGCAACTTTGGACAGTGCAACTATGCCGCATCCAAAGGCGGTGTGATTGCATTCACCACGTCGCTGGCGCGCGAACTGGCGCGCAAGAAGATCACGGTCAACGCCGTCGCGCCGGGCTTCATTGAGACCGATATGACCAGTCAAATACCCGAGGCCGCCAAACAGGCGGTGAATGCGGCAACCCCGCTGGGCCGATTCGGCACCCCGGCAGAAGTTGCGGCTGCGGTGGCGTTCCTGGCGAGCCCCTCTGCCAGCTATATTACGGGACAGGTGATCGGAGTTAATGGTGGTATGTACATGTGAATCACAGAAAACAAAAGCGAAAAACTTGCCGCCCCCTGGGGGGGGGCAAAAATACCCTTTTTTGTGCGATAGCGACGTGCTGTAATGCACTCGCGTCACAATTGCACACCTCCTAGGGTTGATTCGTGTTTTTCATATCATAAAGTGACAATAAACGGGATTGGCTTTCATTTTGCGTATGCACAATGATCGTTGCCCCCTCTGACGGAATGACCCGCCGGTGGAGGCCGGCGATTGCTGCCAATCCGGCGAATGCAGGTTTCTCACGTCCGGCAAGCTCGTTCGCGCCAACCACCTCTGATCACATGCTGTCGTTCAACTCTGCTGCCGGGAACAGCGCGGTCCGGAAACACAAAGGAGAGCAGTCATGAGCGTCATTGGCCAGAAACACTCGCTGTCGGCGGATCTGGACCTTCTCGCACCCGTCAAACCCGAGTACGCCCGAATACTCACCCCGGAAGCCATGGTGTTTCTCGAGATGCTGGCGAACGAATTTGAAGATCGACGGCAGCAACTGCTGCACTGTCGTCAGGCTCGCCAGGCGCAAATCGATGCGGGCATCACGCCCGACTTCTTGCCGGAAACGAAGGCCGTTCGTGAAGCAGACTGGCGGGTCGCTCCAATCCCGCCGGATCTGCGGCGTCGCCACGTCGAAATCACCGGTCCTGTCGATCGCAAGATGATCATCAATGCTCTCAACAGTGGAGCAGATGTCTTCATGGCCGACTTTGAGGATGCGAATGCGCCCCTGTGGGACAACCTGATCCTCGGACAGGCCAACCTTTACGACGCCGTCCGCGGAGCGATCAGCTACGAAACACCGGATGGAAAGACCTACCGCCTGAACGACAGGGTGGCGACGCTGATGGTACGGCCGCGCGGATGGCACCTGGACGAAAAGCACGTCGCGATCGGGGGTGAGTACATCAGCGCATCGCTCTTCGACTTCGGCCTGTACTTCTTCCATAACGCGAGGGCGCTGATTGAAAGAGGCACCGGTCCCTATTTCTATCTCCCAAAGCTGGAGAGCCACCTCGAAGCGCGCTTGTGGAATGATGTTTTCAACTGGGCGCAAGACCAACTGAACATTCCGCGGGGAACCATTCGAGCGACAGTGTTGATCGAGACCATCCTCGCCGCCTTCGAAATGGACGAAATCCTCTGGGAACTGCGCGACCATTCGGCAGGGCTCAACTGCGGTCGCTGGGACTACATCTTTTCAATCATCAAGAAGTTTCGTAACCGCCAGGACATGATTCTCTCCGAACGTGCGCTGGTCACGATGACGGTGCCGTTCATGCGCCAGTACACACTGTTGACGATTCAGACTTGCCACCGCCGCGGAATTCACGCACTGGGCGGCATGGCGGCGCAAATTCCGATCAAAAGCAATCGCGACGCAAATGAAGCAGCACTCGGCAAAGTTCGGGCCGACAAGGAACGGGAGGTGTCCGACGGCCACGACGGGACGTGGGTCGCCCATCCCGGACTCGTGCCGGTGGCAAGAGAGTCGTTCAACAAATTGGCAGGGGATCACCAGATCGACCGGAAGCGAGACGACGTTCACGTAGCGCCGACGGATCTCCTGACGATTCCCCAGCCGTACACAGTCACCGAGGAAGGGGTGCGGACCAACATTAGCGTCGCCATCCAGTATCTCGCCGCGTGGTTGGGCGGCCAAGGATGCGTCCCGATCAACAACCTGATGGAAGATGCCGCGACAGCCGAAATTTCGCGCGCCCAGCTCTGGCAGTGGGCGCATCATCGTGCACTGCTCTCGGACGGGCGCACGGTAGCCCCTGAACTGATATCAGTCCTCGTGAAGGAGGAATTATCCAGGTTGCGAGATGGACAGCGGGAGAATGTCGCGGCGTCCGGCCGATTGGAAGCCGGCGCCGAGCTGCTGCAGGAGTTGAGCGGGAGCACACAGTTCCCGGAGTTTTTGACGTCGTTTGCATACGGGCGGCTGTAACAAGCCGCGTCTGCAAAACGCCTTGCGAAAGGAACCGTTATGATCAGTCTCGGAGCAAGTTCAACCGGAAATGGGCATTGGCACGCCCATGAAGATCCATCTTATCCGACGAGCGGAAGTGCGGCAGAGCTCGCGGAACATTGGCGTGCCAATCCACGTTGGACAGGGGTGGAACGCACTTACACCGCGGAGGACGTCTGCAGGCTGCGCGGGAGCGTGCATATTGAGCACACGCTCGCTCGGAAAGGCGCCCATCGACTGTGGAAGCTGCTGCACACCGAGCCCTACGTGCCGGCGCTCGGGGCTCTTACCGGCAACCAGGCCCTTCAAATGGTGGCCGCTGGTCTGAAAGCGATTTACGTGAGCGGCTGGCAGGTGGCGGCCGATGCTAACAGCGCGGGTCATATGTACCCGGACCAGAGCCTCTATCCCGCAGACTCGGTTCCCAACCTGGTGCGGCGCATCAACAACACCCTTGCTCGCGCGGACCAGATACATCATGCGGAAGGCAAACATCACACGCACTGGTTCGCGCCAATGGTGGCCGACGCCGAGGCTGGATTCGGCGGCAATCTGAACGTTTTCGAAATCATGAAAGCCATGATTGAGGCTGGCGCCGCAGGCGTCCACTTTGAGGATCAGCTTTCGAGCGCCAAGAAATGCGGTCACATGGGTGGGAAGGTGCTCGTTCCTTATCGCGAGGCCATCCAGAAGCTGATTGCAGCACGGCTGGCCGCCGACGTCATGGGCGTGCCGACGGTCATCATCGCGCGGACCGACGCGCACAGTGGATTCCTGCTGAATACCGTGATCGACGAGCGCGATCGTGCGTTCTGCACCGGGGAGCGGACGGCCGAGGGTTTCTGGCGGATTCGCGGGGGAATCGAATCAGCGATCTCCCGCGGCGTGGCGTATGCCCCATATGCCGATTTGCTCTGGTGCGAGACTTCCAAGCCGGACCTCGCGGAAGCCCGCCAGTTCGCCGAGGGAATACACAAGCACTTCCCGAACAAGTTGCTCGCCTATAACTGCTCACCGAGCTTCAACTGGAAGAAGAAACTTGATGATGAGACCATCGCCAGCTTCCAGCGCGAACTGAGCGCCATGGGGTACAAATTCCAGTTCATCACGCTGGCCGGCTTTCATAGCCTGAATTTGGGCATGTACGAACTGGCGGCAGCCTATAAGAACTCCGGTATGTCGGCTTACGCCGCATTCCAGGCTGCAGAATTTTCGTGCGAAGGGGATGGTTACGAGGCCACTTCGCACCAGCGATTCGTCGGGACCGGATATTTTGATGATGTCCAGACGGTAATCAATGGCGGCCATGCATCAACAGCCGCAATGCACGGCTCGACCGAAGAAGCGCAATTCCAGAACATTCCCGCGCCTCGCCCGCCGCACGTTACCGCCGCCAAGGAGTAGGCGTCATTTGCGCAGAGTGGGCCGTTGGGATATGCATCGACCGGCGGAACGCCGGCGGCGATCAAGCCGTCCGGCGTTCCGCTGGCGATCCGTAATGTGCATGGTCAACGCTTAGGATTCTTTTTCCGTGCCGGACCGTTCGACGAGCCACTGGACGACGTCCGGCCAGAGTTCCCGCTGTGCTTTGGACCCGACGGCCAATCCGATGTGCCCGCTGGCAATTTGCTTCGTCGCGCGATCGGTCGATCCCACCAGGGCATTGAACGGAAGGCTTTGCTCACATGGGACCAAGTCGTCCTTGCTCGCAACGATGTTGAGAATCGGGCACGTGATGTTCCGGAGATTCACCACATGGCGGCCGACCGGCATGGTTCCCTTGACCAGCCTGTTCTGTTGATAGAGATATTTGACGAACTCCCGGAAGGTCTCACCGGCGACCGGAATATTGTCGTTCAGCCAGCTCTCCATCGTGAGAAAATCGTCAACGAAATCCGGATTCCCCATCTTTTCGCAGAAGTTCAGCGGCTTTTCGATCATGTTTGAGACCGGCTTAAGCATCAGAAAGGCTGATTGCAGAAATTCCGCGGGGCAATTGCCGAACGCATCGATGAACTTGTCCACGTCAAAGTATTTTGAATCCGTCCACAGATTCAGAAGCCCCGAGCGCGTGGAAAAATCGATCCCTGCAGCCATCAGCATCAGATTCCTGACAAGCGTCGGTTGCAGGGCGGTGAAAATGCTGCTCATCGTGCCGCCCATGCAGTAACCCAGGAGGCTCACTTTCTTCGAACCGGTACGCTCACGGACATGCTCGACGCAGTTGAGAAGGTACCCGTTGATGTAGTCGTCCAGCGCAAGCTGCCTGTCCGCCGAAGTCGGAACGCCCCAATCGACAAGATAGGTGTCAAATCCACGACGTACAAAATGCGAAATGACGCTCTTGTTCTCCTTCAAGTCGAGTATGTACGGCCGGTTGACGAGTGCAAAGACAACGATCAGCGGGGTAGTGCCCGGCATGATCGCCGAAGATTCATATCGCAAGAGCCTGAGGCGGTCCTCTTCGTAGACGACCTCGGATGGCGTCACCCCTTTGCGGACGCGCTGCGCACGAGAGTAAAGGAAGGGAACCCGCGCCGCCCGCCTGGCGGTGCTGACAGACTCATTAACGAGCCCGTCGATCCAGGTATCCCACATGGCGCTGCTGGCTGACATAGCAATTTTCCCCCTTTAAATGGGGTGATCATGACGATCGACGCGAGCTCTTTCCGTTTTCGGATGCAGCTTTTGCTGCCTCGCCTTCAAGGTCGTCGAGCCTGCGTGAAATTCCTTCCAGCTTATCCAAAACCCGCGTTTCACAGCGGCGCACCGCCATCATCAGGCTGTCTACATCCTGCCGGGCAACACCACCGATGCTGTGATGCGACTGCTCAAAAAAGTCGTTCGCCTGCTTTTGAAGGGCGATGGCCGTTTCCGTCGACTGCTTCATCATTTCAAGAAACTGCGGTGAACGGAAGTATTCGTCGATTTGGCGGCTCAATACCTGGAAGTAAGCATCGCGCATCTGCCGTGCGGCCTCGACCGGATCGGCCGTGCCCGCGCTGGCGGCGGCGTTGGCCATTTCCGACACAAACTCGAGCCACATCTGGAACAGCTGCTGATAATCAGGCGGAACGGTTTTCATGGCTCATTCCTGCTCATCACCAACCAGCAAGGAGCAATTTCGGTGTTACACGCTCATCCCATTGTACCTTCGCGTCAGGCCAGGCGAATCCCAATTCCGAAGGGGTCGGGTATGGCCAGTTACCCGAAACCCGGCCCCCTCGACCCGCAGACAGGAGGCCTTCTTCAGCCCCGTGCCGCGAAGATGAACCGACCGACTGGCCTCAGAGCACTTCAATAGCACACGCAACAGCCTCCCCGCCCCCTATACATAAGGAGGCAATGCCGATTTTGCCGCCACGCTTGCGAAGCGCATTGATCAACGTCACCAGCACGCGGGCGCCGCTGGCGCCGATCGGATGGCCGAGCGCAACGGCGCCTCCATGCACGTTCACTTTCTCGTGTGGGATGTCCAGATCCTTCATCGCGGCCATTGTCACCACGCTGAAGGCCTCATTGATTTCAAACACATCCACGTCAGACACTTTCAACGCCAGTCGATCCATGAGCTTCTGCATGGCGCCGACCGGCGCCAGCGTGAACCATTCCGGCTCCCGCGACACCGTGGTGTAGCCAAGGACTCGTGCCTGCGTGCGAGCCCCGATCGCTTGTGCCTTCTCTGCCGAGATAACGACGAGGGCTGCGGCGCCGTCGTTGATGCTTGAAGCATTGCCTGCCGTTACTGTGCCGTCCTTGCCGAAGGCCGGTCGAAGCTGCCGAAGCTTCTCTTCGTTGAACTTTCGAGGCGTTTCATCCTCGCTGACGGTAATTGTGGTCTTCCCGCTCGGCGTCTCGACCGGCACGATTTCGTCCGCGAACAATCCCGTCGTCTGGGCCGCCAGGGCTCGCTTGTAACTGACGGACGCAAAGTCATCCTGCTGGGCGCGAGTAAAGCCATACCGCGATGCGCAACGATCGCCGCAGGCGCCCATGTGCATGTTGTTATAGACATCCCACAAACCATCCCGAATAACGGCATCCACCAGTTCCCCGTTGCCGAGGCGATAGCCGGTGCGTGCCTTTTCCAGGAGGTAAGGTGCCCGCGACATGCTTTCAGTGCCGCCGGCGACGATGACCGACGCGTCACCCGCACCGATCGCCTGGGACGCCAGCATCACAGCTTTGAGCCCGGATCCGCACACCTTGTTCACAGTCGTGGCACCGACGCTGACGGGCAACCCTGCACCAATCCCGCATTGCCGCGCGACGTTCTGTCCCAGGCCGGCGCCGACGACGTTCCCAAAGATCACCTCATCGACCATCTCGGGCCCGACGGCGGCTCGCCCGAGGGCAGATTTGATGGCCACAGCACCCAGCGCCTGCGCCGGCATCTCGGCCAACGCACCATTAAACGCGCCGATCGGAGTTCGCGACCCGCCGGCGAGTAGGACTGCACCCTTCATGAACTGCCTCCGTTCCATTCCGCCGTAAGGGTCCGATCTCAGGCAGCCACCACGGCGTTTCTTAGAATCTGCAATTCCCTGGTTCTTGGGCCTGCGGGAACACTCCTCCCACGCAGGCCCTCAACCCATCTCTTCACTTCAAAGGTTTAGACGCCTTCTTCTTCTTGCCAGGCGGAGGCGCCGTCACCTCATCGGCTCGCGGCGGCTCCGCCATGGTTACTTTCCCGACACCACCTGCGGCGGTACACCTTTCCTGAGCGCCTCAGTCCAGGACTGTGCAACGCGTAGATTCGTATTGGCGAGATCCTGGGCGTTGTCGCGGGCAACCTCCATGGAGGCCTCCCACCATTCGCGAGTCTGCTTTTCCAGGTTCCCGGTGCCGCCATTCCCCGAGGCATGGAGAGCTTTTTTCAGGAGGTCCGCATTTCGGCGATAACTGTTTTCCATTAACCGGATGTACTCATCAGCGTTCTTCTCCGCCGTGAATATGAGCTCGCCCGCAACCGCCTGCACAGGGGTCGATTTCCCGACCGCCTGCCCCCAGAACTTGACGGCATCTTCCTGTGCTTTCAAGGCAACCTTGATGGTTTCTCCGAATGCCCCGTAGACCTGGCCAAACAAGCCCGATACCTCGGAACCTGGGGGGGACGTCGCTTCTGCTGTTTCCGTGACCATGGCATCTCCTCAAGAAAAGGACAACCTGAAGCACCGGTATCGCACCCGGATCTCGTCACTGCCATGAAACAGCCTAAAACCTGGATCACCCCCTGTCAAGAAAATTTTGTGCGTTTGCACAAAAAATTTGGTACACCCGCATTATTTCTTCTTGCGGGCACGCGCGCGCGGCGGTTTCGCGGCACGCCGCAGCTCTGCGATCTCCTCCTGAAGCTTGGTGATGGTGGCCCGCAACTCCTCTTCCGCCGGTACAGAGGGGGCTGCAGGCGGGGTTGCCGGTGCGGCCTGCTGCGGCGGGGGAGCACCCCATGGGACACTCTTCAGGGGCGACCAGAACATCTTGGTCACATCGGCAACCATCGGTCCGCCTGTCGGCAGCCCCATCGCCGAACGCATCAGGTGCTCCATGTTCCGCTGAGAGTCGAGAAACGAATCAAGGGCCTCGTTGAAGTATTTTTGCACAAAGTCCGTAACAATCTTCTCGCTCGAGCGCAGCAGCTTGTGCAGCAGGGGAACTGGAAACACCCCCAGCTTGGGCGAGTCCAGCTCGACGATGATCTGCGTCAAAATTTTTCCCGTGATATCCTCGCCGCTCCGCGAGTCCGTCACTTGAACATCGTACCCTTCTCGGATCAGCGAGTGGATTTCTTCGAGCGTAACGTGCCGGCTCCGTGTCGTGTCGTAGTAGCGCCGGTTCGGATATTTGCGAATCCGGAGGGTGCGGGTGTCGTCGGCTTGAGTTGCCATTTCCTCTCCTATGATGCAAGTGCAAAATTTTTGTTGCACAAGTGCACAACGAAGGCCTAGAATGTGGAACTGCGAGACGGCGTGAGTCCATAACGCCCCGGGGGCCGCCCTCGCAATGGAGGAATCCCTCCACCGTCGAACCGCAATTCTATCGGAATGCCCCGGGAAATGCTGAAAAGGAGTCCCCCATGGAATTGGCTGGTGCAACGGCTTTGATTACCGGTGCCGGAAGTGGGATCGGCAAAGCGGTTTCATTGGAACTCGCCCGGTGCGGCTTGAAAGCCATTGGGCTGGTGGATGTCAGCCCCTCCGTCAACGAAACCGCCGCAGCCGTCAAAGATGTGCCGAACCCCCCGCAGTTGGTGCTCCCCTTCATCGGTAATACCACCGACGCCGTCTTTCGGCGGCGCGTCTTCGACGAAATGGAAAGCCAAAAGGTGCTTGTCAACATCGTCGTGCCCGCCGCGGGCATTACCCGCGATTCTCTGGCCGTGCAAATCGACAAAACCACCCGCGAACTGAAGATTTATCCGGAAGAGACCTTCCGCCTCGTCATGGAGGTCAACCTGGTGGCCCCCGTGTATTGGGCATTGGAAATGGTTGCTCGCATCGCCGCCGATCGCGCCCGGCGAAACATTGCCAAATGGGATCCCGGTGAACACGTGCAGGGAACGGCGATCTTCATCGGGTCCGTCTCCTCCCAGGGCAACAAGGGGCAATTGGCCTACGCCGCAACCAAGAGCGGCCTCGAAGGTGCCGCACGCACCATCATGAAGGAATCCATGTTTCACGGCGTCCGCTGCGGCGTCATCCACCCGGGCTTCACCGACACTCCCATGGTCCGGGCCCTGGGCCAGCAATACATTGAAAGCAAGATCCTCCCCTACACCCAACTTCGCCGGCTCATTCGTCCTGACGAAATCGCCCAGGCCATCGTCTTCATGATCCACAATTCTGCCATGACCGGCGAGCTCTGGATTGACGGCGGCTGGCACCCGTCTGCATAGCCCGCGTGACAAGCCGTCGCCCCGCGGCTTTACGCACAGCCCCCGCAACGGATCATCATTCAATGCGAAGGAGAGACGCGTATGCTCACACAGTCGCGACCCGCTATTTATCAGGGAGCCGGCGATCAGCTCATGCAGGAAGACGTGGCAGATCGGATCATTCTCGTGCCTGACGCGTACCCGAGCAAAACCCCCGATGCGTGTCAGCACATCCGCATCATGTGGGGTCAGCATCTCTTGGATGATCTCATGGCCGGGCGGTATCGCTCGCTGATCTGTGCCGTCAATTCCCACGACAATTCGCACGGAATTATCTCCCAGGTCGCGGCGTTCTCCCGCACCAGCCAATGGGATGCGGAAGCCATCACCGCCTACGCCCGATACGTTGGCCAGAGAGGCAGCAAAGTTCGGGTTCTCAAGTATGACATGGACACGCTGGAGGTGCTCGCCGTTCTTCGCCCCGAGTCCCAGGAAGCGCTCACACTCACCGATCTTTCTGCATCCATGAAAATGGTTTCCGAAATGCTCCGTCAGCAGCCCCGGCGGCTTCCCGCCGCATCCGTGAGCTTCCTCGAAGCCCGCGCCAATCGCCTGGTCGATGACCATGGCAGCGAACCGAGCTTTGAATCCGTACTTTCCGTGATTTATGACGCCGGTTACCGCGGCGATATTTATCCCTCCCCCTCCCTCTGGCGCGCAGCGCCGACCGCCGTTTATGCAAGGTACCCGTTCTCCTCGTCCTTGGATGCACGCCGCAACGGCGGCTGCTGAACCGGCCGCCGTTCACTTCACGGGAGTGCCGCAACAACCAGCTCAACAGCACATGCGACCGTCTCTAACACGATCTGCCCCGCAGGCTGTTCATTGCCTTGATGTTGAAGGGAGCTATCCATGACGAGCATGTCCACTCAATCCGACCTCACACCCCCCGTTTCCGGCTGGGGAGCCCCTCAAGCGGTGCGCGCGTGGGTGTCAGCGATGGCCGAATTGTGCCAACCCACCTCTGTCGTCTGGTGCCACGGAACGGATGCCGAACGCAAACGCATGACCGCCGAGGCCGTCGAGCAAAACATACTCCTCCCGCTGAATCCGCAGAAACTTCCCGGTTGCTTCCTGCACCGCAGTCACCCCAACGATGTCGCTCGATCAGAGCAATGCACCTACATCTGCACTCCCGGCCAGGATGCCGCCGGCCCCACCAACAGGTGGATGTCCTCTCATGACGCATATCAGACGCTCAGTTCCCTTTTCCGCTGCTCGATGAGACGCCGCACAATGTACGTGGTGCCGTTCGTTATGGGCCCCGTCGGCAGTCCTCTTGCCCGGGTGGGCGTGCAGCTCACCGATTCGCTCTATGTCGCCATCAGCATGAGCATCATGACGCGCATGGGAGATATCGCCTGGACCGCCCTGGGGCCCGAAGAGGAAGACTTCGAGTTTACACGCTGCCTCCACAGCATCGGCAGCTGCGATCCGGATCGCCGCTACATTTGCCATTTCCCGTTGGACAACACCATCTGGAGCTTCGGTTCCGGCTACGGCGGAAATGCGCTCCTCGGTAAAAAATGCCTCGCGCTCCGCATCGCAAGCTACCTCGGACGGCAGGAAGGCTGGATGGCCGAACATATGTTGGTCGCCGGCGTGACCAGCCCCGGTGGCGAAAAAACGTATGTCGCCGCCGCGTTTCCCTCCGCCTGCGGCAAAACCAATTTCGCCATGTTGATCCCCTCGCCCGCTTACCGTGCGGCCGGATGGAAGGTCTCCACCGTCGCGGACGACATCGCGTGGATGTGGGTTGATCCCGCCACCAGGAAGTTGCGCGCCATCAACCCGGAAAACGGCTACTTCGGCGTGCTCCCCGGCACCAACAGCACAACCAACCCCAATGCGATGGCAAGCATGTCGCACGACACTCTCTACACAAATGTCGCCCTGCTTCCGGACGGAGATGTCTGGTGGGAGGGCAAAACAAAAGAGCTCCCCAACGAGTGCATCGACTGGACCGGTAGAATCTGGACACCCGACTGCGGCCGAAAGGCAGCGCATCCCAACAGCCGGTTTACCGCCCCCATGACCAACAATCCCGCTCTCGATGAAGCCGCATCCGACCCCGCAGGCGTGCCGATTACCGCCATCATCTTTGGCGGACGCCGCAGCACCACCATCCCCCTCGTTTACGAGGCGTTTAACTGGCTGCACGGCGTCTACGTGGGCACCACCATCGGTTCCGAAACCACTGCGGCTGCTGCAGGAGAAGAAGGCGTCGTCCGACGCGACCCCATGGCCATGTTGCCGTTCATTGGCTACAACATTCGCGACTACCTCGTCCACTGGATCCGCATGCGGCGTTTGATGTCCGAGTGCCCGCGGATCTTCTCCGTCAACTGGTTCCGAAAAGGGCTTGATGGTGCATTCCTGTGGCCCGGCTTCGGTGAAAACATGCGCGTCCTCGAGTGGATCATCAAGCGATGCCAGGGACGCGCCCATGCCATTGAAACGCCGTTGGGATGGATGCCGCGCTGGAACGATCTGAATCTCGAGGGACTCGGCATCACCGCCGAAGGACTTGCGGCGCTGCAGAAGGTCCCCATCGACGAGCTCAAGAATGAGATCGTCGAACAGGAACTCTTCTTCCTCAAACTCGGTGGAGACCTCCCGAAGGAACTGCTGCTGCAGCGAGAACTCCTGATCAGCAGCCTGTGAACTGGCCTCGTCGCTGACGCAGCCCCGCGAATGAGCCCGCGCACTTCACGCAGACCGGGACAGCACCCATTCCACCGCCCGGCGCGCCAGTTCCGGGCTCGTGCTGATGCCAAGCTTCTCCTTGATGCGCTGCCGGTATGCTTCCACCGTCTTAACGCTCAAATAAAGACGCTCTGCGATTTCGCGGCTCCCAAGACCTTCCCCAATCGATTCGAACGTCTCCATCTCCCGGTCTGAAAGCTTCTCAATCCCCCAACTGACAGGATTGCTGACGTCGCCCCGGAGATGCTGCAGAATGCGGCTCGCCGTTGCACGATGCAGGTAATAGTCGCCGTTGAGCACGGTCCGCATCGCCGCAACAATCGTGGTGGGCGACGCACGCTTGTTCAAATAGCCGCGCCCCCCGGCACGAATCACGCGCTCGGCGTAGTACATTTCCTCATACATGGAGAGCACCAGGATCGGCACCTCGGGCGCCGTTTTCGCAGCCCACTTCAGGAACTCCAGCCCGTTCCGATCCCCCAGCGAGAGATCCAGTGTGACGAGCTGCGGCCGGTTTCGCTCGAACAGCTGCATCGCCAGTACTTCGTCCCCCGCCTCGTCGCACGCCGCTGAATTCCATTCCCGCTTGATCAGATCCACAATCGCCTGTCGCATTAACGGATGGTCTTCCACCACGAGAAACCGAATAGCGTTGGACTTCACTGCCGAGGCGCGGCGATCGCCGTCTCTTCCCTTTGCCTGCGTCATGTTCGACTGCTCCCCTCAATTTCCCCATGGGGAATGCGTTGGCGGCCGCGCTCCCGCCAATCGCCCGGGACAGCGCCAAACACCAGACTCGCTCCGCTAGCATTTTATTGGCCGTTAGGAAAATTTACCCTTGTTAGAAGTGATTATTTTTCAAAAAAGAGCCGCACGCCCCGCTCCCGCTGATTCCAGGGTGCCCGATGCATCGGAACCGCGCCGCCCAGAATCCCTGCCGGCCTATTCCACACCCTCAATCCTCGTAAGCCCTCCCCGGATCGCACACCGCGTAAGCGCCGCCACATTGCACAGACGCAGTTTGCGTTTGATATTTCTTCGGTGCACATTCACCGTGCACTCCGATATCCCCAGCCCCTTCGCAATCGCCCGAGTCGTCGCGCCTTCCGCAACCAGTTGAAGCACCTCCCGCTCCCGCGAAGTGAGGTCGTTGACCGTGCCGATCCCTTCCCCGGAATCCCTTCGTGCGCCCCCTCGCGACGTTTCCTTCACCTGCGGCGAAAAGTACCGCCGTCCCGCCAGAACCGCCCGCACCGCCTGCAACAACTCTCCCGCCGTCCCCGATTTCACAACATAGGCCATCGCCCCCGCCTTCATCACCTCCGTCACATATTGCTGGTCAACGTACATCGATAGGGCCACTACATGCACCTTGTGATCCGCTGTGATGATGCGACGCGTCGCCTCCACACCATTCAGGTCCGGCATGCTGATGTCCATGACCACCACGTCTGGGCAAAGTTGCGCCGCCATCGCGACCGCTTCCCGGCCTGTGCGTGCTTCTCCAACCACTCTCAAATCCGACTCTGACTCGATAATGGCCCGAAGCCCTCTCCGTACAATCGCATGATCATCGGCCAGCAGGAATGTCTTAGTCATCGGCCAGCCTCCGGTTCCCTCGACCCTTCACACTTCAGGGGAATTCGTACCTCCACGCAGCTCCCTGCTCGAGTCTCCGATTGAACCTCCAGTCGCCCCCCAAGATGTTCCAGGCGCTCCCGGATGCTGAACAGGCCAAATCCATTCCTCGCCAGTTCGTCTGCCCCTCTCTCTTCTGCCGATCTCTTCGCAAACCCCACCCCGTTATCGATGACACGCAGGCACGCAGAGCCGTCTTCCTTCGACAATTTGATCCTCGCCTTCTCCGCCCGGGCATGCTTCGCCACGTTGATCAGGAGTTCCCGCATGCAGCGGAACAGCACCACCTTGACCATGTCGGCCAGGTACAGAAGCTTCCCGTCATCCTCCACATTCACCCTTAAGCCGTATCCCCGTTTCATTTCTGCAGCAAGCCACCGCGCCGCCGGCACCAACCCCGGCTCCTGCAGCAGCGGAGGAAACAGGCTGAACGTCAATAGATGTGTGTCATGTGCCGCACGCTCCGCCAGCGCCGTGAGCTCCTTCAACTGCTGGTGTAGCACTGCCCGATTCTCCCCCTCCTCGATGTCGCGCAATTTCAGGCATATCAGCGACAGCATCTGCCCCAGCCCGTCATGCAGATCGTTGGCCAGCTTCCGGCGTTCATGTTCCTCGGTGTGCATCAATTGATGCGCCAGCGAGCGAAGCTTGCGTTCATACATCCGCTTGCTCTCTTCCGCTTGTTTCCGCGCCGTCGTTTCCAGGATGGCCACCCGGCATTCCCGGCGAGCCGCGGAAAATGCCGCCTCCATCCACACCCACGCATTCCGCCGCGCTTTGGTGCCCAGCATCAGTTCACACGATGCTTTCTCCTCGCCGTGACATACACGCCAAAGGATCTCCGTCACCTTGAACTTGCTTTCACTTGCGATGAACGAATCCAGCCGCCTGTTCAGGATCTGCCGCCGATCCAGCCCGAGCAGTTCGCCCGCCGCGCGGTTTGCCTCGCGTATGACCCCATTGCGCTCCACAATGAAATAGGCGAGCGGCGCAGAATCAAACAAATCGGCATAGCGCTCCAGCGCCGCTTCCACTTCTGATCTCGCCCGCAGCAACTCGTCGTGCTGCAACTCCAGTTCAATTTGATGATCTGTAAGTTCCTTCAACAGCCGCCGCGCCTCTCGCGCCGGAAGCGGCGTTCGCGTGGTCTTCTTTGAAAGAGAGTGCCCTTCCTCGCGAACACCCCGGTCCGCAATTCCTTGGCGGCGTCGGCCGTGCTTACTGCGACGAAGAGTCATCAACAGCCCCTCCACCATGCCACCTTCTTCGGGAAACGGTTCACAACGCCGGGACATGAAAGTGAACCGCCTTCACCTGCTCGCTATTCTACCCCGCCGCCCCCTCAGCAATAGGATGGAAAATTTAGCGCAGCACCTTTTCCCCGGGCCAGCACGCCGTAAAGCACGTCTCCCCATCACGTTGGCGCACTTTAGCACTGCACCCCGTCGCCCACCGATCCCTTGCCGGTCCAAATCGCTTCCCTCTCCCACCCCTCCAGCGAGTCGGAGTGCTCACCACGCCTCATGCACGCCGTTTCTGGACCGCCGCCAGTCGTCGAGTAGTTTCTCTACCACGTTCTCATCGACGACATGAAAGCTCACCTCGAACCCGTTTTCGCAGAAACCATAACCGCACTCCACGCTGGTTCCGTGCGAGGCCAGGTACTGCGCCAGATCCCACATTGCCTGATCAGAAAGCCAAACGGAAGGCAACCCTGACTGCTCCGATGTCCGAACTGCAAATCTCTCGTCCATGGCGAACTCCTGAAAACGGTTTCGCCGCGGTTCACCGCGCGCCCGAAACGACAGCTAGTGTATGACCGCCAGATGCCTCAGGAATTGGCGAAACGCTAATTCCAATGTCAGGGAAAGGCGTACACAGAGACCGCTTGTGCCGTCGGCGCGACGTCGGAGAGGGCGCAACAAAAACCCCTCGAATCCCGGCGATTTCTCGCATTTTCGAGGGGTTTTTCGAATGTGGGCAGAGCCGGAATCGAACCGGCGACACAAGGATTTTCAGTGCTTTGCTACATCAGTATAAAACCTCTGGTTTTTCAGACATTTTACTCGTATTCTGGCAAAACATAATGGAAAACATAATGCGCCGCAGGAATACCGAGCAATGCGCGACTACAAAGCCGAATTCGATTGGATGCCACCCCCCTACCGTGTGCCAGTTCGCGTGAAGCGTTCGCTGGAGCCGTTCACGCCTACTCGATCAGGTTGGACTGTCTGGTATCGCGGCAAAACCCGCTTCGTCTGTGCACGATCCGTGCCGTTGGATGAGGTAGCGGCCTGCTGGGCGAAACTGAAGGAAGAGGTCGATGTCGCGCTAACCACCCCGGTGCGGGTGCTTGATGATCTTCCGCTTCGCGAGGCCCTCAGCCGCTACTTCCAATTCCTGGAACATCGGGTCATGACTGGAACCCCGAAGCCGATCTCCAGAGTGAGTCTTGCTGACTACCAGCGAACGTTGATTGCATTCGGGCGTTTCGAGGTTCGGGAACGGAAGTTTGCGGACTGGACGCTGTCCGAAATCGGTCCCGAGCACTTCCAAGTGTACGCAGAGGCGATGGCGAAGCGATCGCCGACGAGCCTAGCTCGTTGCGTTGCCACGGTGCGGGGATTCTTCAGCTATTGCAAGCGCGAGGGTCTGCTGGCGCGCGAACCCAATTTCGGAAGCTACTTTGTACGTCCGCCCCAATCCACGATCCGCGATCGCCGGCTGCGGCAGGAAAAGTCCTGGGCCCCGGAAGACCTTTGGACGATCATCGAACATGCGGACGTTCAGGAGAAGGCATGGATCGGGCTCGCCCTTAGCGGCGCGATGGACAACGCCGACATCGCCCACCTTTCGTTCAGCCTGTTCGACAAGTCGGGGATGCTGCTCGACTACCGGCGACGTAAGACAGGCCGGGTCGCGCGTTTAATCCCGTTGCATCCGATGGCACGGGTATGGCTCGATGAGTATCTGAAGATCAGACCTCAACCTGCCGAGAAGCAATACGCAGACTTGGTGTTTCTGACGCCGAACGGGATTCCTCTTCAACGCACGAAGGCAGGATCGAACGGCATTGGCAACCACATCGACTATGTTGCCCACTGCTGGGACCGTTTGCTGCGACGCGCCGGCCTAAGGGCTAAAGTAAAGGGTGTGCGTTCGACGAACCACATCTTCAATTTGATCGCTGTCGTCGTCAAGATGGCTTCGTTTGAGCAACGGAGGTATTCATGGCGATTTCGGCGAAGCGGATCAAGGCGCGGGAAGCGACGTGGCGGCGGGTGGTGGCGGG
>JBQCGD010000169.1:0-3425 GCA_051955985.1 Phycisphaerae bacterium | reverse complement strand
TGAATTCTGAATTCTGAATTCTGAATTCCCTCACCCCCCCCGACTCGTATCCCTCCCCACCCCTCCCTCCCCCAGCGCCAACCCCAAATCCATCACCGTCAACAAATCCCACGCATCCCCCCGCCACTGCACCACCGCCACCATCCCATTCGACAACGGAAACCGCCGCGGCACCCCTTCCGGTATCCCCATCACCCGATACACCACCCGCGCAATCACCCCCCCATGCGTCACCACCATCACATCCTCCCCCGCATGCCCCTCCGAAATCCGCCCCAACTCCCCCGACACCCGCTCCCACAAAACATCATTGCTCTCCACCCCCGGCATCCCCGTCCAATCTGCCAGGTCCCCCGTCGCATTCAACCCCAGCGCCGTCCGCGCCGCCCCAATCTCCGGCGTCGTCATCCCCTCATACTTCCCAAAACTCCGCTCCCGAAGCCGCTCAGAGCGCTCAATCTCCAGCGAAAATGATGCACTTTCCACCAATAATTGGGCCGTTTGATACGCCCGTGGCAAATCACTCGACCACACCCCCGCAAATACCCGCCCCTTCAGCCGCCGCCCAATCTCCCGCGCCTGCCCACGCCCCCGCTCATTCAACTCCGTCGGCGTATGCCCCTGCACCCGCCCCGCCGCATTCCAATCCGTCTCCCCATGCCGCACCAGCCACAACCGCGCACCGTCCATCGCCACTCCTTCAAAGCCCCCGCATCCTACCGCTTCCCCCCCAAAAACCGCCAATCACCTGAGCACCGCCCACCCCCTGTAAAGATAGGCAATCCCCCACCCGCATTTTTGAGCCAAAATCGACAGATTGCCAACGACGTTCCCACACTTGGCAATCTCCCCCCACACCCACACGCACCCCATCACATGCCCCAGACCCCGTACAATCCTTTCACAGCCCCGAACCTTGCCGTATACTTCCGCGTTCGTTTCCTGACACAGGAGCCGCATGGCCACCACTTCCCCCGTGCAAACCCGTACGCCCGAACCCTACCTCGCCGCACGCGTGGAAAAAGTCCGCGCCGCCATGAAAGCCGCCAAGCTCCCCGCCCTACTCGTCACCAACTTCGTCGACGTCTCCTGGCTCACCGGCTTCGAAGGCGACGACTCCTACGCCATCCTCACCCGCGACAACCTCCTCCTCATCAGCGACTCCCGCTACGAAGAACAAATCACCCGCGAAGCCGCCTGGGTGAACACCGTCATGCGAAAAAAGTCGATCCTGGACGAAGTCGCCAAACAGGTGAAAAAACTCAGCCTTCCCTCCCTCGGCGTCCAGTCCGAATCCCTCACGCTGAAAAGCCATAACTCCTTGCAGGACCTGCTGAAAAAAGCCCGCGTCCGCACCAGGCTCACCCCGATCGCCGAGATCATCAACAAGCCGCGCCAGATCAAGGACGAGCACGAAATCGCCATCATGGAAGAAGCGATCCGCATCGCCGAAGGCGCCTTTGTCGCTGTCAAACAACAACTTAAAGCGGGACAGTCGGAGAACGAAATCGCCGGCCTCCTCGGCTTCGAAATGCGCCGCCGGGGGGCGTTGAATTCCTCATTTGATTCGATTGTCGGCGCCCAGGCCAACGGCTCGCTCCCGCACTATCGTCCTGGCAACACAAAACTTACAGCCAACTCCCCCCTCCTCGTCGATTGGGGCGCCCGCTTCAAAGGGTACTGCTCCGACCTCACCCGCTGCCTCTTCTTCGGCCACGTCGCCCCGCAGATGCGCGAGATTTACAAGGTCGTCCTCGAAGCGCAACTTGCTGCGATTGCTTCAATTAAGCCAGGCGCGCACGGCAAGAAAGTAGACAAGGCGGCGCGGGATGTGATCACCAGGGCGGGGTACGGCGAGAAGTTCGGACATGGCACCGGGCATGGGCTGGGGCGCGACATTCACGAATCCATAAGTCTTTCCAAATTAAGCACTACCGTGCTGGAACCCGGCATGGTCGTGACCGTGGAACCCGGGATTTATTTGCCGGGAATCGGTGGGGTGCGGATTGAGGATGATGTGCTGGTGACCAGGACCGGCCATCGCGTGCTCAGTTCGCTGCCGAAGGATCTTGCCTCGGCGGAAATCTGATAAGTCACTGAATAGACGGATCTTGCGTTCCGGAGAATAGCAATGGCGAAGAAAGCATCAAACACTTCCCCCCGTTCGGAAACGAGCTTCACGGACACGAAGCGGGTGAAAGACCTCGTCGCCCTGATGGCAGAAAACGGCCTGACCGAAATCGAACTCGTCGAAGACAAGAGCCGCATCGTGCTGCGTCGCGGCACAGTTTCGGGCGGATCCGCCCCGGTTTCGCACGGTTTTGCTCCGCAAATGCACCATCCTGCACCGGTTTCGGCGCCTGCGGCGCACAGTTCGGCGCCTTCTGCGCCGGCCGCCGCCAAGAGCAGCGATGAAGGCCTGATCCCGGTGAAGTCGCCGATGGTCGGGACTTTTTACGCCGCCGCGAATCCGGAGTCCGATGCGTTCGTGTCGGTCGGAACGGAGATTCAGAAAGACAAAACCGTCGTCTGCATCATCGAAGCGATGAAGGTCTTCAACGAAATCCACGCGGACGTCAGCGGCACGGTGGTGAAGGTGCTGGTCTCGAACGGGCAGGTGGTGGAGTTCGGGCAGCCGCTGTTTATGGTGAAGGCGAGCTAATTGCTCGGGGTTCGGGGTTCGGGTTTCGGGGTTCGGGCGCAGGCCCGAGACTTGGAGCGTGGATCGCGGACCCCGAATTGTTTTGAGGGTTTTATGTTTCAGCGCATTTTGATTGCGAACCGTGGTGAGATTGCCCTGCGGATTATCCGGGCGTGCAAGGAGCTGGGGGTGGAGTCGGTGGTGGTTTATTCGGAGGCGGATCGGAGCGCGAGTTATTTGAAGCTGGCGGACCAGGCGATTTGCATTGGGCCGGGGCCGGCGGCGGAGAGTTATTTGAACATTCCGCGGATCATTTCGGCGGCCGAGATTGCGGACGTGCAGGCGATTCATCCGGGGTTTGGGTTTCTGTCGGAGAACGCGCATTTCGCCGAGGTGTGCCGGGACTGCAAGATTGAGTTTATTGGGCCGAGCGTCGAGGCGATGCGGATGCTGGGTTCGAAGCTGGCGAGCAAGGAGCTGGCGAAGAAGTGTCATGTGCCGCTGACGCCGGGGAGCGCGGGGGAGATCAAGTCGGAGGAGGAGGCGGTGGAGGTGGCGGGGAAGATCGGTTACCCGGTGATCATCAAGGCGTCGGCGGGCGGCGGGGGCCGGGGGATGCGGATTGCGCACAACGACATTTCGCTGCGCTCCGGGATCAAGCAGGCGCAGTCGGAGGCCGAGGCGGCGTTCAAGGACGGGACGGTTTTCATCGAGAAATACCACGAGGAGCCGCGGCACGTGGAGGTGCAGATCCTCGGGGACAAGCATGGGCACGTGGTGCATT
>JBQCGD010000168.1:0-82180 GCA_051955985.1 Phycisphaerae bacterium | reverse complement strand
AGTTTCGGGGGAGCTTGATTTCTTTCAGGAGACGCTGGGTGTCGGCTTCGAGGTTGGCGATGAGTTCCTTGTTGGATTCGCGACAGTCGAGATCGATTTCTGGCATGATTCCGCCCTCCCTTTTTTGCGTGATGTCTTTTTCTCTGACACTATAGTACGGTTTTTGTTCGGTTTTGGTCAAGAAGATTTTTTGGGGTGGTATGATGGGGATGCGTGGGGGACGGAGGTTGGGCATGAGCGGTGGTGCTGGAGAGGTGTTAGCGTATGCGCCGGTGGAGGGGGTGCGGAAGCGGGGGTGGGTGGGGTGGGTGTTTGTGGGGTTTGGGGTGTTGGCGGCGGTGACGCCGTGGGTCCCGTTTGCGCATCGGATTTCGCCGTGGGATGTGGTGTGGGCGTTTGTGACGGGGGCTGCGGGAGCGTCGGGGGATGCGGTGCCGTTCTTGTTGATTGCGTCGCCGTTTTTTGTGGGGGTGGTGATGGGGGCGTGGAAGGTACGGCTGGCGATTTGGAGGAGGTGTGGGGGGTGGGAGCGGGCGGGGGCGTGGTTGACTGGGATGGCGAGCATGGGGGCGACGGGGTTTCTTTTGTTTTTCCTGTTGGTGCCGGAGGTGGTGCGGGGCGGCCGGTGGAACGATTCGGAGGGGTATTGTTCGATGGTGGGGCTGGGATTGATATTTGGCGGGGCGGTGGCGGCGTGGTGGTTGTGGTGGAAAGGGCGGCGTCGGGAGGTGGTGGCGCTGGTGCCGATGTACACGGCGTACCTGGCGAACGGGGCGGTGTGCATGGGGGCGTTCTGGGGGGCTGGGGAGTTGGGGTGGTGGTTGACGGGGCTGGTGTGCGGGGGGTTGCTGGCGGAGCTGGCGATGTATGTGGCGGGGGTGGGAGCGGCGCGTGAGGGGTGAATGCCCAGGGATTTCAATCCCTGGGCTTGGGGGTGGCGATGACGGCGACGGGGTGGGGATAAAGAAAGAGCCCAGGAATCTGATTCCTGGGCTTTCGATTTTGTTGCGGGTTTTGTCGAGATTGGGAAGGGGTTTAGAGGCCGCCCTTGAGGTTCTTTTTGGGTTTGTTGCTGGCAGCGGGTTTAGCGGCTGGAGCGCCGGCTGGGGTGGGGGCGCCGGGCGTGGCGGGTTTGGCCCCCCCCGCTTCTTCGGGTTTGAGTTCGCCTGAGGCGATCTTGGCGTCGCGTTCGGCTTCGGCCATGGAGAGGGAGATGCGGCGTTTTTCGAGGTCAATGCCGAGGATTTTGGCCATGACGCTCTGGGCTTCTTTGACGACTTCGCTGGGCCTCGTGATGCGTTTGAGGGCGAGCTGGGAGACGTGGACGAGGCCTTCGATGCCGGGGGCGAGTTCGACGAAGGCGCCGAAGTCGACGACTTTCTTGATGGTGCCGTTGACGGTGACGCCGACGGGGAACTGGGTGGTGACGTCTTCCCAGGGGTCTTTGACGAGGCCCTTGAGGGAGAGGGAGACGCGTTTTTTGTCCTTGTCGAGGGAGGTGATCATGACCTGGAGTTTGTCGCCTTCCTTGACGACTTTCTTGGGGTCGCTGACGCGCTGGTGGCTCATGGCGGAGACGTGGAGGAGGCCATCAACGCCGCCGAGGTCGATGAAGGCGCCGTAGGGCTGGACGCTGCGGACGGTGCCTTCGCGGACCTGTCCGACGGCGAGTTCGTTCCAGGTTTCCTCGCCCTTTTTGGCTTCCTCTTCTTCGACGATGGCGCGGCGGGAGAGGACGATGTTGTGGTCTTCGCGGTCGACCTTGGTGACGCGGGCGGTGATTTTCTGGTTGAGGAAGACGGAGAGGTCCTGGTGGAACTTGGTATCGACCTGTCCGGCGGGCATGAAGGCGCGGGAGCTGCCGACCTTGAGTTCGAGGCCGCCCTTGTTGACGCCGGAGACGACGGCTTCGACGGTATCGCCGACGGAGAGGGTTTCCCAGGCGCCGTGCTGGACGGCGCCTTTGCGGGCGAGGATGACGAGGCCTTCGCGGGCGTCGTAGCCCTTGTAGATGAAGTCGTATTCCTGGCCGACCTCGACGCCCTTCTTTTCGGAGTCGCCGACCTTCTGGTCGAACTGTTCGAGGGGGCAGATGCCCTGGGATTTGCCGCCGATGTCGACGAGGACGTTGGATCCGGAGATGCCGACGATCTTGCCCTTCTTGATGTTGTCGGGGTTGATGCCCTGTTCCTGGAGATGTCGGCGTGCGCCGGGGCGACCGCCGCGGACGGGGCGCTGTGGGTCGAGGGTTGGCGTGGAGGGGCCCTTGTTGACGGAGCCGGCCATGAGGTCTTCGATGGAGATGCCGCCCATGGCCTGGTCGACTTCGTTCTGGATGTCCTGCTTTTCGGACTGGCCCGGGGGCGCCGGCGGGCGGGGCGGGGTGAAGGGAATGCCAGCGGGTTTGGTCTCGTTGCCGGGGGAAGTCATACGCTGCCTCAAAAGCCATTGCGAAGAACCGGGGTCGTGACGTGAATCCCCGGGGGAATCGCTTATGTTACTGGAAGGAAGGGAAATGCAAAACAGTTTGGGGGTGTGGATGAGGTGATGGTGGGAGGACGGTACAATTCCGCGGCGATGAAGAAGGTTGTGATTATCGGCGGCGGGCTCGGTGGGCTGGCGCTCGCGGCGTGTCTGCGGGTGCGCGCGGCAGGTCGGGTGGAGGCGGTGGTTTATGAGCAGGCGGAGGAGTTGAGGGAGGTGGGGGCGGGGTTGGCGGTGTGGCCGAATGCGGGGCGGGTGTTGGAGCGGTTGGGGGTGTTCGGGTGGTTGCGGGAGCGGTCGCATGAGGCGCCGGTGGGGGCACTGCGGGATTGGCGGGGGCGGGAGTTGATGAAGATGGTGGCGGCGCAAGGGGAGGTGCCGATGGTGTTTGCGCATCGGGCGGTGTTGCTGGAGGCGGTGCGGCAGGCGGTGCCGGAGGGGTGGGTGCGGTTGGGGAAAAGGTGCGTGGGGGTGGAGCGCGGGGCGGAGGGGGTGCGGGCGCGGTTTGGGGATGGGACGGTGTCGGAATGGGGGGATGGCGTCGTGGGAGCGGAGGGGGTGCGGTCGGTTGTGCGTGGGGAGGTGTTGGGGGATGGGGAGGCGCGGTACCGGGGGTACGTGGCCTGGCGGGGGGTCGCGGAACATTATGGGGAGGAGGTTGTGGGGGAGACGTGGGGGTGTGGGAGGAGATTTGGGCTGATTCCGTTGGGGGCAGGGAGGGTTGCGTGGTGGGCGGCGGCGAATGATCGGTCACCGGAGGAGACGTTGAGGAACACTCCGGGGAGGTGGAAGGAGGAGGTGTTGGAGATGTTCGGGGGGTGGCATGCGCCCATCCGGCAGGTGGTAGAGGGGACGGCGGAGGAGGCGGTGGTGTGTCATGCGATTTGTGATCGGGCGCCGGTGGAGCGGTGGGGAGAGGGGGCGGTGACGTTGCTGGGGGATGCGGCGCATCCGATGACGCCGAACCTGGGGCAGGGGGCGTGCATGGCGATGGAGGATGCGGCGGTGTTGGCGCATGCGCTGGATGCGGTGCCGGGGGTGGAGACGGCGTTTCGGGTGTATGAGGCGACGCGGATGGAGCGGACGGGCGGGGTGGTGCGGGAGAGCTTGCGGTTTGGGCGGATGGGGCAGTGGGGGAATCCGGTGGCGTGCGCGGTTCGGAATTGGATGGTAAGGAGAGTGGGCGGGCGCGGGGTGGAGGAGAAGTTTCGGGGGTTGTGGGGATATGATGCGTGGGACGTGCCGCTGGTGATGCCGGGGTGACGGCCCCCCCACCGACGAGGTAAACAGGAAGGCACGAAGACACGAAGGGCCGCGAAGAGCGTTTACAGGGATTTTGTTGTGCCTGAGCATCCGGATTTTGTGGTGTATCGGTTGATTGGGGAGGAGGGGTTTGAGCGGTTGGTGGGGGCGTTTTACCGGCGGGTGGCGGTGGATGATATTTTGCGGCCGATGTATCCGTCGGCGGACATGGAGGGGGCGAAGGGGCGGCTGCGGGATTTTCTGATTTTTCGGTTTGGGGGGCCGGCGCATTACATTGAGCGGCGTGGGCATCCGAAGCTGCGGGCGCGGCATTTTGCGTTTGCGGTGGATCAGCGGGCGCGGGATCGGTGGGTGGCGTTGATGGAGGGGGCGCTTGAGGAGGTGAAGTTGCCGGGGGAAGCGGAGGGGATTTTGCGGGAGTTTTTTCATCAGACGGCGACGTTTTTGATCAATCGCAACAGCGGACCCGGCGGCGCGGGGTTCGCGGGCGGGGCGATGTTTCCGGTGACGGAGTGATCGATGGAGAAGGTGGAGGAGAAAACGGGGAAGAAGCGGCGGTCGCGGTGGCGGTGGGTGTGGCGTGGGGCGGCGGCGGTGCTGGTGCTGGTGATTGTGCTGGGGGCGTTTCCGTTTGTTTTTAGGCCGTGGGTGGTGCGGTGGGGGATTGGGCGGAGCGGGTATGCGCGGTTTTCGCCGGAGGTGGGGAGTGCAACGCTGTCGGCGGACGGGGAGCTGGTGTTGCGGGATGTGGTGTTGCATGAAATGCCCCCCTACCGGGAGCGGGTGTTGGCACGCGCGGGGGTGGTGCGGGTGCGGTTTGGCTGGGGTGAAGTGATGGGCGGGGCGGTGGAGAGTGTGCGTGCGGAGGGGGTGGAGGTGCATCTGCGGCGCGGGGAGGGCGGAGAGGCCACGTTGGCGGAGCTGTGGGGCGGGAATGGGAGCGCGGAGGGGGCGGCGACGCAGAAGGGTGGGGCGACGACGGCGACGACGCAGAGCGCACCGGCGGGGAAGCCGTTCTGGGTGGATGATTTGTATTGTTCGGGGAAGGTAGAGGTGGAGGGGGAAGGAGTGTGGGGACTGTTGCCGGGGAGTTATTCGGCGGAGGTGGGGATGCGGATGTCGGGGGATCGGGAGAAGCCGACGCGGGGGTTGACGGGGACGGTGGAGGGGGCGAGCGGGAGCGGGGAGGTGCGGGTGGAGATGGCGCCGGGGGAGTGGCGGGTGGAGGAGGTTTCGGGGAAGGGGTTGAAGGGGAAGGTGACGAAGGCGATGACGGCGGGATTGGGGAAGGGGTTGCAGCGGGACTACCAGGTGGGCGTGGAGCGGGTGGAGGGGAATGGAGTGGTGGCGTGGGAGGGGGCGGGGCAGGTGTGGCGCGGGCGGGTGGCGGTTGGGGGCGTTGGGGTGGATGGGGGTGATGGGTATGGGGTGAAGGGGTTGCGGGTGGCGGGGGATGTGGCGGGGCCGCTGTCGGCGGAATTTTTGCGAGTGGGGGAAGTCGTGAAGGGGAAGATTGCGCTTCAATCGGTGACTTATGGGAAGAATGAGGTGAACGGGTTGAAGGGGGAAGTGACGGTGGAGAAGGGAGAGCTGGATGCGACGCAGGTGGGGTTTGAGTTTGCGAAGGGGGCGTTTTCCGGGGCGGTGGGGTTTTCGCTGGCGGAGCGGCGGCTGATGAAGGCGGATTTTACGGTGAGCCATTTGGATCAATCGGAGGTGGCGGAGAATCTTGCGGGGGATCGGTTTGATGCGGAGGGGATGGTGGATGGGGAGATTCACCTGGGGAGCAATGCAAAGGGGGTGGTGGTTGGGGAGATCGTGCTGAACACGGATGGGCCGGGGCGATTGCAGATCAAGGACCAGCAGACGGCGGAGGCGTTGGCGGAGAAGCTGCAGGCGGGGAGCGGGGGCGGGGTGTTGCCGTCGAATTTCAGTCAGATTGTGGTGGCGCAGTTGAAGGATTATCCGTACACGACGGGGCATATCGGGGTGAGCGCGCCGGAGGGGTTGCCGGTGGTGACGTTGAATTACCAGCGAGCGGGGGTGAAGCCGGGGGAGCCGGGGTATGGGGTGAAGGCGAACATTGGGGGGCATGAGGTGCTGGCGAATTACACGGTGCAGTTGCCGGGGGTGACGATTGTGTTGAAGGGGAAGACGGTGGAGGAGATTCTGGCGTTGGCGGTGGGGTTGGGGAAGGAGATTGGAGCCGGGGCGACTGGGAAGTGATATGATGGCCTTGTGTGAAAAGGAGTCGGATTAAGATGAAGATTACGATTAAGATTAAGACGGTGGCGGGCGTTCTGGGAGTGGCATGCGCGACGGGGCTTTTGGGTTGTGGGGCGATTCAGACGAAGAATACGGTGGTGATTGAGCAGCCGAAGCCATTGGAAGTGAATGTGAATTTGTCGGGGCGGCTGGAGCTGGTGATCACGGATGCGCGGAAGGACCTGGAGACGATCACTGGGGAGAAGGCGAAGCGGACGGTTTCGCCGGAGGATATCGGGTTGCCGGCGAGCGGCGGGCCGGGGGCGGCGATCGTGGAGGGGGAGCGGTCGGTGGTGTATGCGGACGTGGTGGGGCGTGCGGCGCCGCGGGAGGTGGCGGCGGGGACGGAAGAGGAGCTGGTGAAGAGCATGGCGGCGCGGAATGCGCAGGTGCGGGCGCTGTTGAGTGCGCATGTGGCGGGGGAAGCGCATACGGGGCTGCTGGTGGAGAAGGGGACGCTGTCGGCGGAGCAGAAGAAGACGCTGGAGGCGGAGAATGCGGATCGGTCGGCACTGTATAAGCTGCGCGCGGCGAAGAACGGGACGAGCGAGGCGGATGCGGCGCTGGCGTATTACCTGCAGCGGCTGGGGTATGCGGAGAAGGGGGATTGGGTGGAGAAGTATAACAAGGGGGCGAAGCAGTGGGAGTGGGTGAGGTGGCAGGGGTGAGGGCATTTTTGATTTTTGATTTTCGAATTTCGATTTGGGGTTCCGGATGAGGGGAGGAGTTGTGGGGCCGCGTGCGCGGGGAGGAGGCCGGTAGGGTGAAAGGTTGGCTCACCGGCGCTTACGCTACGGGTTCCCTTTGCACCAGGATTTCCAGATGGTGTGGAGGAGGTGTTCGATTTCGTGGGTCCAGGCGGAGGCGTTGCAGAGGTCGGATTGGCGGAGGTGGGTGAGTTTGGGGAGGTCGGTGGCGAGGGTGGCGGCGGTTTGGATGTAGTGGTCGGCAGTGGTGGTGATGAGGTCGGTGAGGTTGAGGCGGGTGAGTTGGGAGAGGGCGGCGCGGGCGACGAGGGTGTGGGGGCCCCTACCGACGCGTGTGATGAAGGATGCGGTTGAGGCGTTTGAGTGTGATGGCGAGGATGCAATATGTTTATTGCGTGTCCATGTGGCATGATTCTGACCACCGAGGTTGTGGTCAGAAGCATGGCACCCTGGGCCGATGCCGCGACTAGGCGGGTTGGGATTTGGGGGTGAGGTGGGCGGCGATGTGGGTGAGCCATTCGTGGGTGGGGACTTCGTAGGGGCGGAACTTTTCGGTGGTGCCTTGTTCTTCGGAGTAGAGGAGGGCGCGGTGGGCGCCGAGGTTGTTGGCGAGGGGGGAGTCGATGAGGTTGCTGGAGTCGGTGGCGCTCATCTGGAAGAGGATGCGGTAATCGAAGTGTTTCATGGCGCTGCGTTCGAGGGTGCGTTCGATGGTGATGGGGGTGTCGGCCCAGAGGAGGTTGTGGATTCCGGCGGCGGGGCCTTCGGAGAGGAGTTCGGCGAATTGCTTGTCGGTCTTGGGGGTTTCGGATTCGCTGCTTCGGAAGGAGAAGTCGTCTTCGGCGCGGCGGAGGACGCGGAAGCGCTGGAGGCCGAAGAGGAGGGTGTAGATGGCGGGGGCGGGGGCGGAGTCGTCGGCTTCGCGGTCTTTGAGGAGGGTGGAGAGCTCGTTGATGGCGTCGGGGACTTGTTTGAGTTGGATGATTTTGGATTGTTGCGGGATGGTTTGGAGGACGCGTTCGAGGAGGCCGAAGTAGCGGGAGTCGGCGGGGGTGCCGTCAAGGAGGTGGAAGAAGGCGTCGCCTGGGCGGTGCTGGGCGGCGAGGGAGGTGATGATGGAAGAGAAGATGGCGATGGCGGATTCTTCCTGCTGGCCGACGAGGAGGACGTTGGCGCCGATCTGGCGGCGGAAGAGGACGGCGGCGGGGTCCTTGATGGCGACGGGTTCGCCGACGTAGGCGGGGATGAGGGAGGGGGTGGCAGAGAGGGGGTGGTTGAGGAGGGCGAGGAGTTTGCGGTTGCCGCGGATTGAGGCGGCGGTGTTGCCTTCGAAGACGATGGGGTCGGGGGTGTGGAGAGATTTTTGATCGGCGAGGTCGCGGATTTTTTCGAGGTAGCGTTCGCGTTGTTCGTCGGGGAGGAAGGCGATCTGGAAGGGGCTGTTGGCTTCGACGAGTCCGCCGGCGTCGTTGTAGACGGCTTCGCCGGGGCGGGAGAGAAGTCGTGCGGCGGAGTTGTTGTCGCCGAGGATCATCTGGGAGTCGGCTTCGGAGCATTGGAGGGCGATGCGGACGGCGATCTGGCCGAGGGTGGAGCGTGCGAGGCCGGAGGAGCCGCCGATGGTTTGGGAGCCGAGGACGACGTGGACGCCGAAGGCGCGGCCCTGGCGGACGAGGCGGTCGAGGAGGCCGGAGGCTTCCTGAGCGACCTTGTCGTCTTCGGAGAAGAATTCCTGGAATTCGTCTATTAAAAGCACGGTTCTGGGGAGTTTTTGACCGGTTTTGTCTCGAAATGCGCGGATTTCCTGGGCGCCGACGTCACGGAACATGGTGCCGCGGCGGGTGAGTTCGGCGTCGACGCGCTGGAGGACGGAAAGGCCGAACTCGCGGTCGGATTCGACAGCGATGGCGCGGGCGTGGGGGAGGCGTGTGGAGGCGTAGGCTTTGAACTCGACGCCTTTTTTGAAGTCGACGAGGTAGAACTCGAGTTCATCGGGGGAGTACCACATGGCCATGTTGGTGACGATGGTGTGCATGAGGTTGGATTTGCCGGAGCCGGTTTTACCGGCGACGAGCATGTGCTGGGCGACGCCGATGCCGAGGCGGAGGGACTGGAGGCGGGTGGCGCCGGACTTGCCGATGGGGACGCGGAGGTCTTCGGCTGAGGAGCGGGACCAGAAGTGATCGGGCGCGGGGGCGATGGATTCGAAGGGAACTTCGACGCGTTTGGCTTCCTTGGCGGCGAGGCCGACTTTGTCCATGAGGGCGGTGAGGGTTTTGTCGTCGGAGGGGGCGTCGGCGCGGAGGGGGAATTGGCGGAAGACGGCATCGTTCCAGGTGAAGTTGCCGTTTTTGTATTGGAGGTGGACGCTGCGCTGGATGATGTCTTCGACGCGCGAGCCTTGGGGGAGGGGGAGGCGGGTGTCGCGGAGGATGATGGTGTAGACGCCGCAGCGGGGGCCGGTTTCGGCGATGCTGGTGAGGCGGCGGAGGGTTTCGGGTTCGAAGCCGGTGGGGAAATCGGCGATGACGAGGAAGCGGTAGGGTTCGGCGAGTTCGCCAGCCTGGGCGTTGTACTGGTCGATGGTGGTGTATTCGTTGCGGAGGTATTTCTGAATGACGGTTTCCATGTGCTCGGTGAGGTCGGCGAGGCGCTGCTGGATGTGTTCTTTTTCGGTCCAGATGCGTGCGCCGACGAGGGATTCGTCGTGGTCGGTGAGGTGCATGAAGCCGGCGAAATTCTGGCCGAGGCCGGCGGGATCGAAGATGGTGAACTTGGCGCGGCCGGCGGGGATCTGGGTGAGGAGGCGGGCGATGACGAGTTTGGCGAGGTCGTTGACGGCGTGGCGGCCGGTTTGATCGGATTCGATGAAGAGGGAACCGCGGGTGGGGAGCGTGAGGAGGGCGGGGACTTTGAAGGGCTGGGGGAGCTGGAGGCGTTTTGGGAGGGTTTGCGTGAGCTGGGTGAGGTCGACGGTCATTTCGCCGAAGCGGATCTGGCCGGTGAATTCGCGGGGGGATTTCCAGCCGGCCCAGGCGGGGCTTTGCCAGTCGATGAGTGCGGGGTCGATGCCGGCGCCGGCGGCGAGGAGTGCGTTGACGCGTTGGAGGCCGTCGTCCCAGAGGGCGGTGAGGTTGCGGGTTTCCGTGGTGTAGGTGGATTCGATGGTTTCGCGGGTTTTGGCGTGGGCGGCTTCGGCTTCGTGGCGGGCGGAGGAATGTTCGGTGTCGATTTCGGACTGGGTGGCGTCGCGGGATTGGTGGAGTTCGGCGATGGCGGTGTCGCGTTCTTTTTGGTTGGCGGCGGCGAGTTCGGAGGTGTGCTGGGTGAGGTCGGCGAGGTCGGATTGGTAGCGGTTGTTGGCGAGGAGCTGGATGGATTTGGCTTTTTCGCGGGCGGCGGTGGCTTCGGCGTCGCGACGGCGTTTGGCGTCGTTGACGCGGCGCTGGCGGTCGGCGGCGGCGGCTTCGGAATCGACGCGGGCGGCTTCGCGGGCGATGGCGAGGGTGGAGAGGAAGGAGGCGTAGACGGACTGGGCTTGATTGCGGACGTGGGCGCGGCGGCGGGCGCGGAAGAGGAACCAGAGGATTGTGCCGAGGAGGAGGAGTGCGCCGCCGGCGATGGCGGTGTAGAGGGGGCGGGATTTATCGTCGGTGGTGAAGGTCCAGGCGGCGAAGGCGGCGCAGCCGGTGCCGAGGATGATGAAGAACCAGGGGACGAGGGCGTCGGTGGCGCGGGGCTGGGTGATGGATCGGAGCTGGTTGAGGAGTTTGGTGGCGAGGGTGCGCTGATCTTCGAGGAGGGGGAGGCGGTCGGCGGCGAGTTTTTGTTTTGTGGGGTCGTCGAGGGCGGGGGGTGCGGCGGCGGGCGCTGGGGGGAGGCCGCAGCGGGCGAGGGAGCGGTTGGCGGAGGCTTCGAGGGCGTCGAGGGAGGCGAGGTCGGCCTTGCTTTGTTCTTCGATTTTGCTCCAGTTTTGTTCTTCGGCATCAATTTTCATCTGGAACTGGACGAGGGTGCTTTCGGCCTGCCAGGTGGCGGCTTCGTATTCTTTTTTGAGGGCGGATTCGGCGTCGCGGCGCTGTCGGACGATCTGGGATTCCTGGGATTCGTTTTCGGAATCGATTTCGTGCTTACGCGATTCGTAGCGGAGCTGGATGGATTCTTCGCGATGGGTGGTGGAAGCGGTGAGTTCGGCGGTGCGGTGCTGGGCGCGGTCGTCGGCGGCGCGGAGTTGTTTCTGGAGTTCCTGGGTGGCGCGGGCGAGGGCGGCGTCGTGTTCCTGGTCGATGCGCTGCTCGGTGGTGGAGCACTGGATGGAGAGGTTGACGATCTGCTCGAGGGTTTCGCGCTGGGTGTCCTGGGGGGCGGTCGCGGGGTTGCGGGAGGGGGCTTCGGGGGAGGGAGCGAATTGGGTCATGGGGGGTTACTCGCAGTCGGATTCGATACGGAGGAGGACCTGGTTCATGCTGTCGAGGGCGCTCATGGCGGAGCGGACGTCGTTTTCGATCATGCGGATGTAGGTTTCTTCGAAGGCCTTGCTCTGGGCATCGGACCAGATGTTTTTGACGTCTTCCCAGCGGGCGAAGAGTTCCTTGGTGGCGCTGGAGAGCATGGCTTTACTGTCCATGAGTGACATGGGGAGCCTCGGGGTTTTGGGGTTGCGGAGCGGGTTCGCCGGGGGCGGCACTTTGTTGAGGTTGCGGTTCGGTGGAAGAATCGCCGCCGCGGGACATGGAGGCGACGGATTCGGCGGGGGCTTCGCCGGGCGGGGCGGAGAGGGCGTTTTCGATCTCGAGGTATTGGTGGAGGGATTCGGCGAGGCGGTCGAGGAGGGAGAGGGATCTGGGGATGTCGTCGGCGATGGTTTTGGAGAGGGCAGCGACGCCGCTGCGGTAGAGGCCGGCGGCTTTTTCGAGGCGTGGGAGCCAGCGGCGGACGTTGAGGAGGCGTTCCTCGGCGTGGGCGACGGCGGCGGTGGCTTTTGCGAGGGCTTTTTCCTGATCGACGGCGCTGGGGGTTCGGCCGGAGGAGTCCTTGTAGAGTTTTTTCTGGCGGAGGTCTTCGCGGGCCTTGGCGACGGCTTCGGAGCGTTTGCGGAGTTGTCCTTCCCAGAAGGTGCGTTGCTCGGTTTCGAGCCAGTTGACGGTGCCGGCGACTTCACTGTCGGCGCTGCTGATGGCGTCGCCGGCGTGCTGGGCGAACTTGATCATGGCGGCGCGGAAACGGGCGAAGACTTCGAGGTCTTTGACTTTGACTTGTTCGGACATGGGGGTGGTCCGGTTATTTTCCAGAGATTACGCAGGGGGCATTCGAGGGATCATGTTAGCGCTGCTTGAGGTATTGTTCGATGGCGGCGGCTTTTCGGTTGAGGAAAACGGAGTGTTCGCCGGCGGCTTGGACGAAGGTGCCGAGGGCCTTGGTGGCCTGGACGAAGGTTTCGGCGAATTTTTTCTGTTCCTGGTCGCGCCAGGAGGCTTCGAGGTTGTTCATGCGGGTGTGGAGCTGGCCCATGAGGGACTCGATTTCCTCGGTGAAGCGTTTGAGGTCCATGGCGAAGCGGCGGAGTTCGCCGGGATCGACGTTGGCTTTGGACATGCGTGTTCCTCCGCAGGGGTGTATGAGCGGTTATATCCGCGCGACAGGTGCGCAACAATGAAAAATGGGGGGGCGAGGGGGGAGTGCGTTGCGGGGAAAGAAAAACCCCCGACGTTGAAAGAACCGTCGGGGGTCGTGGAAGGAAGCTTGTTGAGGGGGAGGCGGGAGGAGGAGAGACCCCCGCGGGACGTCCGCGAGGGTCCGTGTGGGAATTAGCTGCGGGTGAGCGAGGGCTGCACCAAGGCGGGATACGCCGTGGTGGGGGACGCTGGTAGAAAGCATAGCGTTCGAGGGATTAGAGGAGTGTTAAAGGGGGAGATAAAAACGAAGGATGGAGGGGGGAAAAGCGATGGAGGGGGGGAAAGCGGGCGATGGGATTCGAACCCACGACCAACAGCTTGGAAGGCTGTGACTCTACCACTGAGTTACGCCCGCGGGAGAAAGAGATAGTAGTGAAAAGGGGGCGGGGCGACAAGCGGGGAGGGATCGTGCGTGTCGGCGCGGGAGGGGTTTGCGTTTATACTTTGTGGCTGGCTTTTCATAGACGGAGTGCGCATGTCCCCTACCTCTACCCCGAGTTCGCAGGCTTCTGCGGGTGATTTGAAGGCATTCATGAAGGACGCGGCGGCGCGTGCGGATGGGTATTTGAAGGCGTACCTGGAGTCGCTGCGGGAGTCGCCGGCGAAGTTGACGGAGGCGATTGGGTACTCGCTGTTTGGGCCGGGGAAGCGGATTCGGCCGGTGCTGGTGCTGTTGTGCCATCATGCGGTGGGCGGGGTGGATGTGGAGACGGCGCTGGCGCCGGCGGCGGCGATTGAGATGATTCACTGTTTTTCGCTGATCCATGACGATCTGCCGGCGATGGACAACGACGACCTGCGGCGCGGTCGGCCGACGAATCACAAGGTGTATGGGGACGCGCTGGCGATCCTGGCGGGGGATGCGTTGAACACGATGGCGTTTGAGGTGATTGCGAAGAAGGTGGGGGATGCGCGGCTGGCGAGCGCGTTGATCCGGGAACTGGCGTATGCGACGGGGCCGGAGGGGATGATCGGGGGGCAGGTGCTGGACACGTGTCATCCGGAGGAAGCGAAGGCGGGGAGCGCGGGGGATTTGCCGAAGCTACAGCAGATACACCGGATGAAGACGGGGGCGTTGATCCGGTGTTCGTGCCGGATGGGGGCGTTGTGTGCGAACGTGAGCGGGGAGGTACTGGAGGCGATCGACACGTATGGGAAGGCGATCGGGCTGGCGTTCCAGATCATGGATGACATCCTGGACGTGACGGCAACGGAGGAGCAGATGGGGAAGAAGACGGGGAAGGATGCGGCGATCGGGAAGCTGACGTACCCCGCGCTGGTGGGGCTGGAGAAATCGCGGCAGTACCTGGCGGAGCAGGTGCGGATTGCGGACGAGGTGAGCGCGCGACTGGGGCCGCATGCGGTTCTGTTGAGCCAGTTGGCGCATGATCTGGCGTCGCGGACGAATTAAGGGCATGTGAGGAAGCACCGGCCAGGGTTGTACAGTTTTGCATCTATAGGTAATTTAACGGGTATGAATCCTGTGAATACTGCATACGTGATCGATGATGACCCGTCCATGCGGAGCCTGATGGAGGCGACGTTGAAGGCGGAGGGGATCGAGGTGCGTTCATTCGCGTCGGCGGAGGAGTTTGCGGGGTTCACGATCCCGGACGGGGTGAGCTGTATCCTGCTGGACCTGGAGATGCCGGGGGTATCGGGGCTGGAGTTCCTGGAGAAGCATTTCCAGGAGAAGTCTGGGTGTCCGGTGATCATCGTGACGGCGCACGGGAGCGTGCCGGCGGCGGTGAAGTCGTTGAAGCTGGGGGCGGTGGATTTCCTGGAGAAGCCGTTCGAGCGGCCGGTGCTGGTGAAGGCGGTGACGACGGCGTTGGCGGCGGACAAGGTGCGGCGGGAGGCGAAGGGGGCGAGCGAGGAAGTGCGGAAGCGACTGGGGACGCTGAGCCCGCGGGAGTCGGAGCTGCTGGCGGCGGTGATTGAGGGGAAATCGACGAAGATGATCGCGGACGAACTGGGGATATCGGCGCGGACGGTGGATCATCACCGGGCGAATTTGATGGCGAAGATGCGCGCGGCGAATGTGGCGGACCTGGTGCGGATGGCGGTGGAGGCGGGGTTTGCGGTGAAGCCGGGCGGGAACGCGGCGTCGGCGTCGTGAGGAATGGGTGGGGGGAAGGAGAAGCGTTTTTCCGTTGCGCTGACAAGGGTTGCGCTTCGCAGTACAATTCATCGCTCGCTGTCTGCAACCCGATTTCCGCTGAGTTGGAGCGCTTCGTGACGCCACTTCGCCGCCAGGCCATTCGGATTCTTCCTGTTCTTGCGATGTGCAGTCTGATGGGCGCCGGGGCGCGCGCGGAGGATGCGGGGCCGACGCTGGAGAATGCGGGGAGTTTGCTGGCGCGAGCGTTCAAGGACGCGCAGGATGCACCGATGGGGGCGAGCCGGGATGCGGGGCTGATCATTTCGGCGTTGCGGTCGTCGCGAGATCCGAACCTGCTGCCGCTGTTCGAGAAGCTGCGGCAAAGCTCGGTGAAGGAGAACCAGCTTTACGGGATGATCGCATCGATTGTGATCACGAAAGATCCGAAGCGGCTGGACCTGAAGCAACTGCTTACGGCGAAGGATCCGCAACTGGTGGCGTCGGCGGTGGCGGCGCTGATCGAGACGGACATTGTCACGAACGACCAGCTCGTGCAGATCCTGCATGATGCCTCGGACCCGACGTTGAAGGCGATGGCGGTGGGGGAACTGGATTACCGCAAGGCGTTGAAGGACCGCGACCAGATCCGGAAGCTGCTGGAATCGGACAAGGACGTGGTGCGGTATTACGCGGCGACGATCCTGCTGGAGGGGGATGACGCGGCGGACAACCAGGCGGCGTTGAAGGTGCTGCACGAGATGTCGAGCGCGCACAACCTGCGCCAGGCGGCGGTGGAAGCGATGATGCTGGTGCGGATTCAGAAAGAGGACATCAAGAACGCGGGGCCGTGGGTGCTGGAGGTGGCGAAGGACGAGGAGAACGACGAGGGGCTGCGGTACACGGCGGTGACGACGCTGCTGGCGATCAAGCATCCGGAGGGGCCGCGGGTGCTGGCGTCGCTGATCCAGGGGCAGCGGGACACGATTCAGCAGGTGAAGCTGGGGCTGATTTCGCTGGAATTCGGGCCGCAGTTGAAGCCGTCGATGCTGACGCCGATTGCGGAATCGCGGTCGGAGCTGGTGAGCACGATCGGGAGCATATCAAAGGAGGGGGCGAGCGGGCGGGACATCACGTCGCGGCTGGTGAAGTTGATCAAGCAGGGGCATCCGATCGTTCTGGACTGGGCGCTGGCGTACAGCGACCGGGCGGAGATGGAGCGGCGGGTGGAGCTGCTGACGGCGGTGATCGGGCAATCGACGATCGTGGACGAGGTGCGCGGGCGGGATTATGAGCGGGCGGTGCTGGCGGCGGAGAAGCTGGTGGAGTTGCCGGAGAACAAGGGGCGGGAGCGTGTGGCGTCGCTGCTGACGTCGAACAACCGTGCGGTGGTGGAGGCGGTGATGGCGGGGATTTACCGGTCGAATGCGAAGGACCAGTCGGCGCTGGTGCTGCCGGTGTGGGACAGCCTGCGGAAGACGAAGACAGCGGAGATGGCGGCGAATTATGCGGCGTTGATTCTGGCGCGCGAGGGGCACGCGGAGGTGACGGACTGGCTGAGCGGGATGGTGCTGGGGGCGACGATTCAGAATCCGGGGTTCCGGGTGCTGGCGGGGTGGTATTACGCGAAATTGGAGGGGAAGGAGCAGGTGCTGATTCAGCGGGTGGTGGCGGGGTGAGTGGCGGGGGGGCGGGGAGGAGTTGCGGGGGTTTGATCCCCCCTACCGGGGGAGAGTCGAGGGGCGAATCTTTTCTGCGGGGGTGCCGGGCGTGCCGATATTGTGGGGGAAAGCAGGGATGCGATGATCAATGTGGAAGCAGTGCGGCGGCTGCTGGCGGTTGCCGAGGTGAAGAAGGATCCGTACGCGGTGGCGGAGGTGGCGGGGGCGCTGCTGACGGCGAACGCAGGGGATGGGGCGGCGATCGGGGCGTATGCGCGGGCGCTTGGGGCGTTGGGGTTGCTGTCGGCGGCGCAGCGAGTGGTGAAGGATTCGGGCGACAAGATCAGCACGGGGGTGGTGCCGTGGAAGAGCCGGGCGCGGCGGTTTGCGGCGAACCTAGCGGCGCTGGGAGTGCGTGATCCGGCGGGGGCGGCGCTGGTGGAGCTGGCGGCGCGAGAGCTGGAGCGGTTCGAGCTTCACAGTGCGGCGGATGGGAATTTCCAGGTGCTGGACACGACGAAGGAGATGCCGGGGGCGTGGCTTGGGGGGCTGGCGATGCATCGGGCGGCGGAGGGGCTGTGGCGGTATGACCGTGCGCGGCAGCCGGTGCTGGGGCCGGTGGCGTTTGAGAGCCTGGGGTTCGGGTGGCTGTTCCTCAAGGTGCTGGGGACGACGGAGCGGACGTACCTGAATTACAGTTGCGCGGTGTACGTGCTGGAGGGGGATCCGCTGGGGCTGGCGATGCTGTTTCACATGCATGATCTGCAGGAGAGCATTCGGCAGGAGCGGGTGCGGTGGTTTATCGGGGAAACGCCGGCGGCGGCGGGGGCGGCGTTTCGGCGGGAGGTGGAAGCGCAACCGTCGTGGAGTTTGCCGGAGCAGTTCATCCGGTGTGCGCTTCGGGGGCAGGAATCGACGGGGGCGGAGGGAATGATCAAGGAATTGATAGCGGCGCGGAACCAGCGGAGGGAGGCGTTGGCGGCGGCGGCGAAGGGGTATTACGCGGACAAGGGGGCGGCGTACTGGCGGAAGCGGTATGAGGATGCGGCGCGCGGGCGGGGGGAGCGGCTGCGGGTGCTGGGGATCACGAGCCGGTACACGACGGTGCTGCGGTATTCGATGGCGGAGTTGTGCGAGGCGGCGGAGGCGGCGGGGCAGGAGATGCGCGTGGCGATGGAGCCGGACGATCAGTCGGTGGAGAACCCGTACCTGGAGATGATCGCGGAGTTCAAGCCGGACCTGATCGTGCAGATCTCGCGGATGCGGTACGAGAATCCGAATCTGCCGGCGAACGTGCCGTTTTTGTGCTGGGACCAGGATAATCTGCCGTGCATGCGGACGGAGCAGGCGACGGCGAGTCTGGATGGGATGACGTTTGTGGCGGGGCATGGGGCGTTGCACGGGTACATCTATCTCGGGTGGCCGCTGCGGAATGGGTTTCCGTGTCATCTTGCGTCGGCGATGCGGCGGTATCGCGGGGTGACGTTGACGGCGGAGGAGAAGGAGCGGTATCGCTGCGATTTCAGCTACATTTCGAATGCGTCGGGGACGGCGGAAGCGCTGCGTGACGAGCATGTGGGGCGATTTGGCGAATACGCGGCGGCATTCCGAGAGATTACGGACGGCATCCTGGCGGCGAGGAATGATTCCTGGCATGAAGATGCGGTGCGGGCGCGCGTGATGCGGGAGCTGCTGCAGCGGTTTCCGCTGGCTCCGGACGCGGTGATGAGCGAAATGACGATCTCGGCACTGCTGGTGGCGGATCGCGCGTTTCGGCACCAGACGCTGCAGTGGGTGAGCGATTACTGCCAGGAGACGAACCGGACGCTGCGTTTGTATGGCGCGGGGTGGGAGAAGCACCCAAGCCTCGGAAAACATGCGGCGGGGCCGGCGCAACAGGGGCGGGAGGTGGAGGCGATCAGCGCGGCGTCACTTATCAACCTGCAGATTATTGGGACGGGAATATTGCATTCGCGGCTGCTGGATGGGATCGCGGCGGGGGGATTTTTCCTTTTTCGGCGCACGGAATATGAGCGCGCGGATGCATCGGTGCAGGAAGCGATTCACCTGGTGAGCCAGGCGGTGACGGCGCGCGACATTCGCTCGATTGAGGAGTTGGATGCGCTCCGGGACGAGAAGCTGGCGGCGGCGTGGTCGAAGGTTTCTTCGGAGTACCATCGGCGCGTGAAGGAATCGGGGTTGTCAGAGGAGGTCATTGTCCGCGGTCTTGCGAGCGCGCAGTTTGTGCCGCACCCGTTTTTGCTGATGCCGTCGCTGCGGGAGATCGGATTTTCAAATGCGGAGGAGCTGCGTGCGATGGCGACGCGGTTTCTCTCGAGCGACGCGGAGCGGGAGGCGATGGGGGCGCAATTAGGGGAATCGCTGCAGATGCACTTCAGCTATGACGTGCGGTGGAAGTCGTTTCTCGCGCACGTGATGCGCGGGCTGGGGTGTGGAGCGACGGGGTGAGGGGCGGAAACACGGGAGGCGTGCTTGATCAGCGACGTCTTCCGATGAAGTAGAAGAGGCCGACGTGAGGGCAGACTTCGATCTGGTCGGCGGGTTCGGGGACCTCGGTGTAATGGAGCGTTTCGAAATGGTCTTTCATGAAGGCCTGGAGCAGGGGGAATGCGACCATGAGCGGGTGGCCGGCCTCGTAGTAGTGGCCTTTCACGACGCTGGCGGTTTTGTCGGCGTCGTAGATGGCATCGTGGAAGACGAAGATGGCGCCGGGTGCGGTGATGGCGAGAATCTTTTCGAAGATTTTCTGCACGTCGAAGCAGTGTTCAATGACGTTCATCATGACGACGAGGTCGTAACGGCGGTTTTCCACGGGCATTTCTTCGATGGGGCAGATCATCGTTTCGGCGATGGGGATCACGCGGCTGGCGGAGTGGGTGCGCAGTTCGGTGCGGGAATAGCGGCACTTCGGGAGTTCGAGGTAGGAGGCCATGAGGGGGTCGAGCAGCGTGGTTTTGGCAATATCGGCGATGTCGGCGATGACGCGGATGTTGGTGAAGGGGCCGCAGCCGAGTTCGATAGCGTGTTCAAACCGGCGGCCTGCGAGTGCGTGGTAGTGGTTGCAGGCCTCGGCGTGGAGGAGGTTGCGGTCATCGGAGGTGCCGCGCCATTTTTCCATCCAGCCGGTGCGTTCGAAGGTCTGGGCGATTTTCCAGCGTTCTGCCGGGATGCGGACGATGCCTTTGCCGGGCACGAGGTGCCTGGCGTCGGAGCGGTCGCGAATGGCGGCTTCGGCGGCGGCGCCGCGGAGGATGTTTACACCTTCATCAACGAACCATGCTTCGGCCATGGGTGGGTTCCTGAACTGGAGGACGGTGGGACACTGCATCACTTTTCGGCAGCGGCGGAGCGGCTTCGTGAAAATTCCTCATGCGGCGCCGATGCTTTCCGGGGCGGCGGAGCGGCCAAGGTCCGGGCGATAGAGGGCGAGGATGGGGAGCTCGGGAGGCAGGGCCTCCATTGCCCGCGCGGCGAGGGCCGCTTCGTAGGTGTCGGACGAGATGACGACTGCCTGAATGTCGAACTCCGCTGCATCGGCGGGGGCGATGATGGGGCGGCCGGCGAGGGCAGCTCCTGTGGAGGCACGGTCGTCGAGGATTGCAGCGAGGCGTGCATGAGGTTCGATTGCGGCGATGAAGCGTTCGATGTGGCGCTTCGTGTGCTGGCCGGCGCCGAAGAGTGCGACGCACGTGTTTTCCGGGAGGGAGGCGATTTGCGCGGCAAGGTTGCGGAAAGCGGTGGTGGTGTGCCTTGTTCCCGGGTTTTCGCCCCACTGCTGGTTCCAGTAGCGTTGGCGTGCGACCTGGGATTCGTACCAGGCGAGTCCGGCGTTTCCGAGCGAGATGCTGTTGGGGTTTTCGAGATAGAGGCCGAGGCGACGGGGAACATGGATGAATTTTGATTGAAGGGCGAGGCGGAGCCAGAATTCGTAGTCGCCGGAGGAGATCATCGTTGAGTCGAAGCAGCCGACCTCGTCGTGCACGGTGCGGCGCCACATGGGGTGGGGACCGGCGAAATTGTTTTCGAAGAGGGTGTTGCGATCGAAATCGGGCCAGTCGAGATGCTTCACGCGGCGTGCATCGGACCAGGAGGCGTTTTCGTCATGGGTGACATCGCTGTCGGCATAAGCGAGAACGGCGTCGGGGTGCTGGTCGAGGGTGTCGGCGAGGATTTCGAGCATTTCGGGGTGGTGGCGGTCGTCGGTGTTTGCGTTGGTGAGGTATTGGCCGCGGGCGGCGTCGATGCCGCGGTTCCATGCGGCGTAGAGGGTTTCGCGTTCAGCGGTGCGGATGCACCGGATGCGGTCGTCGCCGTGCAGACGTTGGAAGGAGTCGACGATGGCGCGTTCGTTCGTAGGGGAGGCGCTGTCGATGATGAGGATTTCGAGCTCGCCGCGGGCGAAGAGGGTTTGATCGACGAGATCCTGGAGGCAGCCGGCGAGGAGGTGTTCGGCGTTGTAGGTGGAAACGATGGCGGTGACGCGAAATGCAGGGGGGATTGCATCGGAGGGAGGGGCGGAGGGGAGACGGATTACGGAGGCGGGGTCGCCTGCGACGGGGATGATCTCGACGGCGGCGGGATCGATCCATTGCCGGATATCGGATGTTGGAATTTCCGAGGCGGATGAGGTTTGAACGACGAGGCGGGGCTTCGGGGAATTGCCCTGGAGCGCTGTGCGGATGGCGGCGGCGATGGTGGAGGCCTGGACGTCGCGGATGCAATGCACATGGGCGTGCCGGCACTTCCAATCGCACTGGAAGCATTCGAGGGGGACGGAGGCGGCGGTGGTGAGTGGGGACCAGGGCATGAAGCGGCCGAAGTGTCCGCCGCCGAGGACGACGACGTTCCTTGTTCCGACAGCGCATGCGAGATGCGCGGAGCCGGTTTCGGCGCCGACGGCGAGTTGTGCGCGTTGGAGGAGGGCGGCGGTCTGCCGGATGGAGGTGCGGCCGCAGAGGTTGAGGTGGCGGAAGCCGAGGCCGCGCATCATTTCTTCGTGGAGGGCGAATTCTGGGGCGGCGCCGAGGGAGATGATTGTGTATTCCCGCGGATTCAAGGCGATTGCGAGGGCGGGTGCGATTTCGCGCGGGATGCGGTATTCGGCCAGAGCGCCGGCGAACAAGACAATGGCGCGGGCGGGATCGATGTCGCGCGTGGTGCAGAAATCGTGGGCGAATTGGAGGTCGGCGGGCGTGAGTGGCACTTCCGGGCGGAGCTGGGCAGCGTTGGTGCGGAGGTCGAACGCGTCGAGGAACTCGGAAACCCTCGCCAATTCCAAGCCCCAGCCGGCCCGCGGTTCCACGAGGTGGGTGTAGGAGGCGTCGCGCTCTGCCGCGGAATCGCAGAGGAAGCCGATGCGCAGCGGGGCTCGCGTTTGAGCGGTGAGCACATCGCAGAGGGGTTCGCGGGTGAACATAGGAGTGAGAACGATATCGGCGTGGAGGGCGCGAAGCGTGGCGATCACTTCCTGGCGATAGCCTTCATCTGCGTAAGCTCGCCCGCGATTGAACTGGACGACGTGGTCGAGGTGCGGCGAAACGGTGAAGAGGTCGGCGACACGGTCCTGGCAGGCATAAACGAGGCGGGCGTTCGAGCAGGCGGCGCGCAGGTGCGGGAGGAGCGCGGAGGCAAGGACGTTGTCGCCGATGGCGTCGGTACGCAGCACGAGCACGGTGCGGGCAGCGCGGAGGGCGGTTGCGGCTTCCGCAGTGTGATTGATCTCGCTCATGATCCCCTCCCGGGCAGAATCAGCTCGCGGAGTTTGCGCCGATTGTGGGCGGCGCGCATTTCCCAGTCGCTTTGGCCGGGCGGGCGCGGGGCGACGGGCTCCTGGATCGCCGTCATTACGTCGGCGGCGAAACGCTGCCAGGTGAAGTGACGCTGGAGTTCCTGACGGCCCAGGGTGACGCGATGCTGGAGTTCGTCTTCGGGCGCTGCATTGAGATCGTGCAGGATGCGTGTTGCGGCAGGCAGGTCGTCGAGGGGAATATTCACGAGCCAGGGCTGGCCGCGGTAACCGGATTGCGGCGTGCAGACCGGGAGCAGGCCCCAGGCGAGGGCTTCGAGGATGGTGGTTGGATTCGCATCGGAACGGCCGGTGGTGATGAGGAAGTCGTATTCGGCGACGAGGGCGCGGGCGTCTGGGAGGTTGAAGTCGCAGGGACCGAGGATTTCGATGCGGTCAGTGGTCATCGTTCCACCGCCGATCCACCCGAAATGGACCTGCGGGGCTGCGTCGGCGAGTGCGGCGAGGTAGTCGGTTCCTTTTGCGGGTGCGGAGTAACCGATGTAAAGGAATCGGCGTTTGCCGGGGGGATTCCAGCGTGTTTTCAAGGGCGGGAAATGCTGCGGATCGACGGCGAGATCGAGCTGGCGCGTCTTGTATTTCCAGTGCGAAAAGAGGGACTGGTCCATGGTTTCGAACCAGTGGTTGCCGGTGATGGCGAGGAAGGAATCGGCGGCGCAGACGAGGTCATCGACCCAGGCGCAGATTTCGGGAATGCCGTGGGAATAGGGGCACATGATGATTCGTTTGGCCCAGCCCTCGTGCGCGAAGCTTGCAGTGAGGACGCTGAGCGGGTCCTGGTGGGGATGACCGATGAGGACATCGCCGGGTTCCGGGACGATCACGCGGCGTTCGGCGAGGTCGTACACCTGGACATTGTGATGGCGGCGGAGGCGCGAGCTGAGTTCCCGCGTGATCACGTGCGGGGCGCTGGTGCGAATTCCCTTGGCGTAGACGAGGTGAATCGTCATTAACCACCGATGGCGTAGATGACGGTTTCGGTGATGCCGCGGGCGTGCTGGCCGAGGTAGAAGCGGTAGTCGGGGTTGAGCTCACGGAGGCGGAGGGGGATGGACCAGAGGTCGTGCGGCTTGTGGTAGATGCAGATGGCGAGGCGGGGTTTGCAGGTCGTGATGGTGTGGCGGGCGCCTTCGATGGCGGCGTGCTCGGAGCCTTCGATGTCCATCTTGATGAAGCCGGGCTGGACGCGATTGGTCTTGCAGAAGGCGTCGATGGTGGTGATCTGGACGGTGATGTCGCCGGGGGCGTTGCCGTACTGGCCGGCGACGAAGAAGTCGCCGGAATCGCCCCTGGAGATGCAGAAGGAGGCGCGGCCTTCGGTGGCGCCGAGGCCGGCGTTGACGGGTTGCACGATGTCGGCGAGGCCGAGCTTTTTCATGTTGGCGGTGAGGGCGTCGAAGGTGGCGGGGGTTGGTTCGAAGCAGTAGACGCGGCCGTCGGAACCGACGGCGTGTGCGAAGCGTTCGGCGGTGTCGCCGATCCAGGCTCCGCCTTCGACGACGGTGTCGGCGGTCCTGGCCTGGACGACCGCGTGTTCGTACTGGGGGTAGGGGGACATGACGACCTGGGAGAGGCGGCGGGTGATGCGGTATTTGAGGAGTCCGGCGAGAACGGTGCGGGAGGCTTCATCGGCGAGGAGGCGGTGGAGCGATTCGATGGATTGCCGCTCCTGCTCGAGGATGCCGACGTCGAAGTGGGCGCCCCACTTGTCCCAGGCATCGCCGCCGGTGGCCGCGTAGCCCATGAGAAGGAAGTCTTCGGCAAAGCAGTAGGGAATGGCCATGGCGCGGAGCTTCGTTTCGGCGCTTTCGTAGCGGGCGCAGGCGATGACGACCGGGACGGACTGATTTTCGCGAAGCGCGGTGGAGGAGCGGATCGGCGCACCGGCGATGGATTCGCCCTGGCGCGCGGGGTCATCGTCGCAGAAGAAGAGGATCTGCGGGGGGGATTTGATTTGGGCGAGGTGCTCTGCGAATTGGCGGCCTCCGTGCCCTGCGCCGTAGACAATGATGCCACGGTCAATCTGAAGGGGGAGGGAAGGGGCAGCCTCGGAGGGGAGGGTGTGCGGGAGCAAGTTCGCGATCATGGAGTCCTTTCCGGCAATCGCACCGCTTATCGACCAGATCTTCCGTATTATCGGATCATTGGGGGCGGGTTGGACAGTTTTTCCGGGGAGATTGGTGAGTCGCGAAGGCTCCGATACAATGGCCCATTCGGCACACGGAGGAGCAGTTTATGGCCCAGTCCCCCACCCCTTTCATCGCCCAGCGCGCCCTGGATATTGATGCTTCGGGCATTCGGAAGGTCTTTGATCTGGCGGCGAAGCTGAAGGATCCGATCAATCTGTCGATCGGGCAGCCGGATTTTGACGTGCCGGAGGTGTTGAAGGAAGGGGCGGTGAAGGCGATTCGCGAGGGGAAGAACCGGTACACCCCCACGCAGGGGATTGCGGAGCTGATCACGCCGCTGAAGGCGGAGGTGACGCGGGACACGGGGTGGAACGATCCGGGGCTGCTGATTCTGTCGGGCACGTCGGCGGGGTTGATGCTGGCGATGTTCGCGACGCTGAATCCGGGGGACGAGGTGCTGTTTTTGGATCCGTATTTCGTGATGTACAAGCACCTGCCGAAGTTGTGCGGCGCGGTGCCGGTGGCGGTGGATTCGTATCCGGATTTCCGGTTGCATCCGGAGCGGCTGGAAGCGGCGATCACGCCGCGGACGAAGCTGCTGATCCTGTGCTCGCCGAACAATCCGACGGGGATCACACTGTCGCAGGCGGAGCTGGAGGCGGCGGCGGCGATTGCGCGGAAGCACAACCTGCTGGTGATTTCGGACGAGATTTACGACGCGTTCTGCTATGAGCCGCACCGCTCGATTGCGGGGTTGCTGCCGGAGCAGTGCATCCTGTTGAAGGGGTACTCGAAGACGTACGGGATGACGGGGTGGCGGCTGGGGTACGCGGCGGGGGCGGGGGCTGCGAAGGGGGTGATTGAGCAGATGACGAAGCTACAGCAGTACACGTTCGTCTGTGCGCCGAGCATGGTGCAGTACGCGGCGCTGTCGACGATTCACGGGACGGGGGCCGGGGAGGGGGGCGTGGACATGACGTCCTATATTGAGGCGTATCGGAAGAAGCGGGACCGGGTGGTGGCGGGGCTGTCGGAGTATTTTGAGATCAATGCACCGGGCGGGGCGTTTTATGTGTTTCCGAAGGTGCCTGGCGGGGGGAAGATCAGCGCCACGGAATTCGTGCAGAAGGCCATTGACCGCAATGTGTTAGTGATACCGGGCAACGTGTTTTCGTCGCGCGACACGCATTTTCGCATTTCGTATGCGACGACGGATGCGAAGCTGGAAGCGGGGATCGGCATTTTGCGGGAACTCGCGAAAGAGATGGGGCGTTAAGAGAGGGTATGGTTGAGCTGACCTTGGCCGCTTAAAATCGGCGGTCGGCGAGGCCTGACATATCCCCTGCAGTTTCTTCACCGTCACAAGCCTCGCGGCCGGGTTGCGCGCGGAACATTTGTGGCACGTGGCCGCACCTGGGACCGGTGCGCGCCGGAGGAAGCTCGGTGGACGAAGGGAAGGAACGGACGTTGATGTCACGGAATGACCAGTTGTTCTGCGCGCAGCTCGCCACGATAACGCACACGAAGAAGCTGCCGTCGTGGCGCAAGGAAAGAATCCGGTCGATAGTGAGGGCGATCACCGTGGGGACGGTGGCGCGGGTGTTTCCGCCGAAAATGAAGTGAGGGAGCGGCTGGCCCGATCAGGCGGAGAAGCCATCGAGCAGCCGGGCAGCACATTCACCGATCTGTGCGATGTTGTAACCCCCCTCCTGGACGAAGGCGGTCGGGAGATTGAGGCGGCGCAGGCGGCGGCCGATTTCTACGAAGGCCGGCAAGGTGATGCCGAAGTCTCCGACGCCATCGGACTGGCAGATATCGGCGCCGAAGGAGACGAGCAGGATCTCCGGGGTGAAGCGTTGCAGGTGTCCACCGGCGAGGTCGAGCGCCTGCAGCCAGTGTGTCTCAGAAGCGCCGCGCGCGAGGGGGAGATTCACGGTGCAACCGGCGCCTGCCCCTTCCCCGGTTTCCTCCGCGTGGCCCCAGAAGTAGGGGTATTGGGTGTTGGGATCGGCGTGGATGGAGACAAAGAGGACATCGGGACGGGCGTAGAAGATGTCCTGCGTGCCGTTGCCGTGGTGGTAATCGATGTCGAGAATCGCGATGCGTTTCTTTCCGCGGGCCAGGAGATGCTCTGCGGCGATGGCCACGTTGTTCAGGTAGCAAAAGCCTCCGCAATAATTTTTTCCTGCGTGATGGCCCGGCGGCCGGCAGAGCGCGAAGGTGGTTTCGTGCTGCAGGATCGCCTCGGCGGCTGCGATTGCCAGCGAGGACGAGGCGACGGACGCCTCCCAGGTTCCCCGGGTGATCGGCGCTGCCATGTCGAAGCAGTAGTAGCCGGCCTGGGCGGAGGGCTTGGTCGGGGGTTTCTTTGCAATGCGCCGCGGGAAGGTATCGGGGATCACATCACAGTTGCCGAACTCGGCCGTCCACGTCGCGTGGATGCTGGAAAGGTATTGCAGGTACCCGGCGTCGTGCGTTCGTTGGATCGCGGGCATGGGATCGAGGTCGGGGGTGATGAGGGAATGACCGGCGGCGGCGAGCGATCGGAGAATGGCTTCCGCCCGGCCGGGGACCTCGGGGCAGGGGCAGACGATACCGTCGGCGACGTACCAGTCGGGCGCGTGTTCGACATGCCGGGGTGAGTAAAAAATCTTCACGGGGGCAGTATACGCGAGAAGATGGGGAAGGGAGTGGACGCAATTATCGGAGCGGCTTGCCGGCACGCTGGCTCGTATGCCGTTGCGGCGCGTCTTATCGACCCTCGTTGCGCAAAATCTGCGGGGTCGAAGTCGATCAGCCATAGGAATCATCCGATGTTTCTCCTGTCCCTGAGAATTCCTGTCGTGGAGAAAATGGATGAAATCTTTCTGGGCTGCCGGGCTGCTTTGTCTGGCAACAACGGCGGCGGCGCACGCGTCGATCATTACGGATCTCGGAACGGTGGGCGGCCGCGACGTGGCGGGTTCCGCGGACTTCGACATGTCCGCGGGCAAGGTGACGATCACCCTGCAGAATCTCACGGCGCAGACAGCCGACGCCTCGCAGCTCCTGACGGGCCTTGCGTTCACGTTGAGGAACGGCGCAACGACCGTTTCGACGGCCGGATTTATGGCCACGGGATCGGAACGCACGGTGTTCGGCGACGGGTCTTACGCGGATTCCGGCGTGAATCATTTGTCGTGGGAATTGATCACCGGGAACACGATGCAAATCGATTTCCACCCGGATGCGGCGGATGCGCTGATCGGACCGGCCACCGGCGGGACGGATTTGAGCGCGGGCGTTTATACGGCGAACGGTTCCATCCTGGGCAATGCAGGCCACAATCCGTTTGCCGCGGAAACGGCGACGTTTACGCTGACGAACCCTGAACTTCTCTCGACGACGAGCGTAAGCAACGTGACCTTCCTGTGGGGGACGTCGCTCTCCCAGAACGTGCCGCTTGCGGGGGCGATCGTCCCGGTGCCGGAGGCCAGTTCGATCGGTCTGCTGGGTTGCGGTGCCCTGATGTTGTTGCGTCGGAAGCGCCGGCGGTGACTTCGGGCGCATGGGCAATTGGGCGCGAGTTGATTGACCTCAAGCCGCCGGGAATGGCGGAAGTTTATGTGTCTTTTGGAGCCATCAATGAAGAACCTGTTTGGAGTGGCGGCGGCGCTCGCGGTGCTGGGCGTGGCGGGCGTGGCCCATGCGGCAGTGGGCGTGCACGGCGCCCTCGCCGTGGCGGGTCCGCCGGTCCCTGAGCCGGGGACGCTGGGCATCATCGGCCTGGGATCGCTGCTGCTGCTGCGCCGCAAGCGACGGTAAGCGCCGCAACATTTAGAATTCCTTCCACGCATCATCGCTCCGGTTTAACCGTTACACTTCGCATCATGTTCTGATGCGAAGGAAGAGCGATGAAGCGTTTTTTTGCCCTTGCGCTGGTTGCTGCCGGTACCGGGGTCGCACTGGGCCAGGATTCTCAGCCGGCAACGGGCCCTGCATGGCCTGCGGGCGAAGTGCTCAAGTTCTCCTACACCGCGCCGGAAAGCTCGGTGTTTCCGGGCACCACCCGCGACTACTGGATATACATCCCTTCCGCCTATGACGGTTCGAAGCCGGCGTGTCTTTTTGTCGACCAGGACCGGGTGCAGTTCAACGCCCCCAGGGTTTTCGATGAATTGATTGCATCCCATGAAATGCCGGTGACGATCGGCGTTTTCATTGCTCCAGGGATCGTCAAGGCAATTGATCCGGCGAAGCAGTTGCCGCGCTACAACCGGTCGTACGAATTCGATGGTCTCTCCGCCGATTACGCCAACTTTGTCCTGAAGGAAATTCTCCCCGCGGTTGAGAAGCAGCATGCTTCGGATGGCCGGGCGATCCGCCTCTCCACCAATCCGGACGATCGCATGATTGCGGGCTCATCGTCCGGCGGCATCGCCTCGTTTACGGCGGCGTGGGAACGCAATGACTCATTTCACCGTGTTTTTTCTGCCATCGGGACATTTGTGGATTTGCGCGGCGGCAACATTTATCCATCGCTCATCCGGAAATATGAGCCCAAGCCCATCCGCATCTTCCTGCAGGACGGCTCGAACGACCATAACCATTATGGAGGGGACTGGTGGATGGCGAACCAGGAGATGGAACGCGCGCTGACGTTCGCCGGTTACGAGGTGAATCACATCTACGGGACGGGGGGGCACGAGCACAAGCAGGCGGACCAGATATTTCCGGATGCCATGCGGTGGCTGTGGAAGGACTGGCCGCGGCCGGTGAGTGCCGGCAGGGGCTCGGAGCAATTGCAGCAGGTTCTGCTGCCGGGGGAAGGGTGGCAGGTCGCTGCCGATCACCTGGCGAGTTCGGACGGACCGTGCGCCGATGAGGAGGGCAACTTTTACTTTTGCTCGCCAAAATCGGAGACGATCTTCCGCATCTCCGCGGGCGATGCAACGCCAACCGCATATGCAACGCATTTCAAATCTTCCGCACAGCATTTTGCGGGACCGCACTACGCGATCGACAGCGATCATCATCAACTGGTCCTCAGCAATGGCGATGCGGGCAACCTGTTGACCGTGGTCGCCGGCAACATCCACGGAAACGACTTTACGATCGCGCACAATGGCAATCTTTATCTGACGGAATCGGGGGGCAAGCCCGGAGATCCCCACCAGGTGTCGCTCATCAAACCGGGTGCGGAAGGGAAGTTTGAAAGCCGCGTGATCGACGACGGGATCAAGTTCCCCAATGGCATCTGCCTCTCGCCCGACCAGTCGCTGCTGTACGTTTCCGATTACCAATCGCACTGGGTGTACAGCTACCAGATCCAGCCGGACGGCAGCGTCGCCGAGAAGCAGAAGTTCTTCGATCTCTACGTTCGGGATGCGTATGACAATGCCGGCGGCGATGGGATGTGCGTGGATGCGGACGGCCGGCTGTATGTGGCCACACGGGCGGGGATCCAGGTGTGCGACCAGGCGGGCCGCGTCATCGCCATCATTCCGACGCCGAATGGGAGATGTTCAAACGTGGCCTTCGCCGGCAAGGATTTTTCGACGCTGTACGCGACGTGCGGAGAGACGGTGTACTGCCGGCATTTGAAAGTGCATGGGCTGAAACCCGGCGCGCCGCCGATCAAACCCGCTCCGCCGAAGTTGTGACCAGGCGCTGTGAGGCTAGGAGAGTCGCTTCAGGACGCGCGGCTCCCACAAGCCGACCAATTCCCCCTGCCCGGCAGTTCCAACCATTCGCACGGCGGCGACTCCGCCTTTTTTCATCTGGAGATGCCCCGATTTCGCGAAGGCGATCTGTCCGGCCCAATGCCCCAGGATCGGTTCATGCCCGACGACGATCACGCCGCGCTCCACGCTGCCGGCGCGCCGCACTTCCTTGAGGACTGCGCCCAGATCACCCGGAGGCGCGATCTCCTCCAGCACTTCCACCTCTTTGACGTCGAGGACCTCGGCCACGATCTCGGCAGTCTCCCGCGCGCGTGCCAGGGGGCTCGTCAGGATTTTGACGATCGCCTTTTTGCCGACCAATGCTTTAAATCCCTGCGCCGCTTTGCGCAGTTTTCTTTTTCCTTCCGGCGTCAGTTTGCGATCGGCATCTTTCATCCGCCCGTGGACGTCTTCCGCGATTCCGTGCCGCCAGAAATAAATGATTGCCATTCGCTCACCCGTTCGTGTTTAACTTCTGCCATAGACCGGCACCGCGGCGCCGCGCGTGACGCGGTTTTCCGGCGAGGCCAGGAAGAGAACCGTCCGGGCGACCTCCTCGACCGTGGGCCACCTGGAGAAATCGGTGCCGGCGGGGAAGGATGCCCGATTCTGCGGTGTATCCATGACCGACGGCACCACGGCGTTCACCCAGATTTTCTCCGCTGCCAGTTCCTCCGCCAAGCTCTGCGTGATCGAGAGCACCGCCGCCTTGCTGGCAGCGTATGGAATCATCCCCCCCACCGGATGTAGGGCGGGCTTTGCGGCGACGTTCACGATCCGTCCGCCCCCGCCGGCGGCCCTCATCGGCTTCACGGCCTCGCGTGAGCACAGAAACGCCGAGACGGCATTCGTCTCGAGCATCTTCACAAAATCGGCCAGTTTCGTCTCGGCAATGCGGCTCATGGCGAAGCCGCCGGCGGTGTGCACCGAGGCCCACAGCGGACCGACCTGCCGGTAGAACGCTTCCACCTGGGTCTCATTGGCCAGATCGATCCCCTCGACGAACCGCACGCCCTCCGAGGCTTTTGCGGGTTTCTCGCCGCGCACGGGTACCCACACCTCCGCACCCTCCTTGAGCACAGAATCCACGACGGCCCGGCCCAGAGACCCCGTTCCGCCCGTCACCACCACTTTTTTTCCGGCAAATTCCATGGGTTGCTCCTTTCATGCAAAAGCGACCGTCAGTGTAACAAGCGGAGGGGCGGGCCATTTTCAGTTGACCCCATCCATTGCGGAAGTAAGATGTGCCCCATGGCGAAGGTGGCAGTCGCAGGTGCGTGCGCAACGGCACGGACCGCGCACAACGGCTCGTCCGATCGGCCCCTTGCCGGCATAGTTCTCTTCGGCCTCTCGGCCAGGTCCCGCATCCGCAAGGAGTCCGCATGCTTTCTCTGCGTCAACAGGTTGCCATGATTCTCGCGACTGCTTCGCTCGTGGCTTCTGCGGGGTGTGCACAAAAGAACGACAAAGCCGCGGATTACATCCCATTTCCCAATCTTACCCAGGTTGGCCTGCGGAAGGTCTGGGAGCGACAGATCGCGGTGGCCAATGGGGAGCACATCAATAATGCGTGGCGCGTCGGCGACTCGGTGTATCTCACCACGGACCAGTCCCGGATCGTGCGGGTTGTGGCGACTTCCGGCGTGAAGGCGTGGGACACGATCGTCGGCAGCGAGGCGTCCACGTTCCACAAGCCCGTGGAACTCGCCGGCGGAAAAGAAATCCTCCTCATGGACCGCGGGAACTTCTTCGTGCTCAACAAGGAAACCGGGCGGCTCATGCATTCGAGCAGCATCGGGTTTCTCGCGACGACCACGCCGGTCGTCATCGACACGACGATCTGCGTCGGTGGGAACGACTATTTCCATGGTCTCTTTCTGGATCAACTGGGCGGGCAGCGGTGGGTGACGTTCGCGGCACAGGACAGCTTCGTTTCGGATCCGGCGGTGATCGCCGACTCCCTGGCCATTGCCAGCCGCAACGGCAAGCTGTGGCGCATCAGCGCCACGGACGGCAACTGGATCTGGAAGGACCGCAAGACCAACGGCGAAGTTGTCGCCGGCCTTGCGACCGACACGCACGCCGTCTTCGTTCCGTCGCTTGATCATTATCTCTACGGCTTCGATGCGACGACGGGGGGCGAACTCTGGAACCAGCGTCTCGACGGGCAACTCGACCAGACGCCGGTGGTGACGAAGCTTGCCGGCGGCGAGGTGCTCGTTCCCGCCAGCGGCAAGGGCCTTTACGCGGTCAGCCCGGCGGACGGCACGGTGCGCTGGGAAGCCGACGGCGTGACCCAAATTGCTTCGGTGAACGGCGACTACGTGTGGGCGGGGGATTCTTCCGACAACCTGCGTTGCATGCGCGTGGACACCGGCGAGATCGTCTCCTCCACGCCGCTCACCCAGCCGCAGACGTTTGTGTACAGCCCGGACAACTGGGTCATCATTCTGAACAAGTCGGGCGTCCTCGACGGGTTTCAGCCAAACCGTTAAGTAGACCAGCCTCCCCACTTTCAATCTGAGTGGCGTTCCCTCCCCCCGGAGCGTCCGGCGTCGGCGCGACATTGCATCAACCTTCAGCAACGGCCCCGTGGGCTCGCTTACGCGCGCTTGTCCAGCGGGATGTAGTGCTGATTGCGCGGGCCGACATATTCCGCGCGCGGGCGGATGAGCTTGTTGTTGCCGTATTGTTCGAGGACGTGGGCGACCCAGCCGGAGGTTCGGGAAATCGCGAAGATGGGCGTAAAGAGGTCGGGAGCGATGTTGAGGTAGTGGTACACGGAGGCGGAGTAGAAGTCGACGTTGGGCTTCAGAGACTTGGCGCCGGTGACGATTTCTTCGATGGCGATCGACATCTTGTACCAGTTTTCCTGGTTGGTGAGTTTGCCGAGCTGGCGGGACATTTCGCGGAGGTGCTTGGCGCGGGGGTCGCCGTTCTTGTAGACGGCGTGGCCGAAGCCCATGATCTTTTCCTTGGTTTCGAGCTTGTTGCGGATGTAGGAATCGACGCGGTCAGGGTGGCCAATCTCGTTGAGCATCTTCATCACCTGCTCATTGGCGCCGCCGTGGAGGGGCCCCTTGAGGGCGCAGATCGCGGCGACGACGGCCGAGTGCATGTCGGTGAGAGTGGCGGCGGCGACGCGCGCGGCGAAGGTGGAGGCGTTGAGTTCGTGATCCGCGTGGAGGATGAAGGCCTTGTCGAGGGCGCGGACGGAGAGGGGGTCGGGCACGATCCCGCGAAGCATGTAAAGAAAGTTCCCGGCAAGGGAGAGGTCGGCACGGGGTGGAATGGGGTCGCGGTCGTTGCGGATGCGTTCGTACGCGGCGACGATCGAGGCGATCTGCCCCTGTATGCGAATGGCCTTGCGTGCGTTGGCCGCGGGAGACATGTCTTCGGATTCGGCGTCAAACGTGGCCAGCGCGGAGACGGCGGTGCGAAGCCCTTCCATCGGCGTGGTGCGGCGCGGGAAGGTTTTCATGACGACGATGAGGCCGAGCGGGAGGTCGGCCTGCGCGGCGATCGACGAGCGAAGCTGGTCGAGTTCCGAGCGATTGGGGAGCGAACCGTGCCAGAGCAGGTGAATGACTTCTTCGAACGACGCGTTTTCCGCGAGTTCGTCGATGTTGATCCCCCGGTAGGCGAGCACGTCGTTCTCAATGGAGGTGATCGACGAAGGGAGCGCGACGACGTCGCGGAGGCCGGCGGAAGAAGCGGAAGGGGCGGGTTGCGTCATGAGAAGCTCCGGGATGGGGATGGTTCTTGCGGGGTATCATAGTCGCGCGCGGCGGAGAGGACTAGGGGCGGCACGCAGGCGGCGCGGGATCGGACGGGGGCCGGGCGATTGACGTTTGAGGGGACAGGACCACACTACGGGGCGGATTTGAACGCATCCGGGCCGGCGGGGCTGACGAAGGAAAGATTGTACCGGACGGCGGCGGGAGACCAGGAAAACACGAACAGGTTTTGCGACCGGCCTCCCCAGGTCCACGCGGGTCCGACGAGTCCGAACTGCAGATAGGTGACGTCGTCCTTGTCCGCGCGGATCCGAAGATGCGTCAGGTCGGGGAGGTCGGGATTGGCGGCGGGGGCGTGGGCGGCGGATCGCTGGCCGAGGAGCTTGTCGGCCACGCCGAGCAGGGTGTTGAGCGACGTTTTGACATCTGCTGCGTGATCACGCTGGGCGGCGCCGACGACGGTGACCATCAACGGCAGGCGAAGCGGATGCGGCGGCGCATCGTGGATGAGGACGATCGGTTCGAGGTAGGGAAGGATGTCGCGCTCGATATTGACGTTCCGGTGCGCTTCTTCCTTCGCCAGCATCTGGGAAAGGTTCATCTTGTTGTCCGGAACGATCGCGTCGAGGAGCGTGAGGGTGCGGGTGAAGAGGGCGGGCCAGTCCAGCTTGAGCGCCAGATAGGCGGTGGCTTCCGGCGGGATGAGCTTCTGCAGCGCGGGCGTTACCGGAACGGTCCAGGCCGTGTCGGTGGTGGAACCGTTGGCGAGGGTGGCATTGTCGAGGGAGATTTCGCGGTCCCGGATGCGGGCAGAGAAGAGGGAGGATTGCGTGGCGTTGAGATCAAGCGTGGAAAAAAGCTGGCCAAGGATGGTGCGGCGCATCGGCTCCGGGAAACGCTCACGAAAGAGCTGGGTGTTGACGAAAATGCGGGATTCCACGTCGCCCACGCAATGGTTAACCGCAGCGGCCTTGTCGGCCTCGTCCACGAACGGCAACCAGGGAGCGCCGCCGACGGGACGGTCGGCAAGGTAATGCTCCATGGCGCCGTTGCCGATCGTGAGGATGAATGTGTTGGCCTGCTGCGTCCATTCGAGGGAAAGCCAGTCGGGCCAGGTGGTGTCACGAAAATGGACGTATTCGCGGTGCGATTCGGGCGTCTTCCGGACGGATTGCCGGGCCGTGGCGCGGGTGGAGAGATGCGAGAGCATTCGTGTGAGGCGATCGACCATTTCGTTGGGGCGGCCTGCGGTATCGATGACCCAGGCGACCTGCACGGCGTGGCACTCGAGGTCATTCTGCGGCGTGGCGGAAAGGTCGGCATCCAGCAGGGCGACGCAGGAGTGATGGGTGCCGGCCATGGCGATCAGGGTGAGCATGTCGCCGACTTCAGACGCTTTTTTGGAAAGGATGCCCATCGATTCCATCGCCTGGACGCCGAGGTCCAGGAGAGCGGACTGGTCGGGCGCGCGGGCGACGGTCGGGTCAAGTTCAAGGAAGGCAAGAGTGTCCTGCGGGAGCTGCGGGTGAAGCGGCGTGGCGGCAGGCGCGGAAACGGGGAACGCCGCGAGGAGAAGGAGGATGAGGAGGGCGGGGCGCTTCATGGCACGTGATTGTTCATGGAAATCACGGGGAGTCAACCTGGAGCGGCAGCTGTGGCTGCGTTCGAGGCTGCGAATCACTGGTGCTGGCGGCGAATGATCATGTCGAAGTTCTTCACCATCGATTTGTACATGGCGTACACAATCGCGCAGTAGGCGATCGAGGCGAGCACGATTGAAGCAAAGAGGATCACCCGGCCGGACATGTCCGATGTGCCTGCCGCGGCGGCAGTGCCCGCGGCCGTGCTGAAGGCGGAGGGCGCATACTCGGCGGGGCAGATCATGACGGCGATGGCCGTGAAGGGGGAGAAGGCGGCGATGGCGACGCCGACGACGGGAATCGATTTGGCCGCCGTAAAGCCGCACACACCGAGGACTGCGCAGATGCCCGCAAGCACGCCGACGGAGGCCATGACCGCCACGATGGTGCGGGACCACTTGAGCGAAAGCTGCAGCCCCAGCATGCACGCCCAGGCGAGGAGCGCCGTGAGCAGCAGGGGCATGGCGACGATGTTCTCAGGGTAGACAACCCATTCGCCGCCGGACTTCAGCGTGAAGAGGAGGTCGTAGCAGACGACGAGGGCAATGGTGATGGTGGGGACGGCGGCGAACGGGAGCATGAAGGAGACGAGGCCGCGGAGTTTTCCCCAGATGTAGTAGCGGGAGGTGATGGGGGTGACGAGCAGGAGATCGAGGGTCTGCGATTCACGTTCCTTGGTGACGGCGGCGGCGGAGGTGTTGGTGGCGACGAGGAGGGAGACGGCAAATTCGACGATCACCAGGGCCATGAGCACGTGACGGGTGTCATTGACATCCAGATCGCCGCGGTGATGGAAGACCAGCAGTGCCACCGCGGCGGCGGCGCCGATCAGGATGGTGACCCAGCGGGCGATGCCGCGACCGGAGAAACCGGCCCGCGTCGCCGCTTCCCGCCAGGCGACGGGGTTGTTCCAGACGGTGCGTGCCCGCCGGCCACGCGATTCTCTGCCGCGCATCACGAGGTTCCGCACGAACGGCCACAGTCCGACCTCCGAGCGCTGGGCGATTCTCCGCAGGACGATGGCGGAAGGCACAACCAGCAGCAGGCTGGCGAGCACCGTGAGGGTGATGTAGGCATAGGCCGGATGGAGCAGGTAGAACCGGGCGAGTGCGTTCTTGCCGGCGAGGGTGGAGAGCTCCGGCGTGGGGTAGGCGGTGGAATTGACGACGGATTGCAGGGCGAGGAACGGGTGGATGGAGGTGAGCCACGTGGTGTGATGCAGGCCCGTCAACGGATCGACGCTCAGCCAGAATTGATCGATCAGATAAACGGCGATGAGGTAGATCGCGTTGAAGACGTAAAACCAGAAGACCGTCTTGCCCGAACCGAGGCGGAACACGGCAATCGCGATGGCGAGGCAACCGGTGAACAGCGCGGTGGAGAGGGCGATGGCAAAGGAGAGCACGATGTTGCCGGCCGTGACACCGCCGTAAAGCAGCGTGATGGCGAAGACGGGAGCGCCCGACAGCAGCAGCGCGACGACGTAATAAAGCCGTGAGAACAGGGAACCCAGGACGATCTGCGCATTGGTGAGAGGCGTGGCGAGCAGGATGTTGTAGGTGCGGGAGTCCCGTTCCTGCGTGATCGCGGCGGCGCAGAACACGGGGGCAAGCAGGCAGATCATGCCAAGCTGGACGTAGGAAATCGCGGAAAAAACCTGCGAGGAGGCTTTGGCCAGGTCGGACAGGGACTTCTGCCCGGCGGTGGACGTCACCAGCGCGATGAGCAGCACAAAAATGAGAAGCCCCAGGTACCCCCAGCGGGTGAACGCGTGGCGAAGCCGGCGGCCCCCCGCGGTGACGACGCGCAGGAGGATCGGGTTCATCGGGGCGAGCTTGAGAAAGTCGTTGGCTGCGGCCATTTACTGCACCACCCCTTTCGTCAGCCGCATGAAGGCGGTTTCGAGGTTGACTTCCTCTTCGCGCAGCAGCGTCAGGCGGTAGTTTTCCGAGATAAGCCGCTGCGCGATGAAGGAATTGTCGGTGATGTCGGAGTTGAGCGTCACGTGCATCAGGCCGTCATCAATGGCCACGCCGGCGATACCAGGCGTCGCGCGGAGAAGATTGGCGGCATCCGCGGTGCGGTCGGCGACGGCGACGTGGAGGACCTGGCCCAGGGAGGCTTTCCGGACCGCCGCTTCGACGGTGCCCGCGAAGATCAGTTCCCCACGCTCGATGATGCCCACCTTGTTACACAGGTCGGCCAGTTCGGGAAGAATGTGCGAGGAGATGAGGATGGTCTTGCCCATTTTTTTGAGCTCCTTGAGGAGCTCGCGGATTTCGATGCGGGCGCGGGGATCAAGCCCGGAGGCGGGTTCGTCAAGGAGGAGCACGCGGGGATCGTGGAGGAGCACCCGCGCGAGGGAGAGTCGCTGCTGCATCCCCTTGGAAAGCGAATCGACCATGGCGTCGCGCTTGTAGGCGAGGTCGGTGAGGTTGAGCACGTCATCGACGATTTGCTTGCGCTTCGGCCCGTTGATGTCGTAAGCAGCGGAGAAGAACTCGAGGTACTCCTGCACGACCATGTCTTCGTAGGCGCCGAAGGAATCGGGGACGTAGCCGATCAGCGGGCGGATCTTGCGGGACTCGTAGCCGACGACGTAATTGCAGATGCGTGCTTCGCCCCAGGTGGGCTGGAGGAGCGTGGCGAGGATCTTGATGGTGGTGGATTTCCCGGCGCCGTTGGGGCCGATGAAGCCGAAGCAGTCGCCATCCTCGATCGTGAGATTAAGGTTGTTGAGGGCGAGGAGGACCTTCCCGCCGACGTTGTAGCGCTTGGTGAGGTTGATGGTCTGGATGCTGACGCTCATGGATTCTCCACATTTTTGGAGTGGGAGTTGAAGTCGTTGCCGGTCGGGATCGCATTTTCCTGGATCGTGGCCGTGACGTGGGTCAGAGGCAGGGCCCAGACGAACGTGATTTCGCCTTTCCCGGGAAGCCGGCGGTTGTTCACCGTGATCGGAACGGGCGAGGCGACATAATCGGACCGCGCGATGTCGCCGGCGCGGGCGATGATCACGGCGCCGGCGGCATTGAGAAGCTTGGTCGCATCCGCGGCACGGGCAAATTCGCGCGCCGGCTCCACACGCACCTGGTCATTCAACGCATCGGGTATCCGTGCGCTGAAAAGTGCCAGCCCCAGTTCATCATCCGCGTTCTTGGCGGCGTTTACCGCGTCGCCGTTGTTGAAGAATGGATCACTCTGGCCCGGCCCCATGTGCACGCCGATGGTGTTGCTCCCGGTGCGGTAATGGGCCATCCAATTGAGGAGCTCGCCAAGATTGATGGGCAGCCGCGTGGTGCCTCTGAATTCCGGCGTCAGCGATTTGGCCAGGTCGATCGCTTCTCCGGATTTCCATTTGCCGTCGCCGGGACGGAAGAGATACGACGGCCACGGGGCCTGCGCTTCCTGCATAGGCCGGCGGATCACGAGTTCGACGTCGTACAGATCGTATCCCGTGTGGTTGGTCAGGGTGCCCTTGATGGGGAGTGTCGCGCCCCAGTTGCCGCTGGCCACGAATTCGGCGGTGCCGTCAATGCCGGGCAATTTCCCCGTCCATCGGCCCTGGAGCTTCTTGAGCGTGCTGCGGAAGACGGGTGCGACCGTGTTGGGAGTTTCGTCAACCACGTCATACGTCTGCGGATCGGCGAACGGCTTCACCCCCTCCGGCGTGACGACATCCAGCGGCGCAAGATAGTTGATGCCGATCGGATCCGCCGGCGTGCCGGAAACCGGTTGATCGACCTCGATCTTCCCGTTCACCGGCGCGAACACGCCGTAGTAGCCGACCGCCGAGACATCCTGCGAGTTGACCGTCCCGAGCACATAGGTTTTGTGCCGGAGATCGTAGTTGGTCAGGTGGACGAACATGACGACCACGCCGGCAAGAAAAGTCGCCACGATCACCGTCGCGCCAAAAATCCACCACGACCAGTGAACGACCTTGTTCATCCGCAGGACGAGGTGCCCGATCGGTCCGGCGGCGAGCCAGTAAATCCCGAGAAACAGCACCGCCACGGCGATGCCGAGGTGGGTGAATTCGGCGACGTCGATCTGCTGCGGAATATCATGCCCGAGATCGATTTCATTGGGAGGCATCGTGACCGGCGGGGGAACCGACGTGTCGTTGTTGGCATTGATCTTCTTTTTCGCCGCATCGACGATGGTGTTGTACTCGTTCTGGCTCATCATCTGATCGTTGCGGCCCTGCCAGCCGACGATCCGATTCCAGAACCCCATCCAGTTGTGATCCTCCGCCACGCCCTGGTTCAGGTCCGGATTCGAGGCGTCGATGGTGAGCACCGTGACCGCTCCGCGGCCGTACGTACCGGTCACCGCGAGAGGATTGTCATTGAACGCCCCGATGTTCGTGTTGGCGACCATCTTGGCATCGGGGCGCAGTTGGCCCGTGGCTTGGGAGATTTTGGCGGTGGAAAGCCGAAGTTCGTTGCCGAACAGGGGGGCGAGGGCGCGGAGGTCCACTTCCCGCAAGCCCGTGAAGGTGATGGGCATCGCTTCCGCCAGGTGGTCGCCCCCCTTGAGGAACTCCTGCGCCTGCGTCGAAACCGAGATAATCAGGTGCCCGCCGGAACGCACCCAGTCCAGGATCGCCTTGAGCTGAAAATCCGCCGGCAGGTCGGAAACGCGGATTTTGTCCGCCTCCCAGAAGATCGTATCCACGCCATCAAGTCCGAGCGCGTTGTCGGGAAGTCCGTCGGCACGATCAACGAAGGAAACCCACGTCGCCTCCGTGCCGCCATACGACTTATTGAAGCTCCCCCACCCGGCCCATTGCGGGCCAAGCACGACCACCCACCGGCACGCCTGCATGCTGTCGGGGTCGCGCTGCGGAAGGCCCACGTTGGAAAGGCCGCTCTTCGGGGCGGGCGCCGGTATGGTCGCCAGAACCTGCGACCCGGATTCATCAAGCACCACCACCGAGCTGGCGCCGCGGAGTTCATCGTCCGGCCGCGGCCAATAGTAGATCCAGGAATCGCGCCCCTCCACATTCGTCGTGTCCAGGATGATTTTCTGCCCCAGCGAGAGGACCTTGTCGCCGTCGAGATCCACCTGCTCCACCCCCAGCCGCACCGCGAGTTGCTTTCCCGAACGATTCTCGAGCCGCACCCGGACCGGCACCCACGCGCCCGGCCGATACTTCCCCGCCAGGCCGTTAATCCCCCCGATGCCCAGCGAAACCACCTCCCCCTGCACGAGGTCGCCGGAAGCCGCCGCAACTTCCCGGGACGCGCCCACGAGGAAAACCATCGTGAGCATCAGGAGGAGCCACAATCGCAGCCAGGCGTTCGCCCGAAACTTCACCTGCATAGAACCCTTCTCGCCATCGCGTCCATCGTCCAGCCAACCGCAAATCGTCCCCCCCTGCTTTGTACGTCGCCGCCCGCGGCTCGTTCACTCCCATGGCGGCAAAAACCGCCGATTCCCTGCCGATGCAATTCTCTGACGTTGTCCGTCGCCTCACTTGGCTGCCGGCTCGTCCTTTGCGGCGACTTTTTCGGGCGGCCAGATATTATCCGATCCCGGGCGATGCAGCACCCAGTAATTCTCATCCAGAATGATCTTCGTCGGCTTGAACGGGGCGGTCAGGTCGACCGTCTGCTCCTTCTCATCCACCATCACGTTCGGAACCACCTCGCGCTCCTTCGGCGTCGATCCCAGCAGCGTGATGTCCACCGGCATCTTCACAAGATCGTCCGGCTGATCGACCGTCAGCTTCACCTTCACCGGCTCCCCGGGCTTCGCGTCGACGATATCCGCCTTCGGAATCCAGTGCGCAAAGACGTTCTGGTCGATCCACTGCGAGAAGAACCACGAAAGGTCCTTCCCGTAAATGCTGCTCGCCAGCTTCCGGAAATCGTCCACCGTCGTCGGCTTGTCCTTGAACTTCACCACGTACTGGTGCATCAGGTCAAAGAATTTCTCATCCCCCATCAGCTTCCGCAGCATGTTCAGAACGATCGCCCCCTTCTCATAGATCACCGGGCGATAGAGCGGCGAATCCGGATACGTATCGCGGATCGCCCCCTGCCCGCGCGGCGCCATCAGCTCAAACTGGAAGAAGAGCTGCGAGTAACGCTCCATGTGCTTCACGAACGCCTCTTCCCCTTCCGTCTTCTCGGTGTACAGGGCATCGCAGTACGTGGCAAAGCCCTCGGCCAGCCACTGGTTGTATCCCGGGTCCGCCATGTTGATCGGAATGGTGTTCCCGAACCACTGGTGCGCGAGCTCGTGCGCCAGCAGGTTTTCCGGCACGTCCTTGTGGGCGACCATTTTCTCGTGAAGAAACATCAGGCTCGCCGGGCCGACACCGCCGAGAATCGGCGGCAGCGGCGTCTCGACCATCGCCATCTTTTCGTAGGGGAACGGCACGAACTTGCTGCCGTAGAAGGTCAGGATGCGATTCGTGACGTCGATGTACGCATCGTGCTTCGAGGCGTTTTCCGGCCGGAAGTACGTGTAATAGTGGATGTCGCCGACCTTCTTTTCCTGCACCACGTACGGGCCATACGCGAAGTACAGGCCGAACACGGGCGTCTTGGTCTGGAACTCGAAAAGGCCTTCCTTCCCAGGCTCGGTCGATTTTTCCCGCCTGATGACGGCGCCGGTCATCACGGCTTCGAGATTTGCGGGCGTTTTGATGATGACGTGGGCGTCGAACACGTCGCCGATGATCGTCACCGGGTACCACGCCGCGCCGGAGAGCCCGTAGCCGAATTCCCCGAGCCCCATCTGCGGATCCACCGCCAGTTTGATCGGCCTGGGACTCGTGGACGGAGCGGTGTCAGGCGCCGCGCCGGGATCCGGTGCAGGGCCGGCAATTTCTCCGGTCGGTACTCCCGCCGGTTGCGTCGTGCCGGCTTTACCGGTTTCAACGCCGCCGGGCCCGGGCATCGGGGGCGCGTACTGGCCGGAGTAATCGAAGGCCACCGTCGCCGCGGCGCCGTTTTTGAGTTCCGAGGGCAACACAATTTTTAGCGCCTGCGCCTTGTGCGTGTATTTGACCTCCGTGCCGTTGACCTTCAGCGAATTGAACTCCATAGCGTCGCCGACCATCAGGAGCATTTCCTTCTTGTCGGCGCCGCGGTTGACCAGGTCCAACGTCCCCACCACGGAGATCCGGTGCTCCGCCGGCGTGAAGGTCACCGTCATGTCGTATTTCTGCGCATCGAGCTTCTGTTCCGCAAACTGGCGGAACATCCCCGCCGGCGGCAGCGGCTTGTCCCGGACCGTGTCGTACGGCATCTGCCCGCCGTAACGACCCTTCCCGTACTTCTCCCCCTCCGTCGCGGCCGCTTCGCCCCCCGCCTTGCGTGCTTCCCCCGCCGCCTGGCCGGAAAGCGGGCTGTCCGGAAATTCCCGCTGGATCCTTTCAAACTCCTTCGCCGCCTCGTCGTGCTTCTTCATCTGCTCGTCGAGGATCTTGGCCCGTGCAAAGGTCACCTCATCCCCCCGGTACTTCGGAAACTCTTCCTGCAGTTGCGTGTAATACTGCAAGGCCCGCCCATACTCATGGATCGATTCATACAGCTTAGCCAGGCGGAACATTGCCTCCGGCTTCAGGTCTGACTGCGGATAGTCCTTCAGGAACTGCTCGAACGTCTGGATCGCCGTGATCGGCGGCTGACCGATCCCATCCTGCCAGATCCGCCCGATCTCCATCAGCGCTTCATCGGCCTGCTTCCCCGTCGGAAATTTGGTGCGGTACTCGGTCAGTTTCGCAATGGCTTCGTGGAATTTCGCGGGGGCTTCGTCCGGCGAGCGGGACTTCACATCCTCCGCATTCTGCCGCAGCAGGTGCGCTTCCTGCATCAGCGCGTATCCCGCATTGGCCTCGTCCGGGTACTGCTTCATCAACTCGTCCAGGTCCGCCATCGTCCGCGCCCGGTCCTTGGCGACTTCCTCATCGATCTTGCTGATGCGGACAAGCCCCTGGGCCGCCTTGTCGCTGCGCCCGAAACGCGTGCCCACGCGGCGGTACTGTTCGTCAGTCGCGTCGATCGCCGGCTTCAGTTGCGCAGGCGTCTGCGTAAGCGCATCGGCCCGCAGCTTCTTTTCGAGTTTCTCGGCGTATGCAAACTGCGCCTCAGGCGTGTGCGGCACCGTGATGTACCAGACGCCCCCCCCACCGATGGCGAGCACGAGGAGAACCAGGACTGCCGCCACAATGATTTTGCCAGGGCTCATGCGGGTAACTTCCTCTGAGATGCAGCGTTAACAGGTCTTATGCATCATACCCGGGCGAAAGGAAAGTTCCGCGCGCCACCTGCCTGGTTTTTTCGTGAATGAGGCGCCGCACCCCGATTCCCCCGGAGACTGCCTGCCGGCCTCAGCGGGCTCACCGCTTGCCGAGCCAAAGGAGCGAATTGATCAGGAACCTGTTCTGCTCGGGAGAGGAGAACGTGGAACTCTTGCCCACGTTCGCTTTGTAATCCATATAGTTATGGCCGAAATTGGCGTAGACCATCTTGAACTTTTTATTCGTCCAGAGGATCGGGTAATAACCCCGGTACCACGACTGCCGCGGATCCGTCCCCACCGGAAACGACGACCGGTCAATCGAGGCGAGGATCGTGATGTCCGGATTCCTCGCCAGGTCGTTCTCCCACGAATACCACTCGCATACCGCCGAGGAGAACTTCTCCGGCACGCCCGCCATCGCCGGGTGATCCGGCGCTTCGTTCTTGAGCGTCACGCGCGTCGGCCACCAGGTGTTGTTGTGGAACCCGCCCGAGCCCAGAAATGTTTCAAAATACCACGGCCATTCCGCCGGCTTCATCGTGAACGCACAGACATGAAACCCCATCCACGCGCCGCCATGTTCCATGTAGCCTTGGAACGCCGCACGCTCCACCGTCGTCTGGGGTGCCCCGTCGAGAAACAGGACAACCTGCACGTCGGCAAGATCGTGCGCGTTGAGCTGCTTCCAGTCACGCGTCGCCGCAAACGAGAAGCCCTCCTCCCGGCCCGTTTTCTCAAACCAGGGCAGCGCCTCGTGATCAAAGTTGACGTGGGCCGCATCGAAGTTGCCGTTATAGAACGCCAGAACGTGGAACCGGACCGGTTCCGTGGCCGCCGGCGTTCCTTCAACAGCACGCCCCCTTGTCGGCCAGCAGCCGATCGCGAGGGAAACGACGAAGCAGGCAGCAGGCAATCGAGTCTTGATCATGCCCGGGATTACAGCGGAGGAGCGGCCTCGCTGGCAATGTTCATTTTGCGTCAAACTGTCTCCAAATCCGTTACCGGACCACGACCAGGGAGCGCCTGGGTACAAATGGCGATACGCCAGCTCCCGCCCCGGCGGGAGATCGCATCAAGTGCAGCCGCTTATCCGCCGAAACGAAGGGTGCAGTGTCTCTGTTCGCGCCAGTTTGTGAATGCAGCGCGACGTGCAGTGAGTGGGAATTCTTCTGTGATGCGCCACTTCGGCTTCAAGGTGATCGGTGGCGTTCTTGCCTGTGCATGGATCGCCGCCCTCGGAATCGGGGCTTCAAAACTCTGGCAGTACGACAGTGCCCCCGGTGTCCCTGCGTCCGCCCCTCCCCAATGGCCTGCCGCTACGACCATTCCGCGTGATTCCCGACTGCCAACCCTCATCATGCTTGTTCACCCCCAGTGCCCCTGTTCGCGCGCAAGCGTCTATGAACTGGCCCGCCTGATGGCGCACTGCGATGGCAAGCTGCAGGCCGTCGTCCTGTTCATCCGCCCCCCGGAAGCGCCGGCCGGCTGGGAACGAAGCGAGCTCTGGTCCGACGCACAGGCAATCCCTGGCGTCACCGTCCGCCCGGACGACAACGGCCGCGAGTCCGCACGGTTCGGGGCCGCCACCAGTGGCCAGACACTTCTCTACGCGGCCGACGGCCGGCTGGTCTTCGCCGGTGGAATCACTGAATCACGCGGACACGGCGGCGACAACGTCGGCGAGTCCGATATTCAAAAGATCGTCTTGAACTCCTCACCCGACATGCCGCCACCCCATGCCACCACGCCCGTCTATGGGTGCCCTCTGTTTTCTCAGGAGACGGGGTCGACCCCGAAAGGATGTCCGGCATGCCGGCAATGACCCACGATTCCGCCAACGCTGTCGATACGCACGCGCTCGAGCTTTACAACACCCACCGCCAGGCTATCTATCGCCGCACCGACCGCGTCTTTGCCATCCTGATGGTTCTGCAATGGCTCTTCGGCATCGTCGCGGCGATTCTGATCTCGCCCCGCACCTGGGAGGGCATGACCAGCCACATCCACCCCCACGTCTGGGCCGCCATCCTCCTCGGCGGGATAATCAGCATCTTGCCCATCAGCCTCGCGCTCTTCCGCCCCGGCCTGCCCGCCACCCGGTACGTCATCTCCGTCAGCCAGGTCTTGTGGTCCGCGCTCCTGATCCACCTCACCGGCGGCCGAATTGAAACGCACTTCCATATCTTTGGTTCGCTCGCCTTCCTCGCGTTCTACCGCGACTGGCGCGTCCTGATCCCCGCCACTCTCGTCGTCGCCGCCGACCATCTCCTGCGCGGCATCTACCTTCCCGAATCCGTCTACGGCGTTCTCGCCGCCAGCCCCTGGCGCTCCCTGGAACACGCCGGCTGGGTCGTTTTCGAAGATGTCTTCCTCATCGCCTCCTGCATCCGCGGCGACAAGGAAATGCGCGAAATCGCCCGGCGCGCCGCCGAGCTCGAGGCCGCCAAGGAAACCGCCGAAGCCGCCAACCGGGCCAAAAGCGATTTCCTCGCCATGATGTCTCACGAAATCCGCACCCCCATGAACGGCGTCATCGGCCTCAACGACCTCCTCCTGACCACCGACCTCAACGAACGCCAGCGGCGATTCGCCACCCAGGTGAAAACCTCCGCCGATTCCCTCCTGACCCTCATCAACGCCATCCTCGATTTTTCCAAGATCGAGGCCGGCAAACTCGAACTCTCCGAATCCGAATTCGACCTCGCCATCCTGGTCGAGGATGTCGTCGAGACCTTCGCCCAGCGCGCCGAGAAGAAGGGCCTCGTCCTCGCCTGCCACGTCGATCCCCCCGCGCGCTGCACCGCCATCGGCGATCCCGATCGCATCCGACAGGTCCTCATCAACCTCGTGAACAATGCCATCAAGTTCACCGACGCCGGCGAAATCGTCGTGCGCGTCACCGGCCACAAGAACGCCCCCAATACCATGACTGCCAGGTTTGCCGTCACTGATTCCGGCATCGGCATCCCCCCCGAACGAATGGACCGCCTCTTCAAAAGCTTCTCCCAGGTCGATGCGTCCACCACCCGGAAATACGGCGGCACCGGCCTCGGACTCGCCATTTCCCGGCAGTTGTCGCACCTCATGGGCGGCGACATCGGCGTCGAAAGCTCCCCCAGGAAGGGCTCGACCTTCTGGTTCAGCGCGCGCCTTCGCCGGCCGACCGGGACCGCCCAGCACGAGGAGACCCAGCTCGATCCGCGCGGCCTGAAGGTGCTCGTGATCGACGCCAATGCCACCCATCGCCAGGTCGTTTGCGACCAACTGGAAAGCTGGGGACTCGAAGCCGCAACCGCCGCCTCCGGAACCGAGGCCCTTCATCTCATTCAAAGCGCCCTCCAGCAGAACAAACAGTTCACGGCCGCCATCATGGATGCGGCCCTGCCGGACATGGATGCAGAAACGATCGCCCGCGAGATTCGCGCTGCCTCGCAGCCCGGCACTCCCGCCCTCATGATCTTGTCTTCCGTCAGCGCACGCGTGGAACTCGAGCAGCTCGCCCAGCGCGGATTCGACGGCCATATTGTCCGCCCCGTCCGGCAGTCCGAGCTGTTCGACACCATCGTCGCGGCTATCGCGCGAAAAACCCGCCTGCTGGCCGCCACTGCGGCGGAGCCCGCTCCCACCGACCCGACCGTGTCCAACCACCCCGGCCGTCGCCACATCCTCCTCGTCGAAGACCACGAAGTGAACCAGATCGTCGCCACGGAACTGCTGGCCAAGGGCGGCTATTCCTTCCAAGTCGCGGCAGACGGCGCCCAGGCTGTGCAAATGGTGCTCCAGCAACCCTTCGACCTCGTCCTCATGGACTGCCAGATGCCCATCATGGACGGCTTCGATGCAACGCGCCTCATTCGCCGCCACGAAGCAGCCGGCTATCTCCATGGCCGCACCACCCCCCTGCCGATCATCGCCCTCACCGCAAACGCCCTCAAAGGCGACCGCGAGCGATGCGTCGAAGCCGGCATGGACGGATATCTCACCAAGCCGCTCCACCCCCAGAAGCTGCTCGGAACCATCCGCGACTTTCTTTGCCCACAGGTTCCGGCCACCAGCACCCCCGAAATCAGCCCGCCCGCCCTGCAGCGCGCGTGACCGCTGCTACCGGTTCCCCCCTGCGGATGAATGGGGTATATACGAAGCATGTCCCCTATTTCCTATTCGCCGGCAGATTCTTCGATCACTCGGGAAGCCCTCGAATTCCTCCATTCCGCCGGCGGAAGCGAATTGCGTGACCGCGTGGCGGCAATCCTTTTGGAAAATGGAACCCCCACCGTCTCCGCCATCGCCGCCCTGCGAAAGAACTACCCCGCCGACATCGTCCATGCCGCCCTGACCCTGGGGCAGCTCCAGAAGAAGGCCCGCCAGAAATTTCCCGTGCTCCCCTTCACCTGGGCCGTCCCCGAGGCCCTCGAACAAGCCACCGATGCCCGCGTCGCCGCCCACAAAGCCGCCCGCTTCGCTGCCTTACACCCGGAGAAAATTCTCGACCTCTGTAGCGGCATAGGTGGCGACGCCATGGCCCTCGCCCCCGTCGCCCCCCTCACCGCGGTGGACCTCTCCCCCATCCGCACCGCCTGTCTTCGCTATAACCTCGATGCCCTGCAGCTCCATGCCGAAATTCGTACCCAGGACCTCCGAACCCTCATTTCTGATTCAAAAACCCCGGTTTCCGCCTCTTCACATGCCCCTTCATATGGAGCAAAGAAGATGGCCAACCCCGCGCACACCTTGGCCACCTTCTCTTGGCCATCTTCCCCCGGTCATCCATCCACCTTCTTCCACATCGATCCCGCCCGCCGCGCCGCCGGCAAAAGAAGCCCCGCCTTCGACGACCTCATCCCCGGCCCCGATCTCCTTTTCTCCCTCCTTGCGAAATTCCCCACCGGCGCCCTCAAACTCAGTCCCGCCATCGATTTCGCATCGCTCCCCCCCGGCCACCTCGAGATCATCGGCCGCAACCGCACCGTCGTGCAGGCCGTCCTCTGGACCGGCCAATTGGCCCACCAGTTCCCCCCCGAAACGCGCACCGCAACCCTCATCTCCGACGATGGCGCCACCTTCTCGCACACCGCCCGCCCCGAACACCCCGCTACGACCCACTCCGTCTCGACCTACCTCTTCGAAGCCGACCCCGCCCTGACCCGCGCAGGCATCGCCGGCGTGATGGCCCGCGACCTCGGCCTCGTTCCCCTCACCGTGGATGGCGGATACCTGACCGGAAGCCACCTGCTCCGCCACCCCGCGCTCACTCCCTTTCGCGCTATCCTGACGCTCCCTTACACCCAGGAACGCGTTTCCGCCGCGCTGAGCCACCTTCCCCCCGGCGCCGCAGGCCCCGTCGAAGTAAAGACGCGCGGAAGCATCTCCGGCGTCAATACCGATCAGCTCCAACTCATCTGGTCCGCGGCCACGACGTTCCGGCGTACCGTCCTCATCTACCGGCTCGGCAATGACGTGGTCGCAACCCTCGCAGAACGCGTCTGAACCCCCACCGCCGCAAGTTCGAGATGTCCCATCTTCACAGCCATGGTCGGCGTAACCTTCGTTGAAGGAACGCATCTCGGCGAGGTGGCCCATGAAATTGCCGCGCATAACCATCGTGACGCCGGTCCTGAACCAGGTCCGCCAGATCGAAGCGACCATCGACTCCGTGCTGTCGCAGGGCTATCCCGACCTGCAGTACACAATCATCGACGGCGGAAGCCGCGATGGAACCGTCGATGTGATCAAGCGCTTTGATCGATACCTCGCCGGGTGGTCAACGGAGAACGATGCCGGTCCCGCCGACGCCCTCAACAAAGGCTTCGCACGCACGATGAGCACCAGCCAGTTGTTGGCGTATGTCAACGCCGGCAACTCCTACGCCCCCGGAGCGCTCCGCGGGGTCGCAGACACCTGGAAGGAAATGCGTGCGGGTATTCCGCCGCAGTTGGACCGCGACGACTCATGGATCGTCGGAGACGTCGCCAATTTTGCACCCGGCATCCAGGACATCGTGAGCACCTGCCCGCCGCCGGCCGAACAGACGGACGACGAACGCTGGCTCTGGTTCTGCACCAATCCCGTTCACCAGGCGGGCAGCTTCTGGTCCACGCATTTGTTCCACCGATTCGGCGCGTTCGATGCGTTGCTGCGCTATGCGTTCGATTACAGCTTGTTCCTGAAATTCCGAATTCTCGGCGACATTCACCCCCTGCCGGTGCATGAAACCATCGCCCGCGCCGGCCTTCACGCGGCAACCTCCGACAACGACATCCAGGCGCAACTGGACGCCGAACTGCTGAGAGTGCGCGAGCAGATCCAGGCCATGCTCGCCCCCAGCGAACAGCGCGAGATCGAGCGCCAGATCCGCCAGTTCAAGGCCGATCGGCTCCAGGTCGCCGCCCTCGTGCACGTCCGCGAAGGCCAGCGGACCACCGCGCTGGCGGAGTTGGCGGAGTCGTTGTGGCACGATCCACGGCTGATCTGGCAGCGCCGCACGGCCGGCTGCCTCAAGCGCATCGTTGGACCACAGGACTCCAGGTCGTGACGGGGCGGCCGCTAAACCCCCATGCAAAGCATCGGCCGCAGGCTGCGCTGCGTACTGGGGGTGACGAGCGTTCGGACGCAGGACGCGCTCCGGCAGCGGGATTGCAGGGCGTTGGAGAGATTTGATGCGGATTACCATACTGCTGCCGCCGGACGACCTTTCGGGACGCATCCGCGTCTTCGCCCTTTATGCGGACCGACTGCGAAAGCGCGGGCACACGGTAACGGTCGTTCAGCCGCGGCACCGCCGTCCAGCGCTCCGAAGATCGGTCCTGTCCCTCCTGCGCGGACGCGGATGGCCCCGGACGCCCGATGTAGGCCCCTCCTACTTCGACGATGTAAACGTCAAACGCCTCAAACTCCCGCACACCGGACCGATCTCCGCCGAAGATGTGCCCGACGCCGATGTCATCGTCGGCACCTGGTGGGAAACTGCCGAATGGGCCTGGGGCCTCCCGCCTTCCAAGGGCAACAAGGTTCACTTCATGCAGGATTACGAGATCTGGGGCGGCCAGACCGAGCGCGTGGATGCCGTCTGCCGGCTCCCCATGCCCAAGATCGTGGTGGCCAAGTGGGTCGCCAACCTCCTGATGTCCCGATTCGGCCAGGACCCCATCGCGCTCGTGCCGCACAGCGTCGAGACCCGGGTGTTCCATGCCGACCCGCGCGGCAAGCAAAAGTCGCCGACCGTCGGATTTGTCTACTCGCCGATGCGCAACAAGGGAACTGACGTGGTGCTCCGCGCGATCGAACTGGCGCGCAAACAGATTCCAGACCTCAAAGTGATTGCCTTCGGCGCCAGCGCCGTCACGCCGGAAATGAATCTCCCGCGCGGCACCGAATATTTCTGCCGCGTCCCCGACCGCGAACTGCGAACCCTCTACGCCAGTTGCGATGCCTGGCTGGTGGGCTCGCGCATCGAGGGTTTCGGCCTGCCGGTGCTTGAGGCGATGGCCTGCAGAACGCCCGTCATTGCAACCCCCGCCGGCGCCGCCCCGGAGTTGATCGGCTACGGCGGCGGAATCATGGTCCCGATGGAAGACCCCGAAGGAATGGCCGCCGGCATCTTCCGCGTCGTCCACATGTCGGCCAAGGGCTGGGGATCCATGTCCGACCAGGCCCTCGCCACCGCAACCAGTTACACGTGGGATGATGCGACCGATCGCCTGGAAGCGGCGCTCGAACAAGTGCGCGTCGGCGTTGCGGCGTGTGAAGAGGAGCGGCCCCGATCCCGCGGAGCGGCCGGCGTGGGATAACGCCCTTCTCAAATGCCCGCGCCCACCAAGCGCTTCAGCCCCTCGAAAACGCATGAACAATCTGCATGATTTCCGGCCGGCACACCCCGCACCCGGTCCCCGCCTTCGTCATCTCGCACACACGCTCGACCAGCCCCCGGCAATGGCTTGGCAGATCATCGGAAACGCCGCCGTTCACCGCGCCTTCTCCAGCGGAATCCTTCCCACCGGCCGCCTTTTCAATCGTGTGGCGCCCCACATGATGGCAGGAACATACCAGTGGACCATCAAGCGCAGGCCGCCCAACCGCCGACGGCCGGAGCAGCGTCTCGCGATCCTCATCAAGTTCCCAGCCGCTCGATATCCATTCCAGGTAACGCGAAAACTCCGCCGTATCCCCCATGCAAATCGCGCCAATGAGCCGGTCCCGCTTAAGAACAAGCTTCTGGAAATAACGCTTGCGATGATCATTCAACAAAACGGTTTCGATCTCCGGGTCTGCGGGATCGGGATCCGTGCAACCGGCGGAAGCCAGTTGAAGCCCATGAATCTTCAGGATGTTGGCCGAAACGGTCGGCTTATACGGCGCGTGCTCAGTCCCCCGGAGGTATTCGGCAAGCGCACGCGCCTGCTCCTGCGCCGCCGCGGTCGTGCCGAAAGTCTGTGAATCGAGCTCCGCACATTCGCCGATCGCAAAGATGTGGGGATCTGATGTTTGAAGATGCTGATTGATGAGAATGCCGCGATCGCAATCCAGGTATGCGGTTCCGGCGATCTCCTTGTTCGGAACGATGCCGGTGGCAAAGATAAACAGATCCGAGGGGAGCACCGACTCCGTCGTGCCTGACGCTCCGCCGTCCATCGTCATCACCCGGACCGATCCCTCCCGGATTTCAGTCGGGACCGTGTGGAACAAGTGGTGGATCCCGCGGTTCTGCACTTCCTCCGCCAGATAGCGGGACGATGTCTCATCGAGCTGCTTGCCCATGAGCCTGTCGGACCGCTGGAGAATCGTCACGCGGCACCCGATCGTGCGCAGCGCATCCGCCAGTTCCAGCCCAAGGAGACCGCCGCCCTGGATGACCGCATGCTTGCCTGCAGAGGCTGCCTTGAGAATTGCGTCCGCATCGCGCTTCGTGCGCAGCGTGTACGTGCCCTTCTCCGGTATCGGGCCATCATAGTGCACCGCCGGCCGCGAGCCGGTCGCAAGAATGAGCGTGTCATACGCAAAAGAGCGCCCGCGCGTATCCGTAACGGTCCGCAGCTCCTTGTCGATCCGGCAGACCACGGTGTTCGGATGAAAGCGAACCCGGTGCGGAAGAAGCGAATCCGGGTCGGCCCGGACGACGGCGTCCCAGGTTGCACTCCCATCAATGTAGTGCGGAAGGAGAACCCGGTTGTAAACCGGCAGATCCTCCGCACCCAGAAGCAGGATTTCATCTGCAGGGTTGAACTTCCGGTGCGCTTCAATAAATGCCAGCGCCGCAGCCCCGGCCCCAACGATCACGATGCGACGCTTCTCGGGGATGTATTTTTCCGCCTGCGCGGCGGCGAATTTCAGGTCCGGCTCCTTGGAGGCGGGGTCCAGCCGCGGCGACGTGAGATTGTTCGCCCGGCCGTTTTCGCCGCCCAGCTTCTTCCCCCAGTGCATGGGAAGGAACAGTACCCCTTCCCGAATGTCCGCCGAGACGACGGCACGCACGCGCACCTTCCCGCGCTCATTGAGCACCGTGACCATGTCGCCGTCCTGGATGTTCCGGGCCGCCGCGTCACCGGGATGGATCTCACAATATGGCGACTTGATGTGCGTCGAGAGCCGATTCACCTGCCCCGTCTTCGTCATCGTGTGCCACTGATCGCGGATTCGGCCGGTCGTGACAATCAGCGGAAACTGCGGGGACGTGCCTTCCGACCGGCATTCAAAGGAAATCGCGTGCAACCGCGCACGCCCGCTCGGCGTCCTGAACATGTGGTCGGTATACAGGCGGAACGTCCCGGCATGCCCCGTGTCGGATGTCTCTGCCCTCATCGGCGCCGGCCACTGCACAGTCCCGTGTGCCCGGAGCACCTCGTACGAAAGCCCGGTGATGTCGATGTCCGTGCCTGCCGTCAGCAGCGTGTGCTCCGTGAAGATCTCGGCCGGCGATGTATAGCCGAAGTGCCGACCCCACCCCATGGCGCGCGCGAATCGCAGCAGAATTTCGGCGTCCGGAAGCGCTTCGCCCGGCGGTTCAACTGCCTTTTCGAGCAGCGAAATGCGCCGATCTGAACTCGTCATCGTTCCCGTTTTTTCCAGCCAGCCCGCCGCCGGAAGAACAACATCCGCGAAATCCACCGTTTCGTTCGGATAAATGTCCTGCGCAATCACCAGTTCCGCCTTGGCCAGCGCACGTTCAACCTGCGAGCTGTTCGGGAGGGATGCGACCGGGTTCGTCGCGATGATCCAGACAATCTTCACCTTCCCGTGGTCGATCGCGTCAAACAGCTCCACGGCCGTCAGCCCCGGCTTGTCGGGAAGCAGATCGACATCCCAGAACCGCGCAACCTCCTCGCGGTGCTCCGGATCGGCAAGAGCGCGATGTGCCGGAAGAAGGTTCGACATCCCCCCCACCTCTCGTCCTCCCATCGCATTCGGCTGCCCCGTGAGGGAAAACGGCCCGCAGCCCGGCCTCCCGATCTTCCCGGTGATGAGTGAAAGGGAGATCAACGCAATGTTCTTGTCGGTGCCCATCGCCGACTGGTTCAGCCCCATCGTCCACATGGAGAGAAACTTCCGGTCCCCCGCCAGCAAATCCGCCCCATGTGCAATATCCTTTTCATCCACGCCCGTCGCGGCAGCCGTCCGGGCGAGGTTCCATGGCTCGATCGATTGAAGAAATGCCTCCGCCCCCTCCGTGTGGTCCGCAAGAAATGTCGGATCGATCGCGTTCGTCGATGCAAGTCGCTGCGCGATGCCCAGGAACAGCGGAACATCCGTTCCGGGAATCAATTGGAGGTGCAGATCGGCCGAAGCCGCCGTCGCCGTGCGACGCGGATCCACCGCGATGATTCTCACCCCGTGGCTCGCCGCCCGCCGCGCCTGGATGCGCTGGAACAGGATCGGGTGACACCACGCCGGGTTCGCCCCCGCGATCAGAAACGTGTCAGCCAGCTCAATGTCATCGTACGTAACCGGCGGCGCATCCGCCCCCAGCGTCGCCTTGTATCCCGCAACTGCCGATGACATGCACAACCGCGAATTCGTGTCGATGTTGTTCGTCTTCAAGAAACCCTTGGCGATCTTGTTCACCAGGTAGTATTCCTCCGTAAGGCACTGCCCCGAAATATAGAACGCAACCGCATCAGGGCCGTGATCCCGGATCACCTGCTGAAACTTCCGCGCGACGGCGCCGATCGCGTCCTCCCAACGGGTCCGCTCCCGTGGCGCGCCCTTGCTCTGGCGCATCACCGGGAAGTGCAGCCGCGAGTCCCGCGCCCGCACCGTGTGCAGAAGCGACTGCCCCTTCGCACACAGCGCCCCGCGGTTCGCCGGGTGGTGCGGATCCCCCCGGAGTGAAAGTTCCCCGTCGCAGCCTTTGCGGACTTCAATCCCGCACCCCACGCCGCAGTAGGAGCACGTGCTCTTAAAATGTTGCGCCAGTCTTAACTGCATAGCTCCGACCGATCATTTCGTCCTGATGTGCAAGGTCACAACGCCGTGATGCTCGGAAATCTCGTGGGCCTGCACCGGACATTGCCCAGGCTCATCGCATTCGCCCGTGTGCCCGTCAAACCGGAATGCGTGCAATGGGCACACAATCTGATCGCCCGAAAGCATTCCTTCCGACAGCGGCCCCGCCTTGTGCGGGCACCGGTTATCGACGGCCAGAAGTTTCCCCTTGCGGGTCCTAAACACGGCAATCGAGCGCCCGTCAATGCTGAACGCCCGGCCCAGCCCCACCGGAATTTCTTCCAACCGGCACAACGGAATCGGCGGAGACTTGTCCTGAATTTCCAATTTCACCTCAAATGGCTGCGGAGTCGGAAGGATTTCAACGTTCATTAATGGGCTCCTGAGCAGAGCGAGTTGTGGAAACACACATCACGTGGACTGAAGAACCGGAAGCGTCACGGAACGCGCCGCAGCGAATTGCCCGGGGTAAACCCCCTCGCCATTGTTGGGTGCTGTGTCAGTGACCCACGGGTCCACAACGGCATCCAGATACTTCTGCACCCGCTCGTCCAGGCCGGCGCAGATGCCCTCCGAATCGTCCACGAGCAGCGCACGCAATTTTTCAATGCCGACGCGCGGAACAAAATCGTACGTCCGCTCGAGATACCGCGCGTGCTCCTGGTAATACTGCAGAAAACGGGCGGTGATCTGGATCGCTTCCTCTTGCGACTTCACCCGGCAAAGCACCTCCGACTTGCGCACGCTCACCCCGCACGCCCCGCCGATGCCGATCTCCCACTCGCCCCCTTCCGTGGCGATGATCCCGATGTCCTTCGTCGTCGCTTCCGCGCAGTTCCGCGGGCACCCCGACACCGCCATCTTCACCTTCGCCGGCGTCTCAATCCCCTGGAACTTCTTCTCGATGGCAATCCCCAGCCCCGTTGAATCATTCGTCCCGAACCGGCACCACTCCGAACCCACGCACGTCTTGCACGTCCGGAACGCCTTGGTGTACGCATACCCCGACACCATGTTCAGGTCTTTCCACACCGCCGGCAGATCTTCCTTCTTGATCCCCAGCAGATCGATCCGCTGTCCCCCGGTGAGCTTCACCGTCGGAACATCATATTTTTTCGCAACGTTCGCGATCTTCAGAAGCTCGTCCGCCGTTGTGACGCCGCCATAAATGCGCGGAATCACCGAGAACGTCCCATCCTTCTGGATGTTCCCATGCAGGCGGTCATTCACGAAACGGCAATCCCGTTCATCGATGTACTCCCGGCCCCAGATCGCCCGCAGTAGAATCGCCAGCCCCATCTTCGATTTCTCATCCTCTTTCGTCGCCAGCGCTTCCATTACGTGCGAAACCGCACGCAGCCCGCGCTTCCGGATTTCCGCCGTCAGCATTGGCTTGTCCATCGGAATCGCCGGGACATAAAAAGCCTCCGACGGATCGGCCTTCACCTCTCCCGCCACTGCTTCGATCAGCGACTTCACCATTTTCTTACACGAGCCGCACCCCGTCCCCGCGCGCGTCGCCTTCCCCACCGCCTGCACCGTCGTTTTCCCCGCCTTGACCGCCTCGACAATCTTCCCCTTGCAAACCCCATTGCAATCGCAGATCTGCTTGTCGTCCGGCATCGCCGCCAGCGAAAACTCCGTCGAACACACGCTCTCCGCCGGCGAAAAAAGCAGGTCCGCACGCCGCTTCGGCAAATCCGCCTGCCCCTTCAGCTTCGCCGCAAGGTCCTCATACGAATCGGTATCCCCCACCAGAATCGCCCCCACCAGCTTGTTCTTCCGGATGATCAGCTTCTTGTAGATTCCGCCGCCAGCGGCGTCCGGCTCCTGATAGCGAACCACTTCATCCGTGGGCTGCTCATCCCGTTCGCCCATCGATGCGACATTCACGCCCATGACCTTCAGCTTCGTCGCAATAAACGACCCCGTGTACGCCGCGCCCGGATTCGTCGACGCCAAGTGGTCCGCCACCACCTTGCACTGGTCGTAGATCGGGGCAACCAGCCCGTAACACTTGCCCCGGTGTTGCGCGCATTCGCCGACGGCATATACATCCGGGTCGCTCGTCAGCATCTGGTCATCCACCAGGATCGCCCGTTCCGTCGGAAGCCCCGCCTCGCGCGCAAGTTCCAGGTTCGGCCGAATGCCCGCCGAAATCACCACCATGTCGCAAGCCAGTTCCGTGCCGTCCTTGAACTTAAGCGCACGCACCCGCGAACCCGCATCCGAAAGAATCTCCACCGTGGCCTTGTTCGTGTGGGCAACCGCCCCCAGCCCCGCAATCGTTTTCCCCAGGATGGCGCCGCCCGCAGGATCTACCTGCACCGCCATCAGGTGCGGCGCCATCTCCACGATGTGCACCGCCGGGCCATGCGTCATCAGCCCCTTCGCCGCTTCCAGTCCCAGCAGGCCGCCGCCGATCACCGCCGCCACCCTCGATTTCTTCGCGAACTTCGCAATCGACGTGCAGTCCTCGAGCGTGCGGAACGTATACACGCCGTACAGATCGATGCCCGGGATCTGCGGTACAAACGGACGCGACCCCGTCGCCATGATCAGTTTTTCAAACGGGATCTGCCGGCCGTCCAGAAGATTCACCGTCCGCTTCGCCAGCGAAATCCCAATCGCCGGCATACCCGCGATCAAGTGAATGCCGTTGTCCTTGTACCACTCCAGCGAATTGAGGGTGATCTCTTCCGCCGTCTGAGAGCCGTTCAGAATGTTCGAGAGCAGGATGCGGTTGTAGTTCCCGTGCGGCTCCGCCCCGATCATCGTGATGTTGAAGGCGCCGGGCGCCCGCTGAAGGATCTCCTCCGCAACGCGGGCCCCCGCCATGCCGTTGCCAAGGATCACGAGCTTTTGTGTTTCAGGTCGAATCATGTTTTCACCACGAAGTCAGAAATAAGTCCAGTCCAGTCGCTTCTTCAGGCAGCCTGCATCTCAAACTGCGCCTGGACCTCCGGCGCGGCCTTCCGCACAATCCGCAGGACCACCAGGTGCAGCCACAGGAACGAAGCCGCCGTCACAAGAAACACCACGCCAAACGTCATCTGCGGAAGGTGCGTCACCGCTTCTGCATACGCAAACAGCGGCGGCAGAAAGAACCCGCCAAGCCCCCCAAGCAGGCCCACCAGCCCCCCCACCGCACCCACATCCTGCGGGAAGTATTCGGGGATGTATTTGTACACAGCCGCCTTGCCGACCCCCATCCCCACGCCCAGCAGGAAGACCAGAGAGGCAAACGCCGACACGCTCAATTGAAAATGAAACGTGTGCGCCGAGCCCTCAAGGCTGATCTGAAACGGCGGCATGGCCAGGACGAACGCAATGATGGTCATCAGCGAAAACACGGCATACATCGCCCGCCGCGGGCCAAATCGATCCGAAAGGTACCCCCCCACCGGTCGCAGCAGCGAGGCCGGAAAAATAAACAGCGCCGTCAGCAGTGCCGCATGCGCCAGCGTCAGTCCGTACACATCCTTGTAGTACCGCGGCAGCCACACCGAAAGCGCCACGTACGCCCCGAACATCACCACGTAGTAAACCCCGAACCGCCACACCCGCATGCTCGACAGCGGCCGCAGCCGTTCCCGCAAAGAGCGCCCGCGTCCCGGCCTTCGATCGGCCGCCGGCGTCCCGAACCACGTGATCGCAGCCACGATCACCAGCAGCACCGCGTACAGCAGCGGAATCGACCGCCATCCCCCCGGAAGTTGCAGTCCGAGCAAGGAAAACCCCGCTGCCGGCACCATCGTGATCATCGACGGCCCGATGATCTTCGTCAGCGACGCCCCCACGTTCCCGCCCCCGAAAATCCCCAGTGCCGTCCCCTGCGATTTCTTCGGAAACCACGCGGAATTCCACGCAATGCCCGACGTAAACCCATTGCCGGCAATCCCCACCAGGAACGCATACACCAGCAGCTCCGCGTACGAATGGGCGTACGCCACCAGCGCCGTGGGAATGGCGCACACCAGCAGCAGCAGCGTCGACACCAGCCGCCCCCCGTAGCGATCCGCCAGCATGCCGAACGAGAGCCGCCAGATCGACCCGTTTAAAATCGCAATCGCCGTAAGCCATGAGAATTCCATCTCTGTGAGATGAAGTTCCTTGCGGATGGGAATCGCCAGGATTCCAAACATCAGCCACACCGCGAATAGCAGCGTGAACCCGGCGGTGGAAATCGTCAGGATGCGCCGCCGCGCGGATGCTTCTTCCAGGGGACTGCTCACGGCGGAAGCCGCCGGGCTGATGTCGATCGATTGCGTCGTCATAAAATGACCTTCGTTTGAGCAACTGCTTGGTTTGCGCGACTGTTTGCTTCAGCAAAAATGCTTCCTGCGGCAGGCGCCTTCCGGTTCGTTTCAACAGGATCGTCCAGGGTAAAGCTGCGGTTGTGACGCAGCGGCATCGCTTGAAAGTCCTCCGGCGGGCAGTCGATCCCCAGGGATGCCGCCGCCTCGCGGTACGGCCGCGTCTCAACGCACCGCTCCGCGATCCCCCTGATGTCCGCCTGCCCATGCAGATGCCCCCAGCGGATCATCTGCCGAAGCATCCACGCCGGATGCATCTTGTTGGGAAAAGTCTCATCGACCGAAAAGCTGCGAAGCGTCCAGTTGCGTGGCCGGGCGTTCTTCTGCTGCTTGCTGCAGCCGAACGTGCTGTCGATCGACAGACTTTCCTCGAGCAGCTCCCGCGGCTGGGCCAGATACTTCTCTCCGGAAAGCATCTCCGCCAGCGTCTTCCGATTCGCCGGCGCTTCGCACCACAAACACCCGCGCAGCGTTGCCCGTACCAGCGACGCCAGCAGATCCCCTTTCCCCTCCAGAAAACGCTTCGAAACCGCCAGCACCTTTTCCGGATGCTGCGGAAGAATGTCCGTGGTCGCCACGATCGGGACCCCGTGCCCCTGCCGCGTCGCAAGCGTGTTCCACGGCTCCCCCACGCAGAACAAATCCACATACCCGCCCCGCATGTGATCCGTCATCTGCGGCGGCGGGATGATGCACATCTTCACGTCACGATCCGGATCGATCCCCGCCGACGAAAGCCACTCCCGCAGCAGGTAATGATGCATCGACGACGGAAACACATGCCCCACCACAGGGCGCGAAAACCGCGGCTGTGATTTCATCAGCGTCGCCAGGCTCGCCGCCGAACTCGCCCCCTGGTCGTAAAGAGCCTTGCGGATCGTGATCGCATTCCCGCCTGCCCCCAGCGCCATCAGCGCCACCAGCGGTTCGCTGAACGAATCCCGCCCAAGGTGGCTCGCGATCGGCATCCCCAGCAGCGCGTGCCCCGCATCCAATTGCCCGTAGGAAAGCTTGTCGCGGATGTTCGCCCACCCGATCTGCCGGTGCAGCGACACCTGCAGCCCTTCCTCCCGGAAATAGCCCTGCTCCCAGGCGGCGATCAGGGGAGCCGCATCAATCAGCGGCACGAAACCAATCTTCAGTAGCGATCCCTGCATTTGCAGCTTCCATCTGCGGCCACGGAAGTCGCACGATCCAATAACACCTGCCCGTGCGAACACCCGCACCTCCTTGTTACGCCGTCCCTGAGTATGCAACCGGAGGCTTCATGATGGAAATTCATAACAAAAATGGTTACCATGAATCCTGTTCATGGTGACTGCATGCAGGATGTGCACAAACTCCGGATCTTCGCCGCCGTTGCCCAACATTTAAGCTTCACGCGCGCGGCGGAAGCCCTCTTCCTGACCCAATCCGCGGTCAGCCACCAGGTCGCCGCCCTCGAGGAGGAACTCGGCGCCCCCCTCCTTCGTCGGGAAGGAAAAAAGATTTCCCTCACCGAGGCCGGCCGCGTCCTTACCGAACACGCCGCCCGCGTCTTCGCCGCGCTCGATGCCGCAGACGAAGCCGTCAAACGCGCCACCAGGCCCGGCACCGGATCCCTCCGCATCGGCGCCTCCCCCGCCGCTTGCCAATACCTCATCCCCGAAGCGCTCCGCGAATTCCGCGAAAGCTACCCCGAATTCGAACTCGCCATCGCCGTCGCAGATTCCCCCGCCGTCGCCCAGCAAGTCATCGATGGAACCATCGACCTCGGCATTCTCATCCGCACCGCCCGTGAAAAACGCCTCGTCTTCCACGAACTCTTTTCCGATGACCTCGGTTTCCTCGTCAGCCCCCTCCACCCCTGGGCCCGCGCCCGCAAGGTCGATCGCCGCGAAATCGACTCCCAGCACTTCGTCCTCTACACCCGCACCTCCGCAACCTTCCGCACCATTGAGCAGTACCTCCTCAAACTCCAGGCGCCCCTCCGCAAGTTCACCGAGCTCGGCTCCATGGAGGCAATCAAGGAACTCGTCAAACTCGGCCTCGGCATCAGCGTCGTCGCCCCGTGGATCGCCGCGCCTGAAATCGAACAGGGCTCCCTCGTCTGGCTCAAAATGCCCGGCCCCATCCTCCGCCGCCACTGGGCCGTCGCCTGCCGTTCAACACGCCAACTCTCCATCGCCGAGCAAACCTTCCTCGGTCTCTGCCGCTCCGCCGCCGAAAACCTTCACCTCGCCACCTCGTCCGCCATGTACAAGATCACACGCAGCGCCTGAGCGCACGGCCTCGCCGGAAATGCCGCAACGCCGGCACCCGTTCCTCCACCGCACCCGCAACAATGACTTCGCTATCGATAATGAACGTTTTTTACTTCGCCTGCCCGTAATACGCCTTCGGGCCATGCTTCCGCAGGAAATGCTTGTCCACCAGGTTCCGCGGCGCTTCCGCTGCCTGGGCATTGATCTGGAACGTGCACATGTTCATCTGTGCCACCACTTCCAGCACAATCGAGTTCTCCACCGCCTTCGCCGGCGTCTTCCCCCACGTGAACGGCGCATGGTTCGCCACCAGCACCGCCGGCACTTCATCCGGATCGATATTCCCCTTCCGGAACGTCTCAACGATCACCGTCCCCGTGTTCAACTCGTAATCCCCCTCGATCTCCGCCGTCGTCAGCGCCCGCGTCACCGGCACCGTCCCCCGAAAGTGGTCCGCATGCGTCGTCCCCAGGCACGCAACCGTCTGGTGCGCCTGCGCGAAACACGTGGCAAACCGCGAGTGCGTGTGCACGATCCCCCCGATGTTCGAAAAATGCCGGTAAAGCTCCAGGTGCGTCGGCGTGTCCGACGAAGGCCGGCTCGTCGAATCCACAACCTTCCCCGTCTCCAGCGACACCAGCACCATGTCCGCCGGCTTCAGCACGTCATACGCCACCCCGCTCGGCTTGATCGCCATGATCCCCGCCGCGCGGTCCACCCCGCTCGCATTCCCCCACGTCAGCACCACCAGCCCCGCTTCCACGATGGCCAGGTTCGCTTCAAAGACCGCTTCCTTCAGCGCCGTGTACGACATCTCAGTGAGCCCTCGCTTCATCACGAATCGCGAGCAGTTGCTTCATCACGTCCGCAAGATTCTCGCACGTCCCCTCCACCCCGAACGCATCGTGCAGCCGCCGGTACAGCCGATACAGCTTCTCGTACGTCGCCACATCCTTCGGCTCCGGGTTATAGATCGCCGCAGGCTTCGCCACCATCGCCCCCACCGCTTTCGGAAATCCGGAATGCGACCCGCCCACCACCGCCGCCGCAATCGCCGACCCCAGCGCACACGTCTGGTCGCTGCTCGAAATCACGATCGGCCGCCCCATGACATCCGCGTAAATCTGCATCGCCATCGGGTTCTTCACCGCGATCCCCCCGCCGCAGATCACCTCCCGCACGTGCACGCCGAACTCTTCAAACCGCTCCACGATCACCCGCGCCCCGAACGCCGTCGCCTCGATCAAGGCCCGGTAAATCTCCGCCGGCGTCGTGTGCAGCGTCAGCCCCAGGATCGCCCCCGTCAGCCGCTGATCCACCAGCACCGTCCGGTTCCCATTGTGCCAGTCAAGGGAGAGCAAGCCGCTGCCGCCTGGACGGAGGGCAGCGGCTTGCTGAGTGAGGACAGTGTGAGAGCCTTTTTCCCCGCCCGGCTGAATGATCTGCACAAACCAGTTGAAAATGTCCCCCACCGCCGACTGCCCCGCCTCCATCCCGTAAAAACTCGGCATCACCGATTCCGGCACGATCCCGCACAGCCCCGGTATGTCCGCCAGCGCCTCGCTCGTCGGCGAAATCATCAGGTCGCATGTCGACGTCCCCATGATCTTCACCAGCGTCCCCGGCCGAATCCCCGCGCCGATCGCCCCCAAATGCACGTCAAACGCCCCCACCGCCACCGGCGTCCCCGCCGGCAGCCCCAGGCGATCCGCCCACTGCGCTGACAACCCGCCCGCTTTATGCGCAACCGTATACACCTTCGCCGGCAGGCTTTCCCGCACCCGCTCCAGACGCGGATCGAGCGCCTTGATGAATTCCGCATCCGGATACCCGCCCCACGATTCATGATAAAACGCCTTGTGCCCCGCCGCGCAGATGCCGCGCTGAATCTGCGAAGGCGCCGTCGTCCCGCACAGCACCGCCGGAATCCAGTCCGCAATCTCCACCCACGTCGCCGCCGCTTCAAACACGTCCGGCGCAACGCGCGAGCAATGCAGAATCTTCGCCCAGAACCATTCCGACGAATACTTCCCCCCGCACTTCGCCAGGTACTGCGGCCGCATCTTTGACGCCACCGCCGTGATCTCCGACGCTTCCGCGTGCGACGTGTGATCTTTCCACAGCCACGCCATCGCATTCGGATTGTTCGCAAACTGCGGCAACAGCGCCAGCGGCGTCCCCGACGCATCCACCGGCATCGGCGTGCTCCCCGTCGTGTCGATACCGATCCCCACCACCTCCGTCCCCTTCACCCCCTTCGCCGCTCCGCCCTCCAGCACCTTCCTGATCGTGATCGTCGCCCCGTCGATGTAGTCCGACGGGTGCTGCCGCGCCAGGTTCGGATCCTTCTGATCCAGCACCACCCCCGCCGTCCCGCGGGTGTAGTCATAAATCGCGGACGAAACAACCTGCCCATTGTCGACGTTCACCAGCAGCGCGCGAACACTGTTGGTACCGTAATCGAGCCCGATGGAATAACGTGCCATGGATTTCTTCCGCCCTGAATTGTCCTGCTCTGGCTTTTCTCGTGCTGCCCGCCACTTGCTGCGTGTTACAGGTTACCCAGCCCCGGCGCCAGGTGGTAGTACACCTCGTTGCTCCGCAACTGGCTCTGGAACGAGCGGATCTCCGTCTTGTCGTCGATCACGACCAGTTCCACCCCGAACATCGTCGCGAAATCCTCGATCTGCTCGCTCGTCACCGCAAGGCTGAACCCCGTGTGATGCGCGCCGCCCGCCAGGATCCACGCTGCACAACCCGTCTTGAAGTCCGGCTTGTTCTTCCACACCGCCCGCGCCACCGGCAGCTTCTCCATCGCCGCCGGCACCTTCACCGCTTCCACTTCGTGCACCAGCAGCCGGAAGCGGTTCCCCAGGTCCACCAGCGACGCATTGATCGCCGGACCCGTCCCCGCATCAAACACCAGCCGCACCGGATCTTCCTTCCCGCCGATCCCCAACCGGTGAATCTCGAGCTTCGGTTTCTCCGCCGCAATCGATTCGCACACTTCCAGCATGTGCGCACCAAGCACCAGCGGATTCTTCGGATCCAGGTGATACGTGTAGTCTTCCATGAACGACGTCCCGCCCGGCAGGCCGTCCCCCATCACTTTCATCGCCCGAACCAGCGCCGCCGTCTTCCAGTCCCCTTCCGCCCCGAATCCATATCCCTCCGCCATCAACCGCTGCACCGCCAGCCCCGGCAACTGCCGCAGCCCGTTCAGATCTTCAAACGTCGTCGTGAACCCCTTGAACTTCCCGCTCGTCAGGAACTGCCGCAGCGCCAACTCGATCCGCGCCCCCTCCCGCAGCGACGCATGCCGCGCACCATTCTTGCGCAGGTCCTTCATCACCTCGTAGCGCGCTTCGTACTCATCGCACAGCTTCGTGATGGCCGTTTCCGAAATCTCCGTCGCCGTCCGCACCAGGTCCCCCACCCCGTATCCATTCACTTCAAATCCGAACTTCGCCTCGGCGGAAACCTTGTTCCCATCCGTCACCGCCACGTAGCGCATGTTGTCGCCGAACCGCGCAAACTTCGCCCCCTGCAGATCATGATGCGCCCGCGCCGCGCGCGACCATGACGCCATCCGTTGCTGCACTTCCGCTTCTGACCAGTGCCCCACCACCACTTTCCGGTTCAGCCGCAACCGCGTGTGGATGTGCCCCGCCTCCCGGTCCCCGTGCGCGGCCTGGTTGAGATTCATGAAGTCCATGTCGATCTCCCCCCAGGGAAGATCCCGGTTGAACTGCGTGTGCAGGTGCAGCATCGGCTTGTTCAACAGGCTCAACCCGCGAATCCACATCTTCGATGGCGAGAACGTGTGCATCCACAACACCACCCCCGCACACTCCGCCGAGGCATTCGCCTCCTGGCATACCTTGTAAATCTCTTCCGGCGACTTCAGCACCGGCTTGAAAACAAGCGATAAGGGCAGATTGCCGCTGGAGTTAAGGCTATCAACAATCTCCTGGGAGTGTGCCGCGACCGTGCGCAGTGTCTCCGGACCGTACAGGTGCTGGCTGCCGGTAAGAAACCAGATTTCCGCAGGCTGGGTTTCAACCATCGTTTACACTCCTCCGGGGGTAATTTTATAAAGAAAGTTTATTAAATCACCACAGCAGCGTCAAGACCATTATGCGAACACCTAAGTTCCTGCGCCGCCTGCGTCAAAACTCTTCTCTGAAACTTCCAAATCCACTTGACATTCGCCTGATTCCAGAGGATGAACAGCTTTATGAAAACTGCTGCTACCCCCTCAACGCTCCGGTTTCTGAACCGCCGCTCCATCGTTCAATACCTCATGCATGCACCGTCTGCTTCACGGGCGGAGCTCGCCAAGGCCGTTGGCACCAGCCCCGTCACCGCGGGCAAGATTGTAGACCGCCTTGTCGACGAGCGCATCCTCGAATCCGTCGAGGCCCCCCAAAGCGCTACCCGCGTCGGTCGCCCCGGCCAGCTTCTCCGCCTCGATGAAAGCCGCCCCCGTCTCCTCCTGGTTCAGCTCGGCGTCACCCACACCCGCGCCACCCTCAAACCCCTTGGCTTTCGCGAAGACGATCGCTGGGACATCGAGTTCGATACCCCCAACACCGCCTCCGGATGGGCTGCACAGCTCCAAGCCGCCGCCGCAAAACAACTCGCCGGAAAACTCTGGGGCATCCTCATCAGCACCCCCGGCATTGTCGACCAGGACGCCGGCAGCGTCCTCTTCTCCCCCAACCTCCACTGGACCGAACGCCAGGACTTCCGTGCCCTCCTCCGTCCCTTGAGCGCCGCCCCCGTCCTCCTCGTCCAGGAAATCCAGGCCCTCGCCCTCGGCGAACTCGCGTGGCGGCGCGGCCGCGACCATGATTTCCTCCTCGTCGATTTCAGCCACGGCCTCGGCGGCGCTGCCGTCATCGGCGGGCAGCTCTACAAAACCTCCCTCCCCTTCAACAGCGAAATCGGCCACAACCAGGTCATCGGCAATGACCGCCGCTGCGGCTGCGGCGCCGTCGGCTGCGTTGAAACCCTCGTCTCCCGCAAAGGCCTCTTCCAAAGCCTCCCCAAAGGTTCCGGCAGCTATCGCTGGGAACGCGTGATCCAGCATGTCAAACAACACGGCCTCGAACCCTGGCTCCAGCACGCCCTCGATGCCGCCGGCACCACCATCGGCAGCGCGCTCAACGTCCTCGGCCTCCACCACGTCACCATCACCGGGTCGCTCCACGAGCTCCCCGCTGAAATCCACGAGTACCTCGCCGTCCGCGTCAAGGCCGCCACCCTCTGGGGACGCTTCGGCACCGTCGAATGCCATTTCGCTCCCCGACGCCGCATCCGCGGCCTCATCATGGCCGGCATCGAACGCATCATCCTCCGGAACGAAAACTCCGAATCCTGATGACCCGCAGCTTCCCCCGTCACCGCCTCGGCGCCGCCTTCGGCGATGCCCCCTCCTCGATAACCGACTCTCCCGTCCGCACATCCAGCCGCCACGGCCGCGGCTCCGGCAACCACAGCTTCCCCTCCCCGATCTCCAGCGGCATCCACAAATACCGCGAGTTCCACTGCTGCGACGGATGCCATAGATCCCCCATAAAGATCACCACCGTCCCCTTCGTCCCCACCACCTTCAGCATCATCGTCGACTGCGATCCGTACGTCTTCGTCGCCGGCGGCGCAATGTCCTTGAACTCCGACCATGGCCCCTCCAGCGACTTCGCCGTCGCATACTTGTTCGGATTCGGATTCCACCCCGTCAGCTCCGACCCCACCACGTAATACAACCCCTGGTAATGCACCACCGCCCCCCCTTCCATGTGCTCCGGAATCAGGCACACCTCCTTCTCGACATCCATGTAATCCGCCGAGAGCCGCGCAATGCGAAACCCGTACGGCCGGTCCTCAAAAATCAGGTACGCCGTCCCGTCATCATCCACAAACTGCCCGATGTCCCGCGACTGATGCCCCAGCGGCCGGAACGACCGCACGTACTGGTACGGGCCGTTCACCTTGTCGCTCGTCGCCACCCCCACCCGCGCAAACGCATATCCGCGATCATTCCCCACCGGCCCGTCGATGTGCATGTACATCACGAATTTCTTCGTCTTCTCGTTGTAAAACACCTTCGGCCGCTCCAGCACCCAGCGCCCCTCAAAATGCTCCACGTTCCCCAGTTCCAGCGGGTTCCCCAGGAACTTCCAGTGCACCAGGTCCGTCGACGAATAACAGCTCACATACCGCTTGCTCTGGTCCAGGCCCCGCTCCCGCTGTTCCCCGAACCAGTAGTACACCCCGTCGTGCTTCAAAATCCCTCCGCCGTGCGCCTGGATGTGCTGCCCACGATCGTCCGGCCACAACGCACCCGGCACGATCCGGTCCTCCTTCGGCAGCGTCGCCCCCGTCTCCGCATACCCTTTCGACCCTACCATCCCCGCGGCCGCAAGCACCACTGCCACACACCAGCTCTTCACGTTCATCGTCATTGCTCCTGCCATCTTGCTTCCTTTTCTCACGCCCGCATTGCCGCCACTGGCTCTGCTTGCGGCTTCTCAACCTGCGGCCCCTTGCGCCCAAGATGCCGCGCATACAGCCGCATCCCCCCCGCAATCACAAACATACCCCCCGCACACGCGCCAATCCCCACGCGCCCCTCCGCTGTATTCGGAACCAGCAGTATCAGCGACACCAGCACCGCGTACACTCCCATCACCCGGCTCAGCACCAGTGCCTGCGCCCGTGAATTGTCGTGCCCCACCTCCCGCTCAAAATCCACCGGCGTCTCCATCCGCCGGAAAAATCGCTCCACCTGCCGCTCATACGACTTGTGCTGCGCCGGCTTGTAGAACGCCTTTGTGCCCAAAAAGAACAGCGCCGTCAACGGAATCGCCAGAAAATTTGTCGCCGCAAACTTGTTGCTCACCAGGTACCCGTAAAAACGCTCCCCCAGCACCGGCACACACACACGCCCCACCGCCGCCATCGGCAGCACCTCGTACAAAAACACCGACAACATCACGCCCCACACCACCGTCCCCCACGCCGCCCACCGCGGCGAATGTTTCACCCACATCGCCAGCGCCAGCGTCACCCCCACCGGCATCCACAGGTATGCGTTCAAATACTGGTACAAATCAAACAACGACGCCTTCCCCTCCCCCGTGAACAGCGTCGCCGCCAGTATCGTCAACATCCCGGATACCAGCGTCGCCACCCACCCCGCCACAAACAATTCCCGGTCCGACGCATTCTTTCGCAGCACCGGCTTGTAAAAATTCTTCACAAATATCGCCGCGTTCTTGTTCAACGCCACGTCCATCCCCCCCATCGTCACCGACAGCATCGTCGCCACCATCAACCCCATCAGCCCCTGCGGCAATACCAGCTTGCATACCGCAAAATACGACGCCTCCCCTGGATTCATCGATGGAAAATCCCGCGCCAGCGTCGGCACCAGCGTGTGCGCCGCCAGCGGCGGAATAAACCAGAACAGCGGCAATATCAGGTACCCCATCACCGGCACCAGCGCCGCCTTCCGCGCATGCTCCGAATCCCGTGCCGGCACGTACCGCCACGTCACCCCAAGGTTGTTCCGCCAGATCAGCGACGCCAGCCACCCCGTCACGATGAATACCCAGTCATATTTCGTCGATCCCGCCGGCTTGAAAATCTCCCAGTGGTCTGGCGGTATCTGCGCCAGGAACGCGTGCACGCCCCCCAGGCGCACCAGTGTCATCACCGCCACCACCAGCGTCATCGCCGTCAGCATTGTGAGCTGCACAAACCCGCTCCCCGCGACTCCCCAGCTCCCCCCCAGCAGCGCAATCAGCAGCACCACGCCCCCCGTTGCAACAATCACCGACTCCTGGTCCACCCGCAGCACCGTCGACAATATCACCGAGAGCCCCACCAGCCCCACCGCGCTCTGCAGAAACGCCGTCAGAATCTGGATCCAGTTGAAAAACTGTTCATTCACCCGCCCGAAACGCATCCGCACCGCATCGATCGACGTCACCACGCGCAGTTGCCGGAACCGCGGCGCAAAATACAACGCCGCCAGCGCGAACCCGATCAGGTCGTTGAAATACACCGCCGCCAGGATCAGCCACCCGTAGTCGTACGCAATCTCCGACGCCCCCGTGAACAGCCAGCACGACACGTTCGTGATCAGCACCGACGTCCCCACCAGCCACCACGACATCCGGAATCCCCCCGCAAAATAATCCGTCGTGTTCTTGTTGAACCGCTTGAACACCAATCCCGTTGACGCCAGGAACACCAGGTAAATCCCGACGATGAAATAATCGTAGCTGGATAGCATTCCGCTGAAAGGCTCCGCACGAATCCCCAGAGCGGTCGGGGGCGTCGAAAAATCATCAATTGCCTGCAACGTCCGCATGCCCATGCGGCCGTTCCCGGGAGTTCACGCCATTCTAGTCTTTTACCCCCGCCATTTGCAGCCTCGCACCAACCTGTAAATTACAGCTCCTTATTGACGATATCCATCCTTCCCCACTCGCCTTCAACTCCGCCCCTCTCATCGCTAGAATCCGCTCCTCACGCGTTTCACATGCTCCTGCTTCCCCACTGCCGAAGGATCCAACCATGCGTTCCGCCGTTCAATGCCTCCTGGCCCTCGCACTCCTCGCACCCGCCGCGCTCTCCAAGGCCGCCGACGCCCCCGCCGCGCCGGCCCCCGCCCACACCTTCGCCATCGGCGACACCGACTTCCTCCTCGACGGTCAACGCCTCCAGATCCGCTGCGGTGAAATCCACGCCGCGCGCGTCCCCCGCGAATACTGGCGTCACCGCCTTCGCATGGCCCGCGCCATGGGCCTCAACACCGTCTGTGCCTATCTCTTCTGGAACATGCACGAACCCAAACCCGGCGAATTCAACTTCTCCGGTCAGGCCGACATCGCCGAATTCTGCCGCATCGCCCAGCAGGAAGGCCTCTGGGTCATCCTCCGCCCCGGCCCCTACGCCTGCGCCGAATGGGAAATGGGCGGCTTCCCCTGGTGGCTCCTCAAAGACGACGGCATCAAGCTCCGCACCCGCGACCCCCGCTACATGGCCGCCGTCAAGGAATACCTCCACCACGTCGGACAGGAACTCGCCCCCCTCCAAATCACCCGCGGCGGCCCCATCCTCATGGTCCAGGTCGAAAACGAGTACGGCTTCTACGGCAAAGATTCCCAGTACATGGGCGAACTCCGCCAAACACTCATCGACTCCGGCTTCAACGTCCCCCTCTTCGCCTGCAACCCCGTCCAGCACCTCAAAGACGGCTACCGCGACGACCTCTTCCCTGTCGTCAACTTCGGCTCCGATCCCGCCGGCGCCTTCGCCGCCCTCCGCAAAATCCTCCCCAAAGGCCCCCTCATGTGCGGCGAATTCTACCCCGGCTGGTTCGACACCTGGGGCAGCCCCCACCACACCGGCAACATGGACCGCTACCTCTCCGACCTCGAATACATGCTCAAAAACGACCGCTCCTTCTCTATCTACATGGCCCACGGCGGCACCAGCTTCGGCCTCTGGGCCGGCGCCGACCGCCCCTTCAAACCCGACACCTCCAGCTACGACTACGACGCCCCCATCTCCGAAGCCGGCTGGGTCACCGACAAATTCACCAGGACCCGCGAGCTCATCTCCAAGTACCTCCTCCCCGGCGAAAAACTCCCCGAGCCCCCCGCACAAAACCCCGTCACGAGCTTCCCCGCCATCACCCCCACAGAGATCGCCCCCCTCTTCAACAATCTCCCGAATGCCCTCACCGACGCCACCCCCCACCACTTCGAACATTACGACCTCGGCTACGGCGCCATGCTCTATCGCACCACCCTCCCCGCCGCCCCCGAAGGCACTCTCTCCGCCGCCGACGTCCACGACTGGGGCCACGTCTATCTCGACGGCAAACCCCTCGGCGTCATGGACCGCCGTTCCCGCCATTTCACCGTCCAGCTCCCCGCGCACAGCAATCCCGCCACCCTCGACATCCTCGTCGAAACCGCCGGCCGCGTGAACTTCGGCGCCGAGGTCCACGACGAAAAAGGCCTCTACACCCCCGTTAAATTCACCCCGCACGGCGGAACTCCCGCCGAACTCACCGCCCAATGGCAGATCTTTCCCCTCCCTCTCGACAACAATCCCTACCAGTCCGCCACCTTCACCCCGTTCACCGCCCCCACCCGCATGCCCGCCTACTACCGCTTCACCCTCAGCACCGATCACCCCGCCGACACCTTCCTCGACATGCGCTCCTGGGGCAAAGGCATCGCCTGGGTCAACGGCCACTGCCTCGGCCGCTACTGGAGCATCGGCCCCACCCAGACCATGTACCTCCCCGGCCCCTGGCTCAATCCCGGCGCCAACGACATCGTTTTGCTCGATTTCAATGGTCCCGAAAAACCCCAAATAAGAGGCCTCGAAAAACCCATCCTCGACGAGCTCCACCCCGACCGCGACTTCTCCCACGAAGCCCGCGCCAAATCCCAACTCACCCTCACCGGAATCTCCCCCGCCTGCTCCGGCTCCTTCCCCCCCGGCACCGCACTCCAGGAAGTGAAACTCCCCGCCCCCGCCACCGGCCGCTACTTCTGCATCGAATCCCTCGACGCCCAGGACAACAAGCCCTACACCGCCATCGCCGAACTCGACCTCCTCGATGCCGACGGCAAACCCCTCTCCCACGAAGGCTGGACCATCGCCTACGTCGACAGCGAAGAACGCGCCAAGGAAGACGGCACCGCCGAAAACGCCATCGACGGCCAAACCACCAGCTTCTGGCATACCCAGTGGAGCGATGCACAACCCAAACAACCCCACTTCCTCGTCCTCGACCTCGGCAAACCCCAAACCATCTCCGGCTTCCGCTACGTCCCCCGCCAGGGCGCCAATGGCGTCGGCGGCCGCATCAAAGACTACAAAATCTACATCGGCGACAACCTCGTCAAACGCTGAAGCACAATGCGACGCGTACGATCCCAGGAGTGCCATGCTTCTGGCCACAATCTCGGTGGCCAGAAGCATGCCTCACGGACGAACAATCAACAAATTGCAATCATCCACTGATGAACTTACGCCCGCCGCCGCCCCAACAGCCCCATCACCCCCATCACCAACACCCCCAGCGTCCCCGCTTCCGGCGCCGCTTGCGCATTCCCCCCAACCCGCGCCCCCGCAAACCTCTTCCCAAAATGGTTCAACACAAACGACAAATCCGACAAATCAATCACTCCCGCCCCGTCAAAATTCCCCGACGTCCACGTCCCCTCCGCCTTCCCAAAGTTGTCCAGCACCACCGATAGATCCGTCAAATCCACCGCCCCATCCACATTCGCATCCCCCAGCAACTCCGGCGCAACCAGGATCGAGTTCGCGTTCACCGCCACATCCCCAAACGTCGTTAACCCGAGCACCGCATTATCCATAACCGCCAGCGCAGTGTCCGGCGCCAGCGACGTGCTCACGATCCCCGTCCCATGTGCCGCCCCGTACGCCACCTCGTTCTGCAGCGTCGCCAACGTCATCGCATGCGTCGCCGCATTCCGCACCACCAGCTTGTTGCCCCCCACGTCCAGCGTCCCCTCCCACGCGTCCGCCCCCCCATCCAACTGCACCGCCGGCAAAACCACCGCCGATCCCAGCCCCGCCTGCAACTGAACTGTACCGCCCGCATGGATCGTCAATCCGCCCGTCCCTAGCGCCATCGGATTCGCCACCACCACCGTTCCCCCGTTCACCACCGTACCGCCCGTAAATATATTCGCCGTCGCAAGCGTCAACGTCCCGATTCCATTCTTCATAATCCCCGTCGCCCCACCAATGCTCCCGGTCCCCGAAAATACATAATTCCCCGCCGAATTATCCACCGTCACGCTCATCGGCAAAACCGTCCCCGAAATCCCCACCCCGTAATGCCCGCCGTTATGATCATTGAATGTCACCGTATCCCCGATATGGAACCCCGACGCCCCCGCCCCATTCACAAAATTCACGCTCCCCGGCATCGCCGCCGTATTCCACGTCGCCCCATCCCCGCTGATCCCCGCGCTCCCCCACGTCATCGCAAAATACGCCGCCTCATCCCACCCCAGCACCGACAAATTCCCCGTGCTCTGCCCCGAAAGCCCCATCGGCTCATAAAACAAATCCAACTGATTCGACGCCGCCCACAACCCCGAATCATACGTCGGCTCCCAGATCCCCATGTTCGCCGAATCCAGCGCCACCGATTTCCAGTGCAGCGTCGTCGGCAACATTCCCCCGCCCGTCATGCTGTCCGTCGTGTAATACACCACAACATTGTTGTTCGGCGTCGCCGGATTGCTCGCCGACCCCATCCCCGTATCCTCCGACCGCGTCACCACCAGAATCCGATTCGCCTTGTCCACCAGCACGATCGGCCGCCCCAGGTCCCGCACGTCCGCCCCCGACGTATCGATGAACGTGTCGCTCGTCCGATTCGAGACCTGCGACGTCGCCCACTGCGTCCCCGTGTAATACGCCAGCATGTACTGCCGCTGCACATACCCCGCCGGATAGCTCCGGCTCGGGTCCCCCGTCGCCGCTGTCGGCACCCAGTACGACGCGACCATCGGCCGATCCTTCTCATCCGCCGCCATCGACGTCTGGTTGATAAAACTGCTGTTCTGCGGAATGTTCTTGATCACCTGCCCAACCGATTCCGCCGGCGTCCCGTTCTGAATAATCGGCAGCCCATACTGCGTCGCCCCCCCCTGCTGAAACCACGTCACCCCGTTGTCCGGCGACTGCGCAAACATGATGTTCGAATTCGTTTGCCAGTTCGGCGTCGCCCGCCACGTCCACGTCATCAACAGGTTCCCCGTTGGCGTGTACACCAGGCTGTTCAAGTACGCGTTGACGCTCGTCTGCTCGCCGTTAATGACAAAACTCTGGCTCCACCTGTTCGTCGCCGGGTCGTAAACATCCATGTACTGGTTGCCGTTCCCCGATCCCCCGCCCGCCCCGCCGTTCCGATACGAAAACAACAGTTTGTCGCTGTTCGGAACGTGGAAGAATGTCGGATAAGTCACCTCGTTCGTCGTGCTCCCCGCGCTCGGGAACAGCGAGGGCGAATTGCTGCTGTTCAACTGCGTGAATGAAATCGAACTCAGCGACGGATTTAGCACCGACGCCGTCGACATCGCATAATTCAACGACACGTTGTGCATGTTCCACGACATGTGCATCGTGCCCGTCGCATCCACCCCGATCGCAATCACATTGTGATCGTCCGTGATGAACGTCGACGAAATCGATATCCCGCTGTCGTACGTCTGCCAGGTCCCCCCGCCCGTCGGCCGCCGCGCAATGACGATGTGTCGGCCCGTGTTGTAATACGCCAGGAATTGATAACCCCGGTACGTCGTTATATTGTTTAAATCAATCGCACACGAATTCACGTCTCCCGCAAAGTATGCATTCGACGCCACCGGCGTCAACGTCACCCCGGTCGTCCCCATCGCCGCCGCCCCGCTCATCGCGACGCAAAGCGCAGCCGCACCACGCGTGCCCCCCTGCTTCAACTTCCGCTTGCCACCACGCTTCACGTTTCTCCGCCTTCCTTACTCAAAACCGCTACGGCTTGCATTCCAGCACATACACCATCGTCGGCGCCGGCCCATGCGCCCGCACCTGGTTATCCCCCCCATCCAGTTGGTCTACCTTCTGCAACAGCAGATCCAGGATTCCCCGCGTCCGCCACAGCACCGGATCATACGTCGGCTCCCAGGACCCCACGCCCTCTGTCGTCAAATCCCGCATCTTCCAGTCCCCCTTCGCAATCTCCGTCGTCGTCGCCAGCGTTACCTTTGCCCCGCGATCCGCATCTCGGAACACCACGTGCACCCGCGGATGCTCCCCTGAATCCACCAGCACCAGCGGCCTGCTCAACGGAATCTTCTTCGTCCCGCCGCCCCCGAGATTCAATGCCGTCTGCCGCTCCCCCACCTGCGAACTCTTCCACCCCGTCCCGTCGTTATACACCACGCGCACCTGCGCCACCAGGTTCTCTTCCGTCTTGTAATACGTCGCAATATACGGATGCCCCGCATCATCCGCCGCAATCGTCGTCTGGTTGATCAGGTCGCTCTTCTCCGGAATCTTCACCGCCGTCTCGCACGTCGCATCCGTGATCGGCAGCGCCAACTCCTTCCCCGTCGAATCCGTCCACGTCAGGCCTCCGTCCGTGCTCCGTGCATAACAGATGTCATGATTCGTCTCCACGTCCGGCGTCCGCCGCCACACCCAACCGAGGTGAATCGTCCCCTTCACATCCACGTTCATTTCCGTATAAGCATTCTGCGTCACGCCCGGATGCAGCACGCTGTCCCCCTGCACCAGGTTCGATTGCAGCGTCTTCCACGCCCGCTTCCCCGCGTCGTAACGCTTCAACACCACATCCCCGTTCCCCGAGCTCCCCACCCGGTATGTCAGCAGCAGATCCCCATTCGCCATCGAATAAAATTCCGGATACGTCACCTTCGTCTCCCGCACCCCGTCCGTCTTCAACTTCCCCGTAAGCTCCAGCGACCCTGGCGAAACCGTCTGCACATAATTCAGATCGTTGTTGTGATGATCCCACGCCATGTGAACGATCCCGTTCCCATCCACTCCCAGCGCAATCGTGTTGTGCGCATCTTTCGCATTCCCCGTCAGCGCCGTCCTCCTTGTCTCCCACTGATCCGCTCCTACCTTCCGCTTCGCCAGCACCACGTGCCCTCCCCCATCATAAAACGCCGCGTACTGGGTATCCCGAAACGTCACCAGTGGGCTGTGCCGAAAAATCACTGTGTTAATCGAACTCTCCGCCCACCCCTTGCCAATGGCAATTTCCGTCGCGCCTTCCGCTGCGCCGCCGTCACCACGCGCCGAAGCGCCCATCATCGTGACCATGCCCGCAATGATCCCCGCCGCCGCAGCTCTCCTGACAACTCTTTCCACGCTTCGCATTTCTGCGCCTGCCCTTCTGATGCACTTGTCCACTCTTGAAGTGACTCGATCGCGCCTGTCGCGCTGTACTTCTTATTCCGCACTTTTCAAAGTGTAGCACTTCCCCGCCTCACCCCATACTTATTAATAACGATTGCGGATAATTTTGACCTTTTACATTTCAACCTTCCCGGTGCCGATAATTGCCCTGCGCTTCCGCCTCCGCCCTCACGCACCCGGAACTCCCAGCAGCCGCGGCGCCACTTGTATCACCAGCGGCAACCCCTGCGGCCGCTGCATCCGCGCACGCAGCCGCACCACCGCCCGAAACCCGATCTCCTCCGCCCCGATGTCAATGCTCGCCGGCCGCGGCGACAATGCCCCCAGCCGGATCTCCTCATTATCACAACTCACGATCGCCACGTCCTTCTCCGGCCGAATCCGGTACTTCGCCAGCAGCGGATACAACTGCGACGTCGTCCGATCCGTCGCCACAAACAGCCCGTCCGGCCGCACCTTCCCCTTCGCCATCCCCGCCACCAGCTCCTCCAGCGTCGAGCCCGTCACCACGTTCCGCCCATACGCCTCCGCCACCGCCGCATTCCCCGTCACCAGGTACGCCGTCGCCGGCTTCCCCGCGTCGTACGATGCATTCAAAAACGCCTGCCCCCGCAGCCGGATAAACGCCCACCCCGGATCCGTCGTCAAATACGCCACCCGCTCACAATTCCTCGACTGCAGGTACGAATGCGCCAGATACCCCGTCCCGATGTTGTCCGGCGTCACGTGATCCACCCCCCCCACCGTCATCTCCATCCCCATCACCCACACGGTCGGTGTCCGCCCCCGCAGCGAACTCAGGATCGGCTCGTACGAACTCACCGGCAGCCGCCCCGTCAAAAAAACGATCGCCCCATCACACTGCCGCCCCTGCAATAGCGCAATCGGCTTGTTCGGGTCCGGCACGTCGTCCAGCATCAACCGGAATCCATAATCCACCGCCGCCCGCTGAATCCCCGCAATCACCGACGCCATCACCGGCAACTGCAGCCAGTCCCGCGTCTCCCCCAACGCCAGCACCGCAATGTTCCCCGTCTCCCGCCCCACAAACCCCGCGTCCCCCGGCCGCCCGCGCCGCGACCGCCGTGGCCGATAGTTCAAACTGTCCACCGCCGCACGCACCCGCCGAATCGTCTCCTCCCTCACCCCCGGCAATTCATTCAACACCCGCGACACCGTCGCCGTCGAAACCCCCGCCGCCCTCGCCACTTCCGTGATCGACATCTTGTGCGCCCCTCTCTGCAGACGTGTAAGTTAATGTAATATACCGCACGCCTGCAAAAAGGACGAATTTTTCTCCCCTTACCCCCCCGCCGCCGCCTTCTCCCCCTCCGCACCAGCCGCCGGCTTCGCAACCGGCGCACGCGGCGGGTGCTCCCGATACATCCGCCGCATCGTCTCATCCTGCGGTAAATACACCTCCAGCGGCGCCCCCGGCGTGTACGTAAACGTCACCTCGTCCGTCAGCACACGCCCCCCCGAAAATGTCCCCATCGCCTCCACCAGGTTCGGCCCTTCCTTCAACTTCACCCCCTCCCACTGAAACACCACGTTCCCCGGCGTCGCCAACCGTCCAACCTCCACCCCGTTCACCCGCAGGCTCACTTCCCCCGCGTTCGAATACACCTTGATCGGTATCTGCTCCAGGCCCCGCACCGCAAACCGCCGGCTCGTGATGTAAACCACCGGCTCCTGCGACCAGCTCGCCTTGTAAAAATAAAACGCGTCCTTCCGCACTCGCCGGTCATACGTCACCAGCCCCTTGTCGTTGATCCCCGCATGATCCCCCTCCGCTCGCCCGCCCACCGCAAAATCAAACATGTTCCAGATGTACTTCCCCCACACCTCCGGATGATTCTTCAGCACCCCCCAATAATGCTCGTGGAAAAGATTCTGGTATTCCTCCGTGTGGTCCATCCGCACCGGATGTTCCGAATGAAAGTAAATGGAAGCCCCCGCCCCGAACTCCGTAAACGCAAAATGCCCCCGCGCACCGTTCGCCTCATGCTTCTGCAGGTACTCCTCCAGGTCGTTGTACGTGTCGTTGTACCACCCCAGGTACGGGTTCAACCCAAACACATCCGCATTGTCCGCCGGCGGATAAAACCGCTCCCGGTAAGCCGCCGCCGTAAACCGCGACGGATCCAATTCATGCCCCAGCTCCCCCATCTTCTTGAACCACGGGTACACCGCCGGCCCCTTCCGATTGAAATTCCCCCCCGTCGGATCCACCTCGTTCCCCGCAGACCAAAACGCAATCGACGGATGATTGAAATTCTGCTTGATCAGTTCCGTGTACTGCTGCCGCGCGTTCTTCGTGAACGCCTCCGAACTCCCCAGCCGGTCCACCACCGGAACCTCCGCCCACACCACGATCCCCGCCTTGTCGCACAACCCGTAAAAAAAATTCGACTGCGGATAATGCGCCAGCCGCACGCTCGTGCAACCCATCTCCTTGATGAATCCCATGTCCTCCACCTGGTCCTCTTCCGAGATCGCCCACCCCTTCCCTTCCCGATCCTGGTGCCGGCACACCCCGTACAACGGATACGGCTTCCCGTTCAGGAAAAATCCCTGCTCGGGATCCAGCCTCATCGTCCGGATCCCTAGCGGCTGCGTCACCGAATCCACCACCCGCTCCCCCTCCTTCACCATCACCCGCACGCTGTAAAGATACGGATCGTGCACCCCGTCCCAAAGATGCGGCGACGCCACCCCGAGCTCCGTCACCGCCTCGCTCACTTTCCCCGCCCCCACCACACAAGCCGTCGCCCGCTCCGCCACCACCTCCCCCTCCGCATCCACAACCTGCACATCCACCTGCGTCGCCCCATCCGCCCCGGCCCCGCTGTTCTCCACCAAAGTCTTCACCTGCACCGCCGCCGATTCACCCGTGACCCGCGGCGTCGTCACATACACCCCCGCCGAGCCAAAATCCGTCAGCGACACATGCACTGGATTCACCCCCACCAGCTCCACCGCCCGGTACAACCCTCCGAAAAACGTGAAATCCGCCTGCAACGGCGGTGAATCCGGATCCCGCTTGTTGTCCACGTGCACCACGACATCATTCTCCCCCGACCGCGCCTGGCGCGTGATGTCCACCACGAACGCCTCCGTCCCCCCGACATGCCCGCCCGCCCGCTCCCCATTCACAAACACTTCCGCCCGCCGATTCGCCCCTTCAAACCGCAGATACAATTCCTTCCCCGCCAGCTCCGACCCGATCGTCACCTTCCGCCGATACCACCCATCCCCACGAAAATAATTCTTCGACTCCCCGTCCTCCGCATTCCACGTGTGCGGCAACGTCACCCCGCGCCACTCCCCCGTCCCCGCAAACCCCGCCGAACCCACCTTCTCCGCAATCGCCCCCTTGTGAAACTCCCACTCCGTCATCAGCGGAATCGATACCCGCGACCCTTCCCCCGGCGAAGACGCCTCCCCCGCCGGCAACCATCCAACGCATGCAACCTGCGCTGCTACCACCGCGAGCAGCGTACACAACAACCGACGTGCGCTCTTCATCCTTGCTCCGCTGATCTCTCTATCGCGCGGCTCACAACGCCGCTCCAACGAACCCGCCCACTTCGCTCTCGCCCCAGCTCCACGGGCCCGGAAGAAACATCGCTCCCAACTCGATGCCCTTCCGGCCGCAGAATCTCTGCACAACGCCGCTCCGCCCCGCAATCTTCGCACCCCACGCCTTCCGCCGCAACGCGCGTGCGCCGATCCCCGCGTGAATTTCCGTCCGCACGCCGCTTACCGGCAGAACCGGTAACCGCGACGATGCTCCGTGATGATGTGCTGCGGATTCCGCGGATCCCGCTCCAGCCGCCGACGCATCAGGCTGATGTACATCCGCACGTAATGTGAGCTCCGCTTGTGGTCGCTCCCGAACGCGCTCTGCATCAGCTCGCCCGCAGTCAGCGTCCGGCCTTCGCTCCGCACCAGCACCGACAAAAACCGGTACTCGTTCTTCGAGAGACGCACCACCCCGCGGTCCCGCACCATCTCCTGCAGAAACGAATCCGTCCGGATGCACCGCTCGATCCCGCGCGGACTCTCGATCGGCGCTTCCGCACAATCGACATCCACATACAGGTCGTCCATCATCCCGGCCGCGCGATCTGCCAATCGCACGCCCGCCACTTCCGAGGGTACTTCACACGTCGTCATGATCACACTCCCAAACCAGACAGTGAATTCTCACCTCTACGTTCCGCTCATTCCCGCTGCTCTTCTTCTCTTTCTCCCGCGAGCTCCTTCGCGGGAATTTGTAATTCTTCTTCACTAAATGCCCGGACCTTGCTCCGGCCTGAAACCTCTTCCTCAATTCCTCGGTCTCTCGCAGCCTTTGGCCGCGACGTCAGAGTTGCCCGGCGCCGCCCACGCGACGCTCACTCCACCACCACCTCGCCCGGTACCAGCCGCGGATTCACCATCATCCGCGCCGGAGGCTCGTTCTTGTGCTGGATCCGACGCAGCAGCCGCGTCACCGCCAGGTGCGCTATCTCCGCCGCGCCTAAATCAAAACTCGCCGGCCGCGGCTGCAACGCCGACAACCGGATCGATTCGTTGTCACACGACACCACCACCACATCTTTCCCCGGCTCCATCCCGTGCGCCCTCAACAGCGGATACACCTGGCTCGTCTCCGCGTCCCGGTACACGAACAACCCCAGCTTCTCTTTCCCCTTCCTCTTCCCCATCTCGCTCACCAGCCGCCCCAGTTCCTCTTCCGCCACCACGTTCGATCCATAAATCCCATGCAACGCCGTCGGCGTTTGCTGCAAATACATCGTCGGCTCAACCCCCGCGCTCTCCGCCCCCGCCATGAAACCCTGCGCCCGCAGCTTCGCAAAATCCCACCCCGGATGCGTCGTCAAAAACGCCAGGTCCCGTATCCCCTGCTCCAGCAGATACTGGCTCGCCACGTACCCGATCGCATTGTTGTCCGGCGTAATATGGTCAATGTCCGTCGGCGCCATCTGGCCCCCCAGCACCCGCACCACCGGAAACTGCGACCGCAGCACCGCCGTGTCCCGCGTCGTCAATTCCGTCTCGCTGCTGATGAACACGATCGCCCCACGCGCATCCGACCGCCGCAACACCGGGTTCAGTTCCTCCGGGTTCGGCATCTCCGCCATCATTACCCCCACCTGCATCTCCTGCGCCGCTCGGTTCAGCTCCGCCACCACCGCCGCTATCACCGGCAGCTCAAACCACTCCCGGTACCGCTGCCCCAGCGTCACAATCGCAATCGTCGTCGGCGTCATCACCTGCCGATCCGCAATCCGCCCACGCCGCCGCAACAACGCCGCCCCCGTCATCCCCAACTGCTCCGCCGCCTTGTGAACCCGCTCCACAATCGCCGGGTCCACCGGACGGCTGTTGTTCAAGACCCGCGACACCGTCGCTATCGATACCCCAGCTTTTTCAGCGATCCGCGTCACGGTCATGACCTGGACTCCTTCGACTTCAGTATTCTGCACTACCCCCGGAAAAATGCAACAAAATACCCGATTCTTTTCCCAACCTTTCCCACCACGGAAAGCGCGTAAATAACATTTATGCAATATATTACAAAATATATAATCTGCACCCAAAATTTTTAACAACCTTAATTTATTGCCACCCCCCCCCTTCCCCGCCCCCGCCCTTTTCCGCACCTTTCCACCTTTGCCAAAACCCCTGCCCCCCCCACCCCCGGACCTCCCGCGCACCACCAACCCACCCCC
>JBQCGD010000167.1:0-118748 GCA_051955985.1 Phycisphaerae bacterium | reverse complement strand
GCATGACGGCGGTGGTTTCGAGCGGCGGCGGATCCGTGGCGACCGCGACGCCGGAACCGACCTCCCTGGCGATGCTGGGACTCGGGGCCGTCGGGCTCCTGAGCCGCCGGCGGAAGCAGAAGTAAGCGTTGATTGCGGCCGAGTGCGTTGCTCGTGTCGCGCAGTGAAGTGAAAAGAGAAAGTGTGTTTGCGTGAGTCGCGTCGATTCACGCGGGCCGCAGGATGGAACGTGTGCTGCGTTCCGGCAAGGGAATATCCGGAGGTTACTATGTCAGGCCAAGAGGTGAACCTGGAGAGGGGAGAAAATCAGCCAGGGGCACGGGCATTTACGCTGATCGAACTGCTGGTGGTGGTCGCCATCATCGCAGTGCTGATCGCAATTCTGCTGCCCAGCCTCGGCAGGGCGCGTGAACGGGCCCGGCGCGCAACAGATGCGGCCAACCTTCACGGGATCGCCGAACTGTTCGCCACGTACGCCACCGCGAACGGCGACCAGATGCCCCAGTACGGGGCGCTCAACGGCAACGGCAACGGCGGCGGCGCCTGGATGTGGGATGTGCCGATGCAGTGGCGCGACACGATGATGTCCTCCGACATGAGCTACGACGCGAATGAAATTCTCGCCGGCCAGGACATGCAGAAAAACGCCAAGAACCAGAGACTGTTCTATGACCCGGACAACATGGTCCAGGACGACCCCGGCCTCTGGAACTTCTCGGCGCCGAATTTTGCCGTTCTCGGCTACTACGTCATGACGCGCCGCGTTCACACCACCAATGGTGTTGTCCCCGCGACGGGTGGCGATGATTCGGGCTTTCCGTATGCAAACCCGGGCTCGGGCGTCACGCAGGTTGTCACGTATATCAGCAAAACGACCAGGGCGTACCAGGACTGGATCCGTGATGATCATGGGAACATGGTCTACCCGCGGGCGGGCAAAGTCGATGTGCCCGCCGCAAAGACGATCACCATGACCTGTGCAACCATCAGCCAGGGCGGCAATAAGAATTTCACTTCCGTCAAAGGTGGCTGGGCGACGCCGCACACGACCTCGCACATGGGCAGCCTGCTGCCCGCCGGCCGGAATATCCAGTATCTGGACGGCCACGTCGACTGGTCAGACTTCGCGCAGTCCTCCACAACGGCTTCCTTCAGTATCCAGTTGGGATTCACCGGAAGCGCTCAGGCCGGTGGCAATGGGCCTGTGATTTTCTGGTGGTAATCAGTTGAATGGAATTCCGGCGATTGACGCGAGGGCATCCGCAAAGGGTGCCCTCGCTTTCTTTTGGGAAAAGCATTTCAACGTTTTTCGGCTTCCGCGCGGCGTCGTTTTTTTGGCTCATTTGCCGCCCGGGCTTCGTCTTCGGCCAGCCGGCGCGCGCTTTCTGTTGCGTGAATACTTCCCATTTGTGCCTGCAGGTGGACCATGGCGCGGCGGATATTGCCGGCGATTTCATCGGAGGACCAGGTGCGCCAGACGGTGGGGGGGATGGGCGGGCCGTGGCAGATGCGGATGCGGCCGCCGAGGAAGCGGGGCATTTTTTTGTCGCGGGGCCACGCTTCATAAGCGCCGTCAATGACGACGGGAAGGATCGAAACGTCGGTCTTGCAGCGGTTGAGGATCAGCGAAATGCCCGGGGCGAGGGGGCCGATGGAGCCGTCTTCGGAGCGCGTGCCTTCGGGAAAGACATTGACGATGAAGCCTTTGTCGAGGAGTTCGACCGCAGTGCGAATGGCCGTGAGGTCGGCCGCGCCGCGTTTGACGGGGAAGACGTTCCAGAGTTCCATGAGGCGGTGCAGGAAGCCGCCTTTGAAAAGTGTGTCGCGGGCCATGTAGTGGATCTGCCGCGACGGCGCGATCCCGATGAGCCAGGGGTCGAGGAAGGACTGGTGGTTGGTGACCATCAGCACCCCGCCCTTGCGCGGGATGCGCGCTTGGCCCGAGACGTGGAGGCGGAAGAGGAGCATGGCGGCGAGGCGGGAGAGGAGGCGCCCGGTCGCCCAGGAGACGGCCTGGAAGCGTGAGGTGCCTTCGCCGCGGTAGGTGTACGCAACCCCCTCTTTTGCCGTCGATCTGGCCGCAGAAACCGGCGTTTCCCGCGCACTTTCGGGCGTTTTTGGGTCATTTTCAGACGAACTGGAGGGGTTCGGGGGCGAATCCACGGTCAGTGTGCTCCGACGTTGCCGACGGGGGGGGTGGGGGCATGGGAGTGGATGTGGCGGATCATGGCTTCGACGGTTTCTTCGAGGGTGAGGTCGGTGGTGTCGAGTTCGATGGCGTCGTGGGGGCGGGCGAGGGGGCCGACGGCGCGGGCTTGGTCGCGCATATCTCGTTGCAGGATCTGCTGTAAGACATCGTGGAGCTCGACGGAAATGCCCTTGGCGGCAAGCTGCGCGATGCGGCGGCGGGCGCGTTCTTCGGGGTGGGCGTTGAGATAGAATTTGAATTCGGCGTGGGGGAAAACGATGGTGCCCTGGTCGCGGCCTTCGGTGACCAGCGAGCCGGCGGCCTGGCCGATCTGCCGCTGCTGCCGCACTAACTCCTCTCGTACCCAGGGGTTATCGGCGGCGACGTAAGTGATTTCGGTGACGCGGGGCTGGCGAATGGCGTCGGAGACGTTTTTGCCATTGAGGAGGAGGGGGGCGGGGGAGGTGGTCCAATCGAACTTAAGTGACAGCAGGCGGCAACGTTGCGCGATTTGATCGGGATCGTGGAGGATGCCTTGTTCGAGGGCGTCGAGGGCGACGGCGCGGTACATGGCGCCGGTATCGAGATGCGGGAGATGGAGCATGGCCGCGAGCTGCAAAGCGGCGGCGGATTTTCCGGAACCAGCGGGGCCATCGATAGTTACGATCACGAGGCGGTTCCTTTCGAGCAACCGGTGGGTGCGTCTTTCCAGCAACAATTTGGGCAATCTGGGGAAATTTTTCTGGAAAACGTATTTAGGTGCCGATAAGGTTATAGCAGCGGAACGAGAAACACAACTCTCAGGCTCGTTCGGACGTAATAGCTGGTGGTTGTGGGGTTTTTAGAAGCTCGTTTCCATTTGAAATTGCTATTTTCTCCCCTCCGGTAGGCGAAGTTCCATCCCAGGCCTTCGCCTACTTTTATATTTTGCGCGGTCGAAAGCGGTGCAATTTGGGGCGCTCGCGGGGCGGTTGCGGCGGGGCGCCGGAGGGTTTGCGAACACTTCGGGTGCACTTTGGGGCGGTTTGGGGGTAGGCAGGGGCGGAGATGGGGCGGGTGGGGGAACGTGTGCGGAGAGATTTGGGGCAGTGGCGGCGGGGGTTTGGCGGGGCGGTGCGGGGGTGGTGGGGGGCCTGTGCGGGGGAGATTTCCTCAGCCAGTGGTGAATGCCGGGGGGCGGATTCTGGTTGCGGATCGCGGAGTGCAGGGGGATGCGGTTGGACTGATTTGCAGTCACTGGGGGGTAGAGGCGGTGATGGTTGACTGGGTGTAGGCGGTTTTCAGCAGGTTTGCGGCTTCTTCGAGTCCGATGTTGTAGATGCAGCGGAGTGATACGAGCGCGCTGCCGGTATTTTGTTTGATGCGGTGCATTTCGGTGGCGATTTCGGATGGGGGGCGGGTTTGGAAAGCCTCATCTACGGCATACCCTACCATGCGAGAGAAGAGAAAAATGTGAAGGGCATCGGAGAGAGCGGGCGGGTCGTGGGAAAGGTTGTGATCGTTGAGAAACGTGGAGGCCACTTTGGTGTACTGGTCGACCAAATCGCCGCGTAACACATCGACCCATCGGAATGAGAGGTTGGTATTCGGAGAGTTTTCGTAGCGCGCGATCAATTGGTCGGGGCGGGGATTGATTGTTGCGAGTTGGGGGAGGAGGTGGTTGATGAGGGATTCGGGTGGGAGAGGGGCGACGAGGCGTTCGAGAGTGAGCCAGCGGCTTTGGGTGCTGGGGGGGAGGTTGGGGCGGTTTTTCTGGACGATGGCGTAGCGGCTGATGGCTTCGGCGGAGAGCTTGATGGCCCGCGGGGGCCAGTGAGTGGTGAGGTGGTCGGCGATGAGCGCGGTGAGCATGAGGGGATTGTAGCTTGCGAGGGGTTGCCGGTGGATGCGTTGCCAGTGACCTGCGGTCAGTTGCGGGCGGGACGGTCCCGGTACGGGGACCGGGCTCGGCGTTTGGTGAGAAGCAGTAGGGATGATGTGGCGGTGAGGAGGCCGAGGGTGGGTTCGGGGGTGGGGATGACGTTGGTGAGGGCGAGGAGTTGGAGGGTGTTGCCGGTGGTGGTGATGGAGAATTGGAAGGAGGGGTCGACGTTGAGGACCTGGAAGGTGAGGGCGGAGGGGTTGGGGATATTGAGGCTGGTGAGGAAGGGGAGGGTGTCGCCGGCTTTGGGGGCGTAGCCGTCGATGAAGGAGAACTGGATGGCGCCGCCGGCGAGGGTGGCGTTGCCGAGGATGTTGAGGGCGTCCATCTGGGCGGGGTCGGTGCCGGCGAATTCGATGTCGAGGGTGCCGTCGGTCTGGGTGTAGTCGTCTTCGATGGTGAGGGTACCGGGGGAGTTGCCGGGGTGGACGGTGCCGCCGTCGTTGAGGACTTTGGCCTTGATGTGGCCGCCGTCGCCCTGGAGGATTCCGTCGGGGTGGACGGCGATGGATTTGGCGAGGACGGTGGCGCCGTTGTCGATGCGGAAGTCGGCAGCGCCGAAGCCGCCGACGGTGATGTTTCCGGCGGAGACGTCGAGGGTGGTGGCGGGGTCGGTGATGGTGATCTGGGCGGAGAGGAAGTGGCCGGTGCCGAGGGTGGCGGAGGAGGCGATGACTTTTCCGCCGTTGGCGACGAGGAGCTGGCTGCCGGAGACGACGGTGAGTTTTCCTGCGTTGAGGGTGCCGCTGGCGACGGAGAGGGTGCCGGTGCCGATGGAGGCGGGGTTGAGGCTGGAGGTGCCGACGGAGGTGGAGTTGGCGGTTGCGGAGGCGTTGCCGGCGAGTGCGAAATCGCCGTTTCCGCCGGAGGCGCCGATGGTGAGGGAAGAGAAGACGTTGAGCTGGGAGCCTGCGCCGCCGAGGTTGAGGAGGTGGCCGTTGCCGGGGGAGGTTCCGATGACGACGGATCCGGCATCGACGTTGGCGCCGAGGAGGATGTCGAGTTCGCCTGCGCCGGATCCGCCGACGGTGAGTTTGTTGCCGACTTCGAGGACGGCCTGGGGCGCGAGGAGGCGGACGAGGCCGCTGGAGCCGGGGTTGGCGCCGATGGTGGTGGCGTTTGCGGCGAGGTGGCCGTTGTTGATGGTGATGGCGCCGGTGCCGGAGTTGCCGACGGTGATGGCGTTGGCGACTGTGACGACGGGGGTGAGGGAGGTGTTGGAATTGCCGACGGTGAGATTACCGAGGGCGCCGGCGGATTGGCCGAGGGTGAGGGAGGAGGCGCTCCAGGTGCCGTTGGAGACGATTCCGATGCCGATGCCGGTGGGGGCGTTGCCGATGGTAGTGGCGGCGGAGGTGAGGAGGCCGCCGGAGATGGAGACGAGGCCGGAGCCGGCGTCGCCGATGAGGGAGGTGGCGGTGACGACGGGGGTTCCGCCGGCGACGGCGAGCGTGGCGTCGGGTGCGGAGGAGTTGTGGATGGGGCCGAGGGTAAGGTTAGCGGTTTTGAAAGCGCCGCCGTTAGAGAGGTTCATGTCGGTGTGGCCGACGCCGCCGAGGGTGAGTGTTCCGCCGGAGATGTCCCAGAGGGAGTTGTTGCCGGTGATGGAGATGGTGGCGAGACCGCCCTGAGTGGCGGCGAAGCCGTTGGCGGATTTGAGGAGACCGCCGTTTTTGATGGTGAGGTTGGCAGCGCCGGCGATTGCGACGGAGGCGTCGCCGGTGATGTTGAGGGTGGATTGGGGAAGGGGGGTGGAGTTGTCGTTTGGGTTGGGGCGTGGGGCGAAGTCAGAGATGGTGACGGTGGCGAGGGAGTTGGCGGATGTGGCCATCAGGAGGGAGGTGGCGGAGACGTTGGCGAGGTTGGAGAGGGAGAGGTTGGCGGTGCCCTGGTCGGCGATGGTGAGGGGGTTGGCGAAGGTGGCGGTGGTGCCGTTGCCATCGAAGGATGCGTTGCCGATGCCGGTGGAGAGGGAGCCGAGGGTGAGTGTGTCGGCGGAGAGGTTGGCGTTGTTGCGGAGGGAGAGGGTGCCGTTGCCGGCGTTGCCGATGTCGAGTGAGGAGGGGAGGAGGATGGTGGCGTTGTCGAGAGTGAGGTTTCCGGTGGCGCCGGGGTTTTCGCCGACGAGGATGTGGTCGGCGGAGAGTTTGGCGCCGTTGGAGATGGTGGCGGTGCCGTTGCCGTAAGTGCCGATGGTGAGGTAGGAGTTGATGAGCCACTGGGAGCCGGGGCCGGTGAGGAGGAGGGTGCCGGCGCCGCCTGAGTCGGAGCCGATGAATGCGGTGTCGGAGCGGACGATGGCGCCGTTGGAGATGGCGAGGGAGCCGACGCCCGATTGACCGACGACGAGGGTGCCCGAGTCGGAGATGGAGGAGAAGGGCGCGACGCCGCCGCCGTCGATGGAGAGGTTGCCGACGCCGGGGGTGGTGACGTTGCCGGTGGTGGAGGTACCGGCGCCGATGAAGAGGGCGGAGACGGAGAGGTTGGCGCCGTTCTGGATGGTGAAGGTGCCGTTGCCCTGGTTGCCGACGGTGAGGTTTTTGGCGGACCAGGAGGAGAAGGGGTCGGAGAGGGTGACGTTGCCGGTGGCGTCGGGGAAACCGCCGATGAAGGCATCGCCGGAGTGGAGTTGAGCGCCGAGCTGGATGGTGAGTGTGCCGGTGCCGTTGAGATTTCCGACGACGAAGAGCTGGTTGTTGGTGTCGAGGGAGGAGAAGGGGTCGGTGAGGATGAGGGAGCCGTTGCTGTTGTCGGCGATGAAGAACTGCTGGGAGAAGACGGAGGCGCCGCCGCTGATGGTGAGGGCGTGGTCGAAGCCGTTGGCGAGGGAGATGTTGCCGGCGGTCCAGGTGGTGGAGAGGCCGTCGATGGTGGTGGCGCCGGCGCGAGAGGCGTAGGTTGCATCGCCGAGGAAGGCGTCGCCGGACTGAAGTTGTGCGCCGCCGGTGACGGAGAGGGTGTTCGGGTAGGTGCCGGAGGTGGCGCCGACGAAGAGGTTTCCGGCGATGGTGAGGGTGGAGGGGGTGCCGTTGGATCGGCCGTCGATGGAGGCGAAGCCGTCGTCGATGGTGACGGAGGGGGCGGTGACGAGGCCGCCGGCGGCGACGACGAGTCCGCCGCCGATGTCACCGGAATTGACGGTGATGTTACCGGCGTTCCAGGTGGAGCGGCCGAGAGGGGAGACGTCGGAGACTTCGGCGAGGCTTTCGTCACCGGCGATGAGGGCGTCGCCGGAGGTGGCGAGGGAGCCGTTGAGGACGTAGAGGGCGCTTTGCGGGCCGGCGGCGTCGAACTGGCCGCCGCCGAGGGTGATGGTGGAGGCGACGAGGGAGGATTGTTTGGCAGCATTGTCGCGGCGGGGGAGTCGGCCGTCGGAGGTTCCGCCGAGGACGACGATGGCGGTGCCGTTGAGGCCGATGGTGAGGTTGCCGGTGGTGAGGGAGCTGCCGTTGATGAGGGAGAGCTGGTCGAAGTTGAAGGTGTCCTGTGCCATGGTAAAGGAGTTGGTGGCGGTGATGGAAGCGTTGTCGACGATGGCGCTGCCGCCGAAGCGGGCGGCGTTTTCGTTGGGAGCGGGCTTGACGCCGAAGAGGAGGTCGTTGGTAAGGATGGAGCTGCCGGATTGGAGGAAGAGGTCGGTATCGCTTTGGCCGGCGACGATGAGGGAGGTGGAGAAGACGAGGGAGGAGTTGTTGGAGATGGTGACGGTGGTGGAGGGTCCTGCGCCGCCGAGGACGCCGAAGGGTGCGGAGATGGAGGCGTGGTCGTCGGCGGTGAGGGTGGCGTTACCGAAGTTGCCGACGATGAAGTTGTCGGTGACGGTGAGAGCGCTGCCCGGGCCGGAGATGGAGAAGGAGCCTTCGCTGCTGAGTTGTCCAGCGACGCTGAATTCATAGGCGTTGACGGAGGCGCCGTTGAGGATGGAGAGGGAGCCTTCGCCGAACTCGCCGACTTCGAGGAGGCCCTGGGAATTGACGCTTGCGCCGGGGCCGGAGACGGTGAGGATGCCGGTGGCGGTAAAGTTGCTGCCGATGGAGATGGAGGGGAATGCGCCGGGGCCGAGGGTGGGCGGATCGCGGAGCGGGCCGACGAGCGAGGCGACGGGGGAGACGGAGACTTGTCCGAAGGAGTCGAGGCCGATGTAGAGGGTGCCGATGTTGGGGGTACCGTCATCGATCGCCATGTGCCAGAGGGTGGGGTGGAGGGGGACCTGGATGATGGGGGAGACATCGCCGGAGGTGGAGACGGCGGCGTGAAGGGGGAGAGGGATGGAGGCGATGGTGAGGGCGAGAGCGGCGCGGGAGGCGCGAAGGGCGGTCGCACGGCGTAGACGAGGCGTGAGCATGGCAGTGTTCCTCTGCAGGCACGGCGACAGGTACGTCTGCGATAAAAGGGGATACGGCATCCGTGGTGGATTGATTGAAATATACATCGGAAGTAGTGAATACCAAGGGGAAAATCGGGAGGAAGGGGGATGGGGATGTGGTGTGGAGAGGCGAGAGTTGCCTATTTTGGCAGGGGAGGAGGGGATGGGCAGATTCTCAAGGGGGGAGCGGCGTGGTAAGGTGGCGCGACTGGTTGGCCTGTATTGTGGTTGTGAGGCATGGGAGTTTGCTGTGAGCTTGCTTGATACGGTTTTGTTGTGGATTGGGAAGAATGAGAAGCGGTGGGTGGGGGAGTTGAAGGGGTTTTTGGGGATGGCGAGTGTATCGGCGCAGCCGGAGGTGCATGGGGGGTATACGCGGGCGGCGGCGGAGTGGGCGCGGGATTATTTGCGCGGGATTGGGATGGAGGTGGAGGTGATTGAGACGGGTGGGGGGAAGGGGAATCCTTGTGTGTTGGCGACTACGCCGGAGAAGTTGGCGCCAAAGGATTCGCCGCATGTGTTGATTTATGGGCATTATGATGTGCAGCCGGCGGAGCCGCTGGAGTTGTGGGAGACGCCGCCGTTTGAGGCGACGGTGAAGGATGGGAAGATTTTTGCGCGGGGGGCTTCGGATGATAAGGGGCAGGTGCATTGTCATCTGGCGGCGTTGACGGCGTGGAAGGAGATTAATGAGGGGTTTCCGTGCCGGATTACGGTTTTGCTGGAGGGGGAGGAGGAGGTGGGGTCGAAGCATTTGCTGGAGGTGGTGCGGGCGAAGAAGGAGTTTTTGAAGACGGCGCAGGTGCTGTTGATTTCGGACTCGCATATTTTTGCGCGCGGGGTGCCTTCGATTACCTATGGGTTGCGCGGATTGGCGGCGATTGAGTTTGTGCTCAAAGGGGCGAAGACGGATTTGCATTCGGGGTTGTATGGCGGGGCGGTGGTGAATCCGGCGCATGCGTTGTGCGAGGTGATTGCGAAGTTGCATGATGAGAAGGGGCGGGTGACGGTGCCGGGGTTTTATGAGGGGGTGGCGGAGGTGACAAACGAGGAGCGGGAGATGTGGAAGGGGTTGCCGTTTTCGGATGAGGCGTATCGGAAGGAGTTGGGTTTTGCGGAGGGGAAGGGGTTGTATGGGGAGGCGGGGTATTCGACGTTGGAGCGGAAGTGGGCGCGGCCGACGCTGGAGGTGAATGGGTTGACGAGCGGGTATCAGGGGACGGGGAGCAAGACGGTGTTGCCGAACCGGGCGAGTGCGAAGATTACTTGTCGGCTGGTGCCGGGGCAGGATCCGGAGCGGGTGGGGGATGCGTTGGTGGATTATTTGAAGAAGCTTGCGCCGCGGGATGTAGAGTTTGAGTTGGTGTATCGGGTGACGGGGAGTCCGCCGGCGATTACGCCGATTGATTCGCCGGCGATGGGGGCGGCGGCGGAGGCGATGGAGGCGGCGTTTGGGAAGAGGCCGGTGTTTCATCGGGATGGCGGATCGATTCCGGTGGTGGCTTGGTTCAAGGAGGAGCTGGGCGTGGATGCGGTATTGATGGGGTTTGGGTTGGCGGATGATGCGATTCATGCGCCGAATGAGAAGTTGGATTTGCAGCAGTATTTTGCGGGGATACGGGCGTGTGCGGTGGTTTATGAGAAGTTGGCGGAGAGGTTGAAATGAGGAGGGGGTCCCCCCCCACGACGTAATCACGAAGAGACGAAGAGACGAAGAGACGAAGGACCACGAAGTGGGAAGAAGGGCTTTCACCACAGAGAGCACAGAGAGCATAGAGGACGACGACTGGGGGAGTGGGTTTTTGGAGGTGGAATGTGCGGACGATTCGATGGGGGATTGTTGGGTGTGGGGAGGTGACGGAGGTGAAGAGTGGGCCGGGGTTTTACAAGTGTCGGCGGAGTGAGTTGGTGGCGGTGATGCGGCGGGATGGGGGGAAGGCGGCGGACTATGCGCGGCGGCATGGGGTGCGGCGGTGGTATGACGATGCGGATCGGTTGATTGGGGATGCGGAGGTGGATGCGGTGTATGTGGCGACGCCGCCGGGGACGCACGAGTTTTATGCGATGAAGGTGCTGGCGGCGGGGAAGGCTTGTTATGTGGAGAAGCCGATGGCGCGGAATGGGAGCGAGGCGCGGCGGATGGTGGAGGGGTTTAGGGCGAAGGGGGTGCCGTTGTTTGTGGCGTATTATCGGAGGGCGTTGCCGCGGTTTTTGAAGGTGAGGGAGATTTTGGGGAGTGGGGTGTTGGGGGAAAAGTGCTCGGTTTCCTACACGTACTCCGATGGTCAGATGCGATCCGCATCCAATCCGGCGGCGTGGCGGTTTGTTCCTGAACGCTCCGGTGGGGGGCTCTTCCTTGATCTTGGTTCGCACATGCTGGACTTGATGGATTTCTTCTTTGGGCCGGCGAAGTTGAAGCAGGGATGGGCGAGTTCGTCCGCGGAGGGATACCGCGTCGAGAGCTCGGTGGTCGTAGAATGCGAGCACGGAAATGGTACCAGGGTGCGGGGCTTGTGGAACTTCAAATCGGAAAAGAAGAGCGAGGGATTTATCTTTGACGGTGAGAACGGGGCTGCGTTGTATTTCTCTTGCTTCGGTAATGAACCGGTTGTTTTGAGGCACGAAGATGGACGAGAAGAGCGGTTTGATTTGCCGAATCCTGAGCATGTGGGGATGCCGATGATTCAGACGGCGGTGAATGATCTTCTGGGGACTGGGAAGTGTGAGAGTACGGGGGAGAGTGGGTTGCGGACGCAGGTGGTGATGGATGCGGTGTTGGAGAAGTATTATGGGGGGCGGGAGGATGGGTTTTGGTTGAGGGAGTGGCCCAAGGGGTAGGTGTGAGTGCGGGGAGGGGCTTGGGCGGCTTTGAAAGATTGCTCTGCGCGGAGTGAGTCCAAAATCCCCGCGGCGTGGAAGCCGTGGGCTTGGTGGGTTTTTGCGATCAAGGGGTGTTGGGTTGGGTGGTGGGGTTTTTCAACTGGTAGCCGAGGAGGGGGAGCATGGTTTGGGCGTAGCGGGTGCCGAGGAGGCGGTAGGCTTCTGGGGTGAAGTGGAGGTGGTCGGGGCGGGCGGGGCAGCCGGCGGAGGAGATGACGTAGGCGTTGGGGAGGGTTTGGGGGAGGGAGTCGATGATGGGGTTCATGGCGGCGCAGGCGCCTTTTTGGTCGGCGTTGACGACTTCGCCGGCGAGGAGGGGGGTGGTTTTGGGGTCGAGGTGGAGGTCGGTGGTGAGGTTCTCGTAGATGGTTTTTACTTTTTGGGGCCAGTCTTTGTCGCCGGTGTTGGATTCGCCCTGGTGGAGGAGGATGCCTTTGATGATGCCGTCGTGTTGGGCGATTTTGGCGATGTCGACGAGGTGCTGGTAGGGGTTGCCGTCGTAGGCTTTGATGATGCCTTTCATCCAGGTGGGGGAGGTGGCGGCGTAGGCCTGGTAGTGGTCCTTGTCGAAGAGTTCGATTTTGCAGCCGGCGACGGCGACGTTGATGACGCCGACGCGGATGTTTGGGGGGAGGTTGGCGACGAGGGTTCGGCCGAAGTAGTCGGCGGGGCAGAGGCCGTTGTTGGGGCGGCAGAGGGGCGGGGTGGCGGTGGACCATTCGCCTTTTTTGCGGTTGAAGGCGGGCATGTCGACGGCGGCGAGGAGTTGGAAACGGGGGTCGATGGGGCCTTTGTCTTGTTGTTCGATGCCGGGGAAGCCTTCGGCGTTGGATTGGCCGAAGCAGAGGAAGATGTAGAAGTTGGGGTCGGGGGTGTTTTGGGAGAAGGCGCGGGTGGGGAGGGTGAAGAGGGCGAGGAGGAGGATGAGGAGGTATTTCATGGGATTCCACCGATGTGATGGGGGAATCGTAAGGGGAGCGTGGCGTCAGTGCAAGGTTGGGTAATCGATTACTCTTCGGGGAACAATGGCGAAGGCGAAATGCCCGCGTCGCCTGCGGGCGACGGGCGTGATCAGATTTGTTTTTTATCTGACTTCCACTATCTGGGGTCTGGTGGATTCGATGATGGCGAGGAGTTCTTTCTGGTCGTCGGTGGGGACCTGGAGCTTGTCGAGGGTGGCTTTCATGTCGCCGACGGCGGCGTCGAATTCGGGGTTGGAGATGCGCATGCCGGCGTGAGCGTAATGCATTTCCTTGCCGGTGTATTTGGAGGGGCCGCCGGTGGCGAGGGAGAGGAATTCGATCATGTGGGTTTTGAGGGTGGCGAGGGTTTGCGGGGTGGGGTGCCAGGAGGTGACGGGTTTTTTGTCCATGCCGAAGGGGCCGGAGGTGTTGACGTTGGTGCGGGACCAGTTGACGCGCGGGTCGTTGAGGGCGCGGGTGATGAAGTCGTCGACGATGGCGGTGAGGCCCTGCTGGCCACCGAGGCGGTCGTAGAGGGATTGCTTGGCGGGGGCCTTGCTGGAGTTGTCTTTCTCGCCTTTGAGCTGCTGGTGTTGGGCCATGCGTTGTTCGGCGCGCTGGTCGGCGGGGCGGGAGCCGGAGGTGAAGAAGTCTTTGTCTTTGGTTTGCTTGGAGCCGCAGGCGGTGAGGGAGAGGGTTAGGAGGCAGACGATGACGGGTGCGGCTCCGACAAGTGCGCGCGGAGCAGTGGTGCGCGGGGGGAATCCATAATCCCCACGGCGTGGAAGCCGTGGGCTTGGGTTTTTAACGGGGCTCTTCATTTTGTTATGCCTTTCATGTCAGAGGAATTTGGTGGTTCGCTGGCGATTGGGTTGGTGGGGGAGGCGGGGCCGAAGTGGATGTTGGCGGCGTCGGGGGCGGTGCCTTCGAAACGGGGGAGGTAGGCGCGGATGAAGGCGTTGCGGAGGACGTTTCCGATGGTGGCGAAGATGTTGGTTTGGGGGCCGTTGAGGGTGCCGGAGAGGGGGACGAGGGTGCCGAACTGATCGCGGGGGTGATTGGTGAGGAGTTCGGTGGTGGTGCCGACGACGAGTTGCCAGAAGAACTGGAGGGGGTTGTCGCGTTTGAGGTCGGAGAGGTCGAGGATGGTGAGGTCGCGGAAGAGGGGTTTGACATAGCCGGTGAGTTCGCCTTCCTTGGCGTTGAGCTCGACGACGAGGTCGAAGTAGCCGTGTTTAAAATCGAACTTTCCGTAGGCCTGGGAGAGGGCGTTGATTTCGGTGACATCGAGGCCGACGAGGCGGAGTGCGAGTTCGAAGGAAGGTTTGTAGGAGAAGGGGTCGAGTTTCATATGGAAGTCGAATTTGCCGGTGTCCATGGCGAGGCCGGAGGCTTCGACGGTGGTGACGAGGGGGGTGGTGTCGTTGTGGATATTGGAGAGGTTGTCGATGGAGGCTTCGAGGTGGTTGAGGGAGACATCGACGGGGGGATCGGCGTCGAAGGCGCGGAAGTGGATCTCGCCGTTGTGGAGGATGCACGAGTTGATCTGGAAGGGGAAGAGTTCGCGGATCATTTCGAGCCAGGGTCCCTGGGAGCCGGACTGGGTGGAGGACTGGTTGGAGGAGTCGACGAAGTTGAGCTGCGGGTGGACCATGGCGATCTGGCCGACGATTTTGCCGTGGATGAGGGCGGACCACTGGAGGTGAAGGTCGATTTTTTTGGCGGAGAAGAAGGGGACGGGGACGTTGCCGGTGGTTTTGTTGATTTCGACGTCATGGATGACGTAGCCGCCGTGGAGGAGTTGAACGTCGATGTCGCCGATGCGGCCCTGGTAGACGGGGGACTTGTCGAGGGTGCGGTTGACGTACCAGCGGACGTAGCGTGGGAGCATGAGGCGGCCAACGGCGCCGAGGAGGGCGAGGCAGAGGAGCAGGAGGAGGAGGACTTTGGGCCAGCGGCGTTTCTTTTTGGGTTGGGGCTGCGGTTGAGTGGAGGATGGTGGATCTGTCGCCATGGCGGAAATGATGCAAAACGGGAACCGCGCATGAGGCGCATTGGGAAATGGGGGGTGTTGCGGAGAAGGGATCAGCGCGGCTGGGTGGCGGGGGCGGCGGCTTTGCCGGTGGTGATGGCGTCGATGTTGGAGGTTTGGCCGAGGTAGAAGGCGCGGATGCGGAAGGCGGCGGCGCGGTCGGGTGGGGCGAGAGACCAGCCGAAGGCGTTGGTGTTGGGGGCGAGGAGGGCGCAGACCTGGAAGTGGGGATCGCCGCCGGTGCGGGATTCGAGGAGGAAGCCGTCTTCGTCGGAGGAGCGGTCGATCCAGGTGAGCTGGATGCCGCTGACGGTGGAGGGGACGAGCTGGGCGTGGAGGTCGGCGGGAGTTGCGGCGGCGGGGTTGGTGCGGAGGGAGGCGGGCGGGGGGGCGTTGGGCGTGGGGAGGGATTTGGGGGCGCCCCAACTGTAATCTTCGGTCTTGGCGTAGCGGTCGGCGAACTCGCGGTTGGTGAGGGCGGCGGGGAGTTCGACTTCGGCGGGGGCGGAAGGTTCGCCGTAGTAGGGGCGGACGCGGTAGAAGAAATGGGCTTCGGGGAGGAGGGTGGGGTGGGTGAAGGAATTTTCACCGGCGGGGAGGAAGGCGAGGGTGATGAAGTTGCCGTTGGGTTGGTCGGCGTATTCGACTGCGTAACCGGCGGCGCGGGGATCGGGGTCGGTCCAATGGAGTCGCACATCGGTGGGGGAGGTGAGGGTGGCGGTGAGGTGGATGGGGGAGGTGAGCGGGGGCTTCGCGGGAGGGGAAGAGGAGCAGGCGGCGAGAAGGAGCGAGAGGAACAGATGGAGGAGCGGGGCGGATGGGGTGCGCGTTTTCAAGCGGAGATCCTTTTTGCGGGCATGAAGGAATGTTCCGGCGCGTGTGTGGCGCGCCGGAACATGATGAACTGCGATTGTAAGTGCGGGGATTATTTCTTCCAGGTTTTGACGTTGTTCCAGGTGGCGGTGATGGGGGCCGTGCCGCTGTCGGTGCGGTAGGTGCCGCACTTGTTGTAGATGGGGTTTTGTCCCCCGGAGAGGGTTTCCTTGAGGGAGCCGTTGACGTAGACCTGGACGGTGTGGTTGGAGCAATTGAAGATGGTGTTGATGCGGACGGAGCTGCCGACGGTGTAGCTGGCGAGGTGGTTGCCGTTTTCGACTTCGTAGAGGTAACCGGATTTGGAGACGGCGATCATGTTCCAGGGGCCGGCGTTTTCCTGGAAGGTTTGCTTGAGGCAGATGCGATCGCCGCCGAGGGAGTTGACGGTGCAGTCGCCCTGGAACTGGTGGGAGCCGGAGGACCAGCTTTGGTAGCGGCGTTCGGCGCGGTCCTTGGTGCCGGAGCTGGTGCTGGTGAGCTTGAAGGTGTTGCCGCTGACCGAGCCGCTGCCGGAAGTTTGGATTTTGAAGGACTCGGTGTAGGAGGACCAGCCGGAGCCGACCTGGGCGTTGGCGGCGGCGCTGAGGGTGAGCATGGCGAGAGCAGCGCCGAGGGTGATGGGGGTACGGTTCATGAAACTCCTCCGAAGAAGGGACATGCGAGGCAGGCGCGACGGGCGCACTGCGGGACTCGTTTGGGACGGTGAAGGGTTTTGGAGACGCGGGGAAGTGGTGGATGAAAGGAGCGAGGCGGATGGCGGCGAAGGCTGCCGCGAGTAATTGGTCTGGTGCGGGTGGAATTCGTATTGAAAATGTGATGGATAAAAAGTTTTTTTTGGATGATGGGGGGCGAGGTTAAAGGAGACGCGGAAGGTGTGTTTGGGCGTTTGCAAAGCACTTGTCGGATTTTGGAATTGCGACAGCCAAGAGGGGGCGTGGGGGAGGGCGGTGAGGGAGAAGGGGACGGCGAATGGGTGAGCATCGACGGCGTGAAAAATTGGGTTTGCGAATAAAAACGTTGACGGGGGCGAATTTGGGGGTAAGTTTTCGCAGTGTTCCCTGTGAGTCGTGGAAGTCTGCAGAGTTTTTCTTAGGCGATCGGTCGATCGTGCGTCGGCCTTGCACCGGGAGGAAGCATATGGTTGGCCGCGTGCGCGTTCGGGGTGTTGGGGAGTTCAAGCGGGGAGCGGGGGGGCGTGTTGTGATGCTGGCGGCGGTGGTTGCGGCGGCGCTGTGGAGTGCCGGCCGCGTGGATGGGGGGGTTACGAATTGGACGGGGGATGCGCAGGACGGGTTGTGGAGCACGGCGGGGAACTGGTCTGGTGGCAGGGCGCCGGGGGTGGGGGATTCGCTGTCGTTCGGGTCGGCGACGGGTGGGACGACGGGGCTGACGGTGGATGTGACGGGCGGGGTGACCTCGATGATCTTTAATGGCGCGGGCGATGCGGTGGGGGCGGCGGCGCCGTTTTCATTTGCGGCGGGCGGGCAGGTGGTGGCATTGATCGTGAGCAACGCGATCGTGGATCGTTCAACGAACGGGAATGCGATGGTGTTCAATCTGCCGGTGCTGGGGGGCGGGTTCAACTTTGCAGGCGGCGGGAACAGCGCGGTGGTGTTCAACAGCGGGGCGAGTTTTTCGGGCGGGTTGGGGAGCACGAGCAACGGCGTGACGAGTGATGTGTTTACGATCGGGGCGGGCACGACGGTGAGCTTCGGGAATTCCTCCAGCATCGGGGTGGCGGGGGCAACCGCGAACACGACGACGTCGCTGACGTTTACCGGCGGGGCCGGCTCAATATTGGAAATGAGCAATAACTTCAACGTGGGGGCGGGCAACAACACGGGGTCGTCCAAATCGAGCGGGGTGGTGGTGGACCTGACGGGGGTCGGGCAGTTCCACCTGACAGCGGACAATGGAAACCTGAATGTGGGGACGGGGAACCAGACGCACGGGACGCTGCTGCTTTCGAACGGGAACAACAGCATTCACATGGCGTCGGTGAACGTGGGGAATTTTGCGAACGGAAGCGGTCGGCCGGAGAATCTGCTGCAGCTTGGGGCGGGCGGGAATACGATCGAGGCGGGGAACCTCACGATCGGGCGCGGGGTGAGCGGCAGCGTGGCTTTTGCAGGGGCGGCGGGAGAGGTGACGATCCAGGGGCTTGGCGGCGCGGGAGCGACGGCGAACCTGACGATCGGGGTGGGGGAGGCGAACACGAGCGTGAACAGCCTGAATTCGTCGCTGCTGCTGGCCGGTCATGCGGCGACGCTTTCGCTGAACACGGTGGTAATCGCGCAGAATGACCATTCGAATTTTAATGCGACGAATGCGGCGGTGATGACGTTCGACACGGGGGTGCTGAGTGCGAATTCGATCCAGATGTCGAAGGTGAGCAGCGGGCACGGGAGCACGAGCGCGGCGCTGACCATCGGGGGCGGGAGCGTGACGGTGAACAATGTGTTCGACATCTTGGATGACACGCTGGAGAACGGGAATCCGCAGGCGAGCGTGGTGAACCTGAACGGCGGGAGCGTGGTTCTGAACACGTCGATGGATGAAATCATCAGCGGGAGCAACGCGAGCGCGGCGGCGAATGCGACGCTGAATTTGAGCGGGGGGACGCTGGACATGACGGGGCATGCAATTGGGATTGGCGGGACGGCGGCGAATGGTTTCCGCGGGAACATCGATCACGTGAACATGCCGGGCGCGGGCCAGACGTTTCGGCTGATGAACCTGGGAACGAGCAGTGCGACGGCGGGCGCCGGCAGCGTGGCGGACGGGATCAATGGGGCGGGAGTGACGATGGATGGGGGCGGGACGCTGATCCTGGATGGCGTGAATACTTATGCGGCGGGGACGACGGTTGCGGCGGGGACGGTTGTGGCGGCGAGTGCGGAGGCGCTGGGGAGCGGGCCGGTGAAGATTCATGGCGGGGGGACGTTGCGGCTGCAGGCGGGGCTTGCGGTTGCTGTTCAGGTGCCTTTGGTGAGTTTCGATGGCGGGCCGGGGGCGTGGGCGGGATCGCTGGATCTTTCGGGGGATAAATTGATTGTGCAGGATGGGGTGACGCATGCGGCGTCATTGGGGAACCTGGAGAGCGCGGCGCATTCGGTGATCAGCAGCACGGGGTTGCCGGCGGCTTTTGGGATCGCGGTGCTGGATAACGGGGTGCTTCACCGGAGCACCTTCGGGGGTGTGGGGGTGAATGACGATTCGATTCTGATTGGTCCGGAGTTGCTGGGGGATGTCAATGCGGATGGCGTGGTGGATCTCACGGATCTTTCGACGGTGTTGAACAATTTCGGGGTGAACGAGGCGCGGTGGACGTCGGGGAATTTCGATGGGGCGGCGACGATCGACCTGACGGATCTGTCGTGCGTGTTGAACAACTTTGGGGTGAGGAACGCGGGGGGAACGGGTGGGGCGTTGGTTTTGGGACCGGGGGGCGGAGAGGCGGCGTCGCCGGAACCGGGGTCTCTGGTGATTGCGGTGGCGGGGATGGCGGGGTTGCTGGGGAGGCGGCGGAGGCGTTGAAGCGGATTTGGGTGGGACGTTTCGGGCTGGGGACGCTGCCTTGGTTTCGCGCATGCTTTTGGTGACGTTTCGGGTGTTGCACAACAAATAGGCAAGCGGCGATAACGGTCGCTTTCATATGTGCCGGAATTTCAAGGGGTTTCGCCATTCGTGGGGCGGGTCGGGTGCTGGCATTGTGATTGCTTTGGAAACCTTCGAACTTTCTTAAGTTCCAACGGGGCCGCGCAAAAGAGCGGCAGCGTGAGTGGCTCCCTCAACTTCTTGGCGGAAGAGGCGGGACTTCTCCTTGATGCCTGTTTCTTCCGCTGAAGCGGATGCCCATCCTTTTTGGAGGACTTAGATGTTTGCTTCCCGCACTGCTCGAATGGCTGTTGTTCTCGGCGCCGCCGTTGTGGGTCTTTTCACCGGCATGACGCGCGCGGCGGAGCCGCTGAAGATCGGTTACAGCGACTGGCCCGGCTGGGTGGCGTGGGAAGTGGCGGTGCAGAAGGGGTGGTTCAAGCAGGAGGGGGTGGATGTGGAGTTCAAGTGGTTTGACTACGCACCGAGCCTGGATGCGTTTTCGGCGGGGAAGGTAGATGCGATCTGCGTGACGAACGGGGATGCGCTGGGGATCGGCGAATCGGGGAAGCCTTCGACGTGCATCGTGATTAATGACTATTCGAACGGAAACGACATGATCGTGGCGCGGCCGGGGATCAAGTCGGTGGCGGATCTGAAGGGGAAGAAAGTGGGCGTGGAGCTGGGGCTGGTGGATCACCTGCTTCTGCTCAAGGCGCTGGAGAAGAGCGGGATGACGGATCAGGATGTGACGTTGAAGGGGATGGCGACGACGGAGACGCCGCAGGCTTTGCAGAGCAAGGGGGTGGATGCGATTGCGGCGTGGCAGCCGAACTCGGGGAACGCGCTGCGGCAGGTGCCGGGGTCGAAGACGATTTTCTCGTCGAAGGACGTGCCGGGGCTGATTTACGACGGGCTGTATGTGAGCCGAGACAATCTTGCGGCGCACAAGGAGGAGTGGGCGAAGGTGGTGAAGGTGTGGTTCAAATGCGTGGCGTACATCAACGATCCGGCGACGCAGGAAGATGCGGTGAAGATCATGGCGGCGCGGGACGGGCTGACGCCGGAGCAGTACAAGGCGTTTTTGTCGGGCACGAAGCTGCATGATCTGGACATGGATGTGAAGGCGTTCACGCCGGGGGAGGGGTTGGATTCGATTTACGGCAGCTCGAAGGTGGTGGACAAGTTCAACCTGGATCATGGCGTGTACAAGAGCAACAAGCTGCAGTTCAACGATGCGTACATTGATTCGAGTTTTGTGAAGGAACTGAAAAAGTAAGGATTGGCACGCTGCGGCGTGCAGGGAGTACCCGCGGCGGCGGGCGATCGCAAGAGCCCGCCGCCGCCAGTTTGCAGTGCCTCCTCCGACTCCGTTTGTAAAGGATTACGCTGTGTCTTCTCGCGTCTCCTGGCTGGCCATCAGAAAAGATTTTCCCGCGGGGCGGAGTTTCGTGCTGAAGGTGTGCGCGTTCCTGATACCGCTGGCGGTGTGGGCGGTGGTGAGTTACGTGCCGTGGATCTGGCATCCGCAGATGCGCGTGGTGACGGTGGGGGATTCGTATTACCAGGCGGGGGATTTGGTGGATAAATCGGACTTCAAGGCTGCGAATGCGGATTTGACTTCGGATCACAAGGTGGTGGCGACGGGTGTTCCGGCAAACCCGATTTTCCTGCCGGCGCCGGACCTGGTGGCGCGGGCGTTTGTGAAGGCGTTCGACACGGCGCCGTATAACCGGGGCGATCCGTGGCTGCACCAGGAGATTTTCAGCTCGATCAAGGTGATCTTCTGGGGTTTTCTGCTTTCGGCGGTGATCGGGGTGCCGCTGGGGGTGATCTGCGGGACGTTCCGTCTGTTTTCGCTGTTGATCGAGCCATTTGTGGATTTCATCCGGTACATGCCGGCGCCGGCGTTCGGGGCATTGTGCGTGGCGATCCTGGGGATCGAGCAGGCGCCGAAGATTGCGATCATTTTCATCGGGACGTTTTTCCAGATGGTGCTGGTGATTTCGAACACGACGCGGCTTCTGGACGGATCGCTGCTGGAGGCGGCGCAGACGCTGGGGGCGAAGAAGGTTTCCCTGGTGACGAAGGTGATCATTCCGGGAATTCTGCCGAACCTGTACAACGACATGCGGATTTTGCTGGGGTGGGCGTGGACGTACTTGATTATTGGCGAGTTGATCGGATCGATGTCGGGGATCACGCGGTTCATCTACAACAACGGGCGGCATTTCCACTTTGAGAACGTGTATGCGGCGGTGATCATGATCGGGATCATCGGGTTCGCGACGGACCAGTTTCTCGGGCTGATCGGCGGGGTGCTCTTCCCGTGGCAGAACCAGGGGAGCAACGTGGTGGCGCGGTTCTTCGGCTACCTGTTCAAGACGCCCGGGGAAGTGGGGCGGGTTTCTTCGGATGATGACACGCCGGAGCCGACGTCGGGCCCGGGCAAGCCGCTGACGATTCTGGCGCCAGTGGTGACGGAGGCATCGACGCCGATTTCTCCTTTGATTGCCGTAGCGGAGTGATGCGATGACAGAGCTGGAACTGCCGGATTATCGTGAGAAGCCGCGGGCGATTGCGGAGCGGTTTGAGCGGATTGCGAAGCGCGACGTGGTGTTGCGCGTGGAGCAGTTGGGGAAGACGTTTGATTCGCGGCGCGGGCCGGTGCAGGCGCTGCGGGATGTGAATTTTTCGATTCGGCGGCGGGAGTTTACGTGCGTGATCGGGCGGTCGGGGTGCGGGAAATCGACGTTGATCCGGATGCTGGCGGGTTTGGAGACGCCGAGCACGGGGCAGATTCTGCTGGATGGGACGCCGGTGCATGGGCCGGGGCCGGAGCGCGGGATGGTGTTCCAGACGTACACGCTGTTTCCGTGGCTGACAGTGAAGCACAACGTGATGTTCGGGCTGCGTCGCGGGGGGATGTCGCATGCGGAAGCGGAGCAGGAGGCGATGCGGTGGATCAAGATGGTGGGGTTGACGAAGTTTTATAACCATTATCCGTCGCAGCTTTCAGGCGGGATGAAGCAGCGCGTGGCGATTGCGCGGGCGCTGGCGAACAAGCCGCGGATTCTGCTGATGGATGAGCCGTTCGGTGCGCTGGATGCGCAGACGCGGTGCACGATGCAATCGTATCTGCTGCAGATCTGGCAGAACGTGGATATCACGGTGTTGTTCATCACGCATGATCTGGACGAGGCGATTTACCTGGCGGATCGTATTATTGTGCTCGATGCGCATCCGGGGCGGGTGATGGAGATCATTGATGTGCCGATCGAGCATCCGCGGTGTCCGGAGCAGTTTCTGGAGCCGCGGTTCCTGGCGGTGAAGAAGCGGCTGGAGGATTTGATTCACAAGCCGGACCAGAAGGAAGAGGAAGACCGGTTTCCGATTGCGCGGGTGGATGCGCTGGCGGACGAGGTGATGTAAGATGTTGGCGGAAACGAGGGATTTTCTGAGTATTGAATCGCTGAAAAAGAGCTATGCCGCCGAGGAGCGCAGCGTGCGCGAGGTGCTGGCGGAGGTGATCGGGCGCATCAGGGCGTATGAGCGCACAGGCGTGTGGATTATGGTGTGCGATGCGGGGCAGATTGAGCGGCAGGTGGCGCGGGTGGAGGCGGATCGGAAGGCGGGAAAGCGGCAGCCGCTGTATGGGGTGCCGTTTGCGGTGAAAGACAATATTGATGTGGCGGGGATTCCGACGACGGCGGCGTGTCCGGCGTTTGCGTATGTGCCGGAGAAGTCGGCGACCGTGGTGGAGCGGCTTTGTGATGCGGGGGCGATCGTGGTGGGGAAGACGAATTTGGACCAGTTTGCGACGGGGCTGGTGGGGACGCGTTCGCCCTATGGGGTGTGTCAGAATGCGATTGATCCGGAGTATATTTCCGGTGGATCGAGTGCGGGATCGGCGGTGGCGGTGGCCGGGGGATTGGTGACGTTTTCGCTGGGGACGGACACGGCGGGGTCGGGGCGGGTGCCGGCGTCGTTCAATAACATTGTGGGGTTGAAGCCTACGCGCGGGTTGCTAAGTACGAGTGGGGTGGTGCCGGCGTGTCAGACCCTGGATTGTGTTTCGATTTTTGCGCGGAGCTGTGGGGATGCGGAGATGGTGCTGAACGTGGCGGCGGGGGAGGATGGGAGCGATCCGCTTTCGCGGGCGGCTCTGAAGATGAACGGAAAGAGGGCGGATTGGTTGAGGTGTGGGGTGCCTGCGGCGTCGCAACTGGAGTTTTTTGGGAATGGCGAGGCTCGGGCGCTTTTTCAGAAGGGGGTCGCTCGTGCAAAGGGGATGGGGGCGGAGATTGTCGAAGTGGATTACAGCCCGTTCGCGAAGACGGCGGCGCTGCTTTATGAGGGGCCGTGGGTGGTGGAGCGGCTGCAGGCGGCGGGGCGGTTGTTCAGGGAGAATCCGGAAGCGTTGCGGCCGGAGATGCGGGCGATTCTGGGCGGGGCGACGAAGTACACGGCGGGGGATGTGTTCCAGGCGCAAGTGCAACTGGCGGGGTTGCGGCGGGAGGCGGAGGTACAGTGGCGGAAGATGGATGTGATGCTGCTGCCGACGACGGGGACGATTTATAAGATTGCCGAAGTGGAGGCGGATCCGCTGCAATTGAATAAGAATCTGGGGTTCTATACAAACTTTGTGAACTTGCTGGATCTGTCGGCGGTGGCGGTGCCGAACGGGTTTTTGTCGAGCGGGCTGCCGATGGGGGTGACGTTTATTGCGCCGGCGTTCCAGGAGGAGCGGTTGTTGAAGATCGGGGCGGGGTTTCATGCACTTGCGGAAGGGTCGAAGCGATGAAACTGGCCGTGGTTGGAGCCCATTTGAGCGGGCAGCCTTTGAACACGCAATTGACGGAGCGGAGCGCCACGTTGGTGCGGACGACGAAGACTGCGGCGACGTACAAGTTTTATGCGCTGGCGAACACGACGCCGCCGAAGCCGGGGCTGGTGCGGGTGCCGGAGAACACGGGGATGGGGATTGAAGTGGAAGTTTGGGATTTGGCGCCGGCGGAATTTGCGAGTTTTGTCGAGACGATTCCGCCGCCGATGGGGATTGGGACTCTGGAACTGGAAGACGGGGAGAAGGTGAAGGGGTTTATCGTGGAACCGTACGCGCTGGCGGGGGCGAAGGATATTACGGAAACGGGTGGTTGGCGAAATTACTTGAAGAGCCTTTCGCCGTAGAATACGCGGCGTCTTTTATTCTTTGCATGGTTGTAGTCTGTTGAACTGTGGTTGATGTGTGACCACATGCGAATGATTTGGAGCAGCCTTATGCCTGACCTCTCAACACCTGAAAAAGCCCGTGAGCATGCGCTGGCGATGGCGAACACGGTGGTTCCGAACATGCCGACGATTCCGGCGAGCGGGGCGAAGAATCTGCCGGAGGGGGTGAAGAGCGCGGATGTGGTGTGGGAGGAGACGCTGGCGGCGGGAGAGTATGCGTCGCGGGTGTTGAAGCGCGGGTCACGCGTGCGGCTGACGAATGTGGAGGGGGATGGGTGTTTGTCGATTCTTGTTTTGAACGCGGACTATCCGACGGAGCGGTTGAACGTCGCGGACACTTGCAAGGTGCAGTGGAATGCGTATCTCGGGAAGGGGAAGTTGCTGCTGTCGGACATGGGGCGGGTGATGATGTCGATCACGCAGGATACTTGTGGGAAGCATGACACGCTGTGCGGGCCTTCGAATGCGAAGCAGAATGCTGCGAAGTATGGGGTGGGGGATAATTATTCGCCGTTCCCGAATGCGCGGGACCGGATGCTCCTGGCATTGTTGAAGCATGGGTTGGGGAAGAAGGATATTGCGCCGGCGATCAATCTGTTCAAGTCGGTGCGGGTGGAGGCGAGCGGAGGGCTGACGTTTATCAAGGAGTCGAGCAAAGCGGGGGATTTTGTCGAGTTGCGGGCGGAGATGAATGTAATCCTGGTGGCGGCGAATTGTCCGCATGTGCTGGATCCGCGGCAGAGTTATACGGCGACGCCGGTGCGGATTACGGCGTGGCGTGGGGCGGTGACGGGGGGGAATGATGAGATACGGAATCGGACGCCGGAGGCGACGCGGGCGTTTTTGAATACTGAGGATTATTACAACGTTTGATGATGGATGAATGGCCACGAAAGACACGAAAGACACGAAAAAAGATTTGGAGTGGATTCATGAGTTTGGTTTCTGAGTTGGCGGCGGCGGAGAAGGTGGCGGGGAAGGTGGTTTATGATTTTACGATCCCGGCGCGGGCGCCGTGGTCGCGGGTGGTGAAGAACGGGCAGACGATTCGGATTATTGATGTGGGGGGGAATCAGTCGGGGGATTGTCTGCTTTACAACGCGCATGATCCGGCGGAGCGGTATTCGGTGCAGGACACGGTGGTGGCGCAGAAGAATATTTATTTGACGACGGGGAGCGTGCTGATGTCGACGGAGGGGAATGCGATGATGAAAGTGACGGCGGATACGCTGGGGCGGCATGACACGATAGGGGGGGCGTGTTCTTGTGAGTCGAATACGCTGCGGTATGGGTTTTTTACGAAGCATCAGCATGCGTGCGTGGAGAATTTTATTTATGAACTGGGGCAGCACAACCTGGGGAAGCGGGATATGACGTCGAATATTAACTGGTTCATGAATGTGCCGGTGGAGGCGGATGGGAATCTGGGGATTGTGGATGGGATTTCGGCGCCGGGGAAGTACCTGGATCTACTGGCGATGATGGATACGCTGGTGGTGATTTCGAATTGTCCGCAGATGAATAATCCGTGTAATGGGTTTAATCCGACGCCGGTGCGGGTGATCATCACTGAGTAATTGGTAATTGGTAATTTGTAATTGGTAATTGAGAATGGGGGAGCTTCTCTGTTTTTGAGGGTATTTGATGTTCAGCAAGGTTTTGATTGCGAATCGTGGGGAGATTGCGTGCCGGGTGATTCGGACGCTGAGGAAGATGGGGATTAAATCCGTTGCGGTGTATTCGGATCCGGATGCGCATTCGGCGCATGTGGCGCAGGCGGATGAGGCGGTGCACATTGGGCCGGCGGCGGCGGCGGAGAGTTATCTGCGCATCGACAAGATTTTGGAGGCGGCGAAGAGGACGGGGGCGGAGGCGATTCATCCGGGGTATGGGTTTTTGTCGGAGAATCCCACGTTTGCGGATGCGTGCCGGGATGCGGGCGTTGTGTTTATTGGGCCGACGGGGGACCAGATGCGGGCGTTTGGGTTGAAGCACACGGCGCGGGAGCTGGCGAAGAACAACGGAGTGCCGATGTTGCCGGGGTCGGGGCTCGTGTCGGATCTGCCGCATGCGCAGCGCGAGGCGGAGAAGATTGGGTATCCGGTGATGTTGAAGGCGACGGCGGGCGGGGGCGGGATCGGGATGCGGGTTTGTCGGAAGCCGGAGGAACTGGCGGATCAGCTGGCGGTGGTGGAGCGGCTGTCGAAGGCGAATTTCAAAGAGACGGGGATTTACCTGGAGAAGTTTGTGGCGGTGGGGCGGCACATTGAGGTGCAGATTTTCGGGGATGGGAAGGGGAATGTGATTGCGCTGGGGGAGCGGGATTGCTCGGTGCAGCGGCGCAATCAGAAGGTGATTGAGGAGACGCCGGCGCCGAACATTACGGCGGCGGTGCGGAAGACGCTGTTTGATGCGGCGACGAATCTGGCGAAGGCGGTGAAGTATCAGTCGGCGGGGACGGTGGAATTTATTTACGACACGGCGACGCAGGCGGCGTATTTCCTGGAGGTCAACACGCGGCTGCAGGTGGAGCACACGGTGACGGAGGAGGTCACGGGGTATGACTTGGTGGAGTGGATGGTGAAGCAGGCGGCGGGGGAGTTGCCGGCGCTGGAGACGATTCGGCGGGAGCCGCAGGGGGCGTCGATCCAGGTGCGGTTGTATGCGGAGGATCCGAACAAGAATTTTCAGCCGTCGTCGGGGAAGTTGACGTCGGTGACGTTTTCGACCAATGCGCGGAATGAGACGTGGGTTGAGGCGGGGTCGGAGGTGAGTCCGTATTACGATCCGTTGATTGCGAAGATCATTGTGAAGGGGGCGGATCGGGCGGAGGCGATTGAGAATTTGAAGAAGGCGCTGGGGGAGACGCAGGTGTATGGGATTGAGTCGAATCTCTCGTACCTGCGGCAGATTTTGGACGAGCCGAAATTTCGGAGCGGGGATGTTTCGACGGGGTTGTTGAATGCGTTTGTGTACAAGCCGAGCACGATTGATGTGTTGGAGGGGGGGCCGCAGTCGACGGTGCAGGATTATCCGGGGCGGATCGGGTACTGGGACATTGGCGTGCCGCCGTCGGGGCCGATGGATCATCTGTCGTTCCGGCTGGCGAATCGGATTCTCGGGAACTCGCCGGAGGCGGCGGGGTTTGAGTTTACGCTGTCGGGTCCGACGTTGAAGTTCAATGCGGATGCGGTGGTGGCGCTGGTTGGTGCGCCGATGACGGCGACGCTGGATGGGCAGCCGGTGGCGTATTGCGCGCCGGTGGCGGTGAGGGCGGGGCAGGTGCTGAAGATCGGGCAGATCAAGGGGGCGGGGTTCAGGACGTATCTGGCGATTCGTGGGGGGATTGATGTGCCGAAGTATTTGAATTCGCGGGCGACGTTTACGCTGGGGAATTTTGGGGGGCATGCGGGGCGGACGTTGCGCACGGGGGACGTTGTGAATTTGGGAATTCAGAATTCAGAGTTCAGAATTCAGAATGAAATTGCGGGGGCGTTGCCGAAGGAACTTGCGCCGGAGTTGACGCATGCGTGGGAGGTGCGCGTGATTTATGGGCCGCATGGGGCGCCCGACTTTTTTACACCGGAGGATGTGGAGACGATTTTCTCGGCGACTTGGAAGATTCATTACAATTCGAATCGGACGGGCGTTCGGCTGGTCGGGCCGAAGCCGACGTGGGCGCGGCGCGATGGGGGGGAGGCGGGGCTTCATCCGTCGAACATTCATGACAACGCGTATGCGATCGGGACGGTGGATTACACGGGGGACATGCCGGTGATTCTGGGGCCGGATGGGCCGTCGCTGGGCGGGTTTGTTTGCCCGGCGACGATTGTGCAGGCGGATTTGTGGAAGATGGGACAGTTCAAGCCGGGGGATACGCTGCGGTTTGTGGCGGTGTCAATTGAGGAGGCGAACCGGCTGGAGAAGGAGCAGGATGCGGCGATTGAAACGCTGCGCGTTTCTGCGCCCGCCCAAATCGAAAATCGAAAATTGAAAATCGAAAATGCTTCGCCGGTGTTGCACACGCTGGCGGAGACGGCGACGCGGCCGCAGGTGGTTTATCGGTTGGATGGGGATAAGTATCTGCTGGTGGAATATGGGCCGCTGGTGTTGGATTTGAATCTGCGGTTCCGGATTCATGCGTTGACGGAGCATCTGCGCGCGAAGCGGATTGAGGGGATTGTGGATCTGACGCCGGGGATTCGGTCGTTGCACATTCATTATGATTCGCGGGTGCTGCCGCTGAAGAAGCTGATGGATGTGCTGCTGGCGGTGGAGGAGGAGTTGCCGGCGATTGAGGACCTGGAGGTGCCGACGCGGATCGTGCACATGCCGCTGTCGTGGGACGATGTGGCGACGCGGAAGGCGATCGAGATTTACATGAAGTCGGTGCGGCCGGATGCGCCGTGGTGTCCGTGGAATATTGAGTTTATCCGGCGGATCAACGGGCTGGATTCGGTGGAGCGGGTGAAGGAGATTGTGTTCAATGCGTCGTATTTGACGCTGGGGCTGGGAGATGTGTATCTCGGGGCGCCGGTGGCGACGCCGGTGGATCCGCGCCATCGGCTGGTGACGACGAAGTACAACCCGGCGCGCACGTGGACCGCGGAGAATTCCGTCGGCATCGGCGGGGCGTATATGTGCATTTACGGGATGGAAGGGCCGGGCGGGTATCAGTTTGTCGGGCGGACGATCCATGTGTGGAACACGCACAAGACGACAGCGGATTTTGAGAAGGGGACGCCATGGCTGCTGCGGTTCTTTGACCAGATTCGGTTTTATCCGGTGTCGGCGGAAGAGCTTTTGCAGATGCGCGAGGATTTTCCGCAGGGGAAACTCCAGCTGCGCATCGAGGAGGAGACGTTCTCGCTGCGGAAGTACAACGCGTTTCTGCGGGAGAATGCGGCATCCATTTCGAAATTCAAGACGATGCAGCAGGAGGCGTTTGAGGCGGAGCGGGAGCGGTGGCGGGTGAGCGGGCAGTTGACGTATCAATCGGAGACGGACAATGACAATGCGCCGCCACCGGAGGCTTCGGCGGTGCCGGAGGGGTGCGAGGCGGTGAGTGCGGGGATTTCGGGGAATATCTGGAAGGTGCCGGCGGTGGCGGGGAAGCGGGTGAAGGCGGGGGAGGTGCTGGTGATTATTGAGGCGATGAAGATGGAGATCACGGTGCTGGCGCCGAGCGATGGGGTGGTGGAGAGCGTGGTGTGCACGGAGGGGAAGCCGGTGACGGCGGGGCAGCAGTTGGTGGTGTTGCGGGTGTAGCGCAAGAAATCTGCGTTTTTGAGTCAAAAATGCAGATGGCCAAGAGGAGATGGCCAAGGTGTGTGCGGGGTTGGCCATCTTCTAGACGGAATATATTTTTGCGAAAAAGGTCGTTGGCGGGGCGGGGAAGGGGTTATTCTCCTGGTGGAGGTGACCATGGGAAGAGTGGGAGTGGCGCTATGGGCGTGGGTGGTATTGGGGTTGATGGCGGGGCTGCTTGGGGGGTGTTCGGGGCTGCCTACGGCGGAGTTGCGGGGGGAGGAGTGGAAGGCGCATTGGGGGGATGCGGCGGCGATGTATGCGATTGGGGAGCATTACGAGTATGGGAAGGATGTTGCGCAGGATTATCAGCAGGCGATGAAATGGTTTCGGCGGGCGGCGGCAAAGGGGCATGTGCCGGCGTATACGGAGCTGGGATACCTGTATGGAACGGGGAAGGGGGTGGAGGTGAATTATGCAGAAGCGTTGGCATGGTATCGAAAAGGGGCGGCAGGCGGGGCGGCGATTTCGATGTTCAACGTGGGGCTGTATTACGAGAGTGGCTATGGCGTGGCGCGGGATTATGGGGAGGCGGCGCGGTGGTATCGGATGGCGGCGGATAAGGGGTATGGGATGGCGTGCAGGAACCTGGGGGGCATGTATGGGCTGGGGAGGGGGCGACCGGTGGATTACAAAGAAGCGTTGAAGTGGTATCTGAAGGGGGCGAATGCGGGGGATGCGGGGTCGATGTACAACATCGGAACGTTCTTCGAGGAGGGAAAGGGAGTGGAGCGGGATTATGGGAGGGCGATGGCGTGGTATCGCATGGCGGCGCGGCAGGGGGATGAGGATGGGATGAAGGCGATCGGGACGTTGTATGACAAGGGGCTTGGGGTGGCGGAGGACCAGAAGCAGGCGACGTGCTGGTTTCACATGGCGGGGCAATGGGGGAACGTGTATGGGATGTATGAAACGGGGAGCCGGTATGAGGATGGGCAAGGTGTGGCGCGGGATTACGGGGCGGCGATGCGCTGGTATCGGAAAGCGGCGGCGCGGGGGGACGACACGTCGATGGCGTTTATCGGGTACATGTACAAGAAAGGGGAGGGGGTGGCGGTGAACGATGGGGAGGCAGTGAAGTGGTTTGAGCGGGCGGCGGAGAAGGGGAATACGTTTGGGATGTGGATGCTGGCGGGGATGTACCGGGATGGGCGGGGGGTGGCGAAGGATGGGGAGAAGGCGCTGGCGTGGTATCGGCGTGATGTGGCGGCGGGGGATAAGGCGGGGATGAACGAAATCGGGGAAATGTATCGGAAGGGGAATGGGGTGAAGCAGGATTATGGTGAGGCGATGCGGTGCTTCCGGGAGGCAGAGGCGGGTGGCTCTACTTCGGCGCCGACGAATATTGGGGAGATGTATTTGCGCGGGGAGGGAGTGGAGCGGAATTTTCTGGAGGCGCGGAAGTGGCTGGAGAAAGGGGCAGCGGGAGGGGATGCGCCGGCGATGGCGGATCTGGGAGAAATGTATGAGAAGGGGGAGGGGATGCCGATGGACATGAAGGAGGCGGGGCGGTGGTACAAAATGGCGGCGGAGAAGGGGAATGAACGGGGGAAGGCGTGGATGAAGGAGAAGCGGGGGCGGGATAAATGAACGCGGCTCCTGGTCTTTAGCCGTTCATGTCTCGCGGACGAGGAAGGTTCCGCTGAGGTGCACGAGAGTCAGGTTGTGAACAAGCAAAAAGCGGTCGAGGTGATGCGAGCGGTCCGTTGATCGGCGGCTATCCGTGGCATCGCTGCCAGTTCGGTGAGGTGCAAAGCACCGTCAGTGCTTCGAACGGCAAAAGCCCTCCGCGGCAAGTGCGGAGGGCTTTTCTATGTTGGCATCGTGTATCTGCGGACGGGAACTAACCCGATTGAGTCCCGATTGCCCCCGAGCAATTCGTCCAGTTCGGCATCACAGGATTTCTCACCTTAGATTCCGTTCGAGATCGGCGCAGTGGCTCCCCGCTCGGCCCATGTTCCGGCATACGGGCGAGCGCTTCCCGGCGTCCTTACGGCGTTAGGAGGCGAGATCCCGATGCATTCGAGGCTGGTCTCAATTCACGGGGGCCGACGCTCCCACTGTTCGTGGGGAAGGTCAGGATGTAAGTGATAGGGAGAAGGCCACGCGGCGCGATTGCCACACATCCACTACGCTCACGCTGCCCGCGGGCGACGTTTACGATGGCGTGATCCGCTTTGCCGGCCCCCTGACCACCCTCACCCTCAGTTCCAACGCACAATTGGACAATGGCCAGGCAATGAAATTTGCAGCCGATCCTGCCCCCGAACCTGCAACGCCGGCTCTCGGAACTGTGGGCCTTTTCCTCCTAATGCAACGCCGCCGCGCTTTCCGAAACTGATAAAGCCGATGTTGGCGAGCTTCCCCTGCAGCGCTCGGAATCGTTGCCGCCCCCTCCGGCGTTCGCCTCGCTAAAAATTCTCCCCCAAAAAAGACCACGCGAATCCCGAGCATGATTGTCTCTTGTCATGCCCGGGATAGTTCGCGTGGGTCGCCGAGGATGGATGTTTCGTTCTTACGCGATACGACGCCGCCGGCGGATAAGCCCCAGGGTGCCGGCCGCCAGAAGGACCGCGGTGGCGGGTTCCGGCGTTGCGATCGCAGCGACAGCAGCCGTTGCAGTGTTTGCGTTCGGATTGGTGAGGCCGAAATTGTTCAAGACGAACGAGAGGTCCGTCAGGTTGACGGTGGCGGCGCCGTCGAAGTTGCCCGAACTCCAGGCGAGGGTGGCAGTGCCGAAGTTGTTAAGGATGGTCGAGAGGTCGGTCAGGTCGACTTTGCCGTCGATGTTGGCATCGCCGAGAAGTTCGCCACTCACCAGGATCGAGTTCTGACCAACGCTGATTCCTCCGAACATTGTCAGCGGGGTCGAGAGGGCGGCATTTTCGACGACGGCGATGCCATAATTCGCGGGAAGGCCCGTATTCGTGATGACCGAACCGACCTGATTCCGCAAATTGGCCAGCGACGTGGCATGCGTAACCGCATCATCAACGATCAATTTGTTGTTCGCGAGATCGAGTGCACCGGTCCAGCTATTGGTGGAACCATCGAAGGCGAGGGAGGAAACCTTGAGGCCGGCCTGAAGCTGCAGAGAGCCGCCGGTATGCACCGCAACCGGGCCGATGCCCAGGGCGGAAGCATTGTTGGCAATGAGCGTCCCTCCGCTGATGCTGGTTCCACCGGTGTAGGTGCTGGCGCCGGAGAGCGTCCAACTGCCGGTGCCGGCCGCGGTGACAGCGACTTTGCCGCCGTTCGATCCATCGCTTATTGCGCCGGAAATCGCGTTGCCGGCCGTCGTGCCATCGAGTTGGAGCGTCCGGGTATTGCCCGCGGAGGCGGAACCGGTAACAGAACCGAGGACGACGGCCGCCTGCACGGTGTTGGCGCCATTGAATCTCGGGGCGACTGTCGTTGTTGCATTCGCCGCGCCGGAGAGGGTCACACTGCCGAACGCCAGCTTCGGCGTTCCCGTCGCGACGACCGTTCCCGGCGTAACGGTGAGCGTATTCGCACCGATGCTAAGATCGCCAAGCGTCTGCGTGATTCCCGCGGTGGCAGCGGAATTAACGTCCGGCTGGATGGTCGCATCGCCTGTGACCGAGACGTTGTAGGCATTCACCGTGGTATTGGTCTGCAGGTCGAGAATGCCCCCCGTGAGCGTGATGGGGCTGCTGGGATCGCCCAGGGCGCCCACCTGCGAGGCGATCAACGTCCCTGAGTTGATGAACGTCCCGCCCGTGTACGTATTCGGGTTGCCGTTGAGTTTGAACGTGCCGGTGCCTCCGAAAACCAGCGTGATGTTGTTCTGGTTGTCCCCTGCTCCGCCGATGAAGCGGGAATAGGTGGCGACTGTTCCGCCGGTGTAGTTGATGGTCACCGTGGAAAGCCCGGTCGGCCCTGCCACGATGCCCGGGATCGCTTGTGCACCGCTGCTGCCGAGATTGGAGATGGTGATGTTCGCCGGGCCGTTGGCGTCGCCAAGGATCAGTTGGCTGGTGTTGTTGGTGTTGAGCACCGTGTTCGCCGGCAGTGTTGATCCATGCGCGATTTGCAGAACACTCGTTCCGGTGAGTGCCGTCGCCCCGGTGTACGACGCGGTGCCCGAGAAGTAGACCGTCCCGCCGCCGCCAATGGTGAGACCACCCGAGCCGTTGGAATCAGCAATGTCGCCCCCGTAGTTCAGGGTGAACCCGGTAGCCGCGCCGATAGTGCCGGTCCCGTTGATACCGATGCCCCGGTTGCTGCTCAAGGTCATGTTGCCGCTGGCGATCAGAGATCCGCCATTGAAGAACAGGTTGCTGGGCGTTGCGGAAGCGGGCAGCGCGCCGAGATTATTGTCCGCGGAGATGCTGACTGTGCCCGCCGTCAGCACGGTGCCGCCGGAATACGAATTTGCCGCACCAAGCACGACGGTGCCGGCGCCGGTTTTGTTGCGCGTACCGGCGCCGGCCGCATCGGAGATGAGGCCATTCAGCGTGTAGATGTTGGGGCCATCAACCTGGATGGTGCTGGTTGAGGCGCCGAGCTTCACGTTGCGCGTCGAGGTGATGGTGGCCGTCGCATCGAGGGTGCCGGCGTTGATGGTCACGTTGCCGCTGGCATCGCCGAGGCTGCTCTCCGAGTTGATCTGCACCGTGCCGCCGCCCGAGATCACGGTGCCGCCGGTGTAGGTGTTCGTCCCGAAGAGGGCGAGTGTCCCTGGACCAGTGGCATTGAGGGTCCCTGCGCCACTGCCGTCGGAGATCACCCCATTCACGCTGTAAACCGAGCCGCCATCCACCTGGATGGTGCTGGTCGCGCTCCCAAGAGCAATGTTGCGGGACGTGGTGATGTTGCTTCCGCCGAGCACTTCAAGCGTGCCGGCGTTGATGTTGACGGCTCCCGGCGAGGCCCCAAGGCTGGCGGCCGAATTGATCTGGACTGTGCCGCCGTTGATGGTCGTCCCGCCGGAATACGTGTTGGCGGTGAGCAGCGCAAGCGTGCTCGATCCGCTCTTCGTGATCGCGGTCGCAGGCCCGCCGATCCCGCCCGACCCACTGATCGTGTAGTTATTCGTATTCGAGTTCACCGTCACGCTTCCCGGCAGCACCGTTGTATTCAGCGAGATGCTGGTCTGAACACCAGGAGCGTCTGTGAACGAGACTCCATCGGGATCGGCATACGTCGTCAGCCCGGTGCCGTTGCTCCAGTTCGCCGAGCTGGTGTCCCAGGAGTTGCTGGAAGTGCCCGCCCACGTGAGGCTGACGACCTGCCCCGTGACATCCAGGAGAATCTCGCCCGGGTGGGTGAAGTCGAGCACATATTCAAATGAGCTTCCGCTCGGGGCGCTGAGCGTCGGATTCACGCCCAGATTCAGGGTGCCGGCCGTAAGAAGCGTATAGACGCCGGGCGACAGGGCAGTCGTCACGGAAATCGTGGAGGCGCCGGTGAAATCTGCCAGCCCGCTCATGAGGAGCTGGCTGTTTGTTGCGCTGGGACCGAGCGTGAAATTCAGCGTCCCGCCCTGGACGGTGAGATTCGTAAGGTTGAGCGTGCCGATGGGGCTGCCGGTGAATCCCGGGCTGATGGTGGCGCCAGAAACCATCATGACGCTCCCGACCGAATTGCCGCTGGCGGTGTTTCCAAGCAGACTCGTGCCGGAAGCCAGCGAAACGTTGCCGCTTGCGGCAAGCGAGCCCGTCACAATGAGCGTGCCGCCGCTCACATTCGTGCCGCCGGTGTAAGTGTTCAATCCGCTCAGGGTCAGTGTGCTGTTGCCCATCAGCGTGAGGTTGCCGGAGCCGGACATCGCGCCCGAATACGTCATGGCCGCCCCATTGTTGTTTGTGACCTGCAGCGAGACGGGCCCCGAGGCGGTATCGGTCAGGCTGAAGCTGCCGTTGCCAGCAAGACCGCCGATATTGAACGTGCCGGCTCCGGAACCAAACGCCAGCCCGTTTTCCGAATTCACCACAAGCGTGCTGAACTGCGCGGCATTCGTCCCGCCGAGTTGGACGACGCCGCCGTTGATCGTCGTATTGCCGGTGTAAGCATTGCCCGTGAACCCGCCGGTGTTCGTGATGATCAGCGTGCCCGGCCCGGTCTTGTTGATCCCGCCGTCGGTGTTGATCGTGCCGACGTTCTCCAAGGTGCCGGCCGTCGCGTTCACGGTGATCACCGGCGAGCCCGTCCCGATGTTGTTGCCGTTCATGTTGAGCGTGCCGCCCCCAATGTTAACAGTGGCGGTAACGCTGCCCGAACCCGTGCTTTGGGCGATGATGCTCGTGTTGACGTTCGCGGTGCCGCCGTTGACGTTGAAGGTGCCGTTGACGTTGCCGCCACCGCTGTTGCCGAGGAAGAAGCCGAAGGGTCCCACGTTCAGCGTCCCCCCCGCGACGGTGAGATTACCGACGGCGGTCCCCTTCGAGGCATCGGCGACATCAATTGCATTCACGTCCACGGTGCCGGTATCGAACGTGAATGTCCCGTTCCCGGTGGACGAATTCGTCGACCTCCCGAGCGTCAGAAAATTCGCCAGGATGTCCACGGAATGGCCGTTCAGGTTCACCACCGTCCCGGGATTGACCGTGCCGCTCTGCCCGCGGCTCCCGATCGTGATATTCCCCGCACGCGACCCGCCATCGGTGTTGCGCACGAGGAGCGTCCCGTTGGCCCCCGCAAATGTGATGTTCGCCCACGACTTGTCGATGCCGATATTCCAGTTGTTCGAATAGAACAGCGAGTTGGTCCCCCCGCCGAATGAAAGCGACCCGTTCCCCCCGTTCCCGTTGGCGCCGCCCGCGACCAGGATAGTCGCGGCAGTAATCGTGTTGTTTGCAGAAGCAAGCGTGAGGTGGCCTCCCGCCTGGTTTCCCGTGGCGACGCTGAAATTCCCGCTCGCGTTGTTGTAAGTGAAGTTGCTCAGCCCCGACATGTCGACGACCACATTTTCGACGATGCCATTGCCCGCCGGACCCACCACGAAGTTCCCCGCCGTCGCCGAAAGGCTGCCGCCCCCGCTGAATGTCGTGGTGGTCGTCGGCACCACCGTGGCGTTGCTGACGGCCGGCGTGTACCCGAACGTCGTGTTCCCACCGATCGTGAAAGTTTGAGCGGCGCCGATCACGATGGTGTTCGCGCTCGCCGTGTTCGTGTTCACGAGGAGCGAGCCCACCGTCACGCTCGCATTGGTCATGTCCAGTGACACCGCCGTTGCGCTCCCGGCGGTTGATGCCCCCAGCACCAGCGAATTCGTTGTGGCCCCGAGTGTTCCACCTGCCCCGACCGTTAGCGTGCCTCCGCTGACCGTCGTCGCGCCCGAGTACGTATTCGCGCCCGAAAGCAGCAGCCCGCCCGCCCCCGTCAGCGTCAGGCCCGCGGTTCCCGCGATCGGCGCGCTGATCGTCGGACGAACGCCGGCAACGACCGAAATCGTCGGCGACGTAAGCGTGAGCGTATCCCCGCCGCTTGCAGCGATCGTGTAATTGCTCCCCGCCCCGACCGCATTAAAGGTCAAGCCCGCCGCACTCACGGTGCCCGAGCTGTCATCGATCGTCACAATCCCCGCGGTCCCGTTATTCCCGAACATCGCGGCGCTGCCGTTGATCCATCCCGTATCCACGGTGCCGTTCGACCAGTTCGCACTCACCGTATTCCAGTTGCCCGAGCCATCCACGGGCGCCCCGGCATTCCCCTCGCTGCTGTCCCACGTGAGATTGGCCGCATGGACGGGTGCGGGAAAGCTGGCGATCAACGGCAGAACAGCCGCCGCCAGCAGCGCCTTGGCCTTCCGCGACGTGAGGGCCCGTTGGATGAACGCAACGCTGTTTGCTCGTTTTGTGAGTGTCATCACTGCTCGTCTCCGCTTAAGACCATGAACGTTTGGTGATTCTCTTGCGCCCGAAAGGCGTCGCCGGCAATTGACTGCAGATTTCCGGTCGCGCGATTGGTGACATGTTGCTGTGCGCACCGAAACCCATGTCGAAGGGATCTTCTTCAGAGTGTGGCTTGGGTTTAAGCGATGTCAAAATTATGCGGGGAATATCCACACAAATGGGGATACCCCTCTCCCATCCCTCGTTCTAAGATGCATCCAACAGCCCCATTGTCTTTTGCATCTCTCGGGCATACGAGGAAATCGAGAACCATCACATCGCCCGCCGTATTCGTTCGCACCCATTCATCACGTGCGAGCAGGACGGCGATCAATTCCCTCGAATGCCAGTCTTGTCGCGGAAGCCCTCGGTACACAGGCCGTTCCGCGAACCCTGAATTGGAGGAAACGGAATGTCGGCTCTCAGGAACCAAACCCCTCGCGGTTTCACCCTCATCGAGTTGCTCGTCGTTGTCGCCATCATCGCGCTGCTGATTGCGATCCTGCTCCCCTCCCTCTCTCGCGCGCGCGAACGTTCCCGCATCGTCGTCTGCCTGACCAATGAACGCAGCCTCATCATCAGCTTCCGGGAATACCTGCAGACCGAAGACGGACGCGGAATGGTCTTTGCCGAAACCGCCGGCATCGCGCACTGGCTCATGCCCCTCAAGCCTTACATGAAATACCGCACGGTCGGCACCGGTCCCAAGGGCAACCCGATGGAATCCGCCGGCCTCTGCCCCGATGCCATGCAGCCGTGGGTCGGACCCTCCACTGAAAAGGACGGCACCGCCACCAACGCCTGGGGCGGCTCCATCGGCCTCGGCTGGATGTACGACACCGACTTCCCCACCACCCCCGCCAAAACCGTGTTCGTCGGCTCCTACACCTTTAACGGCTTCCTCTTCCGCTCCACCTCCCCCAAGGACAAAGTCAACAACTACGATGGCGGCGCCGTCAACCTGATCACTCTCCCCACTGCCATGAATGAAACACGCATCCCCGTCTGGGGCGATGGCATCTTCATCGACTCCTGGCCGCGCAACGTCGACCCGGCGCCGCTCGACCTCGTCAACGGCGCTCCCGGCTTCGGCTCCAGCGCGCCCGGCCCCAGCATCGAACGCTTCTGCATCGACCGCCACGGCAACCACACCGTCAACCTCAGTTATCTCGACGGCCACGCCGATAACGTCAGGCTCAAGGAGCTCTGGCTGCAGCAATGGTCCACCAACGCGCAGCCGAACTACAAGCCCACCGACCCCACAAAGGAGCTCAATAAATAAACATAAAACCCAAGCGAGTGTGGCAGAGGGGCCGCTGCTTGGAACCTCAATCCCGCTTCACGTAACGCACCGCCGCCTGCGTACGCGACTGCACGTGCAGCTTCTCGTAGATATGTTTCAGGTGCGTGCGCACCGTGCTCACGTTGATGTGCAACTCGTCCGCGATTTCCTTGTCCAGGTCTCCCCTCGCCAGAAGCGTCAGCACTTCATATTCCCGCTTCGTCAGCTTCTCCATATCCGAATCACTCGTCGGCGCCGCCCCAAAGTGGGCCACCACCTTGCGCGCAATCTGCATCGACATCGGCGCACCCCCCGCGTGAACCTGCTCGATCGCCTGCACCAGTTCCTCCATCCCCGTGCTCTTGAGCACATAACCCGTGGCTCCCGCGCGCAGCGAGTTGAAAATCAGATCCCGCTCCTCGTACGTCGTCACCATCAGGACTTCGAGCTTCGGCAGCAGCGCCTTGAGCTGCGCCACGCAGTCGATCCCGCTCATCCCCGGCAGATTGATGTCGATCAGCGCCACGTCCGGCGCCTCTCGCGGAATCCCCTCCACCGCGGCCTCTCCGGTGGCATAGGCGCCCAGCACCTGCATGTTCTCGTGCTTGCTTAACATCGCCACGAGGTTGTCGCGTGTCCGCCGGACATCCTCCACGATGGAGATTCTGATGGGCATTCAATTCGTTCCTCGCCAGTGTGTTGGCAGCGCCGACCAGGGAAATGTAAACGAAATCCGCGTCCCGCTCCCGGGATTGCTGCTGATCTCCAACCGCCCCCCGATCTCTTCCATCCGGTGCCGCATGTTCAAGAGACCGTCCGCTTCCGCGCGGCCATTCCCTGCAGAAGGGACGGCAAACCCCTTCCCATTGTCTTCAATCATCATGCAGGCCCGGTCCTTCATCAGTTGCACACGCAGCCACGCCTCCGTCGCTCCCGAATGCCGCACAATGTTGTTGAGGGCCTCCTTCACCACCAGCAGCAGGTTGTGTCGAACCTCCGCCGACACCGGATGATCCGGCGCATTTTCCAGCAGGTCGACCCGGCACCGGATGTTGGCACTGCGAAGGAACTCCACCGCAAACTGCCCGATGTAGTCCACCAGGTGCGAGAGGCTGTCGTTCCGCGGATTCACCGCCCACACCGTCTCATCGAGCGACTGGATGACCTGCCGCGCCGCCGTCGATATCTGGCCGACCCGCTTCTTGGGGTCCCCCTCCCCGTTCTCATGCAAGGTCATGTCGCTCAGCATCACGATTTCCGTCAGCCGCGCCCCCAGGTCATCGTGCAGGTCTCGGGCAATCCGCGCCCGCTCCTTCTGCAGGGCGGTCTGCTGTTCCAGCACCCGCAGCCGCGTCCGCAATCGCCGGAACGAGACATACCGCGCAAGGAGCACCACAATCCCCGTGAACACCACCGTCCCCGCGATGCGGAACCACAGCCGCTGCCAGAAAAACGGCACCACCGCAAAACTGAACGACGCCCCCTCCTCGTTCCACACACCGTCGCTGTTGCACGCCCGAACATGAAACGTGTACTCCCCCGGATCAAGGTGCGGATAGTTGACCGTTCGCTTGCCCCCGTCGTCCTGCCACCCATCCTCGAAATTCTCCAACTGGTACTGGATCCGCACATTCGCCGGTGCATCAAAACTCAATGCCGTAAAGTTGAACTGCAGCTTCCGATTATCCGCCGGCAACTCGAATTCCTTCGTCGTCGTCAGCAGATCTTCCCCCTCTTTCACCGGGACAACTCCCTGGTACGAAGCCAGCAACCGCTCATTGAGCGTCACCCGTTCGATGTACACCGGCGGCGGAAGCATCTGTTCCCGGATCTTCTCCGGCGAAATGATCGCCAGCGCCGTCCCCATCAGCATCCACAGCCGCCCGTCCCGCGTGCGGATCGCATTCGCGCACGCCCCGAACGTCGCCGCCAGGTTCGGAAGCCCCTGGTCCTCCCCGTAATGCACCGATTGCAACCGCTGCAACTTCCCGTCCGCCACTTCGTTCAATTGATCCAGCCGCACCCGGAATATCCCTCGTGGACCCGCGCACCACAGCCAGCCCCGATCATCGGGAATCATCTGCAGCACCACGTTGTTGAACAGCCCATGATCGCTGTCAACAAACGCGATTCCGCCGTCCTTCAGCCGTGCCAGGCCGCCGTGCCCCGTCCCCATCCACAGGCTCCCGTCGGCAGCCGCGTAAAAACACCGAATCGCATCGACGGAAGGCTTCACCCGCGCCGTCTCATCCACCAGGTTGTCCCCATCCACCCGCAGCAACGCCCCGCCGTCCGTCCCCACCCAGATTGTTCCGTGCGCATCTTCCGTCACCGCGCGAACGTGCTCCGATCGCGGCGGAAGCCCGAACGCCTGAAACGTCCCGTCCCGCATCCGGCGAATCCCATCCGGGTTCTGCTCGCCAATCCACAGATCTCCGTTCTTCGCCACCAGCAGCGCGTTCGACACACGGTTCAACCCGTCGCTTTTCGACCAGACCCTGTATTTCCCCCTGTAACAATGCAGCAGCCGGAAGTTCCGCGTTCCGACCCAGATGCCCCCGTTCGGATCTGCCGCCACGCAGGCCGCGGTGCTCCCGCCCGGCCAGTTTCGCGCCGTCGTCGACATCAACTCCCAGCCCCCGCCGCCCCGCTTCCGCAGCGACCCGTCTTCCCCCACGCCCCACATCGTCCCCTCCGCGTCTTCACAAATCGACTGAATCGAATCCGACGGCAGCCCCGTCTCCGCACCCTCCAGCACAATCGTCCGCGGCTGCACCCGGTCCAGCCCGCCCCCGCGCGTCCCCACCCAGATGTTCCCGTCCCGGTCTTCCGTCAGGCACGTCACGTGCTCGTGTGACGTCGCCACGTTCTCAAACGTCTTCCCGTTGTAACAGAACAGCCCCGTGTACGCCGTCCCGATCCATACAGCGCCCGTGCTGTCCTCCGCAACCGCGGTGGGCTCAATCACCCCCGTCGCCGTGAAACTCCCCCGGTCGCTCAGCACCCCCTCCTCGCTGCAATAAAACAAACGCGCACCCGAGCAAACCCAAAGCCCCCCCTGGCTCGCCGCCGCAACGCGCCCGCCCGGGGCGCTCAGTCGCACCAGCGTCGTGAACTTCCCTTTCACTACCCGCCCGAGGTAGCTCCCCTGCATGAACCACGTGTTCTTCTTCACATCCTGCTCAAACTGACAATCCAGCTTCTGCGTCGGCAGCCCCGCCTCCGTCCCCACCGCCTCTACCCGCCCCTGCTGAATGTGATACACCGGCCCCACGTGATACGACACCCAGATCGATTCGTCATTGTCTTCCAGCACGCTCACCGGCACCGCCCCCGTCAGTTCCGGCGAGTTGTACACCTCCATCGGCTTCGTCAAGTTCATCCGTACCACCCCGCCCCGATTCACCGCCATCACCACCCCGCCCGCCTGTGTCATCGCCATCACGCTGATCTTCGGATGCGTCGGCCCTTTCAACGCTCCCAGCGAAATATCCCCAAAGTGCACCCCATCGAATCGCAACAGCCCGTTATCCGTCGCGACCCACAGATACCCGTCACTGGTCTGCACAATCGCCGGAATGTTGCTCCCCGTCACCCCTTCCCCCGTCTGCCACGCCCGCACGTACCAGTTGTTCGACGCTCCCGCCGCCGCCCGCACATGCACACACCCAATCCCCGCCGCAACCATCGCCGCAAAAAACGCAACCCCCCGGCCGATCCGGAGACCTTTCTGGCGAAACCTGATCAACAACGTGCCCTGCATATGCCCACGGCATTTGAGCCAATCAACGGCGTTTCCGACATGACCAATAATCCGCGAACTTCACTCCAGTGTACCAACCTCCGCCGTTTCCGTCTGAGGACCCGCATCCTCATTTCAGAGGAGAACCCTCGTTTCGCACCCCCAATTTGTATCAAATGGCCCCGTCGCACGTTTGGCCGTTTGCACACAAACTCAGGAGTTCCCGCCCCATGCCCCGATTCACCCGCCGCACCATCCTTCCCTTCCTTCTCGCCGCCAGCCTCGCCGCCGCCACCCGCGCCGCCGAAATCACCCTCGAACGAACCGACGGCCCCGTCACCCGCGCCGAGATCGCCTCCTTCAAAGCCTTCACCAAAACCGTCCCTGTTCCCACTTCCAACCATCACAACGGCCTCGTCTACGGCAGCGGCGGCGGCCTCGCCGAAGCCCTCGGCACCGTCTACGAGATCACCCACGACCGCGAAATCCTCGACCAGCTCGTCACCGTCTCCGACAAAATCCTCGCCGCCCGCAACAACCCCGACACCGGCCGCATCCTCTGGACCGGCAAACGCGACCTCGTTTGGCCCAACAAAGCCGAAAACGCAAATGACGCCAAGTACTCCGGCACCGAAAACGGCGATGTCCTTGGCCACATGCTCTACGCGGCCCAGTTAATCCTCCAGGACAAATCCCTCTGGTCTCAATCCCCCGAAGGCGACGACCCCTACTCCTTCGGCAAAACCTATCTGGATCGCGCCAAAACCTACGTCCGCGAAGCCGACCGCACCACCGACAATTTCATCATCCCCTACTTCGTCCAGACCGGCACCAACCGCTACTACTTCCCACGCTCCGACGCCTTCGTCCAAGCCTCCGGCTGGACCTCCGGCGACCACGACCGCCCTATCCCTTGGAACCAGCAGATGATGCTCAACAACGGCATGATGCGCGTGGCCATCTGCCACGAACTCCTCGGCGACGCCCCCAACCGCGTCAAACAATGCGACGCCATCGTCAAAGCCTCCTGCGACTGGTTCCTCCAGAGCGCCGTCCCCGTCACCGTCGACGGCCACGAGTGCCGCAAGTGGACCTACGCCGTCGAAAATCCCATGAAACACATCGAAGACGCCGGCCACGGCGGCTACGACATGCTCATCTACCGCGCCTACGCGAGCGGCCGCTACGGCATCACCGCCGACCAACTCCTCCCCTTCGCCAACACCGTCCAGTACATCATGTACCAGGGCAAAGGCATGTTCGCCACACGCGTAGACGGCAAAAGCAAAACAACCGCGAAAAACTCCATCGGCGCCACCTGGATGTACCTCAGCGCCTTCTCCCCCACCCTCTACCCCCTGATCAAAGACGCCGACTTCGATCAATCCAAATCCCGCCCCCTCACCGCCGCATTGATCATGTGGGCTCGGACCATCCAGGCAAACAATGGCAGTCTCCGCCCAAAGGACCAAACGGCCAATCAAACAAATTAGCATGCAGGGGTCGTGCTCGGATTTGGGTGGAACTGACACGGGCCAGGAATGGCCCAAATACGATGCGCGCAGTGCTCCACCACTGCTCCGGCTTTGCGATTCAACGGATTGATAAACTCTTCCTTTGCTGCAAATTCCACAGGTCTGTTCTTTTCGCGTCTGGTTGAACCACTCCCAAGAACACTCGGGTTTGCCGGTTTATGGAGGTATGCTGATCGGCGCAATCCGATTTACTGTTTTCCCATCCATGCCGCTCCACACGCCGTTTTTCCGCGTTTGACAAAAGCACTAGCAAAAATACATCACCTTTAGAGGGCGGCTACCGCGCGCGACGCCCTTCCCATTTCAGAAGCAACTTTGCCCGCCCGATGCTGAGTGCATCAATATCGCTCATGGAATTCGTATGCGGGTTTGGCTGCGGACCGGACATCATCTGACAGGACCACGTCCCCACCGTGCGCTTTCCAGAAAGGCTTGCTCAGGCCTCGCTGGCGTCCCCACCCACTTCCACCTCGAACCCCTCGAGCGCCAGGAACTCCTCTCCGGCACCGCCCCGGCCCTCCCAGACGGTGTGCACGCCACCGGCGCTTCCTCCTCCTCCATCCAAATCACCTGGAACGACAACGCGACCGACGAAACCGGTTATGAAATTCAGGCCGCCGCGCTCAACTGGGGCCCATGGTCAACCATCGCCACCGTCGGCGCCAACATCACCAGTTTTACCGAAACCGGATTGACCCCCGGCGCCACCTTCCAATACCGCATCCGCGCGCTCGGCACCGACCTCAACTCCGACTGGTCCGGCGGAAATCCTGCCTTCGCCACCACCCTCACCTCCCACGACGCCCAGCACGTCGTCCCCGTCTCTACCTACCAGGATTCCAACGGCGGCTTCTACGACTTTCAGGCCGGCCTCGCCGTCTGGCAGGACCAGACCTGGTACAAATTCACCACCTTCAACTTCTCCAACAGCGCGATCACCAGCTTCAGCGCGGTTGCCTCCGGCTCGTCCACGGGCGATTCCCTCGAAGTCCATTTGGACAGCCCCGGCGGCACCTTGCTCGGAACCCTCTCAATCCCCGCTACCACCGATTACAACACCTACAAGAACACGACCATTGCCCTTGCCGCCGCCACGGGCATTCACGATGTCTACGTCGTCTATCGCACCGCGGCATGGCAGTCGCACAACCTCAGCGCCTACTCCTTCGGCCCTGACCAGGCGCCCGTCAACACGGTTCCCGCCGCCCAGGTGGTCGGAAAGAACGGCAGCCTCGTCTTCTCCACCGCCAACAGCAACCTGATCAGCCTGAATGACCCCGATGCCGGCGCAAATCCCCTGCAAGTCTCCCTGTCCGTCAGCAACGGCACGCTCACCCTCGGCCAGACCGCCAACCTCACGTTCAGCGTCGGCGACGGAACCGCCGATGCCGCCATGACCTTCACTGGAACTCTCTACGATCTCCAGGCCGCCCTCGCCGGACTCCAATACACGCCCGCCGCCGATTTCACCGGCGCAGATCTGCTCACCATCACCAGCAACGATCAGGGCTTCATCGGCAGTGGGGGGGCTCAGTCCGACACCGACACGATCGCCCTCAACGTCCAAACCGTCTACGTGCCACCCCCAACCGCCCCGTCCGCCCCCACCATCAACGCCACCGCAACGTCCGTCACCCTTGGCTGGACCGACACCTCCAGCGCCGAAGCGGGTTTCCAGGTGCAGCGATCCTCCGGCGGTTACGTCAACGACTGGGCCACTGTCGCTACCCTCGGTGCAAACGTCACCACTTTCACCGACAACTCCGTCTCCCCCGGCACCGCCTACAAATACCGCGTCCGCGCCTACAACAGCTCGGGCAACTCCGCGTACACCGACGACCGGGCCGCCGTCGTCACCACCTCCTATCCCCATTCTCTCACCACCCCCTGGGCGCTCACCAATTATCAGCAGACGACCAACACGGGACAGAACTGGGGCAGCGGCATGGTGGTCACCGTCGGTGGCGCCTGGTTCCGCTACAGCACGTTCGATTTCTCCTCCGCAACCGCCACGGCGCTCACCATCACCAGCGAAGGCCCCATGGCTGGCAACATCCTGGAGGTGCACCTCGACAGCCCCTCGGGCACCCTCATCGGATCCGTGTCGTTGAATCAAGGCGGCGATTATTCCACCGTCGTCTCCTCCACCGGAACCATCCTCCCCACCACCGGCATCCACGACGTCTATCTCGTCTACCGCGATGCCGTCGGCTGGGGAAACATCCTCTGCGGCGCTTCCTTCGGCGTGAACCAGCCCCCGGTGAACACCGTTCCCTCCCGGCAAGTGCTGCTCAAAAACACGCCCCTCGTCTTTTCCAGTGCCAACGGCAACCGCATCAGCTTCACCGATTCCGACAACCTCGCCACGCAGGCCGCGGTCACACTCACCGCCACCCACGGCACGATTTCCCTCGCCCAGCCCACCGGACTGACATTCGTTACCGGCACCGGCACCAGCGACTCCATCGTGACCTTCAAGGGAACCCCCGACGCCCTCAACACCGCCATGAACGGCCTCACCTTCACCCCGGACACCGATTACCTCGGCGCCGCAACAGTCACCATCACCACGAACGACCTCGGCTTCGTAGGCTCCGGCGGTTCACGGAGCGCAACCAACAGCGTCCCCGTTCAAGTTCTTGCCGAATTCGATGCGCTCGGGACGCCATCCGATGCCCAGGCCCAGGCGCTCTCCACCTCGAGCATCGGCCTCACCTGGACCAACAATGCAACCAATGCCGACACGTTCGAAATCCAGCGGGCGCTCTGGGGAACCACCGAGTGGCAATCCGTCGCCACCGTGAACGCCGCCACGACGTCCTATACCGATGCCGGCCTCGCGTCCGGCGCCACGTATCAGTACCGCATCCGGGCGGCCAATGATTCCGGTTGGTCCTCCTGGAACAACGGCACCACCTTCGCGACAACACGCGTCCCCCACAGCGCTTTGGGCTCCTACGGAACCGATCAATTCCAGGCCGCATCTGGCCCCATCACCGGATTCCTCGGTGGAACGGGCAGCTTTGCCGACGGCGAATGGATCATGTTCAACGACTTTGACTTCTCCGCCCCTGTGTCCGCTTTCACCATCAAACTCGCCACGCCGCAGAATCCTGGACATCTGCAGATCCGCCTCGACGCGCCCAATGGACCGCAGATCGGCGATCTGTCCATCTCCTCCACCGGAAGCTACACCGCTTTCCAATCCGAAACGGCCAGAATTCTCGCGACCAGCGGCATTCACGACCTGTACCTCATCTTCGATATTGGCAACTCTTCGCCTTCGTTCCTGGGCTTCACCTTCGCCTCCAATCAGCCGCCGGTGAACAGCGTCCCCGTCGCCCAGCGCATTCCCGAGGACCGCACCCTGACGTTCTCCCCCGAAGACGGCAATCCCGTCACCGTCAGCGATCCCGATGCGGGGAATGATCCTGTCCAGGTCACACTGAAAGTAACCCACGGAACGCTCACCCTTTCAACGCTGGACGGACTGACCTTCGCCCAGGGCACTGGCGCCGGCGACCGCACCATGACCTTCTCCGGAGCGATCTGGCAGATCAACCAGGCGCTCGACGGCCTCACCTACACGCCCGACCTCCACTTCGTCGGCGATGATTCCCTGATCGTCACCACCGACGACCTCGGAAATAACGGTGCCGGCGGACCGCAGCAATCCTCCACGAACGTCGCGATCTCCGTCGCTGCCGCCGTGACCCCGCCAACTCTCGCCACCAAGGCCTCCGCCGGAGTCCCCTCGGACAACACCGCCCCCCTCAACGTACTCGGCGCCGACCAGGACGGCGAGCAGGTGCTCACCTACACCTGGACCGTCCTGCGCGGGCCCGCCGGGGCACACGTGCTCTTCAGCCAGAACGCTAGCAATTCCGCCAAGCAGACGCTGGTCACGGTTGATCAACCGGGCATCTACACGTTCCAGGTCGTGATCTCTGACGGCCAAAGCATCGTCACCAGCGCAGTGACCGCGAAATTCGCCTACAACGTGATCGTCAGTAGTCCGCCCAGCGGGCCACCGTCCTCCGGCCCCGCGCAACCCACCTCCGGGCCCGGGAACGAATCTCCCTCCGCCCCCCCATCCCCGCCCCAGTCCTCGCCATCAAACGGAAAAGGCGAAGGATCCGCCGGCGTCGATCACACCGCCGGTGCCCGGGCAGGCTCAGCGCCCGTGACGGCCCACGTTGCCGCCGCCGCGAGTGCCGCACCCGGCGGCGATTCCGCAGCGCCGCGATCCTCCGGCCCGGAAAGTTCCTCTTCTCCCATCAGTCGCGGCGCTTCCACGCCCACCGTCGCGGCACCCAATTCATCCGGCGCGTCGGCCGGCAACGGCAGCACAGCGGAATTCAGCGACGCGGCCGCCGCCCGAAGCGCCGCGGGAGCAATCACCCCCGCAGATCTCGCCCGGGTCCCCGAGCCACAAACCGGTGCCGCCGCCGCAAAGCGACTCACGGATCTCGTAACCGAAGCGGAAAACATCACCGTCGCGCCCGAAGATGTCCCCGAAGCCCTCGCCGCCGACATCGCCAAGGACAAAAAACAGATCGAAGACAAACAGCGCGATGTGCAGCACGTCGTCGGCACCATCGTCGGCGTCTCCGCCACCGCCACCTCCGCCTGCATCATCTGGATCGCCCGCGGCGGTTCGCTCCTCCTGAGCATGCTGACCTCCGCCCCCATGTGGCGGTACATCGACCCGCTTCCCGTCCTGAATTCCCAGACCACCCCCAAGGCACGCAAACGCTGGTGGCAGCGCCGCTGGCATGCGTCCAACACGCCCCAGATGGATGCGACCGACCAGAAAGTTGAGCAGCTCGTCGACTGAGCAGCGGAGGCATTTCCCATGAAACGTATTTCTACAACAACTAGCATCGCGATCGGCTTCGCGTGCATCATCACCAGCGCAGTCCTCGCTGCGCAAATGTTCGGCCTCGTTCCCGACCGCGCCGCCACCATCGCCGACGAACACCTGCGCCTCGCCCAGGTCGTCGCCGCCCAGTGCTCCGTCGCCGCAGACAAAAACGATGCCGCCGCCATTCGCACCGCCCTCTCCGTTCTCATGGCCAACAACTCTGACGTCCTTTCCGCCGGCGTCCGCTCGCCCGATGGAAAACTCGTGATCACTGCCGGACCTCATGAGCGGCTCTGGCGCGCCGGCCCCAGGGATGCCTCCTCGAACCACCCACTGAAAATCCAGGTCCCCGTCTTCCAGCACAAGGAAAAGTGGGCCACCATCGAAATCTGCTTCGCCGCACTCCCCGACACCAACCTCTTTGGCAATTCCCTGCTCCGCCTCACCCTCTTCCTCGCCGCCTCCGGCTTCACCGGCTCCCTCTTCTTCCTCCGCAAGGCCCTCAAGCACCTCGACCCCAGCTCCGTCATCCCCGATCGCGTCCGTGCCATGCTCGATGCACTCGCCGAAGGCGTCATCATCATGGACCGCAGCGAGCAGATCGTCATGGCCAACCAGGCCTTCTCCGACATCACCGGCCTCACCCTGCCCCAGATCCAGGGCCGCCGTATCCACGACCTCAAAAACCTCATGGGCGATTCCCTCGAATCCACCGACTGGATCGCCGCCCTCCGCAGCGGCGAACAGGTCCGCCGCATGACCGTCCACCTCGCCCCAAAGGACCGCGAAAAACGCAGCCTCGTCTTCAATGCCGTCCCCGTCCTCGGCCAGGATGGCAGCAAGCGTGGAATTCTCGCCACCTTCGACGATGTCACTTCCATCGAATCCGCCAACGCCGAACTCGCCAAATCCCGCGACGAAATCGCACGCCAGAACAAGGAGCTCGAAGCCCTCGCCTCCCACGATCCCCTGACCGGCTGCCTCAATCGCCGTGCCTTCATGCGCCTCTTTGAACAGGCCTGGGCCGCCGCCGATGCCGCGCACCCCATCGCCTGCCTCATGCTCGACGTCGATCATTTCAAACAGGTCAACGACCGCCACGGCCACTCCGCCGGTGACGAGGTCCTCAAGCAGATGGGCCAGCTCCTCCAACGCCAGCTCCGAACCGGCGACCGCGTCTGCCGCTATGGCGGCGAAGAGTTCTGCATCTTCCTCGCCGACACCTCCTTCGAAGAAGCCCACCAGGCCGCTTCCCGCCTGCGCGAAACCATCCTCGCCGCTACCTGGCCCGTCTCCAACATCACCGCCTCCATCGGCGTCGCCGGCCGCGAAGCCGGCGCCACCGAAGTCCACCAGCTCCTCGATCAGGCCGACAAAGCCCTCTACGCCGCCAAACGCGCCGGCCGCAACCGCGTCGTCGCCTGGGGCGACCCCGCCATCGAATCCGGCCACGCCATCACCTCCGAGCGCCGCGACGCTCATCCCCCTGCTACCCTGCAGGTCGTCACCGACGCCCTCAGCGCCATGCTCCAGCACTGCGACGCCGACACCTGCAACCACAGCCGCCGCGTCGCCGAACTCGCAGCCCGCTTCGCCAAGCCCCTCCTCGCCGACCAGGACCTCGAAATCCTCCGCCTCGCCGCCCTCCTCCACGACCTCGGCAAACTCGCCATCCCTGACGCCGTCCTCCGCAAGCCCGGCCCCCTCACCGAGGAAGAATGGAAAATCATGCGCGAGCACGAATCCACCGGCACCCAGATCGTCGAACAAGCCACCCACCACCCCGCCCTCGCCGAAATCGTCCGATGCCACCATGCCTGGTACGCCGGCACCCCGCGCGACCCCGAGCTCCCCGCCCGTGAGCAGATCCCCGTCGCCGCCCGAATCCTCTCCATCATCGACGCGTTCGACGCCATGGTCTCCGACCGCGTGTACCGCAAAGGGATGGACATGGAGAAAGCATGCGCCGAGCTGCTGCGATGTGCCGGAACGCAGTTCGACCCGGAACTCGTTGAACAGTTCGTCGGGTGGATCCGAACCAAAGAAGCAACGATCGCTGACCGCGTGAACGCCTTGGCAACCCAGGCCGCGACGGATGCCGCCAATTCCATCCAGCAGCAGGTGCACGGAATCGCCCTCGCGGCATCAACCCACCTTGCCCCCGCTCGAAATCCTCTCTCCAAAGCACAAAATCAGCACTCCTAGTGCTATCGCATACGCGAATATCGGACCTCCGAAATCCGCCTGCCTCTGGCCAGCGTTATACAACTAATCACCAATATAGGAACCACTGCCCCGATGAGGGCGTTCTGGGTGGAGTCTTCGCGCAGAAACTCCAGTAAATGCCCGAAATCGCCGACATTACAGGACAATGGACCAGTTGTGCTGTCCGTGCCTGAGCAGTGAGGGTAAGCATGTCCGACATTTGTGCCTACGATGCGCTCTCCCTTTATGAGGCCGCCGCCGCTGCCCAAGGCAAATGGCACCTGCTTCACACGCGCAGCCGCCAGGAAAAGGCGCTCGCGGAAACCTTGTCAGCACAAGGGATTGCACATTTTCTCCCCCTCGCAACCGTCGGCCGAAGCTACGCCGGCCGCAAGGTCACGGTGGAAATGCCCCTCTTCCCAGGGTACGTCTTTTTGAAGGGAAGCCTCGATCAGGTATATTCTGCTGATCGCACAAAACGTGTGGCGGGGATTATTCCGGTCGTTGATCAGGACAGAATCGGCCGGGAACTGCGCAACTTGGCCCAGGCCTTGGCGAGTCGCGCTTCGTTGGATCCGTACCCCTTCCTCCGGGCGGGCGTCCGGGTCTGCGTACGGTCCGGGCCCCTCATGGGACTCGAAGGCGTCATCGAAAGCCGTAACAAGCGTGACCGACTGATTTTGCAGGTGGAAGTCCTCGGCCAGGCCACGAGCCTGGAAATCGACGGAGCCATTCTTGAGGTGATCGAGTAACGTCACCCGGACGGGCAACCGATAATTCACGGGCAAGCGATCAGCCGTTCGCGATAGGGCGAACGCAAGGCTGGTCGAATCGATTGCGGCTGCGCGAAAGCGGCTGTAGTTGAAAGGGGCGGAGCCTTGCCACTTCCGGCCAACATTCCAAACACCCTCTCAATCCAACCGGAATCGCGTCGCGGACAACCCAGCTACCGCAATGATTCCAAGGAGTTGCTGGTGACCCTCAAACAAAAAATCGGCGACAGGCAGGCCAAGATCGGCGTCCTCGGGCTCGGCTACGTCGGCCTCCCGCTCCTAAGCGCCTTCAACGCTACGGGATTCCCCGTCATCGGGTTCGACGTCGACCCTCGCAAAATCAAGGCCCTCCTCGCCGGCGAAAATTACCTGAAGCACCTCGGACCCACGATGGTCTCCGACATGGTCAAGAGCGGCCGCTTCGACGCCACCGCCGACATGGCCCGCCTCGGCGAAGCCGACGCCATCATCGTCTGCGTCCCCACGCCTCTCGGCACCCACCTCGAGCCGGACATGAGCTTCATCGAGCAGGCCACCAACGACATTGCCCGCTCCCTCCGCCCCGGCCAGCTCATCGTCCTCGAATCCAGCACCTACCCCGGCACCACCCGCGAAGTGATGCTGCCCCCATTCGAGAAGACCAAGCTCCGCCTCGGCACCGATTTCTTCCTCGCCTTCTCCCCGGAACGCGAAGACCCCGGCCGCAAGGACCACAACACCCGCACCATCCCGAAACTGGTAGGGGGGCTCGATGCCGCCAGCGGCGAAATCGCCGTGGCCCTCTACCGCCACGCCGTGAAGGAAGTCATCCCCGTCTCCTCCGCCGAAGTCGCCGAAGCCGCCAAGCTTCTCGAAAACATCTACCGCTCGGTGAACATCGCCCTCGTCAACGAAATGAAGATGGTCCTCACCGCCATGGGCATCGACGTCTGGGAAGTCATCCAGGCCGCCTCCACCAAGCCCTTCGGCTTCCAGGCCTTCTACCCCGGCCCCGGCCTCGGCGGCCACTGCCTCCCGATCGACCCCTTCTACCTCACCTGGAAAGCCCGCGAAGTCGGCATGGCCACCCGCTTCATCGAACTCGCCGGCGAGATCAACCACCAGATGCCCGACTACGTCGTCCAGCGCGTCACCTGGGCCCTCAACCAGCACAGCAAAGCCGTCCGCGGCAGCCGCATCCTCGTCCTCGGCCTCGCCTACAAACCCGACATCGACGACGTCCGCGAAAGCCCCTCCTTCGAGCTCATTGAGAAACTGGAGGAAATGGGCGCCCACGTGGATTACAACGACCCGCTGGTCCCCCGCACCCACCGCATGCGGAAACACGACCTTCATATGGAAAGCGTCTCGATCTCACCCGACAACCTCCGCAAATACGATTGTGCCGTTATCGCGACGCACCACTCCGCTTACAACTGGCAAGACATCGTCGACCACGCCCCGCTGATCGTGGATACCCGCAACGCCACCAAGGCCGTCAAAGGGCGCCGCGACCACATCATCTCTGCCTGATATTCACAAAAGTTTAGTTTGACATATATCGGACCTTGGATAGATTACCTGTGCTGAGCTGTAGAAGAGAATTCATGCAGCCGGGAATTGCTCTTATTGCGATCCTCGCGGAACTGGGCACGGTGGGTGCCCCGGTCTATGGCCGTCCTGTGCCAGTAATGGGCAATAATAACGTCATTTTGTCTGATAATTGCATTTTTGGCGACAAATATTACCTAAGTCCCCAAGAAAATTTTGTGCAATTTAACGAACTGTATTCTACGCTGTCTTTGTCGAAACCGGTTCCGGGTTCGCGGGTGGCGTTTAGCTGCCCAGGAGAGGCAGAATGGAATGGCAGTTCGTTATTGCTGTTTCAAAATCCTGGGCAATTGATGGCACAGCCACCACGAGGAGCCGGACTTCTCGGAGACCTCGATATGTGGTGGAAGCGCTCCCGTGGTTTCGTTGCATCCGGTTCGCCCCGTTCCCGTAAATTCACAAATGTCGGTAGCCAGCTCGAAAACCTCGAGTCGCGCATCCTTCTCTCCTACTTCGCGTATTCCACCCCTCTTCCTCAACTCGTTGACCACCACAATTTGGCAGCCGTGAAAACCCAAGCCCTCGGCGCCGTGCATTCCCAGGCTGCCGCCGCGGCACCCGCGGCGCCCGCCAACGTCACTGCCTCTGGACTCTCCAACAGTTGGATCCACCTGACGTGGACCGCCGACTCCTCCACCGAAACCGGCTTCCAGATTCTCCGCCGGAAGGGTAACACCGGCCCCTATTCAAAGATCGCGACCGTCGGCCCGAACCTCCGGGTGTACAACGACACCAAGCTGAGCGCCAACACCGTCTACAGCTACGAAATCATCGCCCTCAACGGAAACGTCACTTCCGGTATCTCCACTCCCGTCGCAGCACGAACGTTTGGTCCGCCCGTCGCTCCCGCATCGCTCCTCGCCACCTCCCCCTCTCCGACAAGCGTTCAACTCCAATGGGCGGATCGCTCAAACAATGAAAACGGGTTCCAGATTCTCAGCCGAATCGGCTCTTCGAAGAACTGGACCATCGTCGGCCACGTGCTCGCCAACGTCAGGAACTTCCTTGTCTCCGGCCTGACGGCCAACACAGCGTACTCATTCGAAGTGCTCGCCACCGGTGTCGGCGGCACCTCGCCCGCTTCGAACATCGCCGCGGTGAAGACCGGATCGTTGCAGGCCAACGCGGTCTCCCCGACCAGCGCCCAGTTGTTCTGGGCGGCGACCACTTCCAACCCGACCTTCGACATCCAGCGCCGAGTGGCCGGCACCAATACCTGGACCACCATCAAGACCGTTTCGAAATCGTCCTCGATCCGCCCCCACGCGACCGGCGGCTTGCCCTACACCTACATCGACAACGACCTCCGGCCAGGCGCCCGCTATTTCTATCGCGTGGTTCCCGGCGGAAGCAAAACACAGACTGCACTGACGAATGCCGCGTTGATCGCAACGCCCTCCAACCCGACAACTCCCACCAATCTGGTCGCCACCTCCACCTCCTCCACCAACATTCAACTGACGTGGAACGCCGGCGATGACCAGACCGGTTTCCAAATCTATCGCCACGACGGCAACACTGGCAATTTCTCCTTCCTGACGACGACCACGTCGCCAAGTTACACCGACTATGCCCTCCAGCCCGGCGCCTCCTACACGTACCAGGTCCTCGCCATGAACGGCACGTTGACTTCGACAGCGTCCGATCCGGTCTCTGCCGTCACCCAGCTGAGCGTGCCAGTTGATCCCGGCACGCTTTCCGCGAACGCCGTTTCCCCCAATTCCATCCACCTGTCCTGGACTGCAGCTGCCGGCTCGGTGTCGGGTTATCAAATCATTCGCCAGTCCGGCACTCAAGATTGGATGGTCCTCGCAAACGTCGACGCGAGCGCCACCAGCTACGACGACATCGACCTCGCGCCCGGTACCCAGTACACGTACGAGATCGCCACAATTTCTGGCATGACTACCTCAATCCCGTCGAACCCCGTGACAGTGAATACGTCGCCTTCTTCCCCCCTCAACTTATCGATCGGTTCCGTATCAACTAATTCGATCCAGCTCTCCTGGAGCCCGCCCTCCGGCCAGGTCACCGGGTACGAGGTGCTGAGTCAGATCGCCAACACGAGCTCCTGGTTCGTTGTTGCCACTCTAGACAGCTCCGTCCTTACTTATTCCGATACAAGCGTCCAGCCAGACACCACCTACAGCTACGAAATCCTCGCACTGGCGGGCGACACAACATCCGCACCATCCAACCAGGTTACAGCCACAACCTTGCAGGCCATACCCGCCTCCGCCAGTAATTTGACCGCCGTCGGCCTGAATACCTCGCAAATCCAGCTGTCTTGGAAAGACAATTCCAACAACGAAACCGGCTTCAAAGTCGCACGCTCAACCGATGGACTCAATTTCACCACCGTCATCACCGCCCCCGCCAACGCCACCACCTACACCGACACGGGGCTGAACGCTTCAACACATTACTTTTACACCATTATCGCCAACACCAACGGCGGCGATTCGACCCCAACTCCTATCGCTTCCGCTTGGACCTCCTCCACTCAATCCCCAGCTTCCCCCACGCTCACCGCCGCCACTGTCTTTTCCGCCGCCGAAATTGATCTGACTTGGATGGACAATTCGAACAACGAGCAGGGCTTCTACGTTCAGACGTCCATCGACGGTTCAACTTTCACGACGATCGCAACAGTTGCCGCGAATAGCACGAACTTCAGCGTGACCAATCTGCAGCCGAACACGCAGTATTGGTTCAGGGTCACTGCTGAAAATAACGCCGGTACAGGTACCAGCGGTACTTTGACGGGGACGACGCAACAAAATGCAACTGTAAATGGCAACGGCTGGACAACAATTGTTCCAAGCGCGGATTCACGGATCATTTACGTCAGTAGTTCAACCGGGAATGACAGCAATAGCGGGTTGACACCAAATAGTGCCGTCCAAACTGTGGCGAAGGGTATGTCGCTCATACGAGCGGGGTCTCCTGATTGGCTCATGTTGAAGCGAGGGGACACGTTCACAACGACCAATGCGCCCGGAACCCTTAGCATGGGCCTGCAATTGAGCAAACCTGGACGTTCTGCCACCGAACCGATGGTGGTTAGTGCTTACGGAGTGGGTCAGCGTCCAGTTGTCGACACAGTTATTGGCGGCGATGCAGTTGTTTTAGGAAGCCAGTCGAACAATATCGCGATTCTGGGAATCTCCTTTACATCATCCCAGAGAAATCCCAATTCTCCCAATTACATCAACAATACCGCCGGCACGGAAGGTATCTTCTTCCTGGCTGGATCTTCCGGCAATCATGACCTCCTAATCGAAGATTGCTCGATTTCGTATTTTTCAGACAACCTGAATCTCCAAGGTTTCCAGGGACAACTGCAAAACGTTACCCTCCGTCGAAATTCCATCACAGATTCATACAGTTCTTCGGGCGCACATTCCCAAGGATTATTTGTGTACAACGTGGGAAACCTTCTTTTGGATGGAAACGTGTTCGATCACAATGGATGGAACGAGCAGGTCGCCGGCGCCGGAGCGACAATTTTCAATCATAATGTTTATATTAAGGAAGACGTCACCAATGTTGTGATCAAGAATAACACCTTTGCAAATGCGTCGAGCCACGGTCTCCAAGCCCGGTCCGGTGGGGACATTGAAAATAATCTCTTCGTCAATGATCCGATCGGCCTCGCCTTCGGGTACGTGAACGGTTCGCCTATCACCGCGGGCGGCGTAAGTGGAAAGATTGCCGGCAACGTATTTGTTGGCGGGCGCGATATTGCTGGAACCGCGCGGGGATGGGCAATGGAAGTGAGTAACATACAGGCCAATAGCGGGACCACCATCGAAAATAATGTGATCACCGGCGACACCCAAAATGCTTACGCAGCGATACATCTCGATTACGGTGCCGTGAGCAATCCGGCTGATGCTGTTGGAATCAATGATCTTACAATCCAGAACAATGTCATTAATGGGTGGAACTCTGCGATTTGGATTAGCGCCAAGGCGCTGCCCGGTGGGACTGGACAATATGCGCTCAATGGGTTGGTTGTGAAGAATAACGATTTCCAAAATTTGCTCTCCGGACAGATCGTCAATCTTGGTCCGGCGTACAATGCTCAGGCCGAACAATTCTCCGGGAACCGGTACTATGACACCAGTGATCCCTCCGTCTGGTTCTTTGTAAACAGCAAAGTGATGTCCCTTTCTTCCTGGCAAACGTCGATTGAACCCGGCGCTCTAAGCAGCCACTTGGCATACGTTGATCCCACTCGAAACATTGCCTCTTACGCCGCTTCACTAGGGATCTCTGGAACACTTATGGATTTTCTGTCCCAAGCGGAGAACCAGTCCTCCCAATCCTGGAATTCCCAATATACAGCTTCGTCCGCGATAGCGTTCGTTAAGGCGGGTTTTTCGCTGGTTAGCCAGTAACGGGTGAACAGGCGGTCAACCGGGACATACCGTGCCCTTTTTGGAAAATGGAATGTCTTCGCCAACACATGGACTTCTCACCCTTTGATTGGTGAAGAGACGCGGCCTTGCTCCAGGAAATCCGGGTTTGTTGCGGGGATCTGCTTGTCAAGATGCTTCCATTTGCGGTCGTGAATCGAGCTTAGCCGTATCAAGTTCCGGAAGGGACTCCCTGTGGAAACGCTAAAGCGCCCGACGGCTTACGAATCCTTCCAAGCCGTCAAGTATTTTGGTTCACTTGATGGGCTGCGCGCCGTCAGCATTATCGGCGTGATCTGGTACCACGTATGCCTGACTCGCTATGTCAAATATCCGTGGCTGAATGTCCTCGGAAAGGGGTATATTGGGGTGGATCTATTCTTTATAATTAGTGGTTTTCTTATAACGACACTGCTTCTGCGCGAGCGGGATACATACGGAAATGTTTCACTGAAACTGTTTTACATTCGTCGCTCTCTTCGTATTTTCCCTCTCTACTACACCGTGTTGCTGCTCTGGGTCGCAGCGGTGGGTTTCGCTGAGCCTCGATCACCGTCCGGAATTGCTTTTTGGCGAAATTTGCCTTGTTTCATCACATACACGGCCAACATGTTTATGACGGCTCCGAAGGGTGCACGACTTATCTTCGCCTTCGCATGGTCGTTGGCGGCAGAGGAGCAGTTTTATCTAGTGTGGCCGTCGGTCGTGCGGTTTGGGTGGCGGCGATCGTTGTGTCTTGTTCCCATTTGCCTCATCCTGCTCGACCAGGTGTTTGCATTCGGCCTTATTAACGTGTCATTTCAGACTCGGAGAATCATAACCAGCATCGCATCGCCTATTGCCTTTGGAGTTATTGCGGCTTTAGTTTTACATTCACGTCGCGGTTATGAAATCGCCTATAAGTTCCTTGGACGCAAGTGGAGCAGCTTAGTTGCCGCTGCGATTGTCCTACTCGTATTGTCGTGGACCATTGATCCGGACGGTCCGTTAAGGGATGTGGTCGCATTTCCAATGACCTTTCTCATCACAACCTGCGTCATTCGTGAGGACCATGTGCTAGCGCCTCTCTTGCATTGGCGACCGTTAGCCGCAGTAGGCGCGATCAGCTACGGGATGTATCTGATGCATATGATCGGCGTCCATGCGGCTGAAAAAATGTTGGCTGTCGTGCATGTACATATCATTTGGGTAAAGTTCGCACTATCGGTGTTGATTACATGCGCTTTGGCCGGTCTGAGTTACAGATACTATGAGAGCCGGTTCCTGCAACTCAAGCATCGTTTCTCGCCTTCCAAAAACAAAAAAATGTGGGATGGGGCTGTTACTCCATCACTGCCCGAGCCCAAATTAAGCCATTTTTTACCAGGCGCATCGCGCTAGAAATCGAACTACGACACGCATCTTACAAGGCGAAGGGCCGAGCCGTGAGAAAGCTTAAAGAACTGGGTTTGTGGTACGATCAGGTACGCGGCTTTGCACGAGAGACGTGTACCCCATGGTTGCTCACGGCCGACTTGTTGCGCCTGCGTCGCAAACCTTACGTTGCGCGGATGAGGAATGGACTAAGGCTGACGATCCGCCCACGCACGGGCGAGCGCTATGCACTGTACGAAAACATGGTGCGTCGCGATTACCTTCGACATGGCGCCGCCATCGGACCGGGATCCACTGTAATCGACATTGGTGCGAACATCGGCACGTTTGCACTTACGGCAGCGACAATCGTTGGCCCCAAAGGTCGGGTCATCTGCCTGGAGCCCGAGCCCGCTACCTATCGAATCCTGGTTGATAATATACGCACGAACCAATTGTCGCATGTGACGCCAGTAAATGCGGCCGTTGCGGCTCGCGCAGGGACGGTTTTGCTGAACGTGTCGAACGTATCGATTTATCATTCTACGTGTGTTGCCGCTGAGCAATTGCCAGGTGCGCATCAATCGGTCACTGTGCCGGCGATCACCATCGAGGGGATGTTGGACGAGTACGGCTTGGACGCCGTAGATCTATTGAAAGTGGATTGCGAGGGGGCCGAGTACGAGATGTTTGAAAACATGAGCGCGGCGACAGCGAAGAGGATACGGCAAATAGCGATGGAAGTGCATAACCTACCGGGGCGTAGCCCATCGCAGCTCATCGAACGGCTTGCCGAACTCGGCTTCGCGGTTACACCGACGATTCCCCTGTATGCCCGCCGGAACCTACCCACGGTGCAGAATCATGAACCTTAAACGCTACCGCGGCCACGTTGTGCGCGAGAGCATCAAACTGGCGCTGCGCTCGCTCGTACGCTGGCAGCCCCTTCAGCAACCGCTGGACGGCTACAGCATCATTTTGCCCGTACCGTGGGACCTCCGGCATCTGCTTCCTACAAGCCTCCTGTTTCTCGACAAGCTCGATCTTTGCGGCATTGTTGATATACACGTTATTTTCGACCGAACGCGCCACGTACGAGCCGAACATCTAATGGCCGACGTGATAAATCGTTTTCCGAAACTCCCACTGCGGTTTGGCTATCATGATGACGTTGCAGGAGCGCTTCTGCGGCGGGTGCATTCGGCAGCGTTCTATCACGCGATGTCGTGCGTGATGGGACTCCGCGCCTGCCGAACCCGATTTGCCGTTCTACACGATTTTGATCTGTACCCGCTGGTCTCGGACTACTTCGTGCGAATTATCGAAAAAATGCGAAAGGAAAGTCTACACTTTTGTGGTCATGAGTTATCTACCTTCGACGGCCTCAATGAAAGCGACTGCATAATTGGGACTTGGGCTCTTGGAATTGATGTGGAGCGGCTGCGCAGTTTATACAGTCCGGGCGATTGCTTCCACGGCCTGCACCGGCTCAATGGACGGTTGCTGCATCTGGACCCGTTCTCCCATATCGAGGCGCTGTCCCCCAGACGAGCACTCTCCGCGATGCCGTTGGAAAACGCCTTCTGTCATGGCAAAAATCTATGCAGCACCTATCTCCAGTTTATCAAGGGGCAAAATCCAAAGATCGTCTGGCGTCTCCATTATTTGTGGTATCTGGAGTATCTTGCTGGTGCCGAGGCACATTTGCGGGAGGCTACCTTCGCGATGAATGGCGCTCGTTCCTCCGTGCTTTCGGTCGACAATTGCAAAGTCGACTTCAGCAACACTGATCCGACTTGCGCCAACGTGCTGTCGGAGGATGTGAGAGCGATGGAGGGGGGACTACACGGGAGTTGCCGTCCCGAGGTCAATGCCTTTCTTGAGGCATTTGCCAGGTTTCTTCTTCGCTTTGGGCGTTGCGATCTCGTGGCTGTAGATGGCGGCCCGGGCAATCCTCCGCATTTAACTGCCCGGATGCCCCTCCTGGACGAGGCGGCGAAGCGATGAATAGGGAGATTTTCCTAAGTTGGTTGGGAGCCGTGTCGGATAGATGATGCAGCGCGCGGTCATAATCGGAGGATGCGGTTTCCTTGGGCGGTCATTAATGACGGAGTTCTCACGCAGCGGTTGGGCGAGCGAATCTTTTGATCGGCGGGAAGGATGCGACCTGCTTGCCTCTGGTGCCGCTGAGCGCTTGGCCAAAAGTCAGCCACGGCTGATTGTGCACGCGGGGGGGCTTTACGGCAATCATGAGGAATCGCAGCTTCGCGCAGCCAATGTGGACAGCACAGAGATGCTATTAGCAGCCGTGGCCAAGTGCTCACCGTACACCCGGGTGGTGCTTATCGGTTCGGCGGCGGAATTCGGAGTATCTGCGGCGTCAGCCGGGATGGTCGAAGAGGCTGAGAACGGTCATCCAAATAGCCCTTACGGCGTTTCGAAGTTACAACAGTCAATGCTGGCGCGTGACCTCGCTGTAAAGCACGGGCTAGATGTCCTGCGAGTGCGCGTTTTCAACACCCTGGGTCCCGGACAAAGCCCGGCGCTAGTTGGAGGTGCGATGGTCGGACGCTTCTTTGAGAGGATCGCTGCTGGTGTTGCTGAACTAACCGTGTCGGATCCGGAGAGCGTTCGCGATTTCCTCGATGTGCGAGATGTCGCACGCCTCGTACGGATCGTCGGAAGCGAACTGGAAAAAGAGCCGCAGCGAATCCCGGTGAACATTTGCTCCGGCATCGGCACGAGCATCGCCGCACTGGCAGGCGAATTGGCGGCTGCAGTGGGATCGCCGGTCCGATTTCGCTTTGAGCCCTCAACTAAGCCTTCGCGGATAGTGGGAATTCCACGGACTTTACGGCAGATCTGTGGCGAGGGTACTCTTTGCAAAATCAGTAGCTACCAGAGCATGCGTGACATGTGGGTGCACCACTCAACGCGAGTGCATACGGAAAGGTAAAGGTGTAATTTTGGAATTGACAGGCGCAAAAGTCCTGGTAACTGGTGCGGGAGGTTTTATTGCCTCGCATTTGACAGAGCATCTCGTGGCGATAGGCGCAAAGGTAACGGCGCTTCTGCACTATGATTCTCGGCCTGATCTTGGAAATCTCGAGTTCGTTCCGAAAGATATATTGCGCAACGTGACGCTGTCGAGAGGCGATATATGTGACCCATTCTTTGTTCAGAACATCATGGAGGGTCAGAACATTGTATTCCATCTCGCGGCGCTAATTCCCATTCCTTATAGCTACCGCGCTCCCGCCTCGTATGTTGCCACAAATGTGCAGGGCACTCTCAATATCTGCGAGGCCGCCCGGCGAGCGCGGGTGAGTCGGGTGGTCCATACCTCAACGAGCGAGACTTATGGTACAGCCCAGGCACCATCCATTAGCGAGCAACACGCGCTCCAAGCACAGTCGCCCTACGCGGCCAGCAAAATAGGCGCCGACAAAATTGCTGAGAGTTACTACTGCTCTATGGACCTTCCAGTTGCGACCTGTAGGCCGTTCAACACCTATGGTCCTCGCCAGTCGGCCCGTGCGGTTATTCCGACGATCCTCTCGCAGTTATTGCGCGGCGTACCGAAGCTGAAGCTCGGGTCGATTGATCCCGTGCGCGATTTTCTTTTTGTTGAGGATACGGTGCGAGGTTTTGTAGCCATCGCGCGCTCTGAGAAATGTGTCGGAAAAGTGACGAATCTCGGAACAGGCCATGCCGTGACGGTTGGTGATGTTGCTCAGATGGCGATGGAGGTCGTTGGTCGTCATGTGGAGATATCCGTGGACGAGCAACGAAAACGTCCGGAGCGCAGCGAAGTGATGGCCCTCATATGCGACTGGTCCGCTGCACGCGAACGTTGCGGATGGTCACCAAAGATTGAACTTAAAGAAGGGTTGAAACGCGTCGCGCAATTCGTCCAAGAGCATCCAGAACGGTTCCAACCTGAGGAATATTCGATATGACTCGAAATGCAACGGTCGTGATTCTGGCCGGGGGTAAAGGAACCCGCTTGGCGCCCTATACCACAGTGTTGCCGAAGCCGCTAATGCCGGTTGGAGAGATGCCGATTCTCCAGATTGTGCTATCACAACTACGTTACTATGGATTTAGAAATGTGGTGATCTCTGTCGGATATTTGGCAGAGCTGATCATGGCCTTCTTCGGCGATGGCAGCAAGATTGGTATGAATATCCGGTATGCTATTGAAGACGAGCCTCTGGGCACGATTGGCCCCGTTCGCCGGATAGAGGGGCTCAGTGAATCATTTATCGTTATGAATGGAGATCTGCTGACCGACATAGACTACGGGGCACTTTTTGACTACCACGCACAAGGTAAGCAACTGGCGACCGTGGCAACATATCGACGGGATGTGCAGGTGTCGCTCGGAGTGCTGGAGTATGACACAGAACGCCGTATGACTGCATTCCGCGAGAAGCCGACAAATAGCTATGCATGCAGTATGGGCATTTACGTCTATAATCGAGCGATCATCGAAGTCATCCCGCCAAATGTGCACTATGGCTTCGACAATTTGATGTGTGATATGCTCGCCCGCAATCAGGCGGTGAAGGTCTATCCGTACCAAGGACTGTGGTTGGATATAGGTAGGCATGAGGATTATCAGGTGGCAACGGAGCAGTTCCACATGCATCGAAAGCGATTCCTGCCCGACGCTGAGAGCTCGCATGGCCGCTGAGGCATCGGAATCTGAAACTTTGGTGGCACAGGTAGTGGGGAGCCTCGGATGGGGCGGTGTTGAACGCATGGCATTGAACCTGGCCGTCGCTCTGGCACATAAAGGCGTGCCATCCCTGGCGGTGGCCGTACGCAAAGCGGAGGTCGCCTCAGACGATCTGCCAGGCGCCGTTACAATATGTGAGCTTCGGGCAGGACGGGGCGCTGTCCCCGCCTTATGGGCAATGTTGCGACTAAGGCAGTTAATCAAACGCGAAAACATCGGGGTCCTCCACGTACATGGATCCGGATGCCTTCCCCTAGTGGTGCTGGCGACGCGTGCGATGCGCCCCCGCCCGAAAATCGTCTTTGCTTGGCAGGACTCGGGGCAGGTTCTCCCCAAGGGAGGACTGACGCGGAGGCTTGCCATATGGTCCGCACAGCGTTGCGATGTGCTGGTCGGATCGTCGCAACAAGTTGCTGATAGGCTGCGAGAAGGCGTAGGAGCCGAACGCGTTGGAGTGTTACACGCCGGCGTTCCCGCTCGTGATGTCGTAAAAGGGCCCTCCAGTGACCTGCCGTTGGTTTTCTGGTGCGGGCGCATTGTGCCCCCCAAGGACCCGCTGATTCTCGCGGGAGTCGCTGCCAAGTTACGCAGCGAAGGTTTACGTTTTCAAGTTTGCGTTGCGGGAAAGCCGGCGGCCAGAACAGAGTGGTACTGGCAAGAATTGCGTTCGTTGGTCGAATCCAGTCGCCTTCAAGATACGGTGCTGACGCCCGGATATGTACCTGACGATCGAATGTACGCACTTATGGACCAAGCTGAAATAGGCGTACAGACGTCTCATACCGAGGGGCTAAGTTTGGCTCTTCTCGAACAGATGATGGCCGGTTTGGCCATTGTGGCGACAAACGTGGGAGATACGGCGCAGGCAATCGAACACGAGAAGACTGGCCTTCTCATCCCGCCTAAGAACGAAGAGGCGTTGGCCGCCGCCCTACGGCGGTTGCTCACTGACGTCCCGCTTCGTCGGCGACTCGGTGCTGCGGCAAGGGAACGCGCTTTGGCGAGATTTAGTCTCTCGGCTATGGCGCACCAAGCAATGGAGTTTTATGCCGCCGGATAGCATATCGTTGGACGACCCTGAGACGCCCGCCGTCATCTCACAGGATCTCGAAGCTGCGGCCGAGGTGCCGAAGAACGGCGAGTCGCTCCGGCGGCGAGCCCTCCACGCCTCCGCCTGGGTCATCAGTACAAAATTCGTCGGAATGGCGCTACAACTCTTGCGGAGCATCATCCTGACACGCCTGCTCTTCCCCAAGGCATTTGGTTTGATGGCTTTGGTGTCTGTGGTCATGCAGGGACTCCAGATGTGTTCGGACGTCGGAATCATCCCCTCGATCATCAAGAGCCCGCGCGGAAACGAGGAACGTTTTCTTCAGACTGCTTGGACAGTCCAAATCGTTCGCGGATTTGCGCTTTGGTTGATGTGCTGCCTTCTGGCGTGGCCCGCGTCACTGTTTTACCACGAGCAATCGCTGCTGTGGTTGCTTCCAGTGGGTGGCTTCAGCATCGTGATCTCCAGCTTCAATACTACTGCGTGGGCAGTCCACGACCGGGACATGAACCGAGCCCGATTAACGATGATCGCCATCGGGGCGGAGGTGCTGAATCTGGTTACTATGACGCTGGCGGCATGGTGGCTGCGGAGCGTTTGGGCCCTTGTGATAGGCGGTCTCGCCGGAACTTCTTTTACCCTCATCCTCGGCAATACACTTCTTCCCGGCGAGCGTCATCGACTCCGCTGGGAAAAGGAAGCTGTGGCGGAACTGGTTCACTTCGGTAAATGGATATTTGCATCGACACTGTTGACGTTCTTTGCGATGCAACTCGATAAGCTGATGTTAGGAAAGCTCGTGCCCTTCGCCTTGTTGGGTGTGTATAGCATATCCTTGACGCTCGCCAGCTTGCCGAAGGACTTGGCTCAACAGGTGGCATCACTTGTGCTGTTTCCCGTCTTGGCGGAAAGGCTTCGTGAGAAGCCGGAACAGATTCATCACGCATTGCAACGCTCGCGGGGTTTGCTCCTGCGTATCGGATTATTGCTTTGCTTGGCGGTGCTCGCGGCCGCACCCGCATTCTTTCATCTGCTATATGATTCGAGGTATGCAGCGGCGGGCTGGATGGCGCAGCTTCTGGCCTTTTCATGCTGGATAACCGTCATGAATGCAAGCACCGGATATGCCCTTTTGGCGTTCGGTGATAGTAAATCCGTCGCGTTGGGAAATCTTGTCAACGCAGTGGTGACGATTGTCGCGGCTATCGCGGGATTTACATGGTTCGGTATCGGGGGCTTTATCATTGGTTACGCCCTCGGCACCGCGGCCGGTGAATTGGTGCAGGCAATTCAGATACGCCAACACGGAGTCGGTGTACTGCGACAAGACGCCTTCTTCTCGGGTCTTGCAATCTTTTCGGCAGTGACGTATGCCGGATTGTTCTGGTGCCTGCATATCAACCAGTCGGCATACGAACCGTACCTTGCGAGCACGATTGGGGCCTTACTGTGGCTGTGCATGGCCGCTTGGATATTGCCCTCCGTCATTCGCGACCTCATGCCGAATGCTAAGCGGCCGGGAATGAGAGTATTTGGACGTTTGACAAAACGTGAAGCTGTATAACAAAATTCATCGTTGGTGGATCTGGCGCCGATACCGAAATAGGTTTGGCTGGTATGCACGTTCGGCGTTCCTCGATCGGCCGGAACTCCTCGTAAATCCGAAGGGCCTCCGTATCGACTGGGGAGTGCGCATACGCCCGCACGCCCGCTTGGAGTGTATCGAGCACAATGGTCGGCTTGGCGTTTTTGAAGTTGGTGAGGCAACCAGCATCGAATTCTATTTTCACGGTTCTGCCGCGGGGCGAGTAAAGATCGGTCAGCGTGTGTTGATCGCGGGTCGCGTGTACATTTCCGACCACGACCATGCCATGCCGTGGAATACCGGAAAGGTGATTGTGCGCCCCGTCACTATTGGTGACGACTGCTGGCTGGGCGAAGGATGCTGCATATTGAAAGGCGTTGAACTTGGCGAGGGATGTGTGGTCGGCGCGAATGCGGTCGTGACAAAGAGCTTCCCGGCAGGTTCGATCATCGCTGGTGTTCCGGCACGCCTGATTGGAACTCGTGAACTATGTGCGGTGGAAAATGCCTGAGGAGCGGCGTCAACCTGTTACTGGGTCGACCGATTGCAATCCAAAGGAGATCTCGCTCTTTCGGCTTATTTTGGAAGATCTCCGCACGCATGACAATAACCCTTTTGAGCAGGGGTTCTGGGCGCTGGCGCTTCATCGATTGGGAAACTGGCGTATGAATGTTCAGCCAAAGCTCTTACGCGCCCCCTTCTCAATCTTGTATAAAATCGCGTTTAAGTGTGTCGAGTGGACTTGTGGAATTAGTTTGCCTCATTCGGTGCGAGTTGGACGGCGGGTAAGAATTTGGCATCACAGCGGAATGATTTTCAACCCCAAATCCATCGGAGATGATGTTCACTTGCGGAATAACACGACGATTGGCGTTGCAAGTCGCGCTACCATTGGTGCCGTGCCTACGATCGGGAACAGAGTGGACGTCGGTGCCAATGTCTGCATCTTGGGCAGGATCCACGTTGGTGATGACGCGATCATTGGTGCCGGTGCAGTAGTGGTTCGCGACGTGCCGGCCGGTGCCACGGTCGCGGGGGTACCCGCTCGCGTTATCAAAACGAGGGAGCCAAGTTCGATTGTCCACGCTGGATAAGCCAATGAATGACGTACGATGTGGCACCGGAAGACCCATCGTACAAAATGCCCCCGCCTATTTCGTGTGCCATCACTTACGTCGTCGCTGGCCCGAACTGACAAGCGAGGAAAGCCACGTTCCTCTTTCCCATGTCCCACCAGCGCGTTGGGCGCCCGGCGAGAACATCTGGATTGTCTCGACCTATCTAAGGCTGAGGCAGGCTGGCATGAATGTACGCATCGTGGACACGCCGCGTCCGGATAGCATCAATTTCTATCACGAGTGGGAAGTTATTCGCTCCCCAGCAAGTCATCGTTCATTTCTGGTGTATACACAGGGTGATCGCACCGATCACCCCTGGGCTGACCTCACGCTGGCCCAATCGCCTGCGATGGTTACGACCCCTAAGCATTACCTCATCGATATGTGGCCGCAGCCCGGGCTTGTTAAACGTGATTCGGCTCGTGGCGACCGCATCGAGAGGCTGGGCTATGTGGGCCCGCTTGAAAATCTTGCCAGGGGATACAGAACTCCCGAGTTTCGCCAGAGTCTTAAAGAGCTTGGTGTTGAACTCGTAATTAAGAATGATCCGGCATCGTGGCACGATTTTCGAGATCTGGACTTGTTCATTGCGGTGAGAGATTGGCCGTGGTATCTCATTAAAACGAAACCTGCAACCAAATTGGTTCACGCTTGGATCACCGGAGTACCAGCAATTTTGGGTCCCGAACCGGCGTATCAGCACTGGGGATGCCATGGAAAAGACTACTTTCAGGTACACACGCCAAATGAAGCACTGGCCCTGGTACGCAGATTGAAGACGGAACCAGACCTTTACCGCAGCATACAGGCGCACGGATCGCTTAAGGCGGCGGATCATAATGAACCTGCTGTAATTGGCCAGTGGAAGTCACTTCTTGACGGCCCAATACGGGACGCTTTTGAGGCGTGGCGCATCGCGAATGGTCACACGTGGCAATATCGCGCCGTAAAAAGACAATGGCATCGGCTGTCTGCACCTGTTTGGCAGAAGTGGTTTACCCTTCGTAGCAAGCGTTGGCGAGCAGTTTCGCGAACTCTTGCTGCCAGGCGAATGGCAAAATAGACGAATAGTCAAGGAACGACAGGATGACTACGTACCAAGAAACCACGCTAAGCATTGGGGAACATCCGAAACAGGCGAGTAGCTCCCGGTACCATATCCCCGCTTTGGATGGTATACGTGGAGTTGCAATCCTGCTTGTGATGGCACTTCACTTCAGTACTTCGGCGAAGCCGGTAAACAGTTGGCAGCGCGGGCTCTTTGGCGCAATGCACGTAGGCTGGATCGGCGTGGACTTGTTTTTTGTGCTTTCGGGATTTCTTATCACGGGCATCCTCTTCGATAGTAAGAACCAGCGGCACTTCTTTCGAAATTTCTATATGCGGCGGGTATTGCGGATATTCCCGCTCTACTTCGGTGTGCTGATCATCCTCTTTGGAGGCGGCTGGCTCTTCGGCGGATTCCGCGGTTCCGAAGCTACTGAGGTCTGGGACCGTCAGGGGTGGCTATGGACATATTGTGCAAACATCCCGATGGCGGTACATAATGATTGGCTCTTCAATCGCGGTTGGGTCCACGTCAGTCATTTTTGGTCACTCGCAGTGGAAGAGCATTTTTATCTCGCATGGCCGCTCCTCGTATTCAGCTTTCAGCGCAGAACAATGATAGCGGTATGCCTAGCGTCTTTGGTGCTTGCAGCCGGTATACGGACGGCGATGGCCGTGCATGGGGGATACGATATCGCTGTTTATGAATTGACACCCTGTCGTGTAGACTCTCTCTGTGTCGGCGCATTACTGGCCCTTTTGGTACGCGGACCCACTCCCAAGCAGTCGATCCTCCGCGCCTCACGCGTGGTTGCGGGTTGTTCCTTAGTTTTGCTCATCGTCCTTTTCATTAAATACCGTCGCTTTTCACGCGAGGATTTCGGGGTCATGACCTTCGGCTTCTCGCTCCTTGCGTTGTTCTTCGGCGCTTTATTGGCAATGGTTGTGGGTGCTGTGCCATCGAGTTCGATCAGTCGAATATTGTCCTCAAAAGTGTTACGGACGTTTGGAAAATACAGCTATGGCCTCTACGTACTCCACTACATTCTTCCACCAATCTACGGAAATTGGGTGTCGATCGGCTTCCTGACCGCGCACCTTGGTTCACGCACTGCTGCAACATTCGCTTATGCAGCGATTGCCACCGCCACTGCGTGCGTCACCGCGTATCTGAGCTGGCATCTATTTGAAAAGAGATTCTTGCACTTAAAACGTTTTTTTGAATATGAACCGGGTCGGATCCCTGCATCTGCTTCTCCGCAGCCAACTGCGGGCCTTAGCTGACACTCGCCTCGCTGTAATCGCATGAACCACGGATTTTTCGAATGAATGTTACAGTACCCTTAGCGATGTTTGCTTGGCCGGTAGTGCTCCTCTGCCTGTTTATGCTTCTGCCAATGCGCCGAGCCGTGCTATGGGGGATGACCCTGCCGTGGTTATTTCTCCCTGAGTATACCTACGCTTGGGCTGGCCCTCTGAAGTGGAGCAAGATAAATGCTGTAAGCGCAAGTCTCCTGTTTGCAGTTGTCCTCTTTGACCTGAACCATTTATTACGTTTCCGCCCGCGCTGGTTTGATCTGCCCGCCATCCTGATCTGGGTGTGTCCCGCTTTCTCTGCTTTCGCCAATGGACTCGGGTTTGCCGACGCTGCAACCTCCCTCGTGAACAGCACCTTGATGTATGGCGTTCCGTATTTCCTTGGTCGAATCTACATAACCGACGTGGCTGGCCTGCTGGAACTCGCCCACACGTTGTTGCTTGGGGGATTGCTTTACGTACCTTTGTGCCTCTACGAAGTTCGTATGAGCCCGATCCTTCACTATTGGATCTACGGCTTCTTCCAGCACCAGTGGGCCCAGATGGTTCGCGATGGCGGCTATAGACCTATTGTTTTCATGCAGCATGGCCTCGCCGTTGCGATGTGGATGAGCGTTGCAACCGTTGTCGCTTTCATACTGTGGAGGCTAACGAGCGTGCGCCGCGTTTTGGGCGTCCCGCTCATGTATTGGGCACTGGCGCTCGCCGGCGTCGAACTTGTATGCAAAAGTGCGGGGGCCATTGCGCTAACCGTTGCTGGATGCATATCCGTCGAGATCTGCCGTCGGGTCTCGCTTCGACCAATTCTAATGATCCTGATTGGCGTGGCGCCTTTTTACGTGTTTGCACGATCCTCGGGAATCCTGAGTGCCAATAGTGTTGTTACCGTTCTTCAGGTCGTGTTTTCCCCGGAACGGATCTCCTCTGTAAGCGACCGACTTCGCCAGGAAGACATCCTCTTACGTCATGCCATTCAGAGTCCGATTCTCGGATGGGGGCCTTGGGGTGATTTCTTGTTCAACCCCCAAGGGACCACATTGGTCGGGCACACGGATTCGATGTGGATGATCACATTGGGAAAGTTCGGCTTCTTGGGTTTGGGTGCCGCGATGTTGACTTATCTGCTTCCAACAACGCGAATCGCATTGCGCACACCGAAAAAAAACGCTCTTATGCCAACGGAGAAATTGCTCCAGGCATTTTCTCTAATACCTGTGATGGTGATGATTGACAACCTTTTCAATTTCATGCCGAATCCCCTGTTCGTTCTCACAGTAGGCGCGTTGGCAAGTATGTCCGTGTGGGCTCCAAAGGCAATGGATTCCCAGCCCGAGCATACTAGCTTGAAGCAATCCAAACGTAATGCGGTCATCGGAGGGAGTTGTGCACTCAAGCCGCATCACGTTCCGCAGCCCGCTCCGCGAACCGCTTAAGCAGATACTCAGTCGTGGATCAGAATGACTTCGTAATGGATGAGATTCATCGAACCATATGTATTCAAAAGAAGTGATTCCGAATTCCGAGCAACTACAATTTCCGAGGGGTCGGCTGCGAGTTTCGAACCTTGACGGGAATATACTCCACGAGGACGGCAAGAAGTGGCTTTGAAAACCTTACTTCGGAGAATGGTTCGCTACGCGGCCCTCCGACATAACCGACTGGTGGGACTTTATCGAAAACTTTGTCGGCCCGATGGCCTCGAATATGCCGAGTACATTCGCAGGCACGGTCGACTGTACAGCATTGGCAGCAAATGTCGCATCGTTCCAGGTGTCGTATTATCTGATCCAGAGCTGATTCGGCTTGGAAACAACGTCAGCTTATCAAGCTGCGCTCTCCTCGCTCACGACGGGTCGATTGCTGTACTGAACGAGGCTTATGGCGTCAAGTTGGATTCAGTAGGAAAAATCGATATCCGAGACAATGTATTCGTCGGTTTCGGTGCCGTCATTATGCCTAACGTTACTATAGGTCCTAACGCCATTGTTGCTGCTGGCGCTGTGGTAACGCACGACGTTGCCGAAGGTGATATTGTAGCTGGGGTTCCAGCTCGACCTATCGGCCGCGTGGAAAAGCTCGTGGAGAAGCTTCACGTGCAAACAAAGGCGCTGCCATGGGCGGAACTTATTGAAGCTCGAACAGGTCCTTATGATAGTGCCATTGAATCAGAGTTGATACGGCGCCGAGTTGAATACTTTTATCCGAATCCCAAGTGATTACAGTAGATTCAGTTTAGAGACGGCGGATTGTGCGATCCGCCGAAGGGACGCATGTTGCGTACCGAAGAATCCGTCGCGCTGCGATGATCTCGCCAGGAACAAATCCGGTAGGGACGATTCCGGAGTCTGACAGGCAAAATGGAAAATAGCCGAAAATCCAGGTTGGCACAGCTCGATGGGATTCGGGGAATCAGCATACTGAGCGTGCTTGCATGCCACCTTCTGCCCCTCGGGCCCGCCAAGTGGCAGGTTAATTCTGCCGTCGGCCCCTTCGGAATGGTTCTATTCTTTAATCTGTCTGGCTTCCTCATAACCATGACGCTCCTCGAACAGCCCGACGCACGAGTATTTTTCATTCGACGCGCGTGTCGAATCCTTCCACTTTCGTACCTGTTTATCATTGTTGGACTTTTGGTGCAGAATCAGCCGGCCGGGAGTTTCCTCGCGCACCTGCTATTTTACGCCAATTACACGACGACCCTCACCCCGCTCACTTCGCCACTCTGGAGCCTGTGCGTGGAGGTTCAGTTTTACGTGTTCGTCGGCATCCTGGTGGCGACGCTTGGCCGCCGCGCGCTTTTCCTCCTTCCGTTTGTTTGTGTAGCCGTTACCGGCTACCGGGTATACACCCACACCTTGATAAGCATTGAAACTACAGTGCGGGTTGATGAGATCCTCGCGGGCGCTACCCTAGCCTTGGTGTATTTCTCCCCGTTGAGCGATGCAGTCGGGAGAGTCGTTTCTCGAATTCCCGTCGTTTTCCCGGTTCTCCTTCTGCTATTCTGCTGTCACCCTGAGACTGGCGCCTTCAACTATCTACGCCCTTATTGCGGAGCCTTGGTGGTTGGTCATGCTCTTTGGTCAAGCAGTTGGTGCAGTAGATGGCTCGAGAGTGCGTTTCTTCGCTACCTTGCCGTCGTCTCGTACGCTTTGTATGTAATTCACCCAATCATGCGTGTAGGCTGGTTTGCCGGCGGAACCGTTGTCACTCGATACCTTTTCAAGCGGCCGATGGGCTTCCTGCTTGTCTTTGCGCTGGCGCACGTCTCGACCTTTTACTACGAGAAGTGGTGGATCGCCTGGGGCAAGAAGTTGATTGCTCGGAAAACTCGCCAGACAACATCTGCTGCACCAAAGCCTCTTGCCCTCGCTGGCGTCAGCTCCGGGGTTGCCAGTCCGGAAAATATTCCCGCTCCGTGAAGTATCGAACATGCCTCGACGGCCGCAGATTTTGATCATTATTGTGCACTACCGCTGCACCGAATTGTGCATCGATTGCCTGAACAGCGTCATGAGGGAGATTTCTTGCACCGATTGCGACGCGAAGGTCATCGTCATTGACAATAACTCAGGTGAGCAGGCCGTTCATCAACTGGAAGCCGCTATTCGACTGCGCAACTGGGATGGCTATGTCCAAGTTGTAGACACAAAGCAAAACCACGGATTTGCTTGGGGCAACAACGAAGCTCTTCGCATTAGCCAAGAGCAATCATTCACCCCTGACTTTGTTCTCCTGCTAAACCCCGACACTATTCTGCTCCCCAATGCTCTCGCCGCCTTGCTAGGGTTCATGAAGGAAAACCCTAGAGCCGGAATCGCTGGGAGTCGTCTCGAGTGGCCGGATGGCACATCGCAGGCGGCTGCACGCCGGTTTCCTTCGATCCTGAGTGAATTCGAAAGTGGTGCTCGCTTGGGCCTTATTTCCAAGGCTTTGCGTAAGCATAGAGTAGCCATTGAGGAAAACGATCGGCCCATCCAATCCGATTGGGTCGTGGGTGCTAGTTTCATGATTCGGTGGGAACTGCTGAAGCAAATTGGCTTTTTGGACGAGGATTATTTCCTTTACTTCGAAGAAGTCGATTTCTGTCTTCGCGCTCGGCGCGCGAGTTGGGAATGCTGGTATGTGCCAGACAGTCGTGTTATTCATCTTGTGGGGCAAAGCACGAAAGTGACAAGTCGAGAAGACAAGCCTAAACGCCGGCCCCACTACTGGTTTGAATCGCGGAGGCGCTACTTCATAAAAAACTATGGTCGGCTGTACGCTCTCCTCGCCGACGTCGCATGGATTTCAGCGTTCTGCCTCTGGCGCTTGCGACTTCTGCTTCGTCGCCGCCCGGACCCTGATCCTCCTTGCCTTTTGCATGATTTTGTCGTTCACTCCGCACTTTTCAACGGCTGTCCTGGGGCTCGCGCCTGCAACAAGGGAAACTTTCCGAATGCATATTGATGTCCCGATCAACGAGTCAATTGCAAATTCAGCAAAGCCGGCGAAGCCTCCCCGGGGCGCAACCAATCGCAATCCCCCGGAATTGTCCCTTTGGGCTTTGATCGCTGAAGATCTCCGAACACATGATGGGAATCCCTTCGAGCAGGGCTTCTGGGCCATCGCACTTCACAGGTTTGGCAACTGGCGTATGAGCCTTCGCCTCAAGTTGCTCCGTGCCCCGTGTACACTGATTTACCTGATAATGTTCAAAGCCGTGGAATGTGTTGGCGGAATCAGTCTGCCATACACGGTAGAATTGGGGCGTCGCGTCAGAATTTGGCACCATAGCGGTATGATACTTCATGCGGAGTCTATCGGTAACGATGTTCAGATTCGCCACAACACCACCTTTGGCGTAGCGAGAACCGGTCAAAATCACCGAATTCCAATAATTGAAGATCGCGTTGACATCGGCTGCGGAGCCTGCATCCTCGGTCCCGTCCGTATTGGCCATGATGCTCGCATTGGTGCAAACGCCGTGGTGCTTCACGATGTTCCTGCGTTTGGAGTTGCCGTTGGTGTACCGGCTCGCGTGGTGAAGGTATATGAAGCAGAAACTCGGCAAGTTATAAAATGATGCAAACGATCCATGAGCAGCGGCCCCCCGCGCCGATCGCGTCAGGGGCGTCGTCGATACCGTCCGACAATGGATTATTGTCGGTGGGAATTGTCCTCATTGGAAGGAACGAGGGGTTACGTCTGGTTCGTGCACTCGAATCTCTCTCGGGGATTTGCAGCCCAATTGTTTACGTCGACTCCGGGTCCACCGATCTGAGTGTCCAAAACGCGCAATCGCGCGGTGTGCGGGTCGTCCACTTGGACATGTCACGACCATTTTCTGCCGGCCGTGCTCGTCACGAAGGTTTTCAGTTGCTTACTTCGCTCAACCCTTCATTAAAGTTTATACAGTTCATCGACGGCGATTGCGAACTGGATCGCGCCTGGATACCGATCGCGCTAAAACAAATGAGTGATGACGCTGCGATAGGCGCGATATGTGGACGACGTCGTGAAATTCATCCTGAGGTCTCTATCTACAACCGTTTGTGCGATCTGGAATGGAACGCGCCCATCGGTGAAGTTCTCTCCTGCGGTGGCGATGCAATGGTTCGCGTAGCCGCATATCGCGAGGTTGGAGGATTCGATCCTTCTATTGTAGCGGGAGAAGAGCCAGAACTCTGCCAGCGGTTGCGCGGTAGGAACTGGAAGATTGTGCGCCTTGGAGTAGAGATGACGCGTCACGATGCTTCAATGAAACGATTTCGGCAATGGTGGCGACGCGCGAGGCGCGGAGGATACGGATCCTTGGATCTTGCGACCCGTTTTGGGAACCCCCGGTACCGTCGGCAGGTCATGAGCACTCTGTTTTGGACGCTTGGATGGTGCCTTCTCCTCATTGTGTGCACATGCATTTGTGCTGACGCACCGCTGCGTTTCTGGCAGGCAATGATCATCGCCGTTTTGCCGTTCGTGATGATTGGCATTCAGATTGTCAGACTCGCTGTCCAGCAGCATCGCAGGGAGTTGCCCTGGGGTTCCGCATTTCCCTTTGGCGCGCTTACAATAATCTCCAAATGGGCTCAGCTTGGAGGATATCTTTTCTATTGCTGCGATCGAATGGCGGGCCGCATAGCTCGGCAGTTGGAATACAAATAGCGTCGTATCGAAATCGGTCCGAGGTCACATAGCTACTCATTAGCGTCAATGGAATTGTTTTCCGTAAAGTCCTCTTCAAAGCGACGACCCCTCTAACATCGGCAGACGAACTTAGGAATCTCATGCCTCTCGCCTACCTCAACACCCGCTACCCCGCCCTCTCCCACACCTTCATCGAACGCGAAATCCGCGCCCTCCGCGCACTCAACTTCCAAATCCACACCTTCTCCATCCGCCGCCCCACCCCCGAAGGCCAACTCTCCAACCACGACCGCACCGCCGCCCAGGAAACTTACTACCTCCTCGACGGCCCACTCTCCCTGCTCCTCGCCCTCCTCACCGCCCTCCTCCACCCCCTCGCCTTCGCCCGCACACTCCTCGCCGCCCAGCGCCTCGCTCCCCCCGGCATCAAATCCCGCCTCCACCACCTCGCCTACACCCTCGAAGCCATCCGCCTCGCCAAGGAAATGCTCCGCCGCAACCTCAACCACGTCCATGTCCACATGGCCAACAACGGCGCCGCCGTCGCACTCCTCGCCACCAAGTTCGCCCCCGCCCTCCGCTACTCCCTCTCCATCCACGGCTCCGCCGAATTCTTCCGCATCGACTCCTGGACCCTCAAACCCAAAGCCGAAAACGCCGCCTTCGTCCGCTGCATCTCCAACTTCTGCCGCGCCCAGGTCCAAACCTGGACCGCCCCCGCCGCCTGGCCCAACTACCACATCGTCCACTGCGGCGTCGATCTCGACGCCTTCACCCCAAAGCCATCGCAACCCTCCGCATCCCCAAACGCCCCCCTCGAAATCATCACCATCGGCCGCCTCGAACCCATCAAAGGCTACCCAGTCCTCCTCGAAGCCTGCAAAAAGCTCTCTGACCGCGGCATCCCCTGGCACCTCAACATGGTCGGCAACGGCCCCCTCGCCAACCACCTCAAAGACCTCGCCAAAAAATTACAAATCGAATCCACCGTCTCCTTCCCCGGCGCCGTCGGCCAGGATGAAATCCAATCCCACATCAACCGCGCCGACGTCATGGTCATCTCCTCCTTCATGGAAGGCGTCCCCGTCGTCCTTATGGAAGCGATGGCCAAACAACTCGCCGTCGTCGCCACCAAGGTCGGCGGAATTCCTGAGCTCATCGATGACGGCCACGACGGCCTCCTTGTCAACACCGGGTGCCCCGACTCCCTCGCCGCCGCACTCCAAAAACTCCACGCCTCCCCCGATCTCCGCCGCACCATGGGTGCCGCTGCTCGACTGAAGATCTCATCCCAATTTAACCTCGCCCACACCGCCGCCGGAATGGCCGAACTCTTCGCCCAATACCAGCCCGCTTCTCACGCCCACCCTGCGGCAGAGCCCCGCCACATCGGCCAACCTGCCGCACCCGAAGTCCTTACGCAACCATGATTTCAATTTGACACTCCCCTCTTCTCATGTCATCCTTGTTCGCGTAGCCCCCTAAATCACGGCCTCGCACGGTTTTTCTCGCCGTTACCGCTTAAGCGACCTGCCCTTTCGTGCGATGAAACGGAAGAGCTCAGTCCACCTGGAACCCACGCAAGCAGCTCCGCTGCTTGGAGAAACCATGACCCTCCTCTCAGGCCCTCTCTCCGCCTCCATGCCGTTCCCTCCGGAACGCCCCGCCCCCTCGCGCCGCTACTGCCTCATCACCCCCTGCCGCGACGAAGCCCAATTCGCCCGCAAAACCCTCGACTCCGTCGTCGCACAAACCATCCAACCCGCTCTCTGGATCATCATCAACGACGGCTCCACCGACGAAACCCCCGCCATCCTCGACGAATACGCCGCCAAGCACCCCTTCATCAAAGTCATCCACCGCAAAGACCGCGGCGCCCGCAGCGTCGGCCCCGGCGTCATCGACGCCTTCTACGTCGGCTACGACGCCATCAACCCCAACGACTTCGACTACGTCTGCAAGTTCGACCTCGATCTCCAGATGCCCCCCGCCTACTTCGAAACCATGATGCAGCGCATGGAAGAAAATCCCCGCCTCGGTACCTGCAGCGGAAAACCTTACTTCATCCGCGGCGATCAACAAATCTCCGAAGGCATCGGCGATGAAATGTCCGTCGGCGCCGTCAAGTTCTACCGCACCGCCTGCTTCAAACAAATCGGCGGCTTCGTCCGCCAGGTCATGTGGGACGGCATCGATTGCCACCGCTGCCGCCAGCTCGGGTGGATCGCCGCAAGCTGGGACGAACCAGCCCTCCGCTTCATCCACTTCCGACCCATGGGCGCCAGCCACAAAGGCCTCTCCACCGGTCGCCAACGCCACGGCTTCGGCCAGTACTTCATGGGCACCGGACTCATCTACATGACCGCCAGCGCCATCTACCGCATGGCCCGCCCGCCACTCATCAAGGGCGGCTACCACATGTGGCTCGGCTACGTCAAAGCCCTGCTCCAACACCAACCCCGCTACGAAGACCCCGTCTTCCGAAAAGCCCTCCGCCGCTACCAGTGGGAGTGCCTCCTCCTCGGAAAGCGCAAAGCCACCACCCTCGCCAACATTCGCGGTGCCGAAATTTGGAACCAGCACGCCGGCGGAACCAAGCCGCTCCGCGTCGAATTCCACGATCAAAACCCGCCCAAAACCACCCCGACACCCGCCCATTAACCGTCGTCTTTCGTGCAAAAATCGTACAAAAGCGCGCCCAAAAGTGGCGCTTTCCTGCATGACCTCCACCCTCACACCCCCTGTCACCCCCACGCTCCCCACCGTCACCCTGCACGGCATCCGCCTCCACGCCCTCACCGAAACCCAAACAATACAAGAAATAATGAACCGCCTCGCCAGAAGCGAAGGCGGCTGGGTCGTCACCGCCAACCTCGACCACATGCGTCGCCTCGCCGTCGATCCTTCCTACACGCAACTCTGTGCCCCCGCAGACCTTATGGTCGCCGACGGCATGCCCCTCGTCTGGGCCAGCAAGCTCCAGAACACCCCGCTCCCCGAGCGCGTCGCCGGCTCCAGCATGGTCTGGACCCTCACCCAGGCCGCCGCGCATAACTCCCGCTCCATCTTCCTCTTAGGAGGCGACCCCGGCACCGCCGAACGCGCCGCCCAGAAATTCCGCGACAAATTCCCCACCCTCCGGATCGCCGGCCTCCACTGCCCAAACTTCGGTTTCGAAAAAGACCCCGCCGCCATAACCTCTATTAAGCAAATGATTTCCGACCGCCGCCCCGAGATCATCTTCGTCGCCCTTGGCTCCCCCAAGCAGGAAAAACTCATCGCCCAGCTCCGCGACATCGCCCCCGCCGCCTGGTGGATCGGCGTCGGCATCAGCTTCAGCTTCGTCTGCGGCGACGTCAAACGCGCCCCCAAGTGGATGCAACGGCTGGGCTTAGAATGGATTCACCGCCTCCTCCAGGAACCGCGCCGTCTGGCCCGCCGTTACTTGGTGGACGATCTCCCGTTTGTCTTCAAACTGTTCGCCTCGTCGCTCCGAAACCGCTCGCGCCGAGCAATAGTCCCATAATTGCGATGTTCCCGCATCGCAATCCGGGGCGGTTTACGGATTTACGATGCAACCAATGCGTTCCCTCCCGATAGTCGATACCTTTTGGGCAATAGCGGAACCTGGCCATGACTTTCGTGGATCATTACGTGTCCATTACCCGTAAAAGCACTCTTTGTCCCCCTTCTGACCCTTCCAATGCGGTTTTCGAGAACCTCCGCGCCGTCATCCTCCTCGCCGGCGTCGTCCGCAACACCCCCTTCAACGAAAGCATCAAACGCTCCATCCTCGCCCTCCCCCTCGATTCCGACACCACCCTCCTCCGCCACTGGTACGAACAAACCTGCCGCCTGACCGCCAGTTGCCACTCCCGCTCCCTCCCGCTCCGTGTCCTCGTCGACCCCCAGAGCCTCCTCCCCGTTCTGCCGCAACTCTCGGACTCAACACCACTAACAATCGAACGCGACCCCCTCGAATTCCGCGGCACCGGCGGCGTCCTCTTTGATTCCACCACCAATTATGCCGACCACGAATACGTCCTGGTCGCCACCGCCGCCACCCTCCTCCTCAACGACCTCGCCTCCCTCGTCACCCATCTCGGCGGATCAAACGCCGACATCGCCCTCCTCGCCGAGCCCCGCGGCAATCCCACCGGCATCATGCTCGTCCGCGTCGGCACCCTCCGCCAGATCTCCCCGATCGGCTTCGTCGACCTGAACGAGCAGGCCCTCCCCGCCATTGCCGCCAAACACACCGTCCGCGTCGTCCGCCACCCCGTCGAACGTTATCCCATCCGCTCCCTCTCGGAATACATCAATGCCGTCCGCCAATTCCATCTGAATCGGATCAGCGGACGTACTATAGATGACCCTTTTTCCGAAAACTGGATTTCCACTTTCAGCATTGCTGAAAGACCTCAGGCGGTTGTTTCTTCCGCCTCGTTGCTTGACTCCGTCGTTCTGGACGGCGGAGAGGTTCGAGACGAGGCAGTCGTTGTTCGCTCGCTGATCTGCCCGGGTGCGGTCGTACGCGCCCGGGAAACCGTCATCGACGAGATTGTCACCGCCTGATTGCCTGCTGCAGGAACGCGCTCCATGATGAAAAACTGGTCCCGAAATGGCTGGAGCCCTTATCACCTGGTTGCGGTGATCGCACTGGTGATCATGGCGTTTGCGGCCTGCTACCAGGCGTGGGCTGACATCCTCCACATCGTTCTCCGATTTGAACCGAATTTCCCCTACATCGGAGTTAACGACGAAGAAGCCAGTCAGGTCCTCCTGGTCCCTTTCATTGTCTTTTGGATGGTCTGGATCCGTCGGCGGCGCCTTCGCAAATGCCGGCCCATCGGCGGCTGGATCGGCCCCGCATTGGTGATCTTCGGCGGGTCATTGAGTCTCTTTGGCTATTACCAAGGCTTCCAATCGTTTTGGCACGGTGGGGCGGTCCTGGTTCTCGCGGGGGCAATCCTTTCGGTTCTAGGGAAGGATATCCTCTATAATTTCCTTCCCGCATTCGCCGTCCTGATCTTTCTCGTTCCCGCTCCGGCCACGCTCCGCGAGAACATTGCCCTCCCCATGCAGAAAGCTACCGCCATTGTGACCCAGCAGGTCTTCGATGTCATTGGCGTTCCCGTCGAACGCTCGGGCAATCTTCTGAGCATCAATGGCACCGACGTCACCATCGCCGAGGCGTGCAATGGCATGCGGATGGTCTTCGCCCTATTCCTCGCCTGCTATGCCTTCGCCTTCGGCACCCCGCTTCGCTGGTATGCACGCCTCATCATCATCGCAGGCAGTCCGATTGCCGCGATCATCTGTAATGTCATCCGGCTGATCCCCACCCTCTGGTTCTATGGTCACTCCTCGCACGAATTTGCAACGGCATTTCATGACATCAGCGGTTGGATCATGCTCCCGATCGCATTCCTGATGCTGCTGTCGATTGTCGGCCTCCTCAAGTGGGCCTTGATTCCCATTACTCCGCACCCGCTGGCCTATGACTGAGGAATCGACCGTGAAGAATCCGAAAATCAACCTGCTCGCGCCCGTTGTGACCGCTGTGCTCCTCAGCGGTCTGGTTGTTGAAGAATTCCTCCGCACGAACCCGGCTTCGGCGGAGCCGTACCATGCGCGCATTGCTGCGGCGGCCGCCAAGCTTCCTTATCAAATCGGCGACTGGGTGGGGATGGACCAGAGAGTCCCTGATGCAGCCACGGCCCTCCTGAAACCGAACGTGATCATCAGCCGGTGCTACCGCAATCTCCGCACGGGGCACTCGGCGACGCTGTTGCTCGTGCAATGTCGTGATTCCCGCGACATGCTCGGCCACTATCCGCCGATCTGCTATCCCGGCAATGGCTGGACACAAAGCGCTGCCACGCCACGTGAAGCTGTCGCGACCGACGCCTCTTATCCAGCCATGCAGTACGACTTCAACCGAGAACAAAACGGCCAGTTGGCCTTAACCACGGTCATTGATTTCATGATCCTCCCCGACGGCCGCGTGGTTCGCACCATGGAGGAACTTCGCTATGCCGCACGCAAGAATGCCGCACGGTTCTATGGAGCTGCACAAATTCAGTTGATTTTCGACCCCGACACCCCGGAATCCGAGCGCAACCAGGCGATTCACGCCATTCTCGATGCCGCCGAACCGGTGATCCGCGACATCAAATCCGGAGAGAGCTCATGAGCCAGGAAATTTCCATCATTGATCGAGATGAGCAGGAGCTCGCTCCCATGCTCGACCCCGGCAGCGGTTTGCCGGGTGCAGCCTCTCAGCAGGTTTCGCCGCTGAAGATCATCATGACGCTGCTAAAGGGCCGCTGGAAGTGGGCCATTTCGCTTGCAGTGCTTGGTGCCTTGATCGGCGGAATACTCGGGTACTTCCTTGCGAACAAGCCCGAATACCGCAGCGTCGGCATTATCCAGATTAAACCTTATGTTCCCGGTGTCTTCAGTAACGAAGCGAATCCCATTCCGATGTTCGATGCCTACATTGATTCGCAACTTGTGATTATCCAGAGCCGACGTACGATCGATATGGCCATGCAGAATCCTGACTGGCGGGCGCTCGGCCGCGGACTTTCCGATCAGGCGGTCGCCGATTTCCAGTCACACCTGCAGGTAAATCGAACTGGGATTGACGTTCTGGTCGCTTTCTTCGATGCTGATCCAGCCGCTTCGCGCACGGCGGTGAAGTGCATCATCCAGGCGTATCAATCCATTTACGACGACGCCAACACCGGCGACGAAAACCGTCGCAGCGACATCCTTGAGAACCTCAAGAACAAGTACCAGACGGAGCTCACAAGACTCCGTGCCTCCATGGCGCAGGACTTCGGTCCTTCTTCCGTTGAGACGACGTACCAGTTCAAGCTTGAGGAACTCAATCGTCTCGAGTCGCAGCTTAAATCCGTGCAACTTGAACTCAATGTGGTGGACGCAACCACCCAGGCTGCCGCCACTCAGGCTGCTTCCACTAAGACTGAGAAGTCTACAACTCTTCCCACTCTGACGGCCGACATGGTTGCCTCCGTGGATCCGATGGTTCGAGACGAACTGGTTACCCTGAGCAAACTCCAGGCAAATCTACACGAGCTTCTTGATCGCTACGGTGCGAACTATCCAAACGTGATTTCCGTTCGCTCCCAGATCCAGGCACTCCAAGATCAGATCAATGACCAGGTGCGGAAATACCAGGGTCGCGTGCGCACGGGCCCCAATGCTTCGCCTGGAGAGCAGTCGCTTATTCCCGGCGTTTCGAACATTTCGATTGAGCAAGCTCGTCTTCGTGCCAAAGGCCTCGCCGATGAAATTGCCCAACTGAAAGCCGACCTGAAGGACCTCGGTTCACGTAATCTGCAAATCGAGGACCTGAAGGATCAAGCGGCGAAAATCCAGGAGCAGTTGGATGCGACCAAGGCACGCATCCAGCAGCTTACGGTTGAAAACCAGATCGGCGGCCGCATCTCCGTCATCACGAATGGCACGACCGACATCCGCCCAATCGACAAGCGGAAGCAAATGACCGCCGCCGGCACGTTTGGTGGCGCACTGTTTGGCTTCGGCATCATTCTCGCCATCGCTTACCTGGACCAGCGCGTGAAGCACGTTGCGGATGCGCAGTCCCGCATCTCCGGCGGCAACCGGATGCTCGGCGTCCTCCCGCGGCTTCCCGAGGATATCTCCGATCCCGGGCAGGCGTCCATCGCCGCTTATTGTGTCCACCACATTCGCACACTGCTCCAGATCAGCGCCGCAAATAATCAGCAGGTAGTTGCCGTGAGCTCGCCTTCCCCCGGAGATGGGAAGACATCGCTCGCGGTTGCGCTTGGCCTATCGTATGCCGCCTCCAGTTCCAAGACCCTCCTGATTGACTGCGACGTCATCGGTGGGGGGCTTACTGCCCGCATGAACTCCGTCATTCGCCGCAAGATCGGCGATGTTCTTGTCCGACTGGGCCATGCAAGCCCTGAGCAGATTGACGATGCGCTCAAAGCGGCACAAACGGAATCGCGGCGTCTCGGAGAGATTCTCGTCGAACGCAAGGTGGTCACCCAGGAACAACTCGATCAGGCGCTTCAGCATCAGCAGGAGAGCTTGCTTGGACTTCTGGACGCTCTCGACGGTGAACCCGTCCTGAATTGCATCGGCGCCACGGGTACGCCGAATCTCGATATCCTCCCTCTGGGCAATGCCAACGCCAATCACGCCGCGCAGCTTTCCCCGCGGCTCCTTCGTCGCATCCTCACCCAGGCCCGCGAGCATTACGATGCCGTCATCATTGACACCGGCCCCGTTCTCGGCAGCCTCGAGGCCTGCGTTGCCGCGGCCGAAGCCGATGGCGTTGTCCTTACGGTTTCCCGCGGCGGACTCCGTTCCCTTGCTCAATCGGCGATCGCGCAACTTGATGCCGTAGGCGCTCATGTCCTCGGGATCGTTTTCAACCGTGCGCTCGCAGAAGACATCACCTCCTCTGGGTTCAGCTCTCCGATCAGCACCGCTTCCATCCGCGTCAATGGAAACCCCGAAGAACCCGTCCGCGGCGGTCTGGTCAAACTCGGCCCCGTCGCCCGCGCTGTCGCTGCGAACACGGCCACCGGCTCCAATGGAACCCGTTTGAACTGACAATGCTCCATCCCAACACCCTCCAACCTCCGCCCGCGCCGGCACAGACGTATCCCACCCTCTGGGGCCTCACGCCGGTGCAACTGCACGACCGCTTCTGGGCGGCGCGCGGCGTTCAAGTCGTCCGCCTTGGCGAGCCCTCCGTCATTGTCAGCGATGCCGACCTTTTTCTCCTCACCGAAGCCCGTACGCTCGTCCTCTTCCGCCTCCGCGACCTCATGGAAGTCATGTGCTGGATGCGGCCGCACCTTCTGTTTGTTCGCGTGAATTCCAAGCGATCCCACGGCTACCAGGAAATCATCCAGACCACCCCGGACGGACGCTTCGTTCGCTTCCAGCGGCTCTACGACGCCGCGGACAACCACCTGACGCGCGTCGCTTTTACCGCCGATGCCGACCTCGCTCACGCCTGGCAAACGGCTTCCTCCTCTTCTACCGGCTGGAAAACACTTCGCCGGCAGATCCCTCGCGAAGAGCGGGAAATCTCCCGCGTGAACGGCGAAATCTTCGACCGCGCCCACAACCAGGAGGTGGCCCAGTTCGTCAACCGGCTGGTGACGTATTGGCCCGCACCCTCGGCCACCGTGCAGCGCGCCCGCCGGTTTTCCACAAATGCTTGGGTCGATGGCGATGCCAAAATCGATCCGCAGGCCCGCATCATCGGCTCCGTCTGGGTCGGCGCCGGACGTAACCTCAAAACCACCATGCCTGTCGTCGGCCCCGCCGTCCTCTGGGACGACCCCGCCGCCCGCCCTGTCCTTCAGGACATCCAGTGGCAGGAACTCGAACCCACCGAAAGCTTCGTCCGCCCCGCAAGGCCGCGTACGCTTTCTTCCTTCGATCGCATCATCAAACGGCTCTTCGACATTGTTTTTGCTGTCATTGCGCTGCTCTTGACTCTTCCGTTCTATCCGTTCATCATGCTAGCAATATATCTAGAAGATGGCAGACCTTTCTTCTTCGTGCACCCGCGTGAGACCCTCGGCGGGCGGCAATTCGGTTGCATTAAGTTTCGCTCCATGCGCAAGGATGCCGACGAGATCAAGGCGCAGCTTGCCGTCGCCAATCAGGCGGATGGGCCTCAGTTCTTCATCAAGAAAGATCCGCGCCTCACACGCGTCGGCCGGCTTCTCAGGGATTTGAACATCGATGAGTTCCCGCAGTTCTTCAACATCCTTGTCGGTGACATGTCGGTCGTCGGACCGAGACCCAGTCCACGAACGGAAAATCAATACTGCCCCCCGTGGCGCGAAGCCAGATTAAGTGTCCGCCCCGGCATCACCGGCCTCTGGCAGGTCAAGCGAACCCGCCGCCAGGGTCTCGATTTCCAGGAATGGATCAAATTCGACATCCAGTACGTCGAACAACTCTCCTGGAAACTCGACCTCTGGATTATCTTCCAAACCTTCATCGTGCTCCTTCGCGGAGTCTTCCGGAGATAACATCATGAATCCCAAAACCAAGCGCAGGCTTTCAATCATCCTCACTGGCGTGGTTGCCATCACGGCTGCTGGTGGAACCCTCGTGGTCGTCCGCAAGCAGCGTACGGCCCGCTACTATGCCCAATTGCGCAAGGAAGGCCTCGCCGAATATGCCGCCAACGACTACAAGGGGGCGCTGAACCACCTTGCCAGTTACATTCGCCGCAGCCCGGACGACTCTGAAGCGCTCTACGCCTGCGCGGAGTCGCGCCTGCACGTCGAAGAGGCGAACCACTCGGAACTCCCTGCTGCCATCGGTCTCCTCCGGCGATTTGTGGACTTGAACCCCGACCGCAAAGACGTCCGCGAAGAGCTCCTGCAACTCTACTTGAAAGTCGGATTCTTCACCGAAACCATATCCACCTCCGATCAGATCCTTACGTACGCACCGAAAGATCCGCAGGCCCTCATCTGCCGTGCTCGCGCGCTTTTCTATCTGCGCAAGTACGATGAAGCATTGAAGTATGCCAAGGCGTACAACGAGGTCGCGCCCGTCGATTTCGATGGACAGGGCCTCACCCTCACAATCATGCAGCGGCGGGGGGCCCAAGCTGATGAAATCATCGGCCGTGCCGATGAACTCCTGGCCCGCCACACCGACGACAGCCGCTTCGAACTTCTCAAGTGCGATGCCTACGGCTTGACCGGCGACACCAAGTCCGCCATCGAATGGGCAAAGAAAGCCGCCAAGCACCCGCAACAGGACCCCGCGTTTATCAAAACGCTCATTCGCCACCTCGATGCCTACGGCCTCTATTCCGAGGCCAACAACCTCCAGGAAGCCGCAGCCCGCAATAATTCAGACGCCCAAACCCGCGACAACTGGGTCGCCCGGCTTCTCCAGGCAGGCCAGGACAAAGAGGTGCTTTCCGTCATCGATAAGGAGAAGGATCTCGACACGAATCTCCTTGTTTACAAGGCCTTCGCTCAAGTTCACCTCGGTCGCACCGCTGACGCGCAGTCCACAGTCGCCGCCCTTGCTGATCGCGGCAAGTCCGATGCGCACGCCGCGGCCGCCGCCGCTGCAATCGACAAGACCCTCCTTCACCCGGCCGATTCCCAATCGGCCATCGCCGCCTGCAACGATGCACTGGTCGCTGATGCGCAGGATCCCTTCTTCCTTTACCTGGCAGCCAAGGCCTATGAACTCGGCGGCGAATATGAGATCGCCCAGGACCACTATCAGCAGGCGGCAATCAACGCCCCTGCCTGGACCGATCCCTTTACCGCGATTTCAAAACTAAAACTCTCGCTCGGCCAACCGCTCGAGGCGTTCATCGCCGCTTACCAGGCCCAAAAGCGTTCCCCCGACGACCGCGAAGCCCTCGTCGCGGCCGCATCCAGCGGCATTTATCTCCCCACGAATATCGTCGAGGTCAAAGAGGTTCCCAAGTTCGTCGAAACAATCGAAAAGAAATTCCCGGATGAACAACGCGTCTACCCGATCCATGTCCTCCTTCTTGCACGCCAAGGAAAGCAGTCAGAAGCACTCTCGCTCCTGAAGAAAGCCCTCTCGCTCAAAAACGCCTCTCCCGAAATGCTCCTTGCGCTCGCAAGTGCCAGCAAGAATGCGAAGCTTGGGGAAGAAGATGCCTGCTTCTCTCGTTATGAACAACTTCATGGCATGACCCCGCAGCTCGCCTTCGCGCGGGCTGCCTGGATGGCCTCCAACGGCCACCCCGATGACGGATTGAAATACCTCGAAAAGAATCAGCCAAAGGACCCCAACGCTGATTCTGAATGGAAGATTGACCACGCCCGCTATCTCGAATTCACCAACAATCCCCAAGCCAAAAAGGAATGGGAAGATCTGGCCGAACAGAACCCCAAAGACGTGAAGATCCAATGGCAGGCCCTCGCCGCGAGATCAACTCAGAGCGATCGCCCCTTCATCGCCGCCACCATCGACCGACTCCGCACGCTCCGCGGCGACAAAGGCACCTTCCTCTCCATCATGCGGGCGCGCTACATCCTTCAGGGCGACAAGCCTTCGGACAAGGATCTCGCCGAGGTCATTCTTCTGTTGAACGACGTGATCCGGCAGTCTCCGCGCAACGCTGCCGCGCACCAACTCCTCGCGAAGGCATTCGTGGACCAGAAGAACATGGCCCAGGCCGTCGACGAACTTTCACAAGCCGTCGATATCGCCCCGGAAAACACGGCACTGACACTCGACCTCGCACGCATGCTGCATTCCCAGCGCAATTTCACCCGCGCCCGCCCGTACATTGATCGGGTGACGCAGGCGAAAACCACCACCACTGACCAGCGGCGTATGTGCGCGGAACTTCTCGTCCAGGAAGGCGATTTCGCCGCGGCCTCCCATCAGTTGGAACTGATTCCCGTGGCTGACCTCACCACCAACGACAAACTCTCGCTAGCCTCTCTCTACGGCGAGATGAACGAACCCGCAAAGGCCGACAGCCTGGTCAGCGACCTTCTCAAGCAGCCTACGCCTGAAGCGATCCAACTCTGCGCCAATCTTTACGGCTCTCAAAAACGCGACGCGGACGCCCAACGCACCCTTGCACTCCTGGATAAAATCGACTGCCTGGCGGCCACCAAACTTGGTATCCGCGCGGCCTACACCGCACGCTTCGGATCCCCCGATGCCGCGATCAACCAATTCCTCCAAGCCACAAAGGATTCCCCGACGGATGCCGCCTCCTGGCGCCAGCTTCTGACGCTCTGCATCCTCACCGGCCGTTTCGACGATGTCGATCACTACGCCGCCGCAGCCCATGCCGCCATTCCCGCAGATGCTAGCTTCACTGCACTCAACACAAATTCCTCGCTACTTCATACGTTCGGTACAGATTCATCTTTCCGATCCGTATTCGTTGCCATGGTGCAGTCCGCCAAGGATGCGCCTGACATCGCGGTGGCGCTCCGTCAATTTGCTGATCTTCGCACCCATTTAAGCAAGCCGGACGAGCCCCTCAATCAGCTGCGGCAACTCGCTGATACGGCCCGCGACAATCTTGCTGTACAGATCGTTGCTGCTCGTGGTTGCTCCATGGCCGGACATCCCGATCAGGCGATCGATATTGCAAGCCGCGCGATGCAAGCATTCCCGAACTCCGCGGAAGCCGCGCGAGTGTCCGCTGAAAGCCTTGCCGGCGCTGGCCGGTGGAGCGAAGCACTGACCGTCGGTCTGCAGTGGCGGTCTCGACTTGGCAACGCCGCTCTCCCCGCCGACGTCTTCCTTGCAAATGTCAATCTACAACTCAACAACGCTGACAAGGGACTCGCTCTGGTCCAGCCCTACATCGCTTCAGCCTTGAAGAGTCCCGATGACTACTACGCCGTGATTCTTGCCTACGTGCGCGGGCTTCTCATGAAGGGAAGGACGGAGGAAGCGGCCTCTCTCCTGAGGCCGTTCCTTTCCTCTTCCGCTGCGTGGCGAAATGAATGGATCGCGCTTACCGCCAACCTTCCAGAGCAGGATGCCAAAAAGTGGCTTGATTACGCTACAACGTCCTTCCCATCCCAAAATCCGGCGGAAAAGGATCAAATTGCACTGGCCTTCCACGCCCTCGGAAGGCGCACGCATGATCAAGCTTACGAGCAATCTGCCTTGGGAATACTCGAACCGCTTGCTGCGAAGGAGGATTGCGATTCGACCACACTGCGAATTCTCGGGGGAATTTACGAAACCGAAAACAATTATGCGGGCGCAGAAATGGTTTACCGGCGTGCTCTAAAGTCCGATCCCAAGCAGCCCATTGTTCTCAACAACCTCGCGATGGTCATTCTTCACCGGAATGGTGACCTTAACGAAGCGCTGTCACTTGTCGATAAGGCAATTTCTCTCGATCCGAATATCCCCAATTTCTTCGACACCCAAGCCAATGTTCTCGCGCAGCAAAAGTCGTACGAAAAGGCGCTGGCTGCTGTCGAAAAGGCAAAGATTCTTGCTCCGACGGACCCTGAATTTCAGGCCACCCGAATCTGGCTTCTCGCCCTCTCAGGGCAGCAGGACGCAGCGAACACTGAATTCCGGCAACTTCAACTTGCCAAGAACTACGCCACGCTCTCCGATTCCTCGCGGAAACGCCTTGCTGCCGTAGGGGTGCAGTAGACCACTTTCTCTGCTGTCACGGGGGGGGAAATCAGCCAATACAGCCCGGGTTGACCGGAGGGAAAAAGCAGCTAGTCGCTGAGGGTTGTGTACATCAGGATGCGGTCTGGAGACAAGTGTCTCGGGCCAGCGCATCCTGTTTTTTGTTTTTGCGGAGGTTGTTGGACCCAAAGCGGGCGATACCTGGTGAGCAATACGTGAACCGCATCTTTTTTCTGCCTCGGGTTTTGTGTCAGAGTGGGGGGATGAAAGGATCACGACAGGTGGGTGTCCGTTCGTGTCATGGGGCGGGTAAAAAAAGGTTCTTCCGCACTTTTGATTGTCACGGGGCGGGTTAAAGGTTCTTCCGCACTTTTGGTGAAAGCTGATCAGTGCATTCTCGGCTGCGCAGCCGTTCTTACGAATCCAGCAGCACCCGCTTTCGAAGCAGGTCGAAGTTCGCTCGCCCGTACATCTGCCGCTTGATCAACTTGAGTCGATTGATCTGCCCTTCCACCTGTCCGGTGCTCCATGACGATTCGAATGCAGCCTCAACGGCTGGCAGATCCTGCTTGAGACTCTCGGCGAACCCCTTTAGTTCCGGAGATGCACCCGGCTCACACGCCTTTTTCAGCCACGCATCAAGTCCCTTGCGATTCCGTCCGTGAATCAACTGCTGGAATTCCAGCACCAATTGCGTCGCAGCCTTGATCGTCGGACTTTGTTCCAGGATTGCGGTGACCAGTTGCTTCTCCTCCGCAGAGAGGTCATTTGGCGTCTTGACCAACAACCAGGAGACGTGCCGTGCGGAGGCCCGCACCAACTTCTTCTGCCACGACCGCGGCTCCTTTTGAGGGTCCTTAACGGGTAATTCGGCGCGCCATGGAGCCACGGTGCGTTTCACGGCGCAAGACGATCCCCTAAATCCGCGCGCCGTGATCTCTCGAGCGAGTTGCCGGGCGTTGTGACATCCTTCGGACCACCGCTGCCGCAAATAATCCAAGAATAGATCGGTGGAACGAATGTTGTGCCGCTTGGCCCGCTCTGGGCAGTCTTCCACACGGAGGTGACGCCCCACCGTGCTGCGATCCAGTCCGAGCCGGCGGGCGATGTCGCGCTGGGATAGCCCTTGCCGATGCAGCACCCAGACTTCGTGGTAACGCGCTTCGCGGCGAGTGCGGGTGTTCTCAGAAGATTCGCGCTCGGCATTCGATGCCGGCAAACGCCGCGGCCGCGCTGGTAGTGGATCCCAGTTTGGTGATTGTGAAGTTGCAGGCAGATTGGCAGCCGCTGCCTGCTTGGCGCCTTCTTGCAGTTCCTTCCCTTGTCGATCAAGACAGCGAATCAACGCTTCGTGGAGGTTCTTGAGCAGGTGAAAGCGGTCCGCCACTTGACGGGCCTGCGGGGCTCCCGTACCCGTTGCACGAATGAGAGTGCTCCCGCGGTCGCGGCTGACTGTTCGTATCTCCGGATGCCGGGCCAGCCACGCACTGACGGATTCTGCCGTATGCTCCGGCAGCAGGTCGAGAACACGATGCTTTTCCAGATCGCAAAGGATTGTTCCGTAGCGCAAACCCTTGCGAAGTGCCCAGTCGTCAACGCCCACCACCGGTGCAACTCTAGCGTCCGGCATTGGCATGCGGCGGATCAGCCGCAGGAGAGTATCCGGGCTGGTGGCAATCGCGATTTTCTCCGCAACACGAGAGGCATGTTCTCCCCCCAATGCCAACGCCAGAATAGACAAGGCGGCGTTCAGGCGAGAGGTCTTCCGGGCGTACGATGCGGTGACGGCCGGTAGCCGCTCGGTGAAAATGCGGCGCTGGCAATCGGGGCTATCGCAAAAGAGCCGTCGCACATGTAGTTCAATCCCAACCGGTGTGCCCATCCAGGGCAGATCGGCCAATCGCCTACTGTAATGACTATGGATTCGACTGGAAGGTTGACGGCAGACGGGGCAAATCGAAGCTTTTTGCGTAGTAGCAACCACCAGCGTGATCCTGGTGGGCGTCAACGTGAGTTGTTCAACCGCCAGACTGGAGGCGTCTGGCAGGACAGGGGCAAGGTTCATGGCTGTCACGGGGCGGGTTAAAAGCAGCCACTGTGGGGCGGGTTGACCGGAGGGCAAAAGCAGCCAGTCGGTCAGGGGGTGGTATACATCAGGATGTGGTCTGGAGACAAGCGTCTCCGGTCTGAGCATCCTGTTTTTCTGTTTTTGCGGCACGTTCTTTGGCGCTGGAGTCTGTGGTCGCGCGGTCTTTGAGGCGATAACTGCGGCCGGTGATGGAGAGGATTTCGGCGTGGTGCAGGAAGCGATCGAGAACGGCCGTTGCAGAGGGTACGTCACCGAGCAATTTGCCCCAGTCCTCCAGCGGACGATTGGAGGTCATCACCGTCGAACGGGTCTCGTACCGCCGGAGAATGATCTCAAAGAGGCATTCGCCGGAGCGTTTGGGCAACTGCTTGATCCCCATGTCGTCGATGATCAGAAGGTCCGGCTTGAGATACCGCGTGAGCATCTTATCCTGCCCGCCCATCGCTTCATCCTGCAGGAAGTCCCGGACCAGATCGAAGATGGAGCGGTACAGCACCATGTAACCGCCCTTGATCGCCTGATGGCCAATGGCCTGCACGAGGTGACTCTTTCCCACCCCGGGCGGTCCGAGCAGCAGCACATCCTTACCCTCCTTGATGAAGCGGCAGGTCGCCAGGTCGAAGACCTGCTTCTTCTTGATCGAAGGATTGAACTGCCAATCGAAGTCATCCAGGGTGCGCATCTCGCGGAAGCCGGCGGCTTTGACCCGGCGCTGAATCAGGCGATCCTGCCGGACGGTCAATTCGTCCTGCAGGATCAACTCCAGGAACTCGGTGTGATTGAGATGGTTGCCGACCGCTTCCTGCAATCGGACCTCCAGCGTCTGGAGCAACCCCGAGAGCCGCAGCTTTTTGAGCGCGGTATCCAATGAATCCTTCATCAACGGATCCTTTCCAATGGAACGCCACGATTGATCACGCCGGCCGCGGAATGCAGCCATCACGCGCCGCTTGCCCTGTGGCGGAGTGGGGAAGCGGAGGGAGGTTTGGAGGGAACCCTTGGGGCCTGATGGGTTCCTCTCCAAAGCAGATTCCTGTTCCGCGCAGCGGTTCCTTATTTTTCATGACGCCTCAGCATGGATGGTGGGCTCCATGCCGCGCAAAGCATCGCGTACCAGAGCGTCGTATTCGTGCAATTCACGGATGATCGGGTGCGAAGCGGTGAACTCGAATGCTTCCTGCTCGCCGACAGGATCGGGGGTCTTGAGCAGTTCCCGAATGGCCCGCAGTCGGTAGGCATGATGGCTGTGGGCGATCCGGCAGGCCCGTTCGAGGTCACATCCGGGCTGTTCACGTGCAATCGAGAGCAATCCCACCAGCACCCGCACACCTTCCACACCGCGATTCTGCAACATCGCTTGTGACCACGTCGCCACGTTCGATCCCAATAGCGCCGCCTGCTGAAGCAGATAGCTCGTTCCCCGTTCCACGGTGCTGGTCTTGTGGGGATGCAGGTGGGCCTGATTCGTGGCAAAGCGTCCGGCCTGCTCCCGGGCATGGATGGCGATCTGCTCGTGCCGGTGATTGAAGATCTTCACCAGATGCGCATCCCACCGCACCTGCACCTGCCTGCCGACGTATTCCGGTGGAACCGAGTAATACGCCTGCGCCACGGCCACGTGTCCATCGCGATGCACGGTCCGCAGGGCTTCATGGAAGAAGGGGAACCGCTCTGCCGGTAACGGCAGCAGCGTTGCGCGTTCGATCTCGTGGAAGACTTTGCCAACCTGCTTGCGCGTGGTGCCGTGGATGCGGGTGTCGGCGACCGATTGTTCCCACTGGGCCAGATGCTGGTTCTGTTCCTGCAAGTTGGTGAACGTGCGGCCCTTGAGGGCATTATCCTTCACATAACCGATGCCGCGTTCGATCTTGCCTTTGTGCCGCGGCGTGTACGACCGGGTGGGCAGGATAACGGTGCCGTAATGCCGGCAGAACGCCTCCAGCCTGGGAACCAGTTCCGGGTCATACCAGTCCGGCTGCTTGACCGCCGCACGCAGATTGTCGATTACGAGGGTTTTGGGAACGCCGCCGAAGTGATGGAAGGCATTCTCCAGGCAGGCAATGAAGTCTTCGGTGGTCTGATGGAAGACGGCCTGGCTGTAGCCTTTACGCGAATGACTCAGTACCACGCGGAAGACGTGTGTGCGGCGGCGCTTGCCATCGGCTCCGACGACGGTGGCGCCAGAACCAAAATCGATCTGTGCTTCCTGACCCGGCGGCGATTCCATCCGGCGGAAGGGAACCGGTGTCTCTCTGCGCAGGTGCCGCAGGAAGCGCTTGATGCTGTCGTAGCTGGGAGCGCCGTCATCGCCATGTTCCTGAACCAGGTCCTGGTAGATGCGCCGGCCGGAGAGACCCTGGGCAATCTTCTCTTCAATGCAATTCCGGTAGGGTTCGCAGGTGCTCGGCGGGCCGGCGACAACCGCAGCCAACCCACCCTCTGACCCGAGGGGCGGGTTGATGGCTGCTTTTGCGGCATGTTCAGGGGGCTCCGGCGGTTCGGAAACACTTGTCAAATCGGCATCCGACCCGAGGGGCGGGTTGGCTTCCGGGGTGGCTGGTTTTGAATCTGCCGCCCCTGCTGGGACCGCATCGGAGCCGGGGGGCGGGTTCTCACCACCCGTGGCAACATTTGCCTCGGCCACCCCCGCCAGATGCCGCGCCACCGCGCCGCGGTCCACACCCAGTTCCCGCGCGATACGCCGGTTCGACCAGCCACGTTGATGCAATGTCACAATCGCATGAATCATCGCCACTCTGAGGTGATTGGCCATCCGCTTGCTCCTTGCTTCCTTACCCGGAAACCCGGAGCTTACGAACCCAATCTCCCTCGCCTCAAAATGGCTGCTTTTGAACCCGCCCCTTACTGGCTGAATTTATCCGCCCCATGACACATGGCGGAGTTCCCTTCCGCTTAATGCTCTGTTCCACAGAGTTCCTGCCTTCGCCTTCACGTAGCGCCGCAGGCACGTCAGCTTTCACCAAATGTGCGGAAGAACCCTTTTAACCCGCCCCGTGACACCACCGTGGGCGAGTTGGCGATATCGGCAACAACCTCTCGGAACGCGCCCTGCGGCGGATCGCGGTGGGCCGAGGCACATGGACCTTTCTCGGGTCCGACACCTGCGGGCACACCGCCGCCGTTCTTTTTAGCCTCGTGGCCACCTGTGAACGCCACCACGTCAGTCCCGTTGAATTCCTGCGCGACGTGATGACCCGAATCGCCGCTCACTCCGTGAACCAGCTCTCTGATCTACTCCCCAACCGCTGGCAACCCAGCCCCCGGTAAACCGCCCCCCTAATCTTTCCCCGTCCACGGTCCCGAAGGCGCAATGGCTACGCCACCGCCGTCAATTCCTGCCAACGTGGTTCGCCGGACGGGAATCATCCAACCGCCGCGTCTCCCCGACGCACTGCGAAAGACGTGGTTCGCTGGACGGATGCGATTGCTTTGCAAAAATGAGAAAGGCGACGAACAAGTTCGCCGCCTTTCTTATTATTCGAGGACCTATGCCCTGAATTTAAGCTGCCCGGACTTTGCGAAACTTGCTGAACAAAGCGACACCGAGCAGCAGGCTCGAGCCCATCCACGCTGCCGACGGAATCGGGGCAGCAATAAGGTGGAGGCCATTGAACGTCCCGCCGTTGTACTGAGCGCGACCACCAATCTGTCCCGTGTCACCGAGGGGATCGACGGGTATGATGCTGAAACTCGAGAAATCGGTCGCACTGTTAAACGTCAGAACTCCCAACGTTACGGGAGTCGAGGCGCTGCCAATCGTCGGAATGCCCGTATACGTGAACTTAATGTCAGTTGCCGTGGAGTTGTTTGTCCAACCCGCGCCCGTGAAAGCGACGCTCGACACTGTCGCACCTTGCAGCTGATTGAGATCAAAGAAGTCGTTCGTCTTTACAAAGCTCCCGCCCGATACCAAGAAGGTGATCTTATAGCTGTACGGACCGCTGCCGCTCTCGTAATACAGCCCATTGCCAGTCGCATCCACTGGAGTCGGGTCAATCGAGTCTGCCCGGGTTAACGACGACAAGCCAATAAGGCCAGCCACCGCTGCCGCCAAGATTCCCATCTTTGCGAGTTTCATGTTCTTTCCTTCCTTACAATTGATCAGGAGACGCCCTGACCTTACGCGGATCGGTTATTGGCTTTCCCGCAAGCCGCCGATCCGTTCTGGCCAGCTGGGGAATGTTCCACTTCGCGAATCTCACTTAGCCTGCTTCCCGTCTTTCATGGTTCAGGAAGATTGCCGAGTTCAATCCGCGGGAACAATACCACCACCCAGCGGGAGTGCAAATCCAATCTGGGAATCTTTTACTCCCCAATTCACCATGTGAACCGCATTTTCGGCTCAAAACCCGCACTTTCGGCCGATAATCGGCCGAACAACTCACCCCCTGTTAAACTGGCGAAATTCGCCCACATGAGGACTCCCTCATTTCGGTAACTCCCGCGCCCCATCCCCTTACGCTCTCGGCCCTTCAAACCGTTGGCTTACACGCCAGCAAATCATCACGACATTCGCATAAAAGTAAATTGGAGACTGAATCCCGCGTCCACCCGTATGCGGCGTCGTCCACAAGTCGACGAAAGCGACCGCTCACAGCCAAGCTCGACCCCCTTGGTGCCCTCCAACACGTTATGGCACCCCAAACACACTCTCCCGCCCGGCACCCCCGTGTCTGAACGAAAAGTCGGTCGCCGATCGGACTATAGTCGCCGGACAATCCTCTCCAATATAAGCCTGCCGTATCGCGACAGGAAGATCCCCCGAACGCCGATCAAAACACGAACACCGCGGAACAGGAACGGTACAGGATTGTACAGGAATTCGCACCCCCGGACCGGAAATCCCAGGCCGAGCTAAGCTACGATGAGGCACTGTACTTCTCACCCAACCCCTAGTAGAATAGGCACGTTACGCGGTCCACGGTGACACTTTCAAGAGCTCTTAACATATGGAGCATCGTAGATTCGTAAAGCCCGGGACAGCGGTTTAACACACATTGACAACTCCGGTCCCGTAGCGGCCACATACGGGCGATCGCCATCTCCGCAACTCGCCCCGCGCTCTTAACAAGACAACCGCCGAACCTCCCCCTCAACATCCCGCCCTCCGTGGCCTGCGCGCGCTCTTTTTCCGGTCCCTGGCCGCCCCATAGCCAAAACCGTTCCATCCCTGCCGGCCACCCGCATCCTGGGTCCCTCCAATGACCGGTTTTCCGTTCCGCCCCCTCACACCCTTCTGGTACAGTTGAGAAACCCATCAAGTCACCTCCTCCTCACGGCCGGTAATCACATAGAGCACTGAATGACAGAGTCACTCGAAAAGGAACTCCTGCGGATCAGTGCCATCCGGTTTGGTTCAAATCATCCGGCCAAAACACTGTGGCTCCTGTTCCGCGGACACGGGCGGCGCCTCGCCCTGGCGATGCTCGCATTCGTTATCAAACAGTCGCCCGTCTGGGTAATGCCCATCGTACTTGCAAACGTCATCAACGCCGTCGTCTCCGGCGGCCCGGCAATCACCCGCGACATCCTGCTGAATGCCGCCGTGCTTGCCGTGTTGCTGCTCCTGAACGTCCCCCTGCACACCGTCTATGCGTACCTGCTCTCCCGCTCCGTGCGCGAGGTGCAACTGAACCTCCGCGCCGCCCTCCTCATGCGACTCCAGCAGTTCTCAATGTCCTACTTTTGGCGCTTCAGCGGCGGCCGTCTGCAGTCCAAGATCCTCCGCGATGTCGAAGTCGTGCAGATGCTCGTGAAGTCGGCGTACGACACCGGTCTGGCAAGCCTCTGCTCCGTCGTCGCAACCGCGGTCGTGATTCTCGTCAAGCGGCAATTCGCCGTCCTCGCGTTCTTTCTCCTCGCCACGCCCCTCGCCGTGCTGCTGATGCGCTCCTTCCGCGAACGCATGGCCAAGCGCAACGAGGAATTCCGCACCGGATTGGAATCCGTCTCCGCCCACGTCGCCGAGATGGTCGAAATGCTGCCCGTCACCCGCGCCCACGCGCTCGAACAAACCGAAACACGCCGCGTCTGGGGGAAACTCGAAGGCACCCGCGTCGCCGGAACTCGCCTCGACACGTTTAACGAATTCTTCGGCTCCTCCACCTGGGCTTCCTTCAATCTGTTCACCTTCGCCTGCTTCCTTTTCACCGTCGTACTCGTGCTTTATCACAAAATGCCCGTCGGCGACATCGTCATGTACCAGGGCCTTTTCACAACCGTCATCGGCACTGTCTCCACGCTCACCCTCCTCTACCCCCAATATTCCACCGCAGTCGAGTCCCTCCGTTCCATCGGCGAAATCCTGGAGGTCTCGGACCTCGAAGCCGGCGGCCCGCGCCTCCCCGTCCCCCACGTCTCCGGCAGATTCCGGTTCGAAGATGTCTCTTATCAATATGCGGAATCGAACCACCTTGCGCTCGACGCCATTTCCGTCGAGGTGCAGCCCGGCGAATGCGTCGCGGTGGTCGGGGAGTCCGGTTCCGGCAAATCCACATTAATGTCTCTGATCATCGGCTTCTATCACCCGACCCGTGGCCGCCTCTTGCTCGACGGACGCGACATGCGCGATCTCGACCTCCGCCAGTTCCGCCAGCACCTCGCTGTCGTCCCCCAGCAGATCCAGCTCTTCTCCGGAACCATCCGCGAAAACATCACCTACGGGATCGACGGTGTGAGAGAAGACACCTTCAACCAGGTCCTCGAGATGGCCAACGTCCGCGAATTCACCGCACGACTCCCCATGGGCGTCGAAACATTAATAGGACCCAACGGTGCCGCACTCTCCGGCGGCCAGCGCCAGCGCATCGCCATCGCCCGCGCCCTCATCCGCAACCCCAGGGTGATCATCCTCGACGAAGCCACCAGCGGCCTCGACGTCGTTTCCGAGCAACTCGTGCAGCAGGCCATCAACCGCCTCGTCGACGGCCGCACCACCTTCATCGTCGCCCATCGCCTCAGCACGATCCGGCACGCCGACAAAGTCGTGGTGCTCGATCACGGCCGCCTCGTCGAATACGGCGGCCGCGAAGAACTTCTCGCCAAAAACGGCGTGTTCTCCCAGCTCAGATTGTTGCAGATTTAGGCAGCCCTTGCAGAGGCGAGCAGCCCTGCGCGGGGCATTTCTGCGCGCCCTGACCGAACTTTCAGATTGACATTCCGCTAGTATTTGATAACGTTTGCAAATAGGAAGCGGCGCAACAGCATCTCGGGCGCCGCGGCGAGGAGTACGCATGAATTTCGTCTGGGCCGCCGTAGCGGGGATATGCATCGCTGGTGCTTGCGCCGGCCGCGCCGCCTTCGGGGAAGAAGCGTTCCGCGATGCCAACCGGCCCGTCGAAGAACGCATCGCCGACCTGCTCAATCGCCTCACCCTCGACGAAAAAATCTCCCTTGTGCACGCCGACTCCAAATTCACCACCGCCGCGCTCCCACGGTTCAACGTCCCGCGCCGCTGGCTTTCCGATGGACCCCAGGGCGTGCGCGAAGACATCGGACCCGACACCTGGCAGCCCGCCGGACACGCCGATGATTTCTCCACCGCAATGCCCGCCAACATTGGCCTCGCCGCCTCCTTCGATCCTGAACTCGCCCGCGCCTACGGCGCCGTCATCGGCCAGGAAGCCCTCGCCCGCGGCAAGCAAATCATGCTCGGACCCGGCGTCAACATCATGCGCACCCCCCTCAACGGCCGGAATTCCGAATACCTCGGCGAAGACCCATTTCTCGCCGGCCGCATGGCCGTCGGTTTCATCGAGGGCGAGCAGTCGCAGGGCGTCGCCTCCTGCGTGAAACACTTCGCCGCCAACAACCAGGAAACGGACCGCAACAATATCGATGTCGAAATGAGCGACCGTGCCCTCCACGAAATCTACCTCCCCGCTTTCAAAGCCGCCGTCACCAAATCCCACGCATGGTGCGTGATGACCGCTTACAACAAGCTCCGCGGCACCTACTGCTCCGAAAATCCCCTTCTTCTCAACGAAATCCTCAAAGGCGACTGGGCCTTCCCCGGCGTCGTGATGTCCGACTGGTCCGGCACCCACTCGACCGTCGCCGCCGCGAATCACGGGCTGGATCTCGAGATGGGCACCGATCGCCCCTACAAAGACTTCTACTTCGCCGACGCTCTCAAGCAAGCCGTCGAAAACCACGAAGTGCCCATGGAACGCCTCGACGACATGGCACGCCGCAACCTGCGCGTGATGTTCGCCACCGGCATGTTCGATAGGGGAGTCAAGAAGGCCGGCATGGCCCCCACGTCCCCCGCCCATGTGGCAACCGCACGCCGCGTCGAGGAAGAGGCGATGGTGCTGCTGAAAAACGAGAACAGCCTCCTCCCGCTCGACCCCGCCAGGATCAAGCGCATCGCGGTCATCGGCGACATCGCGACGCAGAAATTCGCCCACGGCGGAAACTCCGCCGCCATCAAAACCAAATACGAGGTCACCCCGCTCAAAGGAATTCAGAATCTCCTCGGCCAGGCCGGCAAGGTCGTTTACGCACAGGGCTACCTGCCGCCCGACAAGAACGGCCGCACTCCCGCAGCCGATCCGGCGCTCTTGCAGCAAGCGGCCGACGCTGCCAAAACCGCCGACGCCGTCGTCATTCTCGCCGGGCTCTACCGCTCGCAGGATGAAGAAGGCGTCGATCGCCCGAACATGGACATGACCCCCGCCCAGGTGGAACTGATTCAGCATGTCGCCGGTGCCAATCCCCGCACCGTGGTCGTCCTGACGGGTGGCGGCCCGCTCGCCATGGACTCCTGGCTGCCGCGCGTGCCCGGCGTCATCCAATATTGGTACGGCGGTACAGAAGGCGGCAACGCTCTCGCCGATGTGCTGTTTGGCAAGGTCAATCCCTCCGGCAAACTCCCCTGCACGTTCCCGAAAGCACTCACCGATTCCCCCGCCCACGCCGGCGACGATCCGTCCCATTACCCCGGCAAAGACGGCGTCGAGCAATACGCCGAAGGAATCCTCGTCGGATATCGCTGGTTCGATGCCAAAAAAATTGAGCCGCTCTTTCCCTTCGGCTACGGCCTCTCCTATACAACCTTCAATTGTTCAGAACTGGCGGTCGCCCCGGGCGAAAACGGGCAGGCCACCGTTCACGTGACTGTCGCCAACACCGGCAATCGCGCGGGCGCCGAGGTGCTGCAGGTCTACGTGCGGCCCGAAAACGCTCCGGTCGAACGCCCCGTCCGCGAGCTCAAGGGCTTTCAACGGGTGCAACTCGACCCCGGCGAAAAACAGACACTGGCGATCCCCCTGAACGCCATGAGCTTTTCCTACTTCGATCCCCAGCGTCACGCATGGGTGGCAGAGGCAGGCGAATACGCCGTCGATGTCGGCACCTCCTCCCGCGACTTGCCGCTTCACGGCTCCGTCAACATCTCGAAAACCATCGTGACGAAAGACACCCCATGAAAATGCCGTATCCGTCCGCACCGGGAGCCGGCGGTCACCCCCTGGAGGTATTTGTGAAACGCCACGTCTTAAGCATGTTGTTGGTCGGCATCGTCGCGCCGCTCGGTAGGGGGGTACTCCTCGCGCAGGCCGCAGGCGCCGCTGAAATCGGAAAAGTGGCCGACGGCATCATTCTGCCCGAACCCAACGGATTCCTGAAACTTCAGGTCATCTCGGACGACATCGTCCGCGTTGCCTACGCTCCCGATCGCGCGTTCTTCAACCACAAAAGTTTCGCAATCGCAGCCATGCACGCGTCGCCCGCCCACTGGGATGTCGCCGCCGATGCAGACAACAAGGTCCTGACCACCGCCAGGCTCAAAGTCGTCGTCGACGCCCAAGGCACCGTCAAATTCGAAGACCTCGCCGGCAAAATGATCCTCGGCGAACTCCCCGGCAGCCGCACCATGGAACCGGCCGAAGTGCAGGGACAGGCAACCCACCACATCCGCCAGCAGTGGCTGCCCGATCCCGATGAATCCCTCTACGGCCTCGGTCAGCACCAGTACGGCCTCGTCGACATCAAGGGCACCGACATCGAGCTCTGGCAGCACAACACCGAGATCGCCGTCCCCTTCCTCGTCTCCTCCAAAGGCTACGGCCTCTTCTGGGACAACCCCTCCTTCACCAAGTTCGGCGATCCCCGCCCCTACGAAGCAATTCCCACCGCCCGCATCTTCGATATGTCCGGACAGCCCGGCGGTTTCACCGCGACGCCATACGCAGATGAAGCCCTCACCCAACCCGGCCCCTCCCGCGTCGATGTCGAAATCCACAACGGCGATCCCGCCAACCGCGGCAAAGCCAAGCCCACCCCCGGCGAAAAAGCAATCGTCTGGGAAGGCGATCTCCTCGCCGACACCACCGGCGACTACAAGTTCCAACTCTACGCCAACGGCAACTACACAATGTGGATCGACGGCGAGCAAGTCGCCAACCACTGGCGACAGGACTGGCTCCCCTGGGACGACCTCGCCCACGCTCACTTCGACGCCGGCACAAAACACCACATCAAATTGCAGTGGCTCAAAGACGGCTGCGAGTTCTGCACCCTCAAGTGGAAGCCCCCCGTCGCCGGAGACGAAGCCGCCGGCGACAACACCTCCCTCTGGTCCAGCGTCGGCGACGGCATCGATTACTACTTCGTCTACGGCCCCTCCCTCGACCGCGTCATCCACGGATACCGCCAGCTCACCGGCAACGCCCCCATGATGCCCAAGTGGATCTTCGGACTCTGGCAATCCCGGCAACGCTACGTCACCCAGCAGGAATCCCTCGATGTCGTCAAAAAATTCCGCGACCTCCAGATCCCCTTCGACAACATCGTCCAGGACTGGATGTACTGGAAGGAGGATAGCTGGGGCTCCCACGAATTTGATCCCAAACGCTTCCCCGATCCCGACGGCTGGATCAAGCAGATCCACGCCCTCCACGCCCACCTGATGATTTCCGTCTGGGGAAAGTTCTATCCCAGCACCGACAATTTCAAAGCCCTCGACGCGAAAGGCTATCTTTATCCCGTTGACCCCAACTACAAAGACTGGGTCGGCCCCGGTTACCCCTACACCTTCTACGACGCGTTCAATCCCGGCGCACGCCAGATGTTCTGGGACCAGGTGCGCGATCGCCTCTTCGTCAAGGGAATCGACGCCTGGTGGATGGATGCGACCGAGCCGGACCTCGTCCCCTCGCCGCCCACCCTCGACCGCGAACTCGATCACATGCCCAAAACCGGCGCCGGCACCGGCGCCAGCGTCCAGAACGCCTACCCCTTGCTCAACAGCGCCGCCGTCTACGAAGGTCAGCGCCAAGCCGCGCCTGATCAGCGCGTCTTTATCCTCACACGCTCCGGCTACGCCGGACAGCAGCACTTCGCCGCCGCCAGTTGGTCCGGCGACATCTCCTCCACCTGGACCGCCATGAAAAAGCAGATCGCCGCCGGTCTCGGCTATTCCATCTCCGGACTTCCCTACTGGACCATGGATTCCGGCGGCTTCTCCGTCCCTCCACGCTTCTCCCCCTACCGCCCCATGACGCGCGAAGCCACCGACGAATGGCGCGAAATGAACGCCCGCTGGTTCGAGTTCGCTACCTTCGTCCCGATGCTCCGCGTCCACGGCGAAGCCCCCTTCCGCGAAATGTGGCTCTTCGGCGGCGAAGGCAGCCCCTGCTACAACGCCCAACTCAAATTCGACAAACTCCGCTACCGCATGCTCCCCTACATCTACTCCCTCGCCGGCGCCGTGACCCAAAATGACGCCACCATCATGCGCCCCCTCGTCATGGACTTCCCCAACGACAAACGCGCCCGCGAACTCAGCGACGAATACCTCTTCGGCCCCGCCTTCCTCGTCAGCCCCGTCACCGAGTACAAGGCCCGCTCCCGCAGCGTCTATCTGCCCGAAGGCACCTGGTACGACTTCTGGACCGGCGCTGCCCTCGACGGCGGCCGCGACATCGACGCCGAGGCCCCCTACAACGCCATCCCCCTCCACATCCGCGCCGGCTCCATCATCCCATTCGGCCCCGACCTCCAGTACACCGGCGAAAAGAAGGCCGATCCCCTCACCCTCTACGTCTACGCCGGCCGCAACGGCGACTTCACGCTTTACGAAGACGACGGCCTCACCTACCAGTACGAAAAAGGCGCGTTCTCCGAAATTCCCATCTCCTGGAATGACGCCAACCAGAAACTGACCATCGGCAAGCGCCAGGGGGGCTACCCCGGAATGCTGCAGAAACGAACGATCCACGTCGTCTTCATCTCGAAGAACCGCCCCGTCGGATACGAATCACCGGCCGATGGAAAAACCGTAACTTACGACGGCGCCCCCGTCGAACTCTCGCCCTGACAACAGCCCGACAGGGGTGGTGGCGAACCGATAATTCGCGTGAGGATCTCGAATGGTGCGTTCTGGCCGATGGCTTCTTCAACTCGCAGTCGTGGGACTGCTGGCGCTCCACGCCCACGTCCCGCCCGCGCTCGCAGCCGATGCAAAATCCCCCGTCGCCGCTGAGCCCTACGTCTGGAAAAACGTCGTGATCGAAGGCGGCGGCTACGTCCCCGGCATCGTCATGCACCCCGCCGAACGCGGCCTCGAATACATCCGCACCGACATCGGCGGCGCCTACCGCCGCTCCAGCGATGACGGCGGAAAATGGATCCCCCTGACCGACTGGGTCGGCATGGACAACGTCAACACCCTCGGCTGCGAAAGCGTCGCGATCGACCCTTCCGACGCCAGCCGCCTCTACCTCGCCCTCGGCACCTACGTCGCCCCCTGGTCGAAAAACGGCGTGATCGCCCGCTCCACCGATCGCGGCCGCACCTTCGCCTTCACCCAGATGCCCTTCCAGATGGGCGGCAACAATCCCGGCCGCGCCGTCGGCGAACGCCTCGTCGTCGATCCGCAGGACGGGCGCGTCTTGTTCTTCGCCTCCCGGACCGCCGGCCTCTGGCGCAGCACCGACCACGCCGCCACCTGGAAAAAAGTTCAGGACTTCCCCGCCGCCGCCGAGCACGCCGGCCTCTTCGGAATCTCCTTCATCACCTTCGACACCACGCAGACACCCGCCCCCCACGGTGAACCCACGAGCACCCTCTACGCCGGCATCGGCACCAAGGGCGAAAGCCTCTTCCGCAGCACCGACACCGGCGAACACTGGCAACCCGTCCCCAACGCCCCCACAGGCCTCCTCCCCATCCACGGCGTCATCGCCCGTGACGGCATGCTCTACATCTCCTACGGCGACCCGCCCGGCCCCGAAAGTATGCTCGACGGCGCACTCTGGCGCTTCAACACCAAGACCTCCGAGTGGAAAGACATCTCCCCCGCCCGCCCCAAGGACGGCGACCGCTTCGGTTATGGCGGCATCGCCGTCTCCGCCGAAGACCCTCACATCCTCATGGCCACCACCTTCGCCCGCTGGAGCGCCGGCGATTCCATCTTCCGCAGCACCGACCGCGGCCAATCCTGGAAGGAAACCTCCGTCCGCAATCCCGATCCCGCCACCATCTCCTTCAACCCCGCAACCGCCCCCTACGCCGCCTCCATCGGCCCCCACTGGATGAGCGACATCGCCATCGACCCCTTCGACAGCAGCCACGCCACCTTCGTCACCGGCTTCGGCCTCTGGACCACCTTCCAGGCCGCCAACATGCAAACCCGCCGCCCCACACGCTGGGACTTCGACAACCGCGGCATCGAAGAAACCGCCGTCCTCGAACTCAAAAGCCCGCCCGCCGGTCCGCACCTCGTCAGCGCCCTCGGCGACATCGACGGCTTCCGCCACGACGACCTCGATCGCTCCCCCGCCTCCGGCAGATTCGCCCCCTCCATCGGCACCACCCCCGGCCTCGATTTCGCCGGCCAAAAACCCGAAGTCTTCGTGCGCTCCGGAAACGACGGCCAGGGCTTCCTCTCCACCGACGGTGCCGCCACCTGGAAACCCTTCGCCGCCGCTCCCCCCGACGCCAAATCCCTCCGCACCCTCGCAATCAGCGCAGATGCCCGCGCCCTCGTCTGGTCCTCCGGAAACGCAACCCCCTTCTATTCTCCAGACCAGGGCGCCACCTGGTCCCCCTGCCAGGGAATCCCCGCCGCAATTGACGTCCTCTCCGACCGCGTCCGCCCCGCCGGCTTCTACGCCCTCGACCGCGCCAGCGGCAAACTCTTTCGAAGCGATGACGGCGGCGCCCATTTCTCCGTCCAGCACGATAACCTCCACGCTGCCCGCCTCTTCGTTTCCCCCGCCGCCCCCGGCGACCTCTGGATCGCTTCCCCCGACAACGGCCTCGCCCATTCCCTCGACGCCGGAAAAACCTTCTCCCCCCTCGCCTCCATCCACGCCTGCTGGACCCTCGGCTTCGGCAAACCCGCGCCCGGCCGCTCCTACCCCGCCCTCTACGCCGTCGGCCAAATCAATTCCCTCAAAGCCGTCTTTCGCTCCGACGACACCGGCGCCACCTGGACCCGCATCAACGACGATCAACACCAATACGGCTGGATCGGCCAGACCGTCATCGGCGACCCGCGCCTCTACGGCCGCGTCTACCTCGCCACCAATGGACGCGGCATTCTCTACGCGGACCCCCAGTCAACCACCGCAAAACCGGCCGCTGCCCAGGCGCCGTGAATCGAACTCAAGGAATTCGGATCAACACGGGAAAGAGTGATCACATGCCCAACGGACGCAAAATCATCGGTGCTGCCGCCGTCGCCATCATCCTCGCGGCCAACGGCTGGGTCGTCTGGTCCTACTTCGGCGGCGCCTCCGCCGCCCACGCCCGCCGCGAAGAACGCTACTTCACCACCGACGACGGCGCAACCTACTTCGCCGACGATGCCGCCAAACTCCCTCCCTTCGATCACGACGGCAAGCCCGCCGTCGAAGCCCACGTCTTCGCCGCCGGCGGCAAGCAGTGGGTCGCCTACCTCGAACGCTACACCACCAGGGGCCGTCAACTTATGGAGGCCGTCGAAAAACACGAGATCGGCCCCGAAAAACTCCGCGGCATCGTCCTCAAAGAAGTCAAAAAGCCCGGCGAATCCCGCTGGGTCTCCCCCGCCGACGGCCTCGCTTACGTGAGAGTCATCACCGCCAAAAGCCCGGGCGGCGGAAACGACGAACCCCGCCCCGTCACCCCGACCAACTAGGCTGAAAAAATGCGCTTTGAATGAATGCACGGTAGATGGCGGGGATGGCGGGGGGGGGGAGAAACCCGTCAAAAGAATCAACAGCCCCGATGATCCACCGGATCGCTGAACGCCACCGGCTTGCTCGGCACATTCCTCTTGCCGCTCGTCAGCATCTCAATCAGCATCTCGCTCGCCCGTTCGCCCACCTCGTAAAACGGAATGCGCACCGTCGGAATCGGCAGGCCCGTCACGTAACGGATGAAATCGTGGCTGATGCCGACAATCTCGAAATTCCCCGGAAGCTTCCGCGCCCGCAGCGCCGCCGTGTGAAGGCAAACCGCCTCCTCCATCTCATAACAGATCGCCGCCGTCGTGTCCGGATAGCGCCTCAGAAACTCCTCCGCCCGATCCATCACCGTTGCTAGCTCGTCCGGAGAATCCCCATGCAGCGGCAAATGCCGTGCATCCGAAAGCCCCGCCTTCCGCATCGCCGTGCAGAACCCCGCCAGCCGGTCGTTCACCGAGTAATGCACATTCGTCTCAAACTGCCGCTGCAGAAATCCGATCTTCCGATGCCCCCGCTCAAAAAGATATTCCAGCGCAATCGGCGCCGCCGTCGTGTCGTCCGGATAAACCGAGCGCTCCGCCAGCTTGAGATTGATCCACACGCATGGCGCCGGTTGCGACTCGAAATACGGCACCAGCGAATCCGAAAACCGCGGCAGCAGGTTCACGATCAACCCATCCACCGTCGATTCCCGGAACAGGTGTGGCACTACATCCGGATCTGAAAAAAGCTTCGCCGGAATCTGGTTGAACAGCAGCCGCCGATGCGACGCCGTGATCGCCGCGTAGATCCCGTTCAGGGCCGAAATCGGATACCAGTCCGTCCCCGCATCCCCGGCCGTCACAAACCCCACCGTCCCGAACTGCCCCGTCACAATCGACCGCGCCGCCGCGTTGGGCCGATAACCTAACTTCTTGGCAATCCTCCGGATACGCTCGCTCCGCTTGGCGATCGCCGGCCGGTTTTCCTTGTTTTTCCCGTTCAAAACCCGCGACACCGTCCCCGCCGAAACCCCGGCCCGCGCTGCCACTTCTTCGATCGTTGTTCTCGTCAACTGAACGCTCATGTCAAAAAGCATACCACGCCTCGCTCCACCCGTACATACCCAAAGAAAAGGTTTGCATTTAAAAACGTTTTCATGTAGTCTACCCCCATGGACGTCGGGTGCCTTCCGTCATTTCTCTCCCGCCGCCCACGTGCCTCTTGAACCTTGAAGCGAGCGCTCCCCCAAAGCACGACGCTCGCTTTCGGCTTGTACGAGGTCTTGCCACTTCTGCTCGGGAACAGGAGATCGCCATGCCCCGGCTGTCCAACAAATCGGGCTTCACCCTCATCGAACTGCTCGTCGTCGTCGCCATCATCTCCCTCCTGATCGCCATCCTCCTCCCCTCCCTCGCCGGCGCGCGCAACCAGGCCAAACAGGCTCGCTGCCTCTCCAATCTCCACGCCATCGGACAGGCCTACGCCGAATACTCCGCCGATTTCCAGCAAACCATCATGCCCTACGCCTGGACCGACTCCACCACCAAAAAAGTCCTCCTCTGGTTCCCCGAATTCTCCGAGTGGGGCTACATGGGCTCCCTTGGCATGACCAGCAACGGAAACGCCCACTCCAGCCCCTTCATCTGTCCCTCCGGCCTCGACCGTTCCGCCAATGAGTGGGACAACCCCAACTCCCAAACCGACATCGTCAGCCAGTCCTACCAGATCGAATACGACAGCAAGGGCAACGCCTATCGCTGCAACTACCTCGTCTCCGGCCTCGACCCCTGGGTCTCCGGCAACCAGGGCCCCTTCGTCTGGGTCGATCCCATGGTCAAACTCGGCAACCTCTATCCGGGACGCTATGTCGATGCCGCCGCCGGAATCACCTACGCAAAAGAAACCGCCGTCGAAGGCGCCTCCTATGTCGGCATCGTCGCCGACGGCCACGACATCTACACCTACGGCAACTTCAACAACATCAACCTGCGCCACGGAAACAACGCAAATTCCACCACCAACTGGCTCTTCATGGATGGCCACGCCGCTAACGTCAAAAAGGGCTCCTTCCCCAGTGGATCAGGCAACGCCTGGAACCCCAATCCCTCACTGCAGGAGCCCAATTTCGAAGTACGCGTCATGCTCCGAAGACTCTGACCCGCTCTGGAGGGTAGATGGACCCCCACGCCTGTCTCGCGAAAGGCTGCAGTCGAGCAACATCTGTGAAACCCACAGCAGCACCATCCGCGGGACTCATTGGAGCGATGGGTGAATGCATAACCCATCGCTCGTCTCTAAAAACAACCCTGGCCTTCCAGCACTTCGCTGCGGCGGCGACGGGGAGAATTGACGTTGGACGGCTTATCTGGAGGTCTCCATGAACGTTCGATCGCTCGCATCCACACTGCTTCCCCTGCTGGCCGTCTGCAGCATTCTTACCACCACCGCCCGCGCCGCATCCCTCTATTCCCAGAACTTCGACTCCTTCCCCTCCGCCACCGGTTCCGTCGACGGCTGGTGGAATTACTTCGGCCCCTCCAACACCACCGCCGCCTTCGGCGTCGACAACAACGGCGTCAACGGCAGCCAGGCCCTTTACCTGACCTGCGACGCCTCCGGTGAAATCAACACCGATTGGTACTTCTACGCCGGCATCGGCCGCAGCAGCATCGGTACCCCCGCCTCCGTCATGCCGGCCGCCCGCGATCAGGATGTGCAGTTCACCATCTCCCTCATGGCCTCCAACGCCAACGATACCGGCGCCGTCTCTTTCGAACTCTCCCAGTGGAACGAAGCCCAGAACGGCAACACCTTCGCACGCATCTGGACCCCCACCCTTGATCCCTCCGGCTACACCACCGTCACCGTCACCCTCAACACCGGCACCGACGACCCCCAAGGCACCATCGGCGGCGCCCCCTCCGTCTTCGATCCCAACCTCCCCATCTCCCTCGGCGCCGTCACCTTCAACAGCGGACACTTCCCGCTCGCCTCCAACGTCGGCGTCCACATCGACAACGTCAGCCTCTCCACCCTCATCGACGGTGACGCCAACGGCGACGGAAAAGTCGACCTCACTGACCTCTCCATCGTCTTGAATCATTTCGGTGCCAACAGCAACCTCCGCACTGACGGAAACTTCGACTCCGCCCCCGCCATCAATCTCACCGATCTCTCCCTCGTTCTCAACAACTTCGGCACCAGCGCGTCGCCGGCCGCCGCCTCCGTCGCCGTCGCCCCCGTTTCCGCCCCGGCCCCCGAACCCGCTTCCCTCTCCCTCCTCGCCGCAGCCGGCGCACTGCTCCTCCGACGCCGATCACCCCGTCAAAACTGACGCCCAACCCACCGCGACACCTCCAGCAGCTGCATCATGCATCGCGCCCCGCCCGTTCGCGCGCGCTGCCTTGATCCATGATGCACATGCGCCGCGCTCCGCCGGGAAAACCGCACCGCCTCCCCGGATCTCCCCACGCCTCTCCTCCCGCTCCTGTCGCCTTCCCATCTCTCTCCCCCTACACTGATGCAATTGCCCTGTCCCGTGCCCGGAGCCCCTCCATGAACATCTCCGTCTTCGGTGGGGGGGTCATCGGCCTCACCTGTGCATGGCGGCTCGCGCAAGCCGGCGCCACCGTCTCACTCTACGATGCCCGCCGCCAGGGTCAGGGCGCTTCCGGCGCCGCCCTCGGCGCCCTCTGGCCCGCCGCCCCCCTCGCCAATTTCCCACACCAGGTCCTCCAGCGCCAAAGCCTCTGGCATTTCGAATCCTTCCTCCATGAACTCTCCACCTTCGCCAATCACCCCATCTCCTTCCGCCGCCTTGGACGCATCGAACTCCTCAATTCCCCCAAGGCCGTTGCCCGCGCCAACGAACAATCCGCTGCCGCCAACGCCCAATGGCCCGCCCTCGCGCCCGGCTACCCCATCATGGAAACCCTCGCCCCCATCCACGTCGCAGCCCTCCTGCCCACCCTCGCCGCCCGCCACGAAGGCGCGCTCCTGTGCCGCGCCACCGCCGCCGTCGAAATCCCCGACCTCCTCCACGCCCTCGAATCTGCGTGCCGCCATTCCGGCGTCGCCGTTCATTGGAACTCACCCCTCGAAACCCTTCCCTCCGATGGAATCTCCCTCGTAACCGCCGGCGCCTGGACCCAAAAACTCCTCCCCGACATCCCCATCACCCCCGCAAAAGGCCAGGCCATCGCCCTCTCCGTTCCCCCCGGCCTGCACCTCCGCCACATCGTCAAGGACGGCCCCACCTACCTCCTCCCCTGGACCCAAGAAATCCTCGTCGGTTCCACCACCGAACCCGAAGCCGCCTTCAACGAAGACCCCACTCCCGAAGCGCGCCAAGATCTCCACCGCCGCGCCGCCGCCCTCTTCCCCGAACTCGCCCACTCAAAAATCCGCCGCCATTGGGCCGGGCTCCGCCCCGACGCCCCCCACCACGCCCCCATCGTCGGCCCCTTCCCTCATCGCCTCAATACCTTCGTCGCCGGCGGCTTCTACAAAACCGGCATCGGCCTCGCCCCCCTCATCGCCAAACTCGTCACCAGCATGATTCTCAACAACACCATCCCCCCCGAACTCCTCCCCTTCCTCCCCAAAGCTTGATCCCGTATGCAGGCGCCGTCCCCGCCCCTCACGGAAACACCGCCTCCATCAAATCCCCAAACCTCCCCCGCTCTGCCGGCTTCGCCTCAACGTCGCTCATCTCCTGAACATACCGCAGATCTTCCGCCCCATACGAATCCAGGCGCAACTCGTTCCCGTCCCCCACATTCACCGGCGGCTGCAACTGGTCCGCCGGAATCCGATTCCCCTCCGCATCAAACGCAATCACCACCGTCGGCTGGAACGGCGTCCGCCGGTTGTACTTCACCACCACCGCCGTCCGCCCGTCCGCCAGCTTCAGCTTCGCCCCGATCGGGAACGGCTGGATGATCGACGCAAACACCTTCATCAGCACCGGGTCATAAAACTTCTTGTACGGCCCGTACGTCATCTCCCACAATGCCCGCACCGGGCTCTTCGCCTGCTTGTAAAACTTCTCCGACGTCGCCGCATCGAACGCATCGCAGATCCGCGCAATCCGCACAAACACATGCAGGCTCGCCCCCGGCTTCTTGTCCGGATACCCCGTCCCGTCAAAGTTCTCGTGATGCCACCGCACGATCATCTTCGCCGCCGACGGCATCGAGTCCGGCAGCATGTCCGCACCCACCCGCGGATGCTCCACCAGCGCCTGCCGGTCCTCCTCCGTCAGCACATACCCCGGCTTGAACAGGTGCTGCAGCGGCGTCATCCCGATGTCCATCAACATCGCCCCGAGCCCCAGCGGCATCAGGTCCATCGCCAGACCTGCCGACAGGTTGCTCGCCGCCGTCTGACGCTGCCGCTCCCGCACCACGTAATCCTTCACCCCGCTCCCCAGCACCATGCTCAGGTAAAAAACATTCCCCGCATGTTCCGCAAGATAGCTCTCATCCGACTTCATCCGGTTGATCAGCGCCGCCGACACCGGGTTGTTCTTCAGGTAGTCGATCACTGACGATACCGTGTTCCGAATCCCCCCGAAATCGATCCCGCTCAAATTCGTGTGGTTCGACAGCCGCTGCTGCACGTCCGCCATCGCCGACGTGATCTGCTGCGTCACCGTCGCCGCAACTTCCAGCTCCCGCGCATCATTCTCAAACTGCACCACCGAATCCAGGACCGGATCCCCCACCTTCAGCATCGCCTCCGGATACTTCCTCCGCAGAATATCCACGTCATCCGCCGAGAGCGTCTTGCCCCCGGGCAGCATCGTCCGGCCCCGATGCAGAAACGCTTCCGCCAGGCGCATCCCCGGCTGCAGATCGTCGCAAGACACAAGTAACGGCATGTACAGAGGTTCCCACTAAAACACATCAGAACCACCCCTCGCATCGGCTCATCCTGCCCATTCATTGAGCATTCTTCCAACCAATCGCATATGCGTTCTAGCGCCCTTACTCCTGTCCCTCTCGAAGGTAAGCAATCCCGCGTACCACCCCGATTGCCACCAGCAGCAGCACTTGCCCTCCGATAATCCCCGGCCATCCCATCCCCAAAATTAGCCAGCTCCCCAAATACACCACCGCGCTCAGCCCCGACCAAATGACGCTCAACCGCCGCTCCGTCGCCTCCTCCATCGCCCCCGCACGCCAGAATGTCATCACGCTCACCAGCAATCCCGCCAGGTGCATGATCAGCGACAGGTAGTCAAACGCCATGAACGGCATGCGTCACCTTCTCCCGCAGCGCCGCCCGCCCCCCAATCGCGCCGCTCTACGCATGATAACCCGCGCCCCTCGAAAAACATCACCCGAAAAAGCCTCGCCCCCGCTACCAACGCCCGCGCCCTGTCACTCCCCCCGCGCCCCCGACCCCTCCGCCAACCCGCGCCCCTCCCCGCGCCGATACACCACCTCCCGACCCCCTTCCGCCGGATTCCGCCGCTCCGCCGGCGCCCGCCGTTCCCCTTCCACCACCGTCAGCCCGCTCTCCCCTTCAATCCGCTTCCGCGTCTCCGCCACGATCCCGCCCGCACGCCGCATGTCCTGCTCCAGTTCCTCCATCGCCTTGCTCCCATGGCTCCGGTGCAGTGTCGCCGCCACCGCCTCCCCCAGGCTCACCAGCACCAGCTCCATCTCCGTCATCTGATCCCGCAGATTCTCCCGCCCGAACAATCCCTTGTGCTGCCGATACGTCTCCACATCCATCCCAAACCCCTCCTGCATCAGCGCATTGGTCAATTCCCGGAAATCCTCGCTCGTCTGTGCCCCGCGCTTGTGCCACTCGCTTACCACCTCCGCACGCGTCGATATCGACCGCATCCGCTGATCGATCCACCGCCGTGGCAACCCCTGCCGCTCATACTCCCGCCGCGCCCGAATCACCGCCAGTTCCGGATTCTCCGACTCCTCCATCCGCTCCGCGCAACACTGCGCCATCCACCGCTTCACCGACTCCGTCTTCCGCCCGCTCACCGCCTCCAGTATCCGCAGAACCCCCATCAAATCCGCCCCGATGAGCACCGCCTCCTCCTCCACCTCACTTCCTGCCGGAAACGCCAGCTCCTCCCACAACTCCGACAACCCCGGCTCCCGCCGCAGCAGCCCCGCCCAGTAATCCTCCGGGTGCTCCACCTCGCTCGCCACCTCCAGTACATCCACAACCGCATAATACTTCCGCCCCTCCACCACCGTCTTCCGCACCCGCTCCCCCTCAATCACCGACAAAAGCGCCGGCCACCGACTCACCCGCCCACCCGCGCCCGCGCCGGGTGCCAAACGTCCTGTCCGCTTCGTCATAACGGTCTCCATTCCATGAGGCCGCCCAGCAACGCCGCAAACCGCACGCCAGCAAAACGCGCATACCTCCACCCAGCCACCCGCAACATCAAGAGCCCGACTTCCCAGACCCTAGACCCTAGACCCCGCCCCTCACCCCCCCCGCATACGCCTTCACCGTAATCTCCAACCCCTTGTCGAACAGTACCTCCGGCACATACCCAATCAACTCCTTCGCCGCCCGCACATCCGCCAGCGAATCCCGCACATCCCCCGCACGCTCCGGCAGATACTCCGGCTTCACGTTCGTCCCCAGCGTCTTCTGCATCTGTGCCAGCATGTGATTCAAACTCGTCCGCTGCCCGCACGCAATGTTCACCACCTGCCCGCTCAACTCCGTCTCCGCCGTCGCCGCCAGCATGTTCGCCTTCACCACGTTGTTCACAAAGCAGAAGTCCCGCGTCTGCTCCCCATCCCCGTAAATCTTCGGCCGCTGCCCCTTCAACAGCGCCGACACAAACGCCGGAATCACCGCCGCATACTGCGAATTCGGATTCTGCCGCGGCCCGAACACATTGAAATACCGCAGCGAAATCGTCGACATCCCATACACCGCCGCATACACCCGCAGGTAATATTCCCCCACCAGCTTCGTCACCGCATACGGACTCTTCGGCGAAGGCACCATCGTCTCCACCTTCGGCAGCACCGGCGTGTCCCCATACGCCGCCGACGACGCCGAATACACCACCCGCCGAACCCCCGCCTTCCGCGCCGCCTCCAGCAGCGTCAGCGTCCCCGTAATGTTCACCTCGTTGTACAGCAGCGGCTGCTCCACCGACTTCGGCACCGACCCCAGCGCCGCCAGGTGAAAAATCGCCGTCCGGTCCTTCACTGCCCGGTCACAGTCCTCCGCATTCCGGATGTCCCCATTCACGATCCCGATCCGGTGTTCCAACCCCTGCAGGTTGTCCATCGACCCGTTCGAAAAATTATCCAGCACCAGCACATTCGCCCCCATCTCCACCAGCGCCCGCGTCAGGTGCGACCCGATAAAACCCGCCCCGCCCGTCACCAGCACCGACATTCCGTTCAACAAATCAATCGCCATGCATTCCATCCTTGATACCAGGAGTTCTCGTCAATACCGCCAGTGCCCTCCCCAAAAAAGGGGATCGCGGCGCTTCCCCGCAACAATATCGGCAAGATCGCCCCCCACCTATCAGCCGATCTACCCCCTGTCCCCCCTTGCCGCGGACTCACCCCGCGCTCACCACCCCAATGCTCCCCGCTTTCCCCTCCCCAGGCTTCAACTCCGGCCGCCCGATCGCATGGTAATACAACCCCGCCGAAGTCACCCGCTTCGACCCCAGGCAATTCCGCCCGTCAAAAAGATGCTTCCCACGCATCAACTTCGCCACCTTGCTGAAATCCTGCGAAATGAACTCCGGCCACTCCGTCACAAGCGCCACCACATCCGCCCCCTCCGTGCATTCGTCCAGCGACTTCGCATACGTGATCCGGTCCCCCAGGATCTTCCGCGCCGTCTCCGACGCCTGCGGATCGTACGCCTTCACCGTCACCTTCCCTTTCCCCTCGCTCAGGATCGTGTTGATCACCTCGATTGCCGCCGCCTCGCGCACGTCGTCCGTATCCGACTTGAACGCCAGCCCCCACACCCCGATCACCGGGTTCGCCACATCCTTCACCGCATCCAGCACCCGCTTCGCAAACGCCTGCTTCTGCCGCACGTTCACCGCCTCAATCCCCGACAAGAGCAGCGGATCAATCCCGATCGTCTTCATCTGGTGCACCAGCGCCTGCACATCCTTCGGGAAGCACGACCCCCCATACCCCACCCCCGCCCGCAGAAACGCCGGCCCGATCCGCTTGTCCGTCCCGATCCCGATCCGCACCGATTCAATATCCGCCCCGATTGCCTGCGCCAAAAGCGACAGCTCGTTGATAAAGCTGATCCGCGTCGCCAGCATCGCATTCGCCGCAAACTTCGTCAGCTCCGCCGATTCCCGCGACATCAAATAAATCTCGTACCCCTTGTCGATCAGCGGCTGGTAAATCTCCCGCAGCACCCCGTGCCCCTCGTCCGAGCACGCGCCGAACACAATCCGGTCCGGCTCCATGAAATCCTGGATCGCCGTCCCCTCCCGCAAAAATTCCGGATTGTTCACCACCTCAATCTTGTGCGTCGAATGCTTCGCCACCAGCTTCGCCACCTTCGACCCCGTCCCCGGATTCACCGTCGACTTGATCACCAGCGTCTTCGGCCCGTCCGCCGCCTTCGCCACTTGCTCCGCCGCGCCGAACAAATAAGACAGGTCATACCCGCCCTCCTTCGCCGGCGGCGTCCCCACCGCAATGAAAATCGTCGTCGCCTGCCGCGTCGCCTTCGCCGTGTCGGTATCAAACGACAACCGCCCCGCCGCCACTTCCTTCCGAATCAATTCCGAAAGCCCCGGCTCATAAATCGGCACCACCCCCTGCCGCAGGCTCTTCACCCGCGCCTCGTCCACATCCACTGCCACCACCTTGTGCCCCAACGCCGCCAGGCACGTCCCGCTCACCAGCCCCACGTACCCGCATCCGATAACCGCAATATCCATTCGTTCCTCGCTTCAGCGGAAATTAATCCCGTAATTCTTCGGCTAAGTTCTATGCAGAGTCCAACTTTATACCCGAAGTGCCGCGTCAGATGAAACGCATCGGGAGAAACCCTACACCACACGCGCCCCTGCGGCCCATACCCCCACCGGAGACGGTGTCATCGCAAAAAGCTGCGCCAAAGTCTCCGCGGCAGTCCCCCGCACCCCCAGCGGAAAAACCGCCACATCCGCCCGCCGTTTTGGATCGATCACACCACCATCTGCCCCCAGCGCCTTCCCCCCGTTCACCGTGATCATCTCCATCGCCCGGTAGGGGGGTACCCCATCGCGCTCAACCAGCAGCGCCGCCTCCTTCAGCACCGACAAATCCGGAGTGCTCGCCAGCGAATCCGTCCCCAGGCACACATTGATCCCCACATCCATCATCTCCCGATACCGATGTCCCGAATGCCCGAAATACTCAGCCGTCCGCGGACAATACACGACGCTCGCCCCAGACCGCACCAGCAACTCCATCTCACGCTCATTACAATAATTCACATGCCCCAGCACCACCGGCACCTCCCGCGCAAACCGCAGTAATCCGCACCCCTCCGCCCACCCAATCGCCCCCTCTTCGCACAGCTCGATCCGCTCATCCCACAAATTCCGTAAGACCCCCCACTCCGAAAGCTTCCCCGTAAAATCCCGCAAAAAATCCCCCTCTTCCCGCAGTTCCGAAAGATGCATCGTCAACGGCAACCGGTCCCGCAACGACCGCGCCACCACCGCCCGCAACGTCCCCGCCTCCACCGTGTACGGCGCATGCGGCGAAAGCCCCACCCGCAGGCTTTCACTCTCCGCCGCTCGATCCGCCGCCTCCTCCAGCAACCCCTCCGCCCTCCCGCGCATCTTCCCCAACCCAATCACCTCCCCAAAACTCACCACCCGCAGCGGCCCCCCCTTCAACTCCTCCCGCGTCCACGCGCAGTGCCGCGAAATATCCCCCACCGTCGTCACCCCAAACCGCAAACTCTCCTCCCGCCCCTCGCGCACCGCCCGCCGCACCATCCCCTCCACCTCCCCCGCAGGGGGGTAATTCCGCATCAACGCCCCAACCCACTCCGTAAAATACCCATACCTCTCCCCCGCCCGCGCCCGCTGATACCCCAACTCCAAATGCGTATGCGCATTCACCAACCCCGGCACCATCACCCCAACCACAGATGTCTCCCGCGCCCCCGCAAACCGCCCCCGCAACTCCTCCGCCATCCCCACCGCCTCAATCCGTCCCCCACGCACGGCCACCCCCGCACGCTGCGCCCAAAAATCCGCCGCCCCGCTCGGCGGGGCCGGGGCCGGCGGCTGCAGCAGGTGCGCAGGGGTTGCTGCCGGGGGGGCGGGGGGGGGGGGGGGGCGGGGGCGGGCGGG
>JBQCGD010000166.1:0-60424 GCA_051955985.1 Phycisphaerae bacterium | reverse complement strand
TTTATGTTCTCGATGCTTGGGCAGCAGCGGCTCCACTTCACGCCACAACTCTTCCGAAAGCAATTCCTTTGCCATGGCTACAGCTCCTTGCTGTCACGTGGTCATGGTAGGATCGCTTCTTCAGGTTGTGAAACAGCTTCTAAACCAGCCGAGTTGATTGGCGGCTTGCGGAAGGAGTACGCCCCAGACGCAGAGCCAGAGGAACCAGCGTTTGTTCCAGAGATTCCCACGCCAGAGTAAATAGGTGCCCGTGAGACTCAGGGCGATAAGCAAGATGCCGATGGCGACCATGGCGTGGTAGGTCTGGAAGACCACGTTGACGGGGGGAATGTCCTTGCCGAATTCCTGCAGGCCGCGAACGGGGTGGTGGAGGTCGCTGTAGATCAGCCAACTCAGCATGCCGGGAACAGCGAGGCCGCGGGTGCGCCCGGGGGCCGCGGGATGATCGGGCTGCGGCGGAGAATACCAGCCGAGCAGATAGAGGCCGGCGGGGGCCGTATTCCAATGCCCCTCGAAGGCGGCCATCTTGGCGGGCTGATGAACGGCGGCGATTTTGGCGCTCGCGTGTCCGCTGGCGAGTTGGAGGAGCGAGGCGGCGAGGGCGACGAGCATGGCGATGCGGAGTGAAGCTTTTGCGAAATCGATGTGTCGGTGCTTGAGGAGATAAAAGGCCGAGACGCTGATCACGAGCCATGCGGCGGATTGCCAGGCGCCCATGATCGCATGCCATAGACGATCCAGGGTGGAGGGGTTGAGGACGACGCGCCAGAAATCCACGACTTCGGCGCGGGGATGGCCGTCGGGACCGGCGACGATGTGGTAGCCGTCGGGAGTCTGCATCCAGGAGTTGGCGATGATGATCCAGAGGGCGGAAAAGGTGGAGCCGATCGCCACCATGAGGGTCGCGAGGAAATGAGTTTTCTTGCCGACGCGTTCCCACCCGAAAATCAGGACCGCGAGAAAGCCGCTTTCAAGGAAAAAGGCGAAGATGCCTTCGGCGGCCAGCGCGCTGCCGAAGACGTCGCCGACGTAGCGGGAGTAGGCGGCCCAGTTCGTGCCGAACTGGAATTCCATGACGATTCCGCTGGCGACGCCGATGGAAAAGATCAACGCGAAGATCTTGACCCAGAACTTTGCCATGTTGCCGTAGAGGAGATCTCCGGTGCGCAGCCAGAGGGATTCCATGACCACCAGGATCAGGCCCAGGCCGATGGACAGGGGCGGAAAGATGTAGTGAAAAGCGATGGTGAGGCCGAACTGCATGCGTGAGAGCGTTAGTGCGTCCATGATGATCTCGTTGTGAGGATTGTGCTTCGGGGTTCCAGGCGCGGGCGGGGCGACTGCGCATTGATGCGTGACATGGCCTTGAGCGCTTCCGGGGAGCGGCAAGGGGCGGTCTTCATCAGGTGCTCCTGGCGAGAGGACGGGACTCCAGCCGCACCTGCACGGGCGCGGGCTGGGTTTCGGCGGGATCAGCTTCCTCCGGCAGGCCGTGGCCGGGCTTGTTGGCGTAGAGGAGCCAGTAACAGATGGGGATCACAAAGAGCGTGAAGACGGTGGAGGCGAAGAGGCCGAAGATGAGGGACCACGCGAGTCCGGAGAAGATGGGATCGACGATGATGGGCACTGCCGAGAGCATGGCGGCGCCGGCGGTGAGGAGGATGGGGCGGAGGCGGACGACGCGGGATTCCATGATGGCATCGAAGAGGGATCGTCCGCGGCGGAGCGAGAGGTGGATGAAATCGACGAGGATGATGGAGTCGCGGGTGACGATGCCGGAGAGGGCGATCATGCCGATCATGCCGGTGGCGGTAAAGAAGACCGAATCGCTGTAAGCGCCGACCATGTGGCTGGAGAGGTGGTTGAGAGCCCAGAAGCCGGGCATGACGCCGAGCACGGTGAGGGGGATGGCCATCATCACGACAAGCGGGATGACGAAGGACTTGGTCTGGGCGACGAGGAGGACGTAGATGGCAACCATGGCGGCGGCGAACGCGAGGCCGAGGTCGCGGAAGACGTCGAGGGTGATTTTCCATTCGCCTTCGCCGGCGAAATCGACGCTGGCGCCGTCGGGCGTGGTCCAGTGGATGCCGGAGCCGTTGGAGAAAAAGGTGCGGCCGCTGAGGGGGCGGGGCGGGCCGGACGCGACGAAGCCTTGCGCTGCGATCTGCGGAGCGTTGTGACCAGCGCCCTTGGCTTCGGCGGCGATCTGCGCGGGGGTGCGGCGGTCGGCCTGCACATCCACCACGACATCCGCCGGGGGACGACCCGCGGTCTCGGCGAAAACGTACGCGACGCGCTGCAGGTTCTTGTGATAGATCGTCTGGTCGACCTGCGTCGTTTGCCAGCGGCCGAGCTCGGAGAGGGTGACGAGCGCGCCGTCAGCGCCTTTCACGCGGAGCTGGGAGAGGTCGGCGGGATCTGAGCGCATCGCCTCGGGGAGGCGGAGGGTGATCTCCAGCGGGTTGCGTTCGGCCGGCGCGCGAATGGTGCCGACAGCCTGGCCGGCGAGGCCGGTTTGAAGGGTGTCGGCGATGGTCTGGACGCTGATGCCGTGGAGGGCGGCCTTTTCCTTGTCGGTGACGAAGACGCTTTTGGTTTCCGGGGCATCCCGTGAATCGTCGGTATCGACCACTCCGGGCTCGCGCAGGAGGCGGGCATGGACGACGTCGGCCGCGTTGAGGATATCCGAGTAGCTGCTGTCGGGCTGGCCGTAGACTTCCGCGACGACGCTCGCGAGCACGGGAGGTCCGGGAGGGACTTCGACAATTTTGAGCTTTATGTTTTGCGCCCGGGCGATGCGTGTGAGATCGTCGCGCATGGCGAGGCCGAGGGCGTGGCTCTGGAGAGAGCGGTTCTTCTTGCCCACGAGATCGATGCGGATTTCCGCGACGTTCGGGCCGCGCCGCAGGTAATAGTGGCGAACGAGGCCGTTGAAATCCATGGGCGAGGCGACGCCGACATAGCTGGTGAAATCGGTGACTTCGGGGACCTGGGCGAGGTAATTCTCGAACTGGCGGACGGCGGCGTCGGTGCGTTCGAGCGTGGTGCCGCGGTCGGCATCGAGGACGAGCAGCAGTTCATTCTTGTTGTCGAACGGGAGCATTTTCAGGGGAACGCTGCGATCGGCGGCCAGGTACATTGCGCCCGCGGTGAGCAGGCCGATCACCGCGAGGAAACTCCACGCCAGAAGGCGGCGGTGCAGCAGGGGCGCCATGATCGGATAGAAAAGCCCGTAGAGGAAGGTCTGCTTCACGTCGCCGATGTCGTGGGGATCGTGGTGGGTGTTGCCGGTAAGCAGGCCTTTCTTGCGTTTCAGCACGTGGTAAGCGAGCCACGGCGTGATGGTGAACGCCACCAGCATGGACATGATCATGGCAACGGGCACGTTGAGCGCCATCGGCCGCATGTAGGGGCCCATCATGCCGGTGATGAAAAACATCGGCAGGAAGGAGACGATCACGGCCAGGGTTGCCGTAATCAACGGGGGACGAATCTCGGCGACGGCCTCCATGACGATTTTGCGGCTGGCGCGTTTCTGCATCGCAAAATGCCGGGAGATGTTTTCCACATCGACGATTGGGTCATCGACCAGGAGGCCCAGTGCGAGGATCAGCGCGAAGAGGGTGACGCGGTTGATCGTGAAGCCGAAGAGCAGGTTGATGGCGAGGGTGAGGCCGAAGACCACCGGCACGGCGACGGCAACGATGAGGGATTCCCGCCAGCCGAGGCCCAGCGTGAGGAGTGCGATGACAATGAAAATAGCGACCGCGAGCGCTTCGACCAGCTCGTTCACCTTTTCGTTGGCGGTCATGCCGTAGTTCCGAGTGACGACCAGTTGCATCGCGCTCGGGACGATCTCCTTCTCCAGGCTGGCGGCTTTCTGGAGGACTTCGCGCGCCACCCAGACTGCGTTGCTCCCCTTCTTCTTGGCGATGGCAATCGTTACCGCGGGGGCGGAGACCGAATCGGCGGCGTGCAATGCAGGATGGGCGTCTGCACCGCTGCCGGGGTGGACGGCTGTTCCGGCCATTCCCTCTTCGGCTTCAAATCCGCGGCCGGGCCCCCATCCGTGGCGCACGTAGCTCACGGCTTCGGACGGCCCGTCCTCGATGCGTGCGACATCCTTCAGGAAGACGGGACGATCGTGGCTGACGGCGACGACGAGTTCGCGGAGTTCATCCGCATTGGCAAAGGCGGCGCCCGCTTCGACGCTGATAACCTTGTCGTTCCGCTGATACTCGCCGGCGATGGTTGTGACATTGGCGGCGGTGATGGCACGCTGGATTTCGAGCGGGCTCACGTCGTAACCGGCCATGGCGTCGGTCTGCAGGTACACATTCACGACACGCGGCCGTCCTCCGACGACGTAGGCGCGGCTGACATCTTTGACGCCGGCAAGCCGCTGCGTGAGCTCCTCCGCCACGCGGCGCAGCGCCATTTCATCGGGTCCGCCGACAAGGGCCATCGTGACGATCGGCACATCATCGATCTCCACCGGCTTGACGACCCAGCCGGAGACGCCCGGCGGCACCACGTCCTGGTTCTCCTGGATCTTCTTGTAGATCTTGACGAGGCTGCGCTCCCGATCTTCACCGACGAAGTAGCGCACGGTGATGATCGCCTGACCCGGCCGGCTCATGGAGTAGACGTATTCCACGCCGTCGATCTGATAAAGGAGCTTTTCCAACGGCGTCGCGACGAGTTGTTCGACATCGCCGGAAGAATGGCCGGGGAAATCGACATAGACATCGGCAAGCGGCACCACGATTTGCGGATCCTCTTCGCGAGGGGTTAGCACCAGCGCGGCGATTCCAACGAGGCTTGCGAGGAGAATCAAAATGAGGGAGAGCTGCGAATACAGGAACTTCCGCACGATGCTGTTCGTGAAGTGGTGCTCCTGCAGCGGATTGGGGCCGTCGTCCGTCATCGCGCGGGCTCCGTCGTGCAGGCCCCGTTCGTTGCAGCGTTGGAGACCGCGGCGCGCAGGGCCACCTTTTCCCCGTCCTGCAAACCGCTCAACACCTCCACCTGGTCGCCCGTCGGCCGCCCCAGTCTCACGATGCGCCGCTCAAGGCGGTTGTCCTGCACCACGTCGACAAGCTCCAACTGCCCAACGCGGCTGATGGCTTCACTGGGAACAACGAGGATTTCTTCCGAGTCGAGCGGAATGACGATCCGGCCGAACATGCCGGCATAAATTCCGGGCGGGCAGGGACCGGTCACCTTGACCTGGAAGGTCCTGCTGGCGCTTTCCGCTTCGGGCACAATTTCGCTGACGGTGCCGGCACACGTGAGGCGGAGGGCGTCCATGCGCACGCCGATGGACTGGCCAACCTTGAGCCGCTGCGTCAGCATCTCACGGACGCTGGCAACGAGCTGCATGTGCGTCGGGTCGTAGAGCGTGGCGAGCACCTGGCCGGGCATGACGGTGTCGCCGACGTTGACCCGCTTGTCGACGACGATGCCGGAGGTCGGGGCGCGAATGGTCGTGTATTCCAGGAGGGCCTGCGCCTCCTTGACGGCTTCGCTGGCGCGGATGACATCGGAATCGGCGTTGCGGGCGGCGAGGTCGGCGCGGTCGAATTCCAGCTTGGTGGCGGCCCCCCGGCTGTAGCTCTCGGCGTAGCGCGCGCGATCAATGCGGGCCTGGTCGCGCGTGGCGGTCGCGGACGTCAGCGCCGCCTTGAGCTGATCGACGCGCGCCCGCATGTCACGGTCGTCCAGGCGCACGAGCACCTCGTCCTGTTCGACATGCTGGCCGGCGGTCAATTTCAGTTCGACGACCCGTGCGGCGATGCGCGGCGTGAGAACCGTTTCGCGGACCGGACGCACCGATCCGACGGCCTCCTCGGTGCGGGGCTGCAGGCGCTTCTGTACCGTTGCAGTCGGCCCGGTGTACGGCGGTGGCGCGGGCCGAGGACCGCCCTGGATTTTCCGCTCAAAGCCGCCGGCGAGCCAGATCATCAGCAGGACCACCACGGCGAGAAATGCGATCCCCACCGCGAGTGGCCGGAGAAGCCGAAGTACGCGGAAGATGCGAAGGCGAAAGGTCATGCGATGTGTTCCTTGCTGCCGGCCTGTTTAAAACGGTGCACGGTTGTTCATGAGCGCCCGCAGCAGCGCGACGGCAGCCCGAGCCGGCGGAAAATGCTCTCGGCGGGACAAAATCCCGTGAACGCCGACTGGAGCAGATTGGCCCCGACCAGTCCGACCAACAGCAGCCACCACGGGCTGACGAATGCCGTCAGGAGTGTCCCGATTAACACCAGCGTTCCCGCCAGCACATAAATTGCATTTTCAACGTACATGGGGACCTCGCTTTTGCGCGTGCCGGCGATCCACTGCACGCGCGACACGTTTGTCCGGCGGCGATGGTGGGATCGCTTCGCCGCGCTCACGATCGGATGGCGTCCTTTATTACCACTGAGCCACCAGGGCCCGATCGGTTACACGAAATGAAACGAAGCATGGAGGACCGGGGAGATGGGGGGAACGTTATTGCTGCGACTGCTTCCAGCGTTCACGGAGGCTGGCCCGCAGGCGTGCGCGGAGATCCGCCGGCAGTTCGAAGGTTTCCCCGCCCTTATAGAGCTGGATGGTGTTGCGAATGTTGTCGATCACGATCTGGCACGGATTGCACCCTTCGAGGTGCTGCTGGAATTGGGCGCAAAGGCCCGGATCCAGCGTGCCGTCGACATATTCATTCAGCGCTTGCAGCAGTTCGTCGCAGGTCATGCACGGTTCCTTGTACTTACTGATCCGCCGACAAGTCAATGGTTACAAGGAAAATCATCCGTGCGGGTGGGGCCGGGCCGCCTGCGTCGGATCCCCCAGGACCTTTGTGAGCTTCTCGCGGAGCATCAGCCGGGCCCGCATCAGCCGCACCTTCACGTTGGCGGGGGAGATCTGCAGGGTGGAGGCCGTTTCTTCCACGGACAACTGCTCGAGATCGCGCAGCACAAACACCAGCCGGTACTTCTCTTCAAGGCCCTGGAGCGCTTCATCGAGCAATTGACGGATTTCGGTCCGCTGCGCGAGGTCCGCGGGGTCTTCCCGCCAGGGCGCGATGAACTCCGGGTGAGGCCCTCCCTCGTGCGACCCTGAAAGCTCCGACTCCGGCAGCGACACCAGTCGGCGGCGCTTCCGGAGGACCTTCAGGGCGGAGTGGGTGGCGATCCGCAGCAGCCAGGTGCGGAAGCTGGAGTCCCCGCGGAATTGCGACAGGTGCTCCAACGCGCTCAGGAAGGTTTCCTGAACGACCTCTTCCGCATCGTGCATCTGGCCGACGATCCGGCGTGCGAGAAAGTAGACGCGCTGCTCATGTCGCCCGACCAGCAACTCAAATGCGGCGTAGTCTCCCGCCCGTGCCCGAGTCAGCAGGGGGGTGTCCGGATCCTCCGGTGAAGGCGGAACTGTCGCTGCCATAGTCAACACGATAGAACGCATCGTGGCCGGTCACAATACTGTTAGGTCAATCACCTACCGTTGCATCGGGGCATGTCATTAGCGCGACCAGAAGCAACTTCCATCGCGGCGCGGGCCAAAACCGTCGCGCGGACCGCCTCGCCAGCCGCGGCCGCCCATTCGCCCGGGGCCTCGCCCGCCGTACCCGTAGAACGGGCAGAAGGCAGGCGCCGGACCATTGGGGGCCGCCGGGGTGAACGCCGGTTGCGTTGTCGCACCGGCCGGGAGCGGGCCCATCCGCCCGTACCCCGGGATGCAGTACAGCCCGCACCTCGGGCACACAAAGGGCGTCGCCGGCGTCGCGGCAGTGTTCGGCGCGGGCTGGGAGGTGGCGACATCCGCCGCACTGGCGACCCCGACGGTTGTTGCCAGCAGCAATGCTGAAAGCGTCATTCGCGTCCACATAGGTTGTGCCTTTCACAAAAGAGAGGGGCATGGTCGTCTTTCACATCCGACCTCAGATGGTGAAACGACCCGGGAGCGGCTTTCCTTCGGTGATTTCGTGGCGCATGCGTGCGGAGGACTGCGGCACGGGAACGGCGGGGGAATATGCGCGCGTTACCGACTACGGAGCATGTAGGCCAATACCCATTCCACGTCAGTGCAGCACGCCTGCGGCATAGGGGACGATTTGCCAAAGCTTCTTACCGGCAGGTGACAGGTTCTCTTTTCGAACAGCCAACCGTTCCAAGCGAGGCGGCACAGAATCCGGCACAGCAAGGGCAGGTTTCGGGCGGCACAGAGCCGCGAAGCCTGATTGGGGGATGAAATGGAAAGTCTTAATTTGCCGGTAGAAACGACGCCCGGCGAAAAAGTGCGAGAAGTGCGGTACGGGGGAAATGGGCGATACAGGATTCGAACCTGTGACCTCATGCGTGTCATGCATGCGCTCTAACCAACTGAGCTAATCGCCCTCGGCTGGAAGACCAAAAGATTAGCAGTTTTGACGGGGAATGGCAACTCTCCCGGCAGCTTCGCGGACACCGCTCCGCCACGCCAAGCCCCATCGGCCCGCTCCATTGAAAAAACCCCGGCTGTTGCCGGGGCTTTGTTGCGCTCTCTTCGCTTTCAGATGATCGTCCACAGCTTCCTTAGCTGCGCCGCGCGATCGCATCCCGGATCGGCGAGAGGAATCCGTTGAGCACATGTTCGTCCACGAACTTTTCGCCCAGCTCAATGAGCTGCGTGTGCATTTCGTGAAGCTCCGGCAGTTTCCGGCCGCCCGACCACTGGCGGACGATGACGTACACGCTGAGCATTTCTTCCGGGTAATCGCCGCTGCGAACCTGCGCCGGCGTCGTGCGCGGTTCCACCCACACCCGTGCGTGCGTGCGTGCGTCTTCGGAGAGCGAGACGATGCCCGATGCCTCGAAGTTGATCCCGCGGGCGTTCGGCGTTTCCATCATCTTGCCGAACGGGCTGTTGCCAAGGAGGGCTTCCGCGATCAGCTCGTGGTGATTGCCTTTGCACTGGTAATCAAATCCCCAGAGCACATCGAGGTAATCGAGGTCGATGGGGCTGATCGCCAGGTAATAGGGAACCGTTTCAAGAACCGACTTGTTGTACTTGTAGGCATCCTGCGGGCTCTCGGGGTTGAGGTAGCCCGAGGAAAGGCGGTTGGCTTCCATGCTGAGCCAGCGGTAGGCGTTGCCGTCGCGATTTTCCTCGATCGAGGATTCGCCATGCCGGGCGTCCTGGTGGAAGTTGACCATGTTGGGATAGAGCCGCTGCATCCGCTCGAAGAAGGCGATGATCGTGGCGCGGTCCGTCGCCATCTTCATCTGGGTGCCCAGACGCATGTTGATGTAAAACTCATCGCATAGAGCGGCATACGAATTGGACATGGCCTCTCCTTAGGCAAACGGGGGGGCGGAATTATAGTACAACCGGTCGGGTGTAGATGATAGGCCCCATATCTGCTTCCCTGCGGTGCCAGGGGCCTGATTTACTCATCGTCCGACGTTGGCGACGACAGGAGAAAATCTCAGAATCTAACGCCCCACGCTCGGGAAAAGTTCCGACCCCTGATCGGGATTTGTTTGCGCTCGGGCTGCGGTTGACGCTCTGCTCTGGCGCAATTAGCCTACACTCCACTGTTTACCCCCTGACCGGAACCTCCATGCGCTGCCCGTTTTGCCACGTGGACGATAAAGACCGCGTCATTGACTCCCGTCCGGTCGAGGATGGGCAGGCAATCCGCCGCCGCCGCATCTGCGAGCATTGCAACCGCCGTTACACCACCTACGAGCGGATTGAAGAGACGGTGAAGCTGCAGGTGATCAAAAAGGATGGCACGCGCGTCCCCTTCGATCGCACCCGCATTCTCGCAGGCGTGCAGAAGGCCTGCTACAAGCGCCCGGTATCCGCCGAAAACATCGTGAAAATCGTGGATGCGGTGGAAGAGGAAGTCTCGCGGGCCTACCAGCGCGAAGTCCCCAGCCAGCTCATCGGTGAGACGGTCATGAAGTACCTCCGCCGGGTCGACCCGATTGCGTATGTCCGCTTCGCCTCCGTGTACCGCGAATTCCGCGATGTCCGCCAGCTTGTGGATGAGGCACAGGACGTGATGGAACGTGCCAAGGAAGAAGACCCCTCCCAGCAGGACCTTTTTCCCTGACCGGTAATTTGCCTCTTTTTGCTGCATTGAGCTGGGGCTTTCCAGTACAATCACCCCCCGGCAGAGCTCACTAAACTCATCTGGCGTGGAGATTTCGATGGGCAATTCCCGTAACCACTCGGCAATGGGGCGGTCGTCACGATTTCGCTTTTCGCGGGCGGTTTGCCTTGCATTGATCAGCGCTGGGACACTCGCCGGATGCGGCGGCACCAGCGAAAAAAACAAGGCCACGCGCACCATCGATGAACGCGACGTCGTCACCATGCACGTCTATCCCGCCCTCGAAGGCACCATTGGCCAGTACGCCTTTTTCGCAGACTCCATGCCGATGCCCGTTGAAGGCTGGGCCGTTGTCGGCGGACTGCCCGGAACCGGCTCCGGCGAAATGAGCCCCGAAGTGCGGCAGTATCTCACCGAACAGCTCTACCGGAGCGACGCCGGGTCCTACGCCAAGGGAACCGAGCAATACAACCCGGAGCGCATCCTTGCCTCCAACCAGATTTCCGCCGTGGAAGTGCACGGCATCGTGCCGCCGATGGCGCGCCGCGGCGACCCGTTCGATCTTTACGTCAAAGCTTTGCCCGACACCCAGACCACCTCGCTCGAAGGCGGCCTGCTTTGGACTGCCCCGCTCAAGGTCATCGGCCTCCGAACCGATATCGACACCCACCCCGTCGCCATGGGCCGCGGACCGATCTACATCCCCGCGGCGGCAGAGCATCCCGACAAGCAACCCTCCGGCCGGGAACTCCGCTCGGGCCGCGTGCTCGGCGGCGGCATCTTGACCGAAAGCCGGCAGATGCGCCTCCAACTTCGCAGCCCCTCGATGCGCTTCACCGCCGCCATTCAGCGGGTGATCAACAGCCGATTCCCCAGCCGCGACAAGTGCGCCGACGCCATCAGCGATTCAATCATCAACCTGAACGTCCCGCCGGAATATCAGAACTCGCCGGGCCAATTCGTCGAACTCGTGCTGCACATGTACCTCTCCCAGGAGATTCCCGGCTTCACGGAATCGCAGGCGCAGAAATTGACCAAGGCCCTCGAAGATCCCAAGGCGCCGCACAAAGACCTGAGCCTGGCGCTCGAAGGGCTCGGACGCTCCGTCCTGCAGGATTGCATCCAGCCGCTGTATACCTCCCCCAATCCCACCGTGCGCTTCTGGGCGGCAAGGGCGGGCGCGGCGATGAAGGATGTCGGCGGGATGGTGGTGCTCGAAGAAACGATCAAGGATACCAAGAGCCCGCTCCGGGATGAGGCCGTCCAGGCGATCATCGACGTCTCGCATGACGGCGACACCGTGCGGGCGACCCTCGCCCTCGCCGATCTGCTGAATTCGCCCAATCCCCGCGACCGCATCATCGGCTACGGCGGCCTTGTCGCGATCCGGTCGCGAGCGGTCCGGACCTACACCGTCGCCAAAAAGATGCTCCTCGACATCGTCCCCTCCGACGGGCCGCCGCTGATCTACGCCACCCAGTCCGACACGCCCCGAATCGCCTTGATCGGGCACGACTTCAAGCTCCCCCCGGGCGCTCTGTACGTCAGCGCCGACAACCTCCTGACCGTCAGCGTGCTCGAAGACACGAACCCCTCCGCCGCCACCACCACACCGCCTTCCGACACCAACGTGGTGACCGCGTCATCCCTCGGCACTTCAAACGCGACCGATCTGGATGCGCCGCAGGGGAACGCGAAAGAAGGCAACAAACCGGTGACGCTGTTCTGGCGTTCACCCTCCGGCGGCCGGACGGTGACGCTGAAAACGTCTGCGAGCCTGCCGGACATCATCGCTCGCGCAGCCTGGGCGCCCGATCCCCTGGCGCCGGACTTCGATCCAAACGCCGAGTACATCGGCGCCTCGTATCAGCGCGTCGTCGAGATGCTCTCGTCGATGTGCAACGACCGGGTCATCAATGCGAAGTTCGTGCTCGGCAAGGCCTCCGACATTCCCACCGGATCCTCCGACGCGCTGGAAGGCCGGCCCGAGGGTTCCACAGAACCGGTCGCCCCGAAACCGACACAGCCCCTGAACGCCCCGGCGACACAGCCCGCCGCGGTCCCGCATTGAATCGCCTTCTGCACCAGGGTTCTCCAGCACCGGTTTTCGACCGTGTTATCGGGCGGTAAAATCCCTATCTGCGGAGCAGGTCCCTATTATCGGCGCGTAAGTCGTTTTTACTGGGCCGCTTGGAGCTGCCGGCGCCGACGCATAGGGGCCCCCGGGGATGCAACTTTCGCCGGTTGCTCGCGTTAATCACTCTCGACGGGCCAAGGATTCGTATGGCGTTGCCGACCCCTGAGCAGAAAATTGATCAGCTCTTCGAGGCGGCCGTCAACGCCAACATGGGCCGCCTCATCGCCCTCGCCCGGGCGATGCTCGGTGCTCCCACCCGCGATTCCAAAAGCCCCGAAGACCTCGTGCAGGATGCCCTGGTCAAACTCTTCCGCCAACGGCACGCGTATGATTGGTCGGACGGCGGATGGAGCCTCATGGCCAAGTCGGTCGCACGCAACGTCATCAGTTGCCGCCGGCGGAAGTTGGGTCAGTCTCTCGATGCCGATGAGATGCTCAGCGATTCCCTCGGTGAAGAGCAGGATCCGGCGGAGCGGATCGTTCACGAGGAATCGACCGCCATCATGCGGGCACGCATCGAAGCGCTCCCCGATTCCTGGCGGCAGGCGCTCGTGCTGCGTGAACAGCAGGGCATGGCCTACAAGGATATCGCCGACACCCTCGCGGCGACGGAGGCTCAGGTCAAAACATGGCTGCATCGGGCTCGGGCCCGCCTGCTCAACCTGATGGCAGACGACGAAGAACGCAAACCGGGAGAAAAAACCCCCTCGGCACCTGGTGGTGAAAGGTAACACGATGATCCGGCAGAAACTTGACGAATACCTCGACGACGCACTTGAGCACGACGCTCGCGCCCAGCTCGAACAAATCCTCGCCTCCGATCCGGCGACGGCGTCGCTCCTGCAGCAAATGAAGGCCGAGCGCGCCGTACGCGCCGCAGCGCTTGACCAGTACGCGCCCACCCCCGCCGAAGCGCACGCCCTCTCCGCTTCCATCCTCGCCGCCTGCCACGCTGCCGCTCACGATGCGCCGGCCGGCCGCATCGGCTTCTGGATCAAACGCACCCTCGGCGTGGCCGCCGTGTTGGCCATTACCGCCGGCGCCTTCGCGCTCGGACGTGCCAGCGCGCCGCAGCCCGCCTCACCCGCAGGCAACCTCTCCGCTCAATCCTCTGGCGGCCCCAATGCCGCGACCCCTGCCAGTTGCTACGTCCTCTATACGGATGACGGCGGCCTGCCCCAAATGAAAGAATTTTCCAGCGTCGATGATGCGATCGCTTTCCAGAAGCAGCATGAGTCCGTGGAAATCGCCTCTGGAAGTTTTGATGCTGATCATCCGGGCTCCTTCTGACGGAATGTGTCTCTGATGCGGCGACTCCTTTCAATTCCGGCGATTTTCTTCTCCCTCGCGGTGGCGGCTTCCCTCCATGCGGATGAAGACATGCCCGCCGCCGCGCTCCCCTCCCAGGGCGCCAACGCCCTCGAGCAGCTCTCCAGCGGAACCGTCTCCCTCTACAGGAAAATCTCTCCCTCCCTCGTCCGCGTGCGCATCGACCAGGGCTTCCAGTCCATGCTCACCCAGCAGCAGCGCCGCGAATTCAATGAATGGCTCAAGGCCCAGTCGTCCGAATCCCCGTCTGCCCAGCCCGATGCAGGCGATCCGCCCCCCAGCCACCGCGAACAGCGCCGCGCCGCTCGCGCGGAAAAAATGGGCACGGCGACGCAGCCCGCGAACCTCTCGGCAACAGCGCGTCCGATGCTCAACCTCTTCCGCCGCTTCCTTGAACAGAAGCTCAAAACCGCCGATGCCACCCCGCAGGAAATCTACCGCTGGAAATACATCCAGAACCGCGTCCAGCAGCCCATCCAGGAGACCACCGGCATCATTCTCGATGACCAGGGCGACGTTCTCGTACTCGGAAACTGGGTGAAGGATGGCCAGCCTCTCTCCATCAACGTGACGCTTGCGGATGGAACCGACACCAGGGCCACCTACGTCGGCGGTCACGCCGCGCGCGGGTTCGCCATCATCAAGCTCGACACCGCCGGCCCCGGCCCCGCGCTTCCCCTGGCCTCGCAAGCGCCCGCCCCCGGCGAACTGCTTATGTGCATCGCCGCCAACTCCGGCGCCATCGGCTTCATCGCCTCTCCGGGCCCCTCCCAGAAACGCGGCAACGGCGAACAACGCTTCCCCATCTACGGCAATGACGAACGCGGACCCACCGTGGTGATCAACACCCGCGGCGAACTTGCAGCCCTCGGATCCGACCGCTTCGCCCTTCCCCTCTCCTACCTCAAACGCGATGTCCAGTGGATCCTGGAGAACCGTCGCGACATCGTCCCGCGCCAGCTCGGCGTCAAGTACGGCCCCGTGCCCCCCGCCCTGCGCAAATCCGCACACCTCCTCGCGAACCGCCCCGCCATCGTCGTCGAAGACGTTACCGCCGGTTCCCTCGCGGAAAAGGCCGGCCTCCAGAAGAACGACATCGTCATCACCATCGATCACCGCCCCATCATCCAGCTCCCGCAGATCCAGGCCGACATGGCCACCGAAACCGCCCCCGTTCCCATCGGCATCCTGCGCGACAACAAGGAACTCACCCTCAGCATGCCGCTGGATTGACCCCCGTCAAAAAAAATGCCGGCGATCGCTCGCCGGCATTTCGCATTTCATCTCTGCCCGTTTACCCGCCAATAATCGACGAATTGTTCGCGTCCTGAATCGACGACGAAGACGGACGCCCGTTCCCGCCGGTGTGCCCCGGCGCCCGGTTCCTCGGCCGCTGGTGCTTCACCTTCCCATTCAACGCCGCATCCATCTGGCGCAGCGCCTGCTTGATGCGCAGCTCATTCTCCACCAGCGCGATCCGGACATATCCCTCTCCGTTCGGTCCGAATCCCGCTCCCGGCGCGATCGCAACGTCCGCCTCTTCCAGCAGCCGGAAGCAGAAATCCAGCGTCGATTGCCCCGCCAGGTGCTTCTCGGAAACCTTCGCCCACACAAACATGCTGGCGCGCGGCGTCTCCACTTCCCACCCGATCTTCCGCAGCCCCTTCACCAGCAGGTCCCGGCGCTTCTCGTAAATGCCGCACTGCTCCTGCACGAACTCATCGCCGTGCCGCAGCGCCATGATCGAGGCGATCTGGATCGGCGCAAAATGCCCGTAATCGTAATACCCCTTGATCGTCGACAGCGCCCGCACCATTTCGTGATTGCCGCAGCAGAAGCCGACGCGCCACCCCGCCATGTTGTACGGCTTCGACATCGTCGAAAACTCCACGCCCACGTCCTTGGCGCCCGGCGTCGCCAGGAAGCTCGGCGCCTTGTAGCTGCCAAAGCACGTTTCCCCGTACGCGAAATCGCTGATTAAGAGCACGTTGTACTTCTTCGCCAGCGCTACCGCCTTCGTCCAGAACTCCGGCTCGATCGTGATCGCGCTCGGGTTGTGCGGATAATTGAAGATCACCAGCTTCGGCCGTGGCTGCAGGTTCTGCAGCGTGTCCTCGATCCGTGCCAGAAACGCGTCGTCGTTCCCCAGCTTTACCGACATCACGCTCCCGCCCGCCAGCGTCACGGCATACATGTGGATCGGATACGCCGGGTCGCCCACAATAACCGTGTCCCCCGCCGACAGCAGCGCCAGCATCAAATGCGAGAACCCCTCCTTCGATCCAATCGTCGCCACGACTTCCCGGTCCGGGTCCAGCTCCACCCCGTAGCGGCGCTTGTACTTCAACGCCACCTCGCGGCGCAGGTTGTAAAGCCCGACGCTCACCGAGTACCGGTGATTGCGCGCGTCCTTCGACGCCTCCGCCAGTTTCTCCAGCACGAACTCCGGCGACGGATCGATCGGATTCCCCATCCCCAGGTCGATCACATCCGCGCCCGCACGCCGCTTTTCCGCCTTCAATCCGTTCAGCCGTGCAAACAGGTAGGGGGGAAGACGCTTCAATCGCGTCGAAACATCAATCGTAAACGGTTCATTCGATCCACCGGCCATGGTCAACCTCTGGTTCTTTATGCGTGATCTTTTCTTTATCGGTCACGCGGGTGCTGCGGAAATAAATCGAGCCACCGGAACATCCAAGTTCCGGTGGCTCGTCATGTTCGGAACTCGGGACCTTTATTTGGCCGGCTGGGTCGCCGGCTGGCTCGCGGCCTGCGTCGCCGCCGCCTGCGCCGCTTTCATCTGCGCCGCCGCCACTGCGAATTCCCGCGCCAGCACCGGATCGTTCACATCCACCCGTGCCTGCGAACGCAGGTACATCAGGTGGTTCGCCATCCACTGCTGTTCCTTCGCCGTCTGCACTTCCTGGCGAACCTTCTCCTTCACGCTGTCAAACTTCACGTCCGGCTGCGCAGGATCGATCTTGTCCAGGTAAATCAGGTAGCTCACGTTCCCCTGCGGCACCGTCGCCGAAAGCTGCCCCGGCTTGAGCTGGAACGCCGTGTCCCGGATCTCCTTGATCCCTGGACCATCCGCGTTCTTCGGAATCCGCACGTTTTCCACCGAAAGCCCGAGCTCGCGCCCCGCTTCCGTTACGTCCTTCTTCTGCTTTTCAACCGCTTCACGCACTTTCGCCGCCGTCATCAGCGCCGGCTGCGATCCGTCCGGAATCCGCACGATCCGGACTTCCGCCTTCTCGCCGTAATCCGCTTCAAAACGCTGCTTCACTTCTGCGTCCGTCACGTCGACGTGGCCCTTCGAAAGCGCCCGCAGCCCCGCCTGCTGCTGCATGCTCATCTGGAATTCCACGTTCGAAATCCCCTGCTTCTGCAGCACCGCCTGCAGGAACTTCGGACGATCCGCCTCCGACACCCCGTTCGCCGCAAACGCGTCCAGCACCCGCTGGATTTCCGCGTTCACCAGCTTCGCGAAGTCCTGGTTGTCCGTCTGGATCCCCGCCTGGTTGCACGCCTGCTGCACGATCGTCCAGTTCAACACCGTCTCGAATACCCGCAGCCCGCACACCTGCATCAGCAGTTCGTTGAACTTCTGGTTGTCGATCTCGTGCCCGTTGATCACCGCGATCGGTTTCTGCGGCGCCGGCTGAGACGTCGGCGTCTGCGCGCCCGCACGCCACCCCGCCCCGAACACGCATGCCGAAACCAGGCTCGCCAACGCCATTCGTTTCATCTTGTTTCCGCTCACCGACGCTCCTTTGGTTAGTGAAAGTGTTGCCAGAGCTCCTACTGACTAAGACTCCCCGGCCTCGATGAATCTAACACTTCCAATATCGCCCGTTTATGAATTCCCCATTATGCCCAATTTCACACATTTCGTAAACAGATCCCCCCTCTAAACCGAAAATGCCGGCGCCCGGTCCGCCCGGCTGATCTGGATCTTCAACCCCGCCACCTTTTCCCGCAGTTGCTCCGCCAGCACCGGCAAAACCGGACGCTCCGTCTCCGAGTGCCCGAACATCACCACCCCGATCCCCGCCGCCTGGTAGGCCAGTTGCTCGTGATGCTTCAGCTCCCCCGTGATCAGGCAATCGTACGGCTTCTTCGCGTTGTCCAGCGCAATCCGCCCCGCGCTCCCCGCCACCAGCGCCAGCTTCTTGATCTTCCGCTTCGGATCGCCGATCACCCACGCCGTCCGCACCCCCAGTTCCTTCTTCGCCCGCTCCGCAAAAGCCCCCAGCGTCTCCACCTTGTGCAGCTCCGCGTAACGCCCCAGCCCCACCTGCTCCGGCGGCGTTTCCATCCGCAGCAGATCGAACGCCGGCTCCTCGTACGGATGCGCTGCACGCAGCGCGTTGATCACCTCTCCCGCAAGCGAGCTCGGCAAAATCGTCTCAAACCGAATCTCCGGCACCCGCTCATATTCCCCCGCCGTCCCCACCGCCGGGTTCGACGACTCATCCCCCTGGAACGTCCCGTGCCCCGCCGTCCGGAACGAACACTTCTCATACTTCGCCTTCTGCCCGATCCGCCCCGCCCCCGCGCGAAACACCGCATCCGCCACCCGCTCCACTTCCCCCTCCGGCACAAACGTCACCAGCTTCAAAAACTCCCCCTTCGCCGGATAATGCGAAAACGACCCCGTCACCAGCGCCCCCAGCCGCGCCGCCAGCACGTCGTTCGTTCCCCCCTCCACCGTATCCAGCGCCGTGTGCGGCGAATAAATCCAGATCCCATACGATGCCAGCGCCACCGCCAGCGCCGGCGGCTCATCCCCATCAATCCGCAAATGCCTGATCGGCTTGAACACCGGCGGGTGATACACCACCAGCAGGTCTACCCCCAGCCGGATCGCCTCATCATGCACCGCGGGCGTCAAATCAATCGCCACCAGCACCTTCTTCACCAGCGAAGACCGATGCCCCGACAACAACCCCACGTTGTCCCAAGACTCCGCCAGGTGCGTCGGAGCAATCGAATCCAGCGCCTCGCGCAACTCCGCCAGGGTCGCCGCCCCGTCGGGCACCTTCCCCGTCATCCAGATGTTTTGCGGGACCTTCACGCTCCGAACCGTCGGCGCCGATTTCGCCATGGAATCTCCTGACAACATTTAGCCGCGGCCCTCGGGGCCGCGAGTTCCCTCACGCGGTCTCCGCCTGCACCGCCCCGTCATACCCCTCCCGCAGCTTCTTCGTCAAATCCCCGACCTTCCCCCCGTTCACCGAATGCTTCTCGATCGCACTCACCGGCATCACCCCCATGATCGCGTTCGTCAGGAACACTTCCTTCGCCGCCAGCAGATCATTGATCGTCAGCAACCGCTCGTGCGGCAGATGATTCATCGCCGTCGCCAGCTCCAGCACCACCTGCCGCGTGATCCCGGGCAGACAAAGCCGCTGCGCCTTCTCCGGCAACGCCAGCGGCGGCGTCGCCAGCGTCCCCTCCTTGTCCACGATGAACACGTTCGAAATTGACCCCTCCGCCAGGTAATTCGCATGCGCCGTGAACCACAGCGCCTCGTTCGCCTTCATTTCCTGCGCTTCCTTCAGCGCCAGCAGCCGGTCGAAATAACTCGTCGTCTTGTGCCCATTCAACGGCGAATCCGGATTCTGCTTATACCGCGAGACGATGACCGTCATCCCCTTCTCGTACATCGCCGGCGCATACGGCTGAAAATCCGCCGCGCTCAAAATCAGCGTCACCGGCGGCACCGGATTGTCCGCCGTCGCCTCCTGCAGATCTCCCCGCGTAATCGTCAGCCGTAGCCGCGCATCCGTCAGGTGATTCACCTCGCAAAGATCCGTCGCCATCTCCTGAAGCTGCCCCGCCGTCAATGACACCGGAATCCCCAGCACCTGCGCCGACGCCATCAGCCGCTCGATATGCTGCCGCCCACGGAAGACCTTTCCGTTCTGCACGCGCATCGTCTCAAACAATCCCGCACCATGCAGCAGCCCCGCATCCGACGGCGAAACCGCTGCCTCTTCCACCGGGAGGATCTGACCGTTCACGTTGATGTAATGCGCCATCGCCCGCTCCGTTCTGCAATACGATAGATCCTCTATCGTAGGCGAACAACGGCCCGCGCGCAAGTCTCCCCGCCGGGGACAGGCCGACCCATTCGGCAGGGGGGCTGACTCAATTCCGGTTATTTCCCCTCCGCACCCACCACCGCGATCACAAACGTCTTCCCATCCGCATCCATCGTCGGCAGCAGCACGTGATGCGTCGCCGTGTCCACCGCAATCGTCCGCGCACCCCTCAACGTCTTCGGCGTCTCCACCACCTCAAATTTCCCCGGCGACGTCTCCCGCACCACCGAGATCGTCCCGTCCCGCCCGTTCGCGCTCATCGCCCCGATCGTCGGATCAAACGCCACCCCGTCCACCCCTTTCCCAATGTTGACCACCCCCAATTGCTTCCCGCTCTCCGAATCCACCACCACCATCTTCGCATTCTCCCCGCACCCTGCGTACAGCCGGTGATGCTCCACATCCATCGCCAGCCCCGTCGGCCCTTCCCCCGGCGACAGCGGCCACCGCGCCATCACCTTGTTCGCGCTCGTGTCGATCTCCACCAGCTCGCTCTTGTCCTCCACGTTCACAAACACATGCCCCGCCCCGTCCGCCACTGCAAATTCCAGCGTCCCGCCCACCTCGATCGTCGCCGGCTCCTTCCCCAGCGCCGCCGGATCGATCACCGTCACCACCCCGCCCCGGTGGCACATCGCCAGCACATGCTTGCTCGCCGGGTCATAAAGAATCGCATCCGGACCCGTCCCCGTCTTGATCGGCTTTCCCACCGCCTTCAACGTCTTCAAATCAAACACCACCACATCGTTGTCCCTCCCCGCCGACGCAAACCCCAGCTGCTCCTCCGGCGCCAGCGCCACCCCATGCACGCCCCCCGTGTCCGGGATGTCCCCGATCACCGTGTTCTTGTCCAGATCCACCACCTGCACGTGCGAACTCCGCGGCACATACACCCGCCGCGCTGCCGAATCCACGCTGATGTAGTCCCACCGCCCCGTCGATCCCGTTGGAATCGTCTTGATCACCTTCAACGCCGGCAGAGGCGGTAAGGGGGTGGACGACCCCGTATCGGCCGCCAACGCCGAAACGCTCATCCCCAGAACCGCCAGGGCCGCGAGCATTTTCCGTTTCATCGCGCTCTCCTTTTTTCGCACAATCCGTCCATCCTACCGCTAATATGTGAAGCCAACATGAAAGGCACGCCTTCCGCACTTTCATACTTGTTTCATCGAACCGCGTTATGCTCAACCTCCGTCTTTCTCGTCCTCTTGCCCCGGGCACCCCCATGCGCGTTCTCGTCGTCGAAGATTTCACACCGCTCCGCGAAGCCGTGGTCCAGGGCCTCGAGGAATCCGGTTACGCTGTCGATTCCACCGGCAACGGCGAAGACGCTCTCCGCTTCGCCCGCACCACTCAATACGATGTCATCATCCTCGACCTCATGCTCCCCAAGGTCGACGGCCTCACCATCCTCAAAACCCTGCGCGCCGCGCACTCCCCCAGCCACGTCCTCGTCCTCACCGCTCGCGACACCCCCCAGGACCGCGTCAGGGGCCTCGATCTCGGTGCCGACGACTACCTCATCAAACCCTTCGAATTCTCCGAGCTCCTTGCCCGCGTCCGCGCACTCGTCCGCCGCAAGTACGATGCCCATGCCGCCACCATCCGCGTCGGCGATCTCGAAGTCCACACCTCCCTCCGCCAGGTCCGCCGCGCCGGCCGCGAAATCGAATTGAGCGCCCGCGAATATGCACTCCTCGAATACCTCGCCCTCAATGTCAATCGCACCGTCACCCGCACCGAAATCTGGCAGCACGTCTACGACTTCAACGCCACCGTCGAAAGCAACGTCATCGACGTCTACATCGGACTCCTCCGCAAAAAACTCGATCGCCCCAATGCCAGCCGCCTTATCCACACCCGCCGCGGCCAGGGCTACCTCCTCCGCGACGGCGGACCCGGAGGCGACGAGCCATGATCCCCGCGCCCCATTCCCTCCGCGCGCGACTTCTTCTTGGCGCCACCCTCACCATGGTCATCGTCCTCACGCTTCTCGGCATTGCGGTCGATGCCTCCGTGCACCGCACCCTCTCCGCCGAATTCAACGCCGCCCTCCTCGCCAAGGTCCAGGCCATTGCCTCCTTCGTCGAGCAGCATGAACACCGGATCGTTTTCGAATTCGACCCCTCCCGCACCCCCGAATTCCAGCCCGGTCCCCACGCCGCCTTCTTCGAACTCTGGGTCGATGGCAAACGCATCCACATCTCCCCTTCCCTCGAAGAATTCCAGTCCCTCCCCCACGCCGGACTCTCCGGCGACGAAACGCAATACGCCGATATCCGCCTCCCCGATGGTCGCCGCGGCCGCCTCGTCGCCTTCCCCTTCACGCCCTATCTCGATGAAGACGCCGCGCCCTCCTCCCCGCAGTCCCAGGGCGTGCTCTATGCGGCCATGCAAACCACCGACCTCGACCGCACCCTCGATTCGCTCCGCTTCACCATCGCCGCACTCTGCCTCGCTGCCATCGTGATCTGCGGCGCCACTCTCCTCCTCGTCGTCTCCCGCGCCACGCACCCCCTTCGCGCCGTCGCCCGAAAAATCGAGTCCCTCCACGAAACCGACCTCTCCGCCCGCGTCCACGTCGCCGGCCTCCCCGCCGAACTCCGCCCCACGATCGACCGCCTCAATGCCCTCCTCGATCGCCTCGAATCCGCTTTCTCCCGGGAACGCGCCTTCACCGCCGATGTCGCCCACGAACTCCGCACCCCCATCGCCGGTCTCCGCACCACCCTCGAAGTCTGCCGCTCCCGTCCCCGCGATCCCGCCGTCTACGCCGCCGCCATCGACCGCTCCCTCAAAGTCATCCACTCCATGCAGACCGTCATCGAAAACCTCCTCCTCCTCGCCCGCGCCGACTCCGGCCAGCTCCCCCTCTCCCTCACACAGACCGACCTCCCCGCGCTCATCCGCGACGCCTGGTCCGCCTTCGCACCACGCGCCGCCGACGCCAATCTCTCCGTCCGCTTCAACCTCCCCGACACCTGCATCCTCCCCCTCGACGCCCCCAAGCTCCGCATCGTCCTCACCAATCTCTTCGACAACGCCCTCAGTTACACCGAGCCCGGCGGCGCCATCGAAATCGAACTCCTCCCCGCCGCCACCTGCACCCAGTTCCGCATCTCCAACACGGTAGGGGGGGCCACCCAACTCGCACCCCACGAGCTCCCGCGCCTCTTCGAACGCTTCTGGCGCAAAGATGCCTCCCGCTCCCAGACCGGCCTCCACGCCGGCCTCGGCCTCTCCCTCTGCCAGCGCCTCCTCGCCCTCTCAAACATCCCCATCACCCCCACCCTCGACGCCCACCGCTTCACCCTCTCCCTCACCCTCCCCCAGCCCGTCACGCTCCCACAACCCGCGTGACCACCCGTCGAAAATCGCCAACCCCTCAATACCCCGCCGACACCACCACGATCTTGAACGTCCCGTTCACAAACCGCATCCGCGCCAGCTTCCCGTTCACCACCGCGTCCGGCGTCCGCGGATCCAGGTCCGCCGTCGGCAGATAAATCGTGTGCGTGTGCGGATCCATCACCATCGTCCGCGCCCCCGGCGCCGTCTTCACCGTCTGCAACACCCGGTATTCCCCCGGCGACTTCTCCCCAACCACCGTCATCGTCCCATCCCCGCAGCTTGCAATCGCCCGTTGTCCGTCAAACACCGTCGCGTCCACCCCCAGCCCGATCCCCAGCTCCGACAGCACCACCCCGTTCGTTGCGTTCAACACCACCATCTGCCCGCTCCGGCAGCTCGAAAACAACCGCTGCGTCCGCGGATCGTACGCCATCCCCACCGGCTGCTTCGCCGGCGCCACGCTCCAATGATCCGTCACCTTCCACGCATTCAAATCCACCACCGCGATCTCATTCTTGTTCATCAGGTTGATGAACGCCTTCCCCTGCCCGTCAAACGCAAACGATTCCGGCGCTCCCCCCAGCGCCAGCGGCCCCTCCGCCTTCGCCGTCGCCGAATCCGCGCTCGGATCGATCCGCCACACGGAATTCCCGTCGCCGCTCACCACGATCACCTTCTGCGTCGCCGCATCATAAAAAATGCCGTCGCAATCCGCCTCCGTCTTGATCTTCCCCAACACCTGGTAAGTCGTCGCATCAAACACCACCACCGTCCCGTCCCCGCCGAACGTCGCGAACCCCTTCCCCGCCGCAAGCGCCACCCCATGCCCCTTCGTCGTCCCCGGAATCTGCGCCAGCACCTTCCCCGTCCCCGTATCAATCACCTGCACAAACGTGCTCCGCGGCGCAAACAGCTTCTTCCCGTCGTCGCTCAGGGTCACGTAATCCCACCCCCCGCTCCCGCCCACTTTCAACGCCTTCGTCACCACATACGTCGGCGCGTTCGCTCCCCACCCCGCCGCCGTCCACCCAAACGCCCCCATCAACGCCACCGCCGCCATCCGTCTCCCAAGTCCGCGCATCGCGTCTCCTCTCAAAAGAATCCCGGCGAATCCTACCCACGCCGGATGAAGCCACAATGAAACCACGGCGCACCCCCTTACGCCACAAAATTCCTCCACGTGCTCGCCGGACTTCCTCACTCCGGAACCTTCTCCCCCTCCACCCGCGCGCCCGTCGGTACGAGCACCACATCCTCCCCCGCCGCCATCTTCAACACCATCCGAGCCCCGTCCGCATGCCCCACCTTCCTCCCCGCCTGATACTCATCCGCCGCGCCCCCCTCCCACGGAATCGCCACTTCGCACGCCCCCGCCCGCTGCGCCTTCACCTCCACAAACCGCACCTCCCGCCCCTTCAAAGCCGACGTCACCTCAAACCCCCCACGCGCCAGCAGCGTAAACGCACAATCCCAGCTCCGCGGCCAATCCTTCCCGAACACCTCCACATGCGCCACCCCATTTTCCCCCAGCACGCTCGACAGCAGCGTCGAATGAATCCCCATCGTCAGCCCCGCAATATGCTCCACATCCGTCGCCCCCGGCCCCTCCCGCAACCGCATCCGGTTCCGAAAAATCTGCGCCCCGCCGCTCCCCGTCGGATCTATAAAACTCCCCAGCGCATCAAACCCCAGAAAACGCTTCTTCTGCTCCACATCCTCCCCCCGCGGCTCAATCGCCCCCGGCCCGCCATACACAAACGACCCGAACGGCCGCTCCCCACGAGCCCGCTCCGCCCCGCCCTGCGACGGCCTCGTCCGCGGCCCTCCACCCTCCGCCGTGTTAAACGCCGCCGGCCGCCCATTCCGCGGCGGCTGCTGCTCCGGCGCCAAATTCTCCACCATCTCCTCCCACTTCCCCCGCAACTCCCCATCCACCCCCAGGATCTTCGACGCCTTCACCGCATCCGTAAACGCCAGCCGCATCCCCGCGATCTCGTTCGGCGTGTCCGAAAAATCCCACGCCCCCTCCCCGTTGTTCACATGATGAATATGCCACTTCCCATCCTCCCCCTTCTGCACATTCGGAAACGTGCGATAAAACTCCGCCGCCCCCCGAATCACCGGCCACGCCCGCTCCCGCAGCCACCCCTCATCCCCCGTAAACTCATACTTCGCATAAAACAACGCCCCAATCTTCGCCGCATCACTCATGATGTGCGTGCAATGCCCGAAAATCCCCTTCCCTTTCGTCGGCACCACATAATGCCCATGCTCAAAATGCCCGTCCGCCAGAAAGTTGTACCGCGAATTGTGCCGGTTCTTCACATCCGACCACCAGTCAAACTTCGCCGACCGCTCATCCCACGTCTTCCGCACCAGGAATAAATCCTGGAACTCCTTCACCATCTCCTCCGGCAACTTCTCCGGCCCGTTGTAAAACGTGATCTCCGGTATCCACACCCCCTCCGCTCCCCACTGCTGCTTCGCCGCCGTCCCGCATGCCTCCAGCATCCCCGAATACACATCAAACAACGGCTCCATCACCTTCATCCGATTCGCCGGCATCAAATTGCTGTACAACGCCGACTCATTCGCCCACCAGTACTGCGACCCCCACCGCCGCATGTCCCCATTCGTATACCAAAGCATCCCCCCAAACCGCGGCGGATACTTCCCCCGCGAACTCGCCCCCATCACATACTGAAAGTACGTGTAATTCCCCTCCACAAAATCCGCCTGCCCATCCCCGCTGTGCATCGCCACAAAACTCTTCCCCCAGTAATCATGCCACCAATCGCTCGTCTCCTTCTCCAGCTCCGCAAACCCCTTCCCATTCGCCCCCTCCATCTCCCCCAGCGCCAACTTCCCCACATCCTCCCCCGCCGTCGCACTCGCCGCCGACGAAATCAAAATCACAAACTTCCCCTTCCCCGCCGCCGCCGTCACCTCCACCGTCGCCCCATTCAAATACCGCGCCGTCGACGCGCGCCCCACAATTCCCACCGCCACCCCCGACGCGCTATAAAAATCCGCCCCCTCCGAAAACTCCTGCGTCAGCAAAATCCGCCCCCCCTGAATATCCAGCCGCGACAGCGCCGACTGCTCCACCGTGCGGTAATCCACCGCATGCTCCTGCGTCAGCTTCCAGTTCTTCCCCGTAATATTCTGCACCGCATACCGCAGCATCCGCAAATCCACGCTGATCTCTTCCGGATTCTCCCGCTCATCATCCACCTCCACCGCCATCACATCCTTCACCGGCCACGCAATCACCCGCGCCGTCACCCCCTTCCCCGCCACCGTCATCCCCCCGTCATAACAGGAAAGATGCTGATGAAAATCCCCTCCCGAAAACACATCCTCCCCCGCCCGCGAACACACAATATCCAGATACCCGCACCCGCTCGCATAATCCGAATCCTGCTTCGGAAAGCTCACCGTATAAGAATTCTCCCCAAACACATCCACCCGATTGATCTGCATGTGCATGGCATCCGGCGTCGTCCACACCAAACTCCCCATCCGCCCATTCCCCACCGGCATCCCCTCCTCACTCCGCCGCGCCGGCGCCGAATAATCCAGATCCCCCCGCGACACCAACCCCCGATAATCCACCTCCACCATCCCCCCCGCAAAAACTCCGCGCACCGCCAACGCCATCGCCACCGCGCACGCCAGAACGCCAATCTTCCTCATTCGCTGCCTCCTCAAAACTTCTTCCCATCGCCAGTAAAAAGCGAGCCCAGAAATGCCGAACGCCCGCCCTAGCAAAACCCCACCCAGCCCCGCCTATTGCATCATCAAAAATGAGGAGAATCCCCGCGCCGTACAACCCGACCCGCGCAAAAAAAGCACCCCGTTCGCCGGGGTGCACGACCTCACGCTTTTTCCTCTCCCGCCCCTCAAACGACGCGAGCCAACTTCTTCCCCGCCAGCCGCCGACCCATCCCCATCACCCCCAGCATCCCCAGCCCGCCCCACGCCGCCGACGGCAGCGGAGCCACCACCGGCCGATCCGAAACCGATATCGTCCCTGCCGCTACCTCCCCGTTGTCCCCCACCTCGCCGATATACAAAAACAGCGAGCTCGTCGAAATCGCGCTCGTCAAATTAAACGTCACCCTGCCTCCATCCCCCAAACTCACAAATCCCGCCGCCCCCGGAATCACCGTCGTGCTGTTCCCATCAAACACCCCCAGCGTCGCCACCGAATTATCAATGCTCGTCCCCAGCGCATCCGTCCCGAACAACTTCGGATCCACCGGCGGCCGCTGCGTCCCCGGCGAAAAAATCGTCCCGCTCCCGAAATCAAACCCGCTCAATCCCGCCAGCCCCGCCGCCGACGCCGCATCTCCCACCGAGCTGTTCGACAGCCGGATCGCATCCAGATCAAACCCGCTGAACTGCCCCCCTGCCCCGCCACTTCCCGAGTTGCTGTCCTGGATCGTAATCGACTGAATCGTGCTCAACCCCAGCCCCGACAGATCCGCCCGATACACCGCCGTTCCCGCCGGGCTTCCTCCCGTCACCCCCGACAATTGAACAAACGTGATCGTCGCCGACGCCCCAAACGCAGACGTCACCCCAGCCAAAACCGCTACCGCCGCCGCTGCAACCGGATACAAGCGCATAAGTCGCCCTCTCGAGAAGCCACGAACCAACGAACCAAATCTCTACGATTAACGCCTACGCACGATCCCGGCCACGCCACCCAAACTATGGGTCCAAATTCTCAAATTTCAAATTAAGGAGACGATAAGAATATCCCGCCCCCACGCCCCAAGAACCAATTCCCGCCGCAAAAATTTTTCTTGAAAAACCAAACAAACACCGTACACTCCATTTACCAATTACCAAAGGGGGCCCCCATGACAACCCACGCACCCACCCCAATCGAACCCCTCCCTCCGCCCCCCACACCCCCCATTCTGAATTCTGAATTCACCCACTCTGAATTCGCCCCCTCCCCCCCCCTCCCTCCTCCCCATCCGACACCTCACCCTCCTCCTCGGTAACCCCGGCGTCGGCAAATCCCTCCTCGCCGCCGACCTCGCCGCACGTCTCACCACCAACTCCCTCCCTCCCCCGCACCCCTCCCTCCCACGCCCTCCCGCCGATCAACTCAAGGAATCCACCCGCCACCTCCACCCCGGCACCATCATCTACCTCTCCAACGAAGACTCCTTCCGCACCCTCCGCGCCCGCCTCACCGCCGCCGGCGCAAACCCCGCCCTCGCCCTCCTCCCCACTGACAAACTCACCCTTCACCACACCCACGAACACGCCGAACACCCCCCAATGATGGAAGGCCTCAAACGCGGCATCCTCCCCCCGCCCCTCATCTACTACCTCGTCGACCAACTCCAAAAAATCCGCAACCCCCGCCTCCTCATCCTCGACCCCCTCCCCTCCTTCCTCGGCCTCAAAGACTCCTCCAACGCCGCCCTCATCCGCCGCCTCCTCGACCCCCTCCTCCTCCTCGCACAACACCACAACTTCGCCATCCTCGGCCTCTCCCACCTCTCCAAATCCGCCCCCCGCCACACCCCCCACCTCCTCCGCTCCCTCGGCTCCACGCCTACACCGCCCTCGCCCGCTCCGTCCTCCTCCTCGAACCCGACCCCCACAACCCCCAACGCCGCCTCCTCCACCAAATAAAAAACAACCTCGGCCCCCCTCACCCCTCCCTCGCCTTCACCATCACCGACCCCTCCCTAATCGAAAATCGAAAATCAAAAATCGAAAATGAATCCGCCCCCACCCTCACCTGGGACCCCAACCCCCTCCCCGACAACCAATCCCTCACCGCCGCCCCACAAATCCCCGAAGACGCCCTCGACTTCCTCCAAACCACCCTCGCCGACGGCCCCCTCCCCTCCGCCCAACTCCTAAAAGAATCCCGCTCCCTCGGCATCTCCCTCCGCACCCTCACCCGCGCCAAATTCCAACTCGGTATTCGCGCCTACCGCAAACCCAACACCACCCAATGGTTCACCGCCCTCCCCGCCCACGCTTTCGAACAGTTGCAAGAGCAAAAAGTTTAGCCGCGAGCCAAAGGCGAGCGCTCCCGCTCTCCCCAAAGAGGGGCGCCGCATAAACGCATCGCGTCCGATGTCGCGGCTGGCCTTTTCGCGGGCGCCTTGAGAGATCCGGCATACGCAGGTCTGGAAAACCCTTTGATCTCTGCACCCATGAATCCCTCTCCAACACGCCCTGCTTCTAAGCAACGAACGCGATCACGATCCCCTAATCCCTACAATTCCTATAGGAATAGGGGAAGATGGCCAACCCCGCACACACCTTGGCCACCTTCTCCTGGCCATCTTGATTTTCACCCCCGCCAACGCGGTTTTCCCCAACCCACCCCCAAACAATTCTGAATTCTGAACCCTGAATTCTGAATTCCCCCTCACTCCACCGTATTCCCCCCATTCACGCTAATCTTCTGCCCCGTCACAAACCCCGCCCCCTCACTCGCCAAATAAGCCACCGCCGCCCCCACCTCCTCCGCCCTCCCAAACCTTCCCACCGGCACCTTCCCCACATACTCCTCCCGCGGCCCCTCCCCAACCCCCTTATGCCGCTCCGTCGGAATCCACCCCGGCGCCACCAGGTTTACCGTCACCCCAAACGCCGCAAACTCCCGCGCCCACGACCGCGTCAACCCCAGCTGCGCCCCCTTCGCCGCCACATAATGCGAAAACCGCGGCACCCCCATCTCAAACACCTCCGACCCAATCTGAATAATCCGCCCCCACTTCCGCGCCTTCATCCCCCCAATCACCGCCTGCGTCAAAATCAGCGGACTCTTCACAAAAAACTCCAAAAGCTCCACGCACCCGCCCTGCCCCGCCGGCGCCTCCCACCGAATCTCCTCCACCGGCAACATCGGCTGATCCCCCGTCGCATTCACCACCAGGATATCGATATTCCCCAGCCGCCCCTCAATCTCCCGCACCATCTCCTTCACCGCCCCCTCCTCCCGCACATCCCCCCCAAACGCCTTCGCCGCCCCACCCGCCTCCCGAATCCGCGCCACCACCTCCTCCGCCCGCGCCGCATTCTTCCAATAATTCACCGCCACGCTCGCCCCACGCTTCCCCAACTCCATCGCAATCGCCGCCCCCAACCCCCGCGACGCCCCCGTCACAAGCGCCACCCGATTCGCCAGCGATGTACCCACAGCATCACTCCTGCTTTTCAATGGTCAATGAACATGTAACGCCGTATACATCGCCCACCCCAGCATGACAACCACCCCAAACACCACCACCGTCAGAACAATCATCAACGGCGAACACCCGCTCTCATGTTGCTCCGGCCCCAGCGGCGGTAATCCCATCTCTCACCGCCATCCGTCCATCAGCACGCAACATGAACAAACTGCTGCAACTCCGCCGGCACATGCTCCCCGCGCTGCATCGCCATCCGCACATAATGATGCATCGACCGCCGGTAATGCCGCAAAACCGCCCCATCCACCGCAATCCCCCGCGCCGTCATCTCCCGCAACGCCCACTGCCACACGTAATACTCTTCCAGGCACCGCGGCGAATACCGATGAAACCCCACCGCATGATGCCCCACCTCGTGCAGAAAAATCGACGCCGACACCGGGCTCCGCGGCCGCGGCGCCGTGATCAACCGCTTGATCCGCCCATCCCGGTACTTCAACTCATACGCCACCCCCGACATATGCTTCCGCCACTTCCGAATCGAAATCTTGTACCGCCCCTTCAGCTCATTCACCATCTTCTCATACACCGCCCCCCGCGCCCCGCCCCGCACGCGCGCGGAACGCCCCCGCGTCGGCCGCTCCACCTCCGTCAACAGCCGCAGCCCGCGCGCTTCGGTCGCCACCGGCCGCTCGTTCTGCCCCGGATCCCCGCGTGTCTCCGTCGAAATCGGCGCGGCATTTCCCTGGTTTTGTACTGCGTCATCCATGCGTAATCGCCGTGGACAAAAGAACTTCGAAAGGGTGATACTGAATTCTACGTCAACTTCTCTCGCCGTCAATTCGGTAGAACTGCGAATCTCAGGCCGGCAAAACCGCCAGCGGAAAATCCACGCTCACCTTCTCCGGGGGAAAACAACTCGTCCCAGAACATGGTTGCGCCAGCACCGTGGCCCGCAGCGTATATCGGCCCGGTGCCGTGTTCTTCGCCAGCACACACCGCGCCACAAGCCGCACCTTTCCCGAATACCCCGCCGCTCCCCCGCCCTGTGAATCTGGAGAGGCCTCCGGGTATTCCCACTCCTGCGACGCCAGCGTCACATCTCCCCTCAACCGCGCCACCGTCGCAAACGCCTCCCGGTCCTTCGGCTTGTGCGGCTGCACGTGATGCCCCTCCGCAATCGTCAAATCCACCGCCACCTCGAACGCCCTCCCAGCCTGCACCGGCTCCACCGCGATCGGCGAAAGCGACAACAGCGGCGTTTCCCGCGTCGCCGCCCCTTCCAGCACGATCGGCAACGCCGCCCCCGCCTCCGGTTCCCCCCGCACCACATCCCCCGCGGCCACCGCCGCCTCCCCGATCCCCAGCTTCGTCCCCTTCGCCACCGCCTCCGCATCCTCCAGCAACGCCTCCAGGATCGTCGGAAAGAAGTCCGGCCGCCGGTGGATGTTCGTCGCAAATGCCCCCACCGCCCGCATCGCCGACTCCCGATACTGCTCCTTCCCCGAACTCCGCGCCAGCCGCAGCAATGCCCGGATCGCCATCCCGTTCGCCGACGGCACCGCGTTGTCCGCCCCATTCTTCATCCGCGCAAAAAGCGCATCATGCGATTTTGACGTAAAGAAAAACCCGCCCCGCTCCGCATCCGCAAACTCCCGGATCAGCGTGTCCGCCAGCTCCAGCGCCCGCTTCCGCGCCATCGTCCCCGGCAAACTCGTCGACGTCGTCGAATCGATCAAATCCATCAGCCCATTGAGCAGATACGCATGATCCTCCAGGAACGCATCCACCGCCGCCCCCCCCTGCGTCGTCGTCTTGCCATCTCGCGACACCCGCAGCAACCGCCGCCCCGCCTCCATGTGCTGCGTCAACACGAACCCGATCGCCCGGTGCGCCGCCTCCAGGTATTTCGGCTCCCGCAGAATCCGCCCGCACACCGCCAGCGCCGAAATCATCAGCCCGTTCCAACTCGTCAGCACCTTGTCATCCAGTCCCGGCGCCACCCGCTTCGCTCGGAACTGCCGCATCTCCACCAGCAGCCCGTCGATCCGCTTCTGGATCTTCTCGACGCTCGTTCCCGTTTCCTTCGCCAGTTCCTCCACCGTCACCGCAATCGCCAGCACGTTCCCCCCGGGCACCGGCGATTCATGCCAGTTCCCCTGCGCCGTCATGCCGAAATGCCGCAGGATCAGCGCCGCGTCCTCCTCGTTTGGGATCGCCGCATGCACATCCGCCAGCGTCCACACGTAGAATTTCCCCTCCTCACCCTCCGAATCCGCATCCAGCGTGCTGAACATCGCCCCCTGCGGCGAACGCATCTCGCGCAGCCAGAAATCCAGCGTCTGCCGCGCCACCCGCGCATAATCCGGCCGCCCCAGTTCCAACGCCGCCGTCGCGTACACCGGCGCCAACTGGGCATTGTCGTACAGCATCTTTTCAAAGTGCGGCACCAGCCAGCGTTCATCCGTCGAATACCGCGCGAATCCCCCGCCCACGTGATCGTAAATTCCCCCGCGCATCATTCCATCCAGCGTCGCCGTCACCATCTGCCGCAATGCCGACACCTCCGACGGCGACAACTGCGCCAGCGCCGGCGCCCGCAACATCGCCAGCCACAACCGAAGCGCCTGGTGCGGCGGAAACTTCGGCGATGACCCTAAGCCCCCATGCTTCTCATCAAACTTGTCCGCAAACTGCTCGATTGCCCGCCCAAACCACCCCTTCCAATCAATCCCCGCCACGCCGCCCATCGCGCTCGCCGACTCATCCGCGTGCATCCGCACCGCTTCCACCACCCGCTTCGCCTGCGCCTGCAACTCCTCACGCCGATTCTTCCACGCATCGGCAATCGCCAGTTCCAACTTCGGAAATCCCGGCCGCCCGTACCCGTCCACCGGCGGAAAATAAGTCCCCGCATAGAACGGCTCCAGCTCCGGCGTCAGCCACACCGACATCGGCCATCCGCCGCTCCCCGACGTCAACTGCGTCGCCAGCATGTACACTTCATCCAGGTCCGGCCGCTCCTCCCGATCCACCTTGATGTTCACAAAGTGCGCGTTCATGATGTTCGCGATCTCCGGCTTCTCGAAGACCTCGCGCTCCATCACGTGGCACCAGTGGCAGGCCGCGTAGCCGATCGACAGAAAGATCGGCTTGTTCTCCCGACGCGCCCGCTCAATCGCCTCCGCCCCCCACGGATACCACTCCACCGGGTTGTGCGCATGCTGCAGCAGGTACGGGCTGGTTGAATCGATGAGGCGGTTTGTGTAGCTGTGCCCATCCTTGGCGTTTGGCGTGCCCGGAGCCGCTTTGGATGCCGTTCCCTGATCACCCATAATCATGTTCCTCGAAAGGCTCCCAACCCACTCCGCCGCCCGGTGTCCAAACAGCCGAGCGACGGCTTCACGATCCTAGGCAGGGGCCGTATAAATCGCAAAGGCGTCAGCGTGTCGCCCGCATCGTTCACCCCAGCCGGACGATAAGTCGCATGCCGAAATGACCGATAAACCTCTGGGATTCGGCCCTGTATTGTGCCTACACTCTCTTTCCTTGTATGGATGGAAAATTCGCATCGCACCATGACCCTTGCCATCCCTGAAACTTCGCCTGGAATCGACACCGTCGTGCCGAACGAATCGCTGAAGCGGTTCCCGCTCAGGTATCGCTCCATGCTGCGCAAGGTGCGCGAACTGGAACCCCACCTCACGGCCCTGTCCGACAAAAGCCTGCGTCAATACATCAACAAGATCCGCGCCGCCGTGCGCGAAGCCGACGGCGGTGTCTTGCATGGCCGCAAAAGCGCGCAGGCCATCGCCCTCGACAAACAACTCCCCACTGTCTTCGCATGTGTGAGCGTTGCCGCCAGGCGAACCCTGAACATGCGACCCTACAACGTCCAGTTGATCGGCGGATACGAACTCCACCGCGGCGCCATCGCCGAAATGGCCACCGGCGAAGGAAAAACCCTCACGGCCACACTCCCCGCCACCCTCAATGCCCTCACCGGCAGGGGGGTCCACATCGTCACCGTGAACGACTACCTCGCCCGCCGCGATGCGGACATCATGCGGCCCCTTTATTCGCTCCTGGGCTTCACCGTCGGCGTGATCGTCTCCGGCATGGACGACGACGAACGCCGCGCCGCCTACCGCGCAGATATCCTTTATGGCACCAACAAAGAACTCGGCTTCGATTACCTCCGCGACCAGATCAAGCTTCACACCCGCACCCGCCAGCAGAAAATCGACACCCTGACGCTGCTGAATCGCCGTGAAGCCAACGACCCCGTGATGCGGCAGCTTAATTTCGCAATTGTTGACGAAGCCGACTCCATCCTCATCGATGAATCCCGCACCCCCCTCATCATCGCCGGTCCCAGCGGGCCGAGCCCTATCGGCTGGGCGTTCGAATGGGCCAACACGCTCGCCCAGCGGTTCCGCCCCCGCCACGACTTTGAATTCGAACCCGAGAAACGCAAGCTCGAGTGGAAAGAGGAAGGCTTGCGGCGCCTCACGAAGATCCTCGTCGACACAAACACGCCCAGCGTCACCGGCGAAAGCTGGCAGAACCTCGTGCTGAGCGCCCTCCGCGCCCGTCACCTCTTCCAGCGGGAGGAGCACTACGTCATCACGCAGGATGAAAATGGGCGCGACGAGGTGGTGATCGTCGACGAATTCACCGGCCGCCGCATGCCGGGCCGCACCTGGTCCGAGGGTCTCCACCAGGCCGTGCAGGCCAAGGAAAAGATCCCCATCCACGCCCCGGCGAAAACCCTCGCCCGGACCACCTACCAGCACTTTTTCAGCCTGTACAAAAAGCTCTCGGGAATGACCGGTACCGCCGCCACCGAGCGCTGGGAGTTCCGCAAGGTGTACAAGCTGCCCGTGGTCAAGATCATGACCCACCGCCCGGTTCGCCGGGAACGGCTGCCGGACCGCATCTTCCGCACCACCCGCGAAAAATGGCACGCGGTTGCCAGCGAGATTCTCGCCGCCATGGCCCAGGACCGCCCCGTGCTCGTCGGGACCTCTTCCATCGACGACTCCGAGGCCCTCTCCAAGGTCCTGCAGGCCGAAGACATCCAGCACCAGGTGCTCAACGCCCGCCCGGAAAACGCCGCCCGCGAGGCCGAGATCGTCGCCCAGGCTGGCCAGGCCCGGGCCGTCACCATTGCGACCAACATGGCCGGCCGCGGAACTGACATCAAACTCGCCCCAGAAGTCCTCGGCATGGGAGGACTTCACGTCATCGGCACCCAGCGGCACGAATCCCGCCGCGTCGATAACCAACTTGTCGGCCGTTGCGGGCGGCAAGGGGATCCCGGATCGGCAGTTTTCTTCCTGAGCCTCGAGGACCCGATTCTCCAGCACCTGTTCAAGCGGAAAGCGCTGCTCCAACTGCGCCGGCGCTCCCATGGGAGCTGGGGGAAGGAAATCCGTTCCGTGAAAATCCGCCGGCTCTTTGAGCGCGCCCAGCTCAAGGTCGAATCGCTCCACTTCCGCCAGCGCCAGCAGCTCATGGAATATGAGGACTGGCTCAACAAGGTCTACTACCAAATGGGGGGCGGCTGAGGAAAACCCATACCGGGCGGCCGGCTGCCGGCGCTCCCGATCTCGAGTTTTCCGGTCCTCCCCGCGCAAATCACATTTTTCATTGCCACTGCGGGAATCCCCAGACTATCATCGAAGCAGACGCAATTCTGGACGGTTCCCCATGGCCGCTGCCTGGAAAAGACACGACGCCGGTTTCTTCACGCTGGATCTTCCCGCCGACTGGGTCATGGAAGAGCCGACCGCCGGCACCTTGATTGTGCATGACCTCCGGGGGGAGATGGTGCTGACGCTGGCAGCCGTGTCGCAGCCGCCCTTGCTGAATACCCGCTCCAAATCGAATCGTCCGGTCACCGCCAAAGAAGCGCAGTTCGAACTCCAGCGGTGGATCGACTCACAGAAGCACATCCGCGTGCGGCAGTCGCCGCGGCTCGTGGCGGGCACGAGCAGCCCGACCGTCACCACCGAAGGCCTGCAGCAACTCCGGTCCGGCGTGCCCTGGTACAAGCGCATCTTCCGCCGGAGTCCCCTCATGCTCTGGCGCTTCTGGGGAGTCCTCAACTCCCACATCCTGCTGCTGGTCTCCTGTCACGGCCGGCCGGAAATTGTCGAAAAGCACCGCTCCGTCGTGGATCGCATCCTGCTGTCGGTCCACCTGGCGGATCGGGACATCCTCCTGGGTCGGCACTTCACCGAGACCGTCGTCTCCCTGGCGCGCTCCTACTTCCCGCAGATGCCCGTCGCGGTCATCGACGATATCCACCTGCAGTTCGGCACGCAGAATGTGTCACTGCTGGGACTCCATCGACGGTATCTGGCGGCGCCCGAGGATTTGTCCACGCATGTACGGGCGTTCTTTGCCGAGGTGCAGAGCGAACTGCCGGCATCCGACCTCGCGGGGTCGTGGGAAAGCGCGCGGACGCATGTGATGCCCACGCTGCTGACGCAGTCGGCGATCGATTCCTCCGGGACCCCCATGCTGACGGACCCATGGATCAATGGCCTGTCGATCGGGTACATCCTCGAGGACGGCGGAACCGACCGGCCGATCACGCCGGAGGATGCGAAACGCTGGAACGTGCAGCTCGAAGACCTGCACGAGCAGGCGATGCAGAACCTGATCGGCCGTTCGCGCGAGCAGACGATGGAGGGGCACAAGGCGGACGGCTACACGATGCTGGTGCTGGCGAGCCCGGACAAGCACAACGCGGCGCGGATTCTTTTGCCGGAGCTGCATCACAAGCTGCGGGAGCATCTCGGGGCGACGTTTTATGCGGCGCTGCCGACGCGGGAATTCCTGCTGGCGTTTGCAACGGGGCGGGAGGATGTGCTGGCACGGGTGCGGCACCAGATCAATGCGGATTATGCGCGGGCGAAGGAAGGGCTTTCGAACAAGCTGTTCCTCGTGACGCCGGACGGGATCGCGGGGGATCCGAACGATATGGAAGATTTTGAGCTCTGACGTTTCCCGCCCCTTTCTGCACTTTTTCCGCACTACATCGAGAATAATCCAGCCGTTTCAGTGCTTTTTTCGTCCGTTTTGAGGCGTTTTTGCACCTGTTCGTACATGGCGAGGAGAAAGTCGGCGGTGTCGGCGAGTTGCAGCGTATCGCGCTTCCCAGTGGCGAAGAGGCCGAAGGCGAAGGGGGAAGGGGAGGGGAGGTCCAGGAGGCGGAGGCTCTGCGATTCGAGGGCACGGAGGAAGTCGATGGCGATGGGGGCGGCGAGGATGTCTTCGGCCACGGTGCGGCGGGTTTCGGTCAGGAGCAGGTGGTCGGGGTGGTGCTCCTTGAGGGCGTCGTAGAGTTTCGCGGCGTAACTTTGCATCTGGCCGATGAAGCGGCGGCGGCCGAATTTGTTCTGCAGGAGGGCGTGGGCGCGGATGGCGGTGAAGCGGAACTGGGACTTGAAAAGTTCGCTGGCTTCGACGGCGGCGGTGAGGTCGGCGTCGAAGTTGTCGGGGGTGAGGAGGGAGCGGATGAGGGTGCGGTCGGCGCGGCGGGCGGCGGTGGTCTGGGCGACCCAGATGCCGAAGGCGTAATCGTCCACGACGACGGTGGCGTTTCCCCCGAAGCGGCGGTGCATGCGATAGGCGACGACGCGCGCGAGGGCTTCGTTGGCGGCGCGGCCGATCATCGTGTGGAAGACCAGCACCGTGGCGTCCTCGTCCGGGACGCGTTCGACGAGTAACTGACCTTCGACCGGGATGTCGGCGTAGCGGAATTGGGCGTGGAGGTATTGGGCGGCGACTTTGGCGACGTTCTCCGGGATGCGGTATTGGCGGAGCAGAAGGTGGGTGATGGCCGATTCGCCGGCGGGGGCGATGCTGCGGATTTTTTCGCGGAACTCGCGCATGCGGGCGGTGAGGCCGGGCTCCATCGCCATGGTGCCGGAGTACCAGCGGGGGACGGTGGGGGATTGGCCGGTGGATTCGATGACTTCGACGGACATGCCCGCGGCGCCGACGAACTGGACGCAGCGGCCGCCGAGGATGAAGCGGTCGCCGGGTTTGAGGATCTGGGCGAAGGCTTCTTCGATGTGGCCGATGACGGCGCCGTCCTTGATGCGGACTTTGACTTGCGCCTCCTGCGTGATGGTGCCGACGTTCTGCGAGTAGAGGCCGGCGATGGATTTGCGCAAGGGATGCAGCAGCGGCAGATGGAGTTCGCCGGTTTGTTCGTTGACGGTTTCCTCGAGCCACAGTTTGGCGGTGATGTGGGTGGAGTCGTGGAGGTTGCTGGTGGCGACGTATTCAAGAACGGCGAGGAAGTGGTCTTCGGTGAGGGCGGCGAAGGGGAGGGTGCGGCGGGCGATCTGGAAGGCGGCGGCGGTGTCGATGCCGTGGGGCTGGGATTGCAGGGCGAGGCCGATGAGGTGCTGGGCGAGGACATCCAGGCAGTTTTGCGGGATGCGGATGGAATCGACGGCGCGTTTGCGCATGGCGTCGGCGGTGACGAGGGATTCGAGGAGGTCGGCGGGGACGGTGGGGATGAAGGTGCCGCGGGCCGTGGCGTCGAGGCGGTGGCCGGAGCGGCCGACGCGCTGGAGGCCGCGGGCGACGCCCTTGGGGGAGTTGAGGAGGACGACGCGGTCGATGGTGCCGATGTCGATGCCGAGCTCGAGCGAGGTGGAGCAGACGACGGCGCGGAGTTCGCCGGCCTTGAGGCGGCGTTCGATGTCGAGGCGGACGTCGCGGTCGAGGGAGGAGTGGTGGGCTTCGATATGGGCGGGGGCGATGATGTCGGTGGGCTTGGAGCCATCCTGGGCGATGGGGTTGGCGGCGAAGCGTTTGCGGAGTTGGAAGGTGACGCGTTCGGTGGCGGCGCGGAGGTTGGTGAAGATGAGGGTGGTGCGGTGGGAACGGATGATGTTTTCGAGGGTGTCGTAGACGTGCTTGTTGATTTTGGCGGTGGTTGAGAAGGGGGTGGTGCCGAAGACGGAGGCGATTTCGAGTTCGAGGGGGCGGTGGAAGGAGGCGTCGGCGATGGTACAGGTTCTGCCGGTGATTTCGGGGCCGACGAGGTATTCGGCGATGCGTTCGAGGGGGGCGATGGTGGCGGAGAGGCCGATGCGCTGGGGGTCTTGGCCGCCGCCCCCCCCCGCGGTGGTGACGAGGTGTGAGAGGCGTTCGACAGAGAGGGCGAGGTCGGTGCCGCGCTTGTTGGGGGCGAGGGCGTGGATTTCGTCGATGATGATGCGGCGGACGTGCTTGAGGTGGTCGCGCATCGTCGGATTGGCGAGGCAGAGCGCCAGGGATTCGGGCGTGGTGATGAGGATGTGCGGGGGATGCTTGGCGAGCCTGGTGCGTTCCTTGGGCGGGGTGTCCCCGGTGCGCTGGGCGACGCGGATCGGCACTTCTGAATTCTGAATGCTGAGTTCCGGATTGAACATCTCGGAGAGGGGGGTGGTGAGGTTTTTCTGGATGTCGGTGCCGAGGGCGCGCAAGGGGCTGATGTAGAGGGTGTCGATGGTGTGGGGGAGGGTTCCGGAGAGGTGGCGTTGCAGGAGGTCGTTGAGGATGGCGATGAAGGCGGAGAGCGTTTTGCCGGAGCCGGTGGGGGCGCAGACGAGGGTGTGTTGGCGGTCGTGGATGGCGGGGACGGCGAGGCGCTGGGGGGCGGAGAATTGGTTGTATTTGGAGGTCCACCAGGTGCGGAGGGGGTCGCAGAAGGTGGCGAGGATTTGCTGGTCGGCGCGTCGGGTGGCGTCTTCCGAGAGGGGGGAGAGAAGGGTGAAACGGGGGCGGTCCATCGCGCGCGGGTCGTCCGTGTGAGGCGTCGGGGCGAGTATAGCAATCAGATGGGCGGGGACCAAATAAAACCCTGACGAGGTGCATGGCGCAAAAGATTAAAGTTTGAAGGGGTGTCCAGGTTGGGTCCGGGTCGCTGGAACCGCATTTTTGATAGCGCGAGCCCAAGAGAGCCGGAATCGACCCGCGTTTTTGAGTCGCCATACGAAGATGATCAAGTTGGCTCGCAATGAGCCGCGTTTTTGATAGCGCCAGCCGAAGATGATCAAGTTCGGTGGGGGAGCAAGTTTGCCGCTGGGCTTCAGATTTGGCGCAAAATGAGAAAATTCGTTGGTGAGAATTTGTGATGTAACTGGTGGAATCAGATGGGCACTGGGGCTTTGGTTCTTCCAGGAGAAAAGGGTGCGTGCGGATCTCAAATTTCAGATTTGACGCTGGAATGGGCTGCATTCGATTCCCCCTTTTGCCCGCTGCATTATGACATGGAATCGGCAGGAGTCCAGAAAAAAGTTTGGGTTTTGATTGGGGTGCTCCCGCGGGAGTTTTTTTGCGGCGAGGGGGAGGAGATAACGCTAATTTAAGCAGAGGGCGGCATCTCTGAGGAGGACGTCGTGGAAAGTGGGATTGAAGTGGTAGAGGAGGGGGATCGGGTTCGAATTGTGATGCCGGTAATGCCGCCGAAGCTGCGGTTTGGGGCGCGCCGCTGGGAAGATCGGGTGGAAGCGTGGTTGACCGCTCTGATTCTCGTGTTCATGGGAGGCGGGACAGGATATTTGATCATCACGATGCTGCTTCGCATCCTGCGGCCGCACGTGACGGAGGAAAAGATCTTGATGGGGGGATTCTTTATCGTGTCGCTCGGATTGATGGCGGGGGTGATGCTCGTTTCTCTGGTCACACAGTTTTTCCCGCGCCGCGTGCAGATCGTGATTGACCGCACCGGAGTGGGAGAAAAGGGGTGGTTTCAATTGATGCGGTGGGGAGTGGGGCTGACGGAAGTGAGCGGCGTAGCGGTGTGTCCGCCGACTGAGAAGTGGCCGGAGTGGATGGGAGGGGACCAGATGGCGACGGTGCGGATTGATGGGGGACGGATTCCGCGGCGGGTGAAAGGGGCTTATGCGACGGGGGTGGCGGTGGAGGCGGCGTTGGTAGTGCGGGAGCAGATCGCGCGGATGCGGGCGATGGCGGGGGTGGGCGCGGAGGGACTGGCGGTGCGGGATGATGTGGGGGTCGGACCGGGGAGGCGGAGTGCGGAGCGGATTCTGGAGTCTTGCGGGGTGCGGATGGAGCGCTGGGCGTCGGGGGTGAGAATAGAGCTCAAGGCATGGAGGCGGGAGCAAGGGCCGCGGGAGGACGAAGCATATCTGTCGCTGTCTGAGCGGCTGGAATCGTTTTGGATCCGGGCGTTCGGCACTTGTGGCGGTGGGATTTTCATGGGACTGACCCTTGCCGTTTTAGACCGCACGGAAGGTGTTTTGTGCCACACCGGGGCGATCATTGCGGTGGGGAGCATGGTCCTGGGATTTGTGCTGATGTTCGGCTTGATGGGGAGACGGGCGACGTTAGACGTGGAGTTGGATGGCGTGACGCGGAGGACGTGGGCTCTCGGGACTTGGAGCAGGCGGCATTGGGCGAGAGGGGAGATTGACGGGGTGTTTGTGCGGGGGCACCAGTGGAGAAGCGGTGGAAGCGCGGGCGCTTTGTGGGTTGTGGGGATCCGGGAACGCAGTGGCAAAGAGGTGGAGATGGCGTGCGGTTGGCGGTGGACGGCGGAGGCGTTTGCGGAGGTGTTGGAGCGGGAGTTGGGGATGGGGGAGAAGGTTCCCCAGGGGGCGTTGGAGAGCGGCGGGAGGTGAGAGCCGCAGGGACTCAGTCCCTGGGCTTTGAGTCAGGCGGGACTGATTCCCCCCCCGGCGGAATTGGCAAAAAGTGCAAGGAAGTGGGTCATTCTTATAAGTGGGGGCGGTTCATAATATCCGTGAGCATTTACATATCTTGAGCCCAGGATCGTCTGTTCGCCGGAGAATTCACTGCGGGACGACACACTTTTTCTGACCGATCAGGCCGGGCTGCAGGAACGTTCACATCTTTACGCCCAATGGGCGTGGAAAGAGGAGAGGCCATGCAAGCGGTGCGGAAATCGGGTCATGGGCGAGTTCGTTCGGCGGCAGTGATGGCGGGGGCGGCGGCGATCCTTGAACTGGCGTGCCAGTCGCAGGCAGGGCAGGTGTTCAACGACACGTTCGGGACGAGCACGATCAACGGCGACACGAACGTGCCGACGGCGACGTCGACGAATTATGATTTCCTCTCCACCAAGGACAGCACGCTGTCGAACATCAATGCCAACATTCTGCAGGGGAAGCTGGCCGCGGGGACGACCTCGGGCGGGTGGGAGGCGGAGGCGCTCTTCAGCACCGCCCCCATCACGCTGCTGAACGCGGGGGATTCGATTGAAGAGACGATGGTGTTTGTCCCGACGAACATCGTCGCGGGGGGAACGAGTTCGACGCTGGGGCTGGGGCTTTTCAATTCGCACGGGAGCGCGCCGACGAATTCACTGAGCAACGCGGGCCTGTCGACGGCGACGGGTTCTTCCTTTGCGACGGGGTTCGCGCAGCCGTGGGAAGGCTACGTGGGCATCTTTGCGGCGACGGGCGGGACGAATAAAACGTACGTCCGGCCGGTGCAGGATGGGACCGGTACCTCTTCGGCCAACCAGGAAGTGCTTTTCAGCAAGGCCGGCAGCGGCTTCTTCACCAACCCGGCGGCAACGAACGTCACGCAGAATACGAACACCGGCATCACGCTGACCGACGGGAATACCTACACGAACGATTTGAAGCTGACGTTGAATGCGGACGGGTCGGTGACCGTCGCGGCGAGCATTTACAACGGCAACACCACCAGCGGATCGCTCGTGGGGGCGATCACCGGGTCGGTTCCTTCGGCGGCGATCCTCACGTTTGACGCGCTCGCCTTTGGGGCGTTCAACAAGGGGACGAGCCTCGATCCGCAGCTCGACATCAGCTCGTTGACGATCTCCACGGCGGCGGCCGCGACGTTGACGGGCCGGACGTGGGATCCGGGATTGACGACGACGGGCTCGGACGGGAGCGGGAACTGGACGACATCGAACGCGATTTGGGCGGCATCGGGGGCGGACGGAGCGTGGGTGAACGACGGGACGTCGACAGCGACGTTCGGCGCGGGGGGAGCGGCGGGGACGGTGACGATCACCGATCCGAACATCAATGCGGCGGGGATCAACTTCAATGGTGGGTACACGATCGCGGCGAACCCGGGAAGCACGCTGACGATGACGGCGGCGGCGGTGACGGTGGCGTCGGGGCAGACGGCGACGGTGACGGCGCCGATCGCGGGGAACGTGGGGGTTTCCGTGAAAGGCGGGGGATCGCTTGTCCTTGGCGGGCCAAATACGTACACCGGGAACACGACGATCGCCGACGGAACGCTGGTGGTCAACGCCGGCAGCAGCATGGGGGATGCGGCGAACGGGCTGGTGGTGGGGACGACCGGCGTTTCGACGGATCCATCGACGACCAGCGCGGGGGCGCTGATCTTGAACGCGAACGCCACCGTGGGGACGTTGACGGTGGCGACGAACAACACGACGCCGAACACGATCGCGATCAATGGCAGCAGCGTGCTGACGGTAAACGGCGTGGCGAGCATCGGGCTTGCGAGCAGCGCCTCGCCGGCGCCGACGACCGCGCTGACGGTCACGGGGAACGAGCTGCACGTGAACAACACGCTGAACATCGGCGCGGCGAGCACGGCGGCGCGCGGCACGACCATCGTGGACCTCTCCGGCCTCTCGACGTTCGTGATGAATGCGACGGGCACCGGGCAGGCGTTCAACTTCGGGGCGGCGCAGAGCGCGGACGGGACGGTCACGCTGGCGAGCACGGCGAACACGATCACGACCAACACGATCAACGTCAGCGTGGCGACCTCGAACAGCGGCGTGGACACGCTTAACCTCGGCGCGGGGACGAACGTGTTGAACGCGTCGAACATCAACATCGGGGTGGGGAAAGGCGTAGGCGTTGTGCAGTTTGCCGGGGCGAGCGGGTCGGTGACGATCGCGGGGATCACCGGCGGGGACAGCACGGCCAACATCACGGTCGGAAGCCAGACGACCGGCACGGCGGGCAGCGGGGTGACGAGCACCTTTCCGGCGCTGAACCTGAACGGGCACGTGGCGACCGTGCAGGCGAACACGATGATCGTCGGGCAGCTTGCGGGGGCCAGCGCGGGGACCGCGCAGGGGTCGGTCCTGTTTGACACGGGGAACATGACGGTGGCGAGCCTGCAGATCGCCAACAATTCGAACGGCACGGCGGCCAACGGGATCACCGGGATTTTCACGCTCGGCGGAACAACGCCGAACGACACCGCGACGGGCGTACTGAACGTGACGTCGCAATTCACCCTGGCGAACGCGACGAACCCCGGCGCGACGGCGAACGTGGCGAACGGGACGTTCATCGTGAACGGCGGCGTTGCGAACATCAACAGCGACATCGTGGTAGGCCAGGCGCCGGGCATTGTCGCGACGACCAACACGACGCTGCAACTGGCGGGCGGGACGCTGAACATGATGGGCCACGCGATCGGTCCGGTGGCGGACGGCGTGAGCGTGGCGATCAACACGGTGACGCTGCCGGGCGCCGGACAGACGGCTACGATTGCCAACCTCGGCGGCACCGGCATCAACAATGCCGGGGTGACGATGAACGGGCAGGGGACGCTGAACCTGGGCGGCACGAACACCTACAGCGGCGGAACGAACGTGAGTTCCGGGACCGTGGCCGTGACGGGATCGCTCGGCGGGGACGTGACGATTGCCTCCGGGGCGGCGTTCGTGGTACAGGCCGGCGGGAGCGTGTCGGCGGCGAGCGTGCTGACGAACAGCGGGACGCTGACCTTCAACAACGCGATGAACACCGTGGCGTCGATCAGCAATTCGGCCGGCTCGATTGTGCAGCTGCACGGGGCGGCGGTGAAGACCGGCGCGTTCGGGCTGGCCGGTGGGGCCGGCGCGTGGACCAGCGGGCTGGACATCGGCGTCGGCAAGCTGATCCTGCAATCGGCGAACAATGCGGCAGATGCGACGCAGTTCCGCGAACAGGTAAAGTTCGGGGCGACGGGAGCGCCGAACGGGATTTTCAGCACGTCGCTGCCATCGAACTTCGCGATCGCCGTGCTGGACAACGCTGTGCTGCACAAGGCGACGTTCGGCGGTTTGCCGGTGGATTCGAGTTCCGTGATGGTGGCCGCGGAAATGCTGGGAGATTCGAACGTGGACGGCAAGGTGGATCTGACGGACCTGTCCACGGTGTTGAACAACTTCGGCACGACCACGGCGGCGTGGACCTCGGGCAACTTCGACGGCGCCGCGACGATCGACCTGACGGATTTGAGCGACGTGTTGAACAACTTCGGGCTGACGAATCCGAATGCGTCGGCTGCGCCGGTGAGCATGGTGGCGGCGGCGCCCGAGCCGGCCTCGCTGGCGGTGCTCGGGGTGGGCGCCCTGGCGGCGGTTCGTCGTCGTCGGCGGAGTGCGTGAACCGATCAGGATACACAATGCAGCGCAACGAAAAGTCCCTGCGGCGATGTGCCGCAGGGATTTTTATTGTTTTTGCTTCTTGTGCGGGTTGTATCGCGGGATGGATGAAGACGGCGCGGTGGCACCGATGGGCGGGCGTGTTTTCGGCGGGGGGGAGTGAATGGGGGCTCTGCGCGGGGGTTCAGCGTACACCGGCGGATGGCCGCCTACACGCGGAGTTTTTAAAACGCGTTGGGGTGTTTGAAGCCGCGGATCAGCGTGGCGAGGACGATGCGGAGATCAAAGAGCGGCGACCAGTTGTTGAGGTAGTAGAGGTCGTACTGGAGGCGTTTGCGGAAGGACGTCTGCCCCCGGAAGCCGTTGACCTGCGCCCATCCGGTGATGCCCGCGCGGACCTTGAGGCGGAGCGGGAAGCCGGGGACTTCGTGCTTGATCTTGTCGAGCATCTCCGGGCGTTCGGGGCGCGGGCCGACGAGGGACATATCGCCGAGGAGGACGTTGAAGAGCTGCGGGAGTTCGTCGAGGGAGAAGGCGCGGAGGTGCTTGCCGAGCGGGGTGCAGCGGGGGTCGTTTTTGTTGGTGAACATCGGGCCGTCGGGTTCGGAATCGCAGATCATGGTGCGGAACTTGAGCATGTTGAAGGAGCGGCGGCCGTAGGAGATGCGGCTCTGCTTGTAGAAGATCGGCCCGCGGTCGTGGAGCTTGATCATGACGGCGATGGCGAGCATGGGGATGGAAAAGAGCAGGAGCCCGAAGAGGGCGCCGAAGATGTCGAAGGCGCGCTTGTAGATGGAAGGCCAGCCCGCGAGGGGGTTTTCGCGCAGCGAGAGGATGGGGAGGCCGTCGAGTTCGTCCACCGTGACGTTGGTGGGGAAGCGCGAGAGGAAGAGGTCCGGGATGATGCGGATATCGACCGAGGTTTCCTCGAGCTGGCTGGTGAGGGTGCGAAGGAGCTCGTTCTGCTGCGTGGGCAGCGCGAGGAAAACGCAATCGACTTTCATGCGGTCGATGGTTTCGATGATGGTGGCGACGGAGCCGACGACCGGAACGCCGCGGACCGCGTGCGGAGGTTCGGCGGGGTCGGTGGGGGCGGCGTTGAAGGTATCGACGAATCCGGCGACGCGGATGCCGGTCCAGGAGTTGTGGCGGAGGCGGAGGAGCGTGGATTGCGCGAGGCGTCCGGTGCCGACGATCAGGGCGTGGCGGAGATTCCAGCCGCGGCGGCGGAGTTTGCGGAGGACGGAGCGGTAAGCGCCGCGCTCAAGGATGAGGCCCGCCATGGTGAAAGGGAGGACCAGCGCCAGCATGCCGCGGGTGAACGGCGTGTTCGCGGTGTAGTAGATGAAGACGATGAGGAGGACCCAGATGATGATGGTGGCCTTGATGATCTGGCCGAGCTCGATGAGGAAGGATTTGTCGCGCCGCGGCTTGTAGAGGCCGGTGCCGGCGAGGACGACGAGGGAAACGAGCTGCGCGATGACGAGGTTGGCGATCACCGTGCGCGTCGAGGGGAGGTCTCCGTAGTGGAAAAACCGGAAGCGGATGAAATAGGCGAGCGCCCAGGCGCCTGCGAGCACGAGGAGGTCGCAGAGACCCATCATGAAGTTGATGACCTGGGAATGTTGTTTGAGCATGAGCTGCAGGTTCCAAGGATGAGGTTCGCGAGACTTTGAGGAAGTCTAACAAAACGGTAAGTGCGGGTAAATGAGGGCCGATAACCGGCGGGGGAGTGCCGGTTGTCGGCGTGGCGGAAAAGGATCTATTGAAGGTTGCGGATTGGCTCGGAAACCGAAGTGGGAAGGCCGGCAGGCCGGATTGGGGCTAGATCTGCCAATCCGGGGGGAGTTCCTGTTTCAGCTCCTTCGGCGGCCGGTTGCGGTACTGCAACTCCGGGTTCTTCATGCTCACCCGCGTGTGCGGCGGCACCGACTGCGTCAAAAACACGTTGCCGGCGATGATCGCCCCCTTCCCGATGATCGTCTCGCCGCCCAGCACGCTCGCCCCCGAATACACCGTCACATCATCCTCCAGCGTCGGATGCCGCTTCGCCCCGCGCAGCGTCTGCCCGCCGCGCGTCGAAAGCGCCCCGAGCGTGACGCCCTGGTACAGCTTCACGTGCTTGCCGATCACCGTTGTCTCGCCGATCACCACGCCTGTGCCGTGATCGATGAAGAAATACTCCCCGATCGTCGCGCCCGGGTGAATGTCGATGCCGGTGAGCGTGTGCGCATGCTCCGTCATGATGCGCGGAATCAACGGCACCTGCTGCTTGTGCAGTTCGTGCGCGATGCGATAAATCGTGATCGCCAGCAGCCCGGGATACGAGAAGATGATTTCATCCGTATCCGCCGCCGCGGGATCTCCCTCGAATGCCGCCTGCACATCGGTCGCCAGCATCGCGCGAAGCTGCGGAATCGTGCCGAGAAACTCCTGCACGATCGCCTCGGCGGTGTCGTCGCAGGTCGGGCATTCCGCGCCGCGGCGCGTCGCCTGGTGCCGGATCGCGTTGCGCACCTGCTGGAAAAGCTTGTCCCGGATAATCGAGAGCAGCTCCCCAACGTGGTAATTCAGCATCTCCGCCGTCAGGTTCTGCTTGCCGAAATACCCGGGAAAGAGCAGTTCGCGGATCGTCCGAAGAAGCTCAATGATCGCATCGCGGTTCGGCAGGTGCCCCGCATCGATATGGCGCGTAGTGTCGCTGGCGTTGTAACTCTCAACGATCGCCTGGACCAGCGGCTCGACAGGTTTCTTGGGTTGCATAGCGGCACCATTCTAGGCGGCGGGCGTTTGAAGTTCCTTCACCGCGTCGGCGACGTCGAGCGTCCCTTCGTAAATCGCCTTGCCCACGATGATCCCCGCGATCGGCAGGTGCTTCAGGTTCGCAATGTCCGCCAGCGCCTTCACCCCGCCGGAGTGGATGATCGGAATGTTCTTCACGACCTTCCCCAGCCGCGCGGTGGCCTTCAGGTTCGGCCCCATCAGCATGCCGTCCCGGGTGATGTCGGTGTAGATGATCGCGGCGAGCGGCCAGGAATCCACATCCTTCGCGATGTCCAGCGCCTTGGGCAGGTTTTGCTCCGTATGGGTCCAGCCGTGCGTCGAGACGAGCCCGTCGCGTGCATCGAGCCCCAGCACCAGCCGGTTGCGGAAGCGCACATCGTGCGCCATCGCCTTGAACCAGTCCATGTCCGCCAGCGCCCGCGTGCCGAGGATCAGCCGCTGCGCGCCGATCGCCAGCACGTACTCCATCGATTCTTCCGTGCGGATGCCGCCGCCCACTTCCACGTGCAGGTTCGTGTTCTGGATGATCTTTTCGACGATGCCCAGGTTGATCGGCCGGCCTTCCTTCGCGCCATCCAGGTCCACCACGTGCAGCCACTTGCAGCCGGCGTCCTGGAATTTTTTGGCAATCTCGATCGGATCGACTTCGTACGTCGTCTGCTGGTTGTAGTCGCCGCGGCGCAGTCGGACGACATGGCCGTTGCGAAGGTCGATGGCTGGAATCAGTTCGGGAGGGGACATGGTTTACTGCTTTCTTTCCGTCAAATCGTTAAACCGCGAATCGTAATCGCTACATCAAAATTAGTAATCGCCCACAGCTCAGCATTTGTACCGGGCGAAGTTCTTCAGAATCTGCGCGCCCACTTCCTGCGACTTCTCCGGGTGGAACTGCGTCGCCATCACGTTGCCCTTCGTGATCGCCGCCACAAACGGCTGCCCGTACTCCGCCACCGCGGCAATCACGCCCGGATCCTTCGGCACCAGGTGATACGAATGCACGAAGTACACGTACGGATTCTTCGGCAAATTCTGAAACAGCACGCCCGGCTCCGGCGCCGGATACTTCAGCGCATTCCACCCCATGTGCGGCACCTTCAACCGGTAGGGGGGCTGATCCACCGTGAACCGCACCACCTCACCGGGGATAATGCCCAGCCCCTTGTGCGTCCCGTCCTCGTGCCCCACGTCCGCGAGAAGCTGCAGCCCGAGGCAGATCCCCAGCATCGGCTTCCCCGCCTTCACGTGATCCCTGATCGCATCGGCAAGACCGCTCTTCTCCAGCACCGCGATCGCGTCGCAGAAAGCCCCGACCCCCGGCACCACCAGGTGCCCCGCCGCGCGAACCTGCTCCGGCGTCGAAATGATCTCGGCCGAATGCCCCAGCCGTTCAAACGCTTTTTGAACGCTGCGGAGATTGGCCATTCCATAATCGACGATCGCAAGCATAAGTCGCCAGGCGGTGAGAGGTCCGGGTTCCAGAACACAAAATAAGAAGGGCGCGTCACCGCGATGGCTTCTCGGCCTCCCTGTGACGCGCCCTGAACTTTTAACAATGCAGAGTCATCGCTTCCTGGATCACATGCCGTTCTTCACGACAACAATTTCCACGCGGCGGTCGGCAGCGTACGCGCTCGCCGCGCCGCTCGACTTCGTCTTGCCCTTGGCGCCCTTCCGGGAAACCGTGCCGCCCATCGAGGCGGCCCGCGTGGCGCCGAACGAGGCAATGTACATGTTGTGGACGCCCTTCGATTGCAGGTATAGCAGCACGCTGCGGGCACGGGCGGCGCCCAGGTCCCAGTTGTCATCCCAGCCCGAGGTGCGCACCGGGTTCGGATCGGTGTACCCTTCGATGCGCAGCTCGCGCCCCGGGTACTCGCGCTTCAAAATGACCGCCACGCGGTCCAGCGCCTTCTTCGCCGCCGGCTTGAGGGCCGCCTTGCCCGAATCAAACAGGATGTCGCTGGCCACCGTGATGGTGTTTTCGCCGTGCTCGTTCCGGCCGGTCTTGATCCCGCCGCCGAGGTCCTTCACATCGCCGATCGCCACGCCGCCGGTGTTGTCGGTCGCTTCCATCGACGGAGCCGCCGGCTCGGTCGTGGGGGCAGCCGTCGCGGACTCGGTCACCGCATTCGCCCGGGATTCCGCCGCCGCACGGGCGGCGCGCTCCTGTTCGAGCTGCGACTGCAGGTCCTTGTTCTGCTTGACGAGGCTGTCACGCTCGGCAGCGGTCTTGTTCGAACAGCCGGTGCCGAGAGTCAGGGCGGCCATCGCGAGAGTCGCGAGGACCAGGGGACGGACATTCATGAGATCTCCTTATCGTGTAGGCAAGCAGGCTCAATCGCGTCTGCGAAGGCTTGCCGATCCTTATTCGGCGTTTTCGAAGGTCGCACGGGAGTTTTCCGCTATTGCGGATCAATCTGCGCCCGCACGGGACCGTCACACTCCTTTACCGGACCCGCGCAGCCCTTCGGAAAGAGAAAAATTGTACGGGAATTGGGGGGGGTTGCAAGTGGGCCGCCCCTCGCGCCCGGAACAGGGGAAAAGCCCCCTCACGTCGGCCCCACCGGGAACAGAATCGCCACGTACCACGCCAGAATCGCGTTCCCGATCAGCATCCCGAGAATCGACGCCACCGACAGCCACGGCCCGAACGGCAGCACGTTCGGCTTCCCAAGAATCTTCAAAACCGCCGCCCACGCCAGCGCCACAAACGGCGCCATCAAAAACGCGATCAGCACCAGCGGCGCCCCCAGGATCGCCCCCACTCCCGCCATCAAATGCGCATCCCCCATCCCCATCGCTTCCTTGTTCAATGCCAACGTCCCGGCAATGCGAATCAGCCACACGATCCCGCCGCCCGAGAGAATACCCAAACAGCACGCCAGAAGCCGCAGCAGCCACGGCTGGTTCGGCATCGGGATCCGCGCAAAGTGCGCGATCACCGCCCCCGCAATCGGAATGGCGATGAACATGACTTCCTTGAGCATCTCCCGCCGCACAAACGGGTTCGAAATCTCTTCCAGCACCTCGTCCGTCACATCCAACTGCCCCGCATCCCGCGGCAGCACGCCCAGGAGAAAAATCGCGATCCCCGTCACCACGCTCACGATCGACGCCGTCGGCGCAGTCAAAAACAGCCACGCCGGCACGTTCAGCAGCAAAAGCACCCCCGCCGCCAGCAGCGCCGGTGCAAACCGCGTCAGCTTCGGCGGCGGCGCCAATGGCCCTTCGTCCGATTTCTGCAGAATGTCCTTCGTCAGGTTCGGCGTGTCCGGCTGGATCTGCACCGCCCCTTTTTCCGTCTGAATCGTCACGTTGCCCGACTCCGTCGCCGCGGACGATGCCGCAGGCGGCGCATCCGATTCCCCCTTCTGCTCCGGCGTCATCTCGTTGGCAAAACTCCGCGGCAGAATCCCCGTCAGCAGCAGGATGTTCGCAATGATCAGCCCCAGCGTCGCCCCCGCCACCGGACGAATCAGCCAGCTCCCCGCCACCAGCGACGGAATCGCCGGATGGTTGATGAAAATCGACGCAATCACCCCCAGTACCAGGATCAGGTACGGAATCGACAGCGGAATGATGTACAGGTCCGCATCGATCGCCGACGCCGCCAGCAGCGCCGCAATGAACACGAGATGCAGCGTGAACGGAAACGCATCCGTGTGCAGGTTGGTGAAAATCCAGTTGGCCGGAAACGCATTTGGGTTCGGCCAATGCGCGATGAAGTACGCCCAGAAAAACGACACGAACAGCACCGCCGTCCCCAGCTCCACCAGCGGATACCGCACCGGAATCGACGTCTTGCAGTTCGCACACCGCGCCCGCAGCGCAATCCACGAAAACACCGGAATGTTCTGGTACCACCGGATCGGCGAATCACAGATAGGACAATGCGACGGCGGCCACGACAGCGTCAGCCGCCCCGTCTTCCCCTGGTAAATCACCTCCCGCCCCCGGTACGGCAACCGCCAGATCACCACGTTCAAAAACGACCCAATGCACGCCCCCAGGGCGAAGAAGAAGAATGAGAAGACAATAAGCGCAGGCGTCGGCATCGGTCAGGGATTATCGGCAAAATCGAAAGAAAAGCGAGAATCTGTGCGACCCGCGCCGCAGCATCGCGGAAATCCGGAAGGCTCTGCATCATCATCGCTTGTCAGAAGAGCCGGCGCCCGCCGTCTTCTGGGCGTAGGCGTGAAACACAGTGTTCACAGAGAGCACAGAGGGCACAGAGCACCTCGACGAGCTCCCCCTCCATTTCTCTGTGCACTCTGTGCCCTCTGCGCTCTCGGTGTCACCCTCATTCATGCCGCGGCTCCACGTGCAGCAGGTTCCTCACGAAAAAATCCTCCCGCCGCCGCTTCCCATACGGATTCTCGCTCGCCCCATGATTCGACCCCGGCACCACCAGCAAATCGAAATCCTTGTCCGCCTTGATCAACGCATTCACTACCTGCATCGTGCTCGACGGGTCCACGTTCGTATCCAGCTCCCCGACGATCAAAAACAACTTCCCGTTCATGTTCTTCGCGTTGGTCACATTCGACTGCTCGGCATACCACGGTCCGATCGGCCACCCCATCCACAGCTCGTTCCACCAGATCTTGTCCATCCGGTTGTCGTGGCAGCCGCAATCCGCAATCGCCACCTTGTAAAAATCCGCGTACGCCTCCAGCGCCCGCAGCGCGCTCTGCCCCCCGGCCGACCCGCCATAAATCCCCACGCGCGTCAGATCCATCGCCGGATCTTTCGCCGCCGCCGCCTTGATCCACAAAATCCGATCCGGAAATCCCGAATCCCCCAGGTTGTGCCAGCACACATCATGAAACGCCTTCGACCGGTTCGACGTCCCCATCCCATCGATCTGCACAACAATAAATCCCAACTCCGCCAGCCGCATCCGGTCGTTGATCCGCTCAAACGCCTTCGGCACAAACGAATCCTGCGGCCCCGCATAAATGTACTCAATCACCGGATACTTCTTCGCCGCATCATAATTCGTCGGCCGATAGATGATCCCGTAAATGTCCGTCTTTCCATCCCGCCCCTTCGCCACAAACTGCTCCGGACACCGCCACCCGGTTGCCAGCAGCGGCTCCAGCGACGGCTTCTCCAGCGGGCACACCAGCGATCCATCCGCCGTGCGGTGCAGCTCCGTGGTAGGGGGGAGATCCGCCCGCGAATACGTGTCCACGTAGAATTTGCGATCCGGCGAATACGCAATCTTGTGCGTCCCGTTCGCCGTGGTCAGCCGCACCAGGTGCGTCCCGTCAAAATTGATCCGGCAATACTGCACGTAATACGGATCCTGCCCCGCATCGATCCCCCCGCAATGAAACGTAATCTCCCGCTTCTCCGCATCCACATGATCCACCCCGCGCACCACCCACTCCCCCTTGGTGATCTGGTTTTTCACCTCCCCCGTCTGCGAATCGATCCGGTACAGATGATTCCACCCGTCCCGCTCCGACATCCAGATGACCTCGTGCGTCTCCGGCAGGTAATGAATGAAAAACTTGTCGTTGTAATCGATGAACGTCTTCGACTCTTCATCAATGATCGGCTTCACCTCCCCCGTCTTCGCATCGCACGCCAGCAGCCGCAGCACCTGGTGCCCGCGCTGATTGTAAAGAAACGTGAACCGCGAAGAATCCGCATCCCAGAACACATCGTGCAGCGACCACGGATTCGGAAACAGCTTGTCCGAAACCGGAATCTCCTTCTTCTCCTCCACCACAAACAGGTGCGGCTTCCGCAGCGGAATCCTGTCCCCCGGCTTCAAATAATCAAACGAATGCAGCTTCGGCTGCAGTTGGTCGGTTGGCGAAGATTCCACCTCGTACACCGTGTGCTTCTGCCCCGCCTTCGTCTTGATCGCCACCACTCGCGTCGAATCCGGCGACCACTCGATGTCCCGCTCGTTGTAAAAATCATCCGCGCTCCCGTCCTCCGTCAGCCGCGAAGATTCATGCGATTGCAGATCGATCAGCGTGAGATTGTGCCGCCGCACGACGATCCGCCAGTGCCCATCCGGCGACTCACTGCGGGCGCCTTCCGCCGGCGCAGAGGCCGCAGGCGTGGTCGATGGATGCGTCGCCGGTTCCGAAGCCGCCGTCGCCGTCGTCGATTCAAACTCCGGCCGCGTCTCCGACTCCTTCCGCTCCCCCGTCTCCGCATCAATCGTCACATACGTCCGCTTCTCCCCCGGAATCGCATACCACAGCTTCGTCGAATCCGCCGACCAGCGCGGATGAATATTCGCCTGCGGCAAATGGTTCGCCGTCCGCGCATCCAGCTGCGCCGACCGCTCATAATCCGCCTTGCTCCCATCCGCCAACGCCCACTGCGAAGCCCCCAGCATCAACGCCACACACAAGGAGACCACAACCTTCTTCAAACCCACACCTCTTTCGTGTCTTTTGTGTTTTTCGTGGCTAATTGATCCGTCGCCACTTACTCCGAATGCGCCGGCAACGGCTCCCCCGCACTCCCCGCCGGAAACGCCGGATGATTCACATCCACCCGCTCAATCGTCCCATCCTCATTGAAATGCAGCGGCGACAGGCACACCTCCCGGATGTACCCGTTCCCCCCCGGAATCGCGTGCCGGTGATACACGATGTACCACCGATCCGTCCCCGGCACGTTGATCACGCTGTTGTGCCCCGTCCCCACCACCGACCCCGACTTGTGCAGAATAATCCGATTCTCCGCCACGTGGATCGGCCCCAGCGGCGAATCCGACGTCCCGTACGCCACCCGATAGTCCGGCGAACGCGCATCATTCTCCGACCACATGAAGTAATACACCCCCTTCCGCTTGATCACAAAAATCCCCTCGTTGAACCGCCCCGCCCGGAACTTCGGCGTGATCTCGTGCAGCTCCCCATCAAACGAAGTCATGTCGGGGCCAAGCTTCCGCACGTACAGATGCGTGTTCCCCCAGTACAAGTACGGCGTCTTCCCCGCGTCATCATCCACAAACGGACACGGATCAATCTGCTGATTCTTCAACTGCGGCAAATCCCCCTGCTGCACCAGCGGATGCCCCAACGCATCCTTGAACGGCCCCGTCGGCTTCTCCGCCACCGCCACCCCGATCCGCTGCCGCGCACAAAAATACATGTAGTACTTCCCATTGCGCGTCGCCACCCCCGGCGCCCACGCATACAGGTTCGCCCACGACACATCCCCGCCCCCGACATCCAGGATCTTCCCATCATTTTTCCAGTGAATCAGGTCCTTCGACGACCACACATCAAACTCGGTCGTCTTCCAGAACTCCTTGTCCACCGTCGGATAGATGTAGTACGTGTCGCCGAAAACCCGCGCATCCGGATCCGCCGCGAACTTGTCCGTGATAATCGGCGGCGGCGCATCCGCCGGAAACGTCGTCGCCGGCACAGGCCCATGCGCCGGCGTCTTTTCCGCCCCCAGGCACGCCCCCAGCACCACGCCGAATCCCAGTACGCACCCCATCACCTGCTTCACCGAAATCCGCATCACTCCGCCTCCTTGATCGCCGACAGCACCTCTTCATGATGCTTCGGCACTTTCACCTTGGAAAAAATCTTCGCAATCTTCCCGTTCGAATCGATCACAAACGTGCTCCGCTCAATCCCCATGTACTTCTTGCCGTACATCGATTTTTCTTTCCACACCCCGTACTTCTCCGCCACCGCATGATCCGGATCCGCCAGCAGCGGGAACGGCAGATCAAACTTCGCCCGGAACTTCTCATGCGACTTCACCGCATCCGGCGAAACGCCCAGAATCACCGCCCCCGCTTTTTTGAAATCCGCAAACGAATCCCGAAAATTGCACGCCTCCGTCGTGCACCCCGGCGTGTCATCCTTCGGGTAAAAATAAAGTACCACCTTCTTCCCCTTGAACTCCGACAGCGACAACGCCTTCCCCTCAGTCGATTCCAGCGTGAACGCCGGAGCAGCTTTTCCTTCAACAGGAGCAGACATCAAAACTTCCTTTCACATGAGGTCCGCGATTCTAGTGCGACGCTCCGGAAACAGCGACCGCCGCCGCCCGAAAATGTCGCACCTTTTGCCTCAAAAGTTGTCAAAAAATCCCCTGTAACCGCACCGCCCTCTCGCGCCACTGGCTTTTTGAACAGGTCCTTCTCAGGAGAACGTCATGCGAAAGAGTGTCATTGCCGCAATCGTCGCTGGAACCCTCCTCACCGTCGGCATGGTCCCCGCCGGCGTCAAAGTGCTCGCCCAGGAAACTGCCGCCCAAACAGACCACCCCGCCCGCGCCCGCAACGGCCCGCTCGCAAATTTCATCCGCGCCACCCTCGGCCGCCTCACCACCCTCCGCGCCGAGCTCGACCTCACCGACGCCCAGAAACAGCAGCTCCGCCAGATCGTCCAATCCCACAAGTCCGAAATCATCGCCGCCATGAAGCCCGTCATCGAAAAACGCCGCGCCCTCCACGACGCCATCCTCGCCGAAACCACCGACGAAAAAGCCATCCGCGCCGCCGCCGACGACCTCGGCCACTCCCTCGGCGACCTCTCCGTCCTCGCCGCCAGAATCAAACAGGAAGCCGCCGCCGTCCTCACCCCCGATCAAAAGCAAAAACTCGCCGACTTCCGCCAGCAGATGGAAAAATCCGTCGACGACCTGATGAACAAAATCGGGAGCAACCCCCAGTGATCGCCCTCATCGCTCCCAACAGTGGAGCCGACGCCCTCGTCGGCTACGTCCTCGGCGGGTGCCACGGGTTACACAACCATCTCGGTTGTTTAACCCGCACCTCCTGGATGCGTCTGCTCACCTTGCACCCGTTCGCTACGACATCCACCCCACAATCGCCGATAATCCCCGCCATGAGCGATGCAGACGCCACCGACGTCGCCCAGGCCCGCAACGGCAACGGAGACTCCTTCCGCCGCCTCATCCTGCGCCACCAGCAACCCCTCGCCAATCGCATGCGCCGCTTCGCCCGCAGCCCCGCCGACATCGAAGACCTCGTCCACGAAACCTTCGTCCAGGCCTACCTCAGCCTCCACACGTACTCCGAGCGCGCCCCCTTCGATCACTGGCTCGCCGGCATCGCCACCCGCGTCGGCTACGCCTTCTGGAAACGCCGCGACCGCGCCAAAAAAATCGCCCGCCTCGACGACTCTCCCGAACCCCACGCCAAACCCGCCCCCGACTCCCCCGAAGAATCCGCCGCCCTCCTCCACGCCCTCCTCGAACAACTCCCCCCGCGCGACCGCCTCGTCCTCACCCTCCTCCACCTCGAAGAACGCTCCGTCGCCGAAACCGCCCGGCACACCGGCTGGTCCCAAGCCATGGTCAAAGTCCAGGCCTTCCGCGCCCGCAACCGCCTCAAAAAACTCCTCCAACGCCACCCGGAGATCGCCCCATGAACGAAATCGAAATGGACCGACTCAAAAAACTCGACGCCCACGCCCAAACCGCCCCGCCCCCGCCAACCCTCGACGTCTCCACTCGCGTCCTCGCCACCCTCCGCTCTCCCATGCGCCTCCGCACCCTCCAGGCCGCCAAACTCGACGCCCCCGCCTCCCTCTGGGCCGCCACCGGCCTAAGCTGGGCCGCCGCCGCCGCCGCCCTCTTCTTCGCCCTCCAATCCGTCACCTCCCTCCAGGACCCCTTCAACGATCTCTTCACCCCCTTGCGAATGGTGCTCCGATGACCGAACCCCACATCACCCCCGCCAACACCGGCTTCTCCCTCCCGGCCCCGCCCTCCCCGCGCAAACCCCGCCGCTGGCTCGCCGCCATCCTCATCTTCTTTGTCTTCATCGCCGGCCTCCTCTGCGGTACCGGCCTCACCATCGCCCTCGCCGTCCACCGCCTCCGCTACGCCCTCCACCACCCCGAAGAAGTCCCCGCCCGCCTCACCGCCATCCTCGACAAACGCCTCCACCTCTCCCCCGAGCAGCGCACCAAGGTCGAATCCCTCATCGCCCAGCGCCAGTCCCACCTGCAAAAAATCCGCCGCGAAGTCCAGCCCCAGGTCCAGGCCGAACTCGAAGGCCTCCACACCGACATCTCCGCCCTCCTCACCCCCGACCAGCAACCCAAATGGGACCACGTCTACACCGACGCCATCCACACCTGGATGCCCGCCGCCCAATAGAACTCCCAACCGCGCCGTTTAGCCGGCGATTTTAATCGCCGTTTTGCCGCCCCTCCCCACCGCAAAAATAGAGCAGGTCTGGAGACCGCGAACGATCGCCAGACCTGGGAGGAATGAGGCAACGGTTGTTACGAATGTCACTGTAATACCCCGACCCCTCCTCTGCAACCACTCCATTTTACGGCAACCCTTCTCGATTTTGCGCTCCCCCGCCTTGCCCCCCACCATTGTTCGGCTAAAATTCGGGACATGGCCAAATCCAAAACCTACTTCCTCTGCCGCAACTGCGGCTCCATGCACCCCAAATGGCTCGGCAAATGCCCCGACTGCCAGGCCTGGGACTCCCTCGAAGAAGTCACCAAGGCCACCGAAGATCCCCACCGACCCAAGGCCCTCACCACCCCGCGCCTCTCCTCCATGGCCGCCCCCGCCACCGAAGCTGCACCCGCACGCGCCTACCCCGAAGTCGAAGGCGCTCCCACCCCCATCGGCGAAGTCCCCCCCCTCGAAAGCCCTCGCATCTCCACCCACCTCTCCGAACTCGACCGCGTCCTCGGCGGTGGCGTCGTCCCCGGCTCCGCCATCCTCCTCGGCGGCGAACCCGGCATCGGCAAATCCACCCTCCTCCTCCAAGCCCTCGCCCACATGGCAAGGCCGACCCCCAAAAGCCCGCCGTCTCCGACGGCGCGGGCCAACGGACCCTCGCCATCAGATTCCGCCCACGAAGTCCTCTACGTCACCTCCGAAGAATCCGCCCAGCAAACCCAACTCCGCGCCCAACGCCTCGGCTTCGGCAACTCCCCCCTCAAAGTCCTCCCCGAAACCAACCTCGAAAAAATCACCGGCTACATCGGCCGACTCCGCCCCGCCCTCGCCGTCATCGACTCCGTCCAGATGATCTACAACCCCGCCAACCCCTCCGCCCCCGGCTCCGTCTCCCAGCTCCGCGACTGCTGCACCGAACTCGTCTACCTCGCCAAGGCCGCCGGCACCGCCGTCTGTCTCGTCGGCCACGTCACCAAGGAAGGCGTCCTCGCCGGCCCAAAACTCGTCGAACACATCGTCGACACCGTCCTCTACTTCGAAGGCGACTCCCACCACGACCACCGCATCGTCCGCGCCGCCAAAAACCGCTTCGGCACCACCTTAGAAATCGGCCTCTTCCGCATGACCGGCGCAGGCCTCGAACCCATCGACGACGCCAGCACCCTCCTCCTTGAACCCCACGACGAAGGAACCAAGACAGCGGGAAGCGCCATCACCGCCGCACTCCAGGGCTCCCGCGTCCTCATGGTCGAAGTCCAGGCACTCACCACAGACGCCATGCTCGGCACCGCCAAACGCAAAGTCTCCGGCGCCGACGCCTCCCGCGTCGCCATGATCATCGGCGTCCTCGAAAAACGCGCCGGACTCCGACTCGTCGACAAAGACGTCTTCGTCAACGTCGTCGGCGGCATCAAACTCTCCGACCCCTCCGCCGACGCCGCCATCGCCCTCGCCATCGCCTCCGCCCACATGAACCGCCCCCTCTCCTTGGGCGGCCGGGGCGGCGGCACCCTCGTCCTCGGCGAACTCGGCCTCCTCGGCGAGCTCCGCACCGTCCACCAGGCCCAGCAACGCATCTCCGAAGCCGACCGCTTAGGCTTCGCTCACGCCATCCTCCCCGCCCGCACAAAACTTAAACTCCCCCCAAAAACCACCATGCACGCCCACCTCATCAAACGCATCGACCAGGCCATCGAACTCCTGGGTTAACCCGCAAAAAGACGCTCATCACCCAGCGCGGAGCTACAATCGCAAAGGTTATTGATCTTCACCAAAATAATGTCCCCGTTTAGCCCCGGCCTTTGGGCCGGGCAGTCTAGGCCCGAATGGGCCGACTTTCAGTAGCCATGGCCGGAAGGCCATGGACCGACACCCAACGAAATCGGTCGAAGGCCCGAA
>JBQCGD010000165.1:0-54298 GCA_051955985.1 Phycisphaerae bacterium | reverse complement strand
AGTTTCGGGGGAGCTTGATTTCTTTCAGGAGACGCTGGGTGTCGGCTTCGAGGTTGGCGATGAGTTCCTTGTTGGATTCGCGACAGTCGAGATCGATTTCTGGCATGATTCCGCCCTCCCTTTTTTGCGTGATGTCTTTTTTTCTGACCGGTATTGTACGGTTTTTGTTCGGTTTTAGTCAATGAGGAAAATTTCAGATTTTATGAGTCGAAAATTCGACCGGACGGCGGCCGAGGAGGGGGGGCATCAGGATTCGGGGGTGAGGAGGTGGTGGGTGAGGGTGAAGTGTTTGTTGAGGGTGCGTGGGCCGGCGGTGTCGAAGAGGATGGTGAGGGTTTCGGGGTCGGAGGCGGTGATGATGCCGGGGCCGAAGGTTTTGTGGGTGATGCGGGTGTTTTTTTGGAAGGGGTCTTTTGGGCGGCTCGCCAAAGCGGGCGCTTTGGCTTCGGACTTTGCTGCGAGGCCGGTGTTGCAGTTGTCGCAGTTGTTGCAGATTTCGGGGCTGGGTTCGCCGAAGTAGTTGAGGAGGTAGTGGCGGCGGCAGGACTTGGTGAGGGCGTAGTCCTGCATGAGTTTGATTCGGGCCTGGTGGTGGGCGCGGTGGAGGTTTTGTTCTTCGGCGAGTTCTTCGGCGAGTGCTTCGGGATCGAGGTTTTCTTCGGGGGGGCGGACTTCGCCGGTGGGGGAGATGTCGATGGCGCCGGTGGCGGCGAGCTTGGAGAGGGTGCGTTTTAGTTTTTGCTGGGAGAGGTCGGTTTCTTCGGCGACTTTTTTGAGATCGATGGCATCGCCTTCGGCGACGCGTGGGTCGGTGAGGGTATCGATGACTTTTTCGACTTCGGATTTGTTGAGGCGGGCGGGGGTGGAGAGGGATTTGCGGAGGCCGACGTCGGGTTCGTGGTAGAGGAGGATGGTGCGGGCGGGTTGGTTGTCGCGGCCGGCGCGGCCGATTTCCTGGTAGTAGGCGTCGAGGGAATCGGCGAGGTGGTAGTGGATGACGGTGCGGAGGTCGGGCTTGTCGACGCCCATGCCGAAGGCGTTGGTGGCGGTGATGAGGTTGATTTGGTTGGACATGAAAGCGTCCTGGACGGCGGTGCGGTCGGGGGGCTTCATGCCGCCGTGGTAGAAGGCGGCGGGGAGGTTGTTGTCGGAGAGGGATTTGGCGAGGTCTTCGGTGGCCTGGTGGGTGGCGCAATAGATGATGGCGGGGAGGGCGTGGGGCTGGTGGAGGTGGTGGAGGAGGCGGTGGAATTTGATGGGGGCGTCGGGGCAGAGGTCGACGGCGAGGTGGAGGTTGGGGCGGTCGAAGCCGGAGACGAGGATTTCGGGGGATTGCATGCGGAGGGTGTGGGTGATGTCGGTGCGGACGTTGGGGGTGGCGGTGGCGGTGAGGGCGAGGAGGGGGGGGATTTTGGGGGAGGGGGCCTTCGCATGTGAACGTCCATTGGCCCGCGCCGTCGAAGACGGCGGGCTTTTTGGGGTGGGGCCGGTGCGGAGGGATTCGATCATTTGGCCGAGGCGGGCGTAGTCGGGGCGGAAGTCGTGGCCCCATTCGGAGACGCAGTGGGCTTCGTCGACGACGTAGAAGCTTGGGGGGTGTTTTTGGAGGAGGGAGAAGGTTTCTTCGTTGGCGAGTTGCTCGGGGGAGAGGAGGAGGAATTCGAGTTGGCCGGCGGCGAGTTTGGCGAAGATGTCGCGGCGTTCGTGCGCGTGGAGGCGGGAGTGGAGGGTGGCGGCGTTGGGGAGGTTTTTTTCGGAGATGGCGTCGACCTGGTCTTTTTGCAGGGCGATGAGGGGGGAGATGACGAGGGTGTGGCCTTTGATGAGGAGTGCGGCGAGCTGGTAGATGGCGGATTTGCCGGAGCCGGTGGGCATGATGGAGAGGACGTCGCGGCTGGCGAGGAGGAGGTGGATGGCGTGTTCCTGGGGGGGTGGAGGGAGGGGTAGCCGAATTTTTGTTTGGCGAGGAGTTGGAGGTTAGGGGTGGGCATGGGGTGCGGGGGAGCAAGGGGCGCGCCGGGGGACGGCCCCGGTTGTTCGGACGCTGGAGCCCTCGCCTTTCCAGGCGGGGTTCAGTCGCTGGCGCGGTTGAGGTCGGAGAGGGAGGCTTCGTCGAGTTGGAGGGTGGTGGCGTGGAGGAGGTCGTTGAGCTGGTTGAGGTTGGTGGCGCTGGCGATGGGGGCGGTGATGGTGGGTTGGGCGATGAGCCAGGCGATGGCGATTTGTGCGGGGGTGGCGTTGTGGCGTTTGGCGACTTCGTCGAGAGCGGCGAGGACGCGTTGGCCGGCGGGGTTGAGGTATTTTTTGACGGACTTGCCGCGGGCGCTTTGGGCGAGGTCGGCCTCGGAGCGGTACTTGCCGGTGAGGAAACCGGCGGCGAGGGAGAAGTAGGGGATGACGCCAATGTTGTTTTTAGCGCAGACGGGGCGGAGTGTGGATTCGAATTCTTTTCGTTCGACGAGGTTGTAGTGGGGCTGGAGCATTTCGTAGCGCGGGTAGCCGTGCTTGGTGGAGACTTTGAGGGATTCGGCGAGGCGTTCGGCGGAGAAGTTGGAGGCGCCGATGAGGCGGACTTTGCCTTGCTTGACGAGCTGGGCGAAGGCGTCGAGGGTTTCTTCGAGGGGGGTGGCGGGGTCGTCCTGGTGGGACTGGTAGAGGTCGATGTAATCGGTCTGGAGGCGTTGGAGGGAGGCTTCGACTTCGTGGAGGATCCATTTTTTGGAGAGGCCTTTGCCGGCGCCGCCAGAAGATTGCGCGGGCATTTCCATGCCGACCTTGGTGGCGAGGATGATGTTGGAGCGGTTGTTGCGCTGTTTCATCCATTTGCCGAGGATGAGTTCGGAGTCTCCGCCGGTGTTTCCGGGCTTCCACTTGGAGTAGACGTCGGCGGTGTCGATGAAGTCGAATCCGGCGTTGGTGAAGGCGTCGAGGATCTGGAAGGAGGTGGGTTCGTCGATGGTCCAGCCGAAGACGTTTCCGCCGAAGCAGAGGGGGCGGACGGTGATGTCGGAATTGCCGAGGCGGCGCGTGATGGTGGTCATGAGGATCTCCTTGGGGCCCACTGATAGGGAGGATAGGGCGCGCGGTGGCGGATGACAAATGAGAGGGGGCGGTGAGGGGGGAAAAGAAAACGGCCGCTGTTTTTGCAGCGGCCGTGGGGGGGATTGAGGATGAGGAGAGGCGTCAGGCGGTGATGAGGCTGGTGACGACGGTGGTGAACGCGGGGGCGAAGGGGTTGCCGGTGACGACGCCGTCCTGGTTGAAGTCATTGAGTGCGGAGCGAGGTCCGACGCGGTCGACGATGTTGGCGATGCGGACATTGACGACGGGCGTCGGGATGACGGAGGAGGTGATGATACGGACGATGCCCTGGATGCTGCCGTCGCCGAGGGTCTGGGTGTAGTACTGGAAGGAGAGGCCCGGGAGGACATTGCCAGCCTGGTCGCTGAGCTGGAAGTTGGTGGAATTGATGGAGGTGGTGTTGATGGCCTTGCTGAAGCCGACGTCGATTTCGTGGTCGCTGATCTGGGCAAGACCGATGATAGTGGTGGCCCCGGAGGGGTTGTTGAGGACGCGTTGCTGGAGGTTGACGAGTGGGGTTACGCCGATGACGCCATCGGCGGCGACGACGACGGAGCCACCGACGGGGTCAATGCCGCCGGGGAAGGTGACGTTGGAGATATAGGAGCCCTGGATGCCGCCGGCTTCGGCGGAATCGACATCCTCGATGTTGGCGGCGCCCTTGTTGCCGATGTAGGCGAGGTTGGTGGCGGGGATATTGTTGGGGCCGTTGACGGCGGTGCCGAGACGGGGGAGGAGGCCGGCGAGGAGTGCGGAGTTATTGAAGTTGCCTCTGAAGATGGCGGAGCCGATGCTGCCGCCGTAGATGACATCGTCGGCGGTGTTGTAAACACCGTCATTGCCGACCCAGACGCCGGAGGTAATGACGGAGCGGTTGACGCCGCCGAAGACGACGAGAGAGTTGATGTTGCCGCCGGCGGCGAAGACGCCACTGACGAAGGTGTTGAAGGTGGCGTTGGCGACATTTCCGCGGACGGCGATGACGCCGCTGGTGATGCCGCCGACGGTGAGGTTTCCGACGTTGCCGCGGGCAGTGACGGAGGCGCCCTGGTTTTCGCCGCTGTCGAAGGAGAGCGAGCCGGCGTCGCCATCGACCTTCACGGTGGCGCCGCTGAGGAGCAGGCCACCGACGCGGAGGGAGTTGACGGAATCGAGGGAGATGCGTCCTGCGGCGGTGCCGGCGACATTGACGGCGGAGGTATCGCGGCGGATATCGAGAACGCCGGTGGGAGCGATCGAGCCGATGGCAACGGTGCCGGCCCGGCCGAGCACGACAGCGCCGGCGAGGTTTCCGAAGATCACGACGCTGCTGGCTGTGCCATCAACACTGATAACGCCGCCGACGCCGACATTTCCGTTGATCTGGATGGCGCCGATGCTGCCGGTGGTGACGAGGGTACCGCTGAAGGTGCCGGCCCGGACGAAGGAGCCGATGGAGCCGGGGGTGGTAATCGTGCCGGTGAAGTTGCCGCCGCCGGTGGCGGTGATTGCACCGAAGCCAGCGCTGCCGGTGGCCTGGATTCGTCCGCCGTAGGAGGGGCTGGCAATGTTGAGGGTGGAGATGGAGTTGGCGGTGAGGCCGCCGAGGGCGGAGGGCGTGGTGCTGAGGATGCCGATGAAGTTGGAGTTGGCGCCATCGAAGCCGACGAAGACGCCTGCCGCGGGGGAGAACTCAAAGCCGACGAGATCTGCGGAACTGACGGTGCCGGTACCGGTCAACTGGGACCCGAGGACGACGTTGAGGCTCTGGCCGTTGATGGTTTGAGTCGTGGGCGAGGTGGAGATGACGACGAGGCGGTTGCGGGTGGCATCGACGCCAATGAGGTGCCCTGCGTTATCAAAGGCGAGGCGGTTGATGGAGAGTTGTTCGCCGGTGATGGCGTCGGTGACGGTTCCGAGGGGTTGGCCGGTGACGAGATTTCCGAACTGGTCGTATTCGGCCAGGACGCCCTTGTCGGTGATGACGAAGATGTCGGCATTGCCAGACTTGGTGACAGCGATTGAATTGACGTTACCGGCGATGGGCGTTCCGGCGGCATCGTCCGCGAGTGCGCGGATGAGGGTGAAGGTACCGGTGCCGGGCACGATGGTCCCGAGAGAGGCGACGGTGCCGGGGTTGACGTAGAGCGTGCCGCCGGTGGTCGCATTGGTGCTGTAGGCAAAGGTCTGGAAGTTGGCGCCGAGCGGGCTGAAGGCGAAGGCGGAGAGGTTGTTGGGGATGCTGCCGGGGGCACTGACGTAGACGGAAGCGCCGGGAGTGGCGGTGTTGATACCGACAAGATCGGAGGTGCCGCCGCCGTTGAGATCCATGCCGACGAGGTGGCCGAATTCGTCGTAGCCCATGCCGACGATATGGGTGACGGTGGTTCCGTTGTTGACGATGATGTTGCCGACCGGGGTGGCGGTGGCGGCGAGGCTGGATGGGACGGTGAAGTTGGTGATGGAGATCTTGTCGAGGACATCGACATTGCCGACGCGGCGGACGGCATAGAAGAACGGGTTGCCCGCGACCGAGCCGCCGTAGACGAGAGCGTCGTAGGGATCGGTGACCGTGTTGCCGGCGATCTTGATGAGGGCGCCAGGGGCAGCGTTCGGGCTGCTGGAGGGGTTGGAGACGTTGACGACGCCGGTGGAGGAATCCGCGGTGGTGTCGATCTTCACAAGGGCCATGCCAGTGCTGGCAGTAAGGCCGGTGCCGTCGACATCGTTGACGATGCCGTAGAGGGTGTCGCCGCCGAAGGCGAGGGCGAGGAAGTTGCTGCTGTAATTGTGACCGAACGGGTCTTTGAGGGTGCCGATGGTGGACATGGCACCGGTGGCGGGATCAATCGAGACGAGTTGGTCGACGCCGGCGGCGTTGGTGTTGACGGCGAAGAGCTGGCCTGAACTCGAGACGGCAAGTGCGTGCAGGTTGTCGCCAGTGGAGACGGACCCGACGGTGCGGGTGGGGTTGAGGTTGTTGAGAGTGGCAACGCCGTAGAGGGTGCCGGTCCCGGAGAAGTCCATCCCACTGATGGTCAGCGGCTGGTTGGTGAAGGCGGTGTGGAGCGCGGGCTGGGGGACGATGGCGCCGGTCGGGATGCTGATGGGGAAGATGAATCCGCCGGAGTAGGCGTAGGTGGTGTTGGTGGTGGGGTCGAGAGCGATCTGTGTGATGGCGCCGACCTGAGCGGGGTTGGCATGGCCGAGAATGACGGTACCGGACTCACCGACGCTGGTGCCGATGGTGGCGTTGGTGATGGTTCCGCCGACGCGGAGGGTGCCGGTGCCCTGGGTGCCGACGAAGAAGCTCTTGACGTTGCCGCCGATGACGCCGGACCAGGTGGTGGGGATGGCGCCGTTGGTGCCGTAGCCGCCGACGGAGAAGGTCTGGATATCGGAGTTGATCCAGAGCTGCGGGCCTGCGGAGCCGTCGCCGACGAGGTAGCCGTTGTAGGTGAAGGAGGTGACATTGGTGCCGTCGGTGGCGAGGACGCGGCCGATGTCGAGGAATCCGACGGCCGTGGTGGTGATGGAGACGCTGACGGGAGCGCCGGTGGAGCCGCCGTTGATCACGAGGGTGTCGAGTACGCCGGTGGTGGCGGAGTTGTCGTACATGGTGACGGTGGCGCCCGCGCCGCCGGTGATGGTGACGGTGATGGTCTGACCGTTGAGAGAGAAGGTGCCCGGGGAGCCGACGGTGGCGGTGGCGACGGGGGTGCCGGTCACGGGGTCGTTGGGCACGATGCTGGTGAGCGGGTTGCTGTCGAGGGTGTAGCGGAGGACGCGTTGCCTGGTGCCCTGGCCGCCGCCAGTGGCAGCGAGAACAACGGAGTTGGCATCGACGGAGGTGCTGACGGTGCCGAAGGAACTTGCCCCGCCGGTGAGGGAGGAGTTGATGTTGTCATCGGAGGTGCCGTGGCCGTAGTTGAAGGCGCCGTCCGCGCCGGGGCTGACGCCAGCGGTGAGGGCGCTGTTGATCAGGCCGGAGCCGCCGACGATGGCGTTGGTGAAGTTGCCGTGCAGGAGGGTGGCATTGGCGCGGGCGGCGTTGAGTTCCGTGGTGGTGGCGAGCGGCGAGGGATCGGCCATGACGCGGGCGATGCTGGAGCTGGCGAGGACGAGGCCGCTGGAGGCGGAGCTGTAGCTCATGGTGGAGGAGCGGAGGGTGCCGATGTTTCCACCGGCGGCGATGATAGAGTTGCGGATGGTGCCGGTGGTGATGGAGCCGATGTCGGCCATGGAGGGGGTTTCGTTGATATCGTTGGTGCCCATGACCTGGTCGTCGCCGCGGGCGATGCCGGCCTGGATGATGGAGCTGGTGATGCCGCCCGGGGCGGTGATGGCGTTGATGCCGAACCCGCCGGTGATGACGGCATTGCTGATGGCGTTGGCTTTGATGGTGCCGATCTGGCCGTCGGCGAGGACGTCGCCGCGGATGGCGCCGGTGACATTCAGACCGAGGAGGCTGCTGGTGGTGGTCAGTGCGCCGGAAGCGGTGATGTCGTGAGCGATGGTGGCGGAGAGGGGCGTGGAGAAGCTGACCTTGCCGCCGAGATTGCCGCCGACGGTGAACTTGGTAGGCGCACCGACACCGGGGCCGGAGGTGATGTTGCCCAGGTCATTGCCGGAAATCTGGAGGGTGGAGATCCAGCCGGCCTGGATGACGCCGGAGGCGAGCAGGGCGCCGCTGATGGTGATGGCGTTGGCCTGATTCGTGACGTTGATCGTGCCGGAAACATTGCCGGGGATGAGGAGGGAATTGATGGTGTTGGCCTCAAGGCGACCGGTGAGGGCGCCGCCAAGGTTCAGCTTGGTGACGGTGCCATTGAGAGCGGAGACCGTGCCGGCGAGCTGGCCAGTGATGGTGACATCGGAGACGTTGCCGAAGGTACTGGAAACACGGCCGGTGAGGCTTCCGCCGGAGATGCTGACGTGGCTGACGCCGTTGGTGCCGACGATATTGCCGGCGACGTTTCCACCGGTGGAAGTGAAGCTGGTGACAACGCCTTCGGCCTCGACGCCGCCGGCGCTGCCGACCACATCGCCGCGCCGGCCGGAGCGGACGATGACGTTCTGTGCGTTGCCCTTGACGAGGAGGAGCCCGTTGAGGGCGCCGTTGACGGTGGCGGTGCCGAGGTTGCCCTCAACGACGAGGTTGCCGGTGAGGTTGTAGTTGTTGTGGGAGGTATCGGTACCGATGGAGATGTTGGAGAGGTTGCCGTGGATGACGAGGTTGCTGGCGGTCACATCGAGGCTGCGGAAAACATTGATGGTTCCGACGTTGCCGAAGATGTTGAGGGTGCCGCCGACGATGGAGCCGAAGAGGTTGAGGAGGTTGAGGGCGATGGGTGCGCCGTGGTTGTCGAGAATGGAGATGGTGCCGGTGAAGTCATCGGTGCCGGGGCGGGCGGAGCGGTTGCCGATGGTGATATTGCCGACGGTGCCGTCGGCGAGGAGACTGCCGGCGAAGCTGCCGTTGACGGTGAATGTGCCGATGTCGCCGCTCGGGCCCTTTGCAGTGAAGTTACTGACCATCGGGCCGTTGGTGCCGGTGATCGGGTTGAAGACCACGGGGCTCAGAACGCTGCCAGAAATAGTGATGGAGTTGACAGGTCCGGCGATTGCCAGGTTGAGGCCCTGGACGTTACCCGCGACGGTCAGACTGTTGAGTCTGCCGGCGGAGATCACATTGTTGAGGTCGCCCCCGCTGAAGGGGGTCGCGCCGCCAATGCCGACGGGATCGATGCCGCCGCGGCCGATGTTGACGGAGCCAATAGCATTGCCAAACTGGATGAGGTTGTTAACGAGCTGGTATCCGGAAACAGAGGTCAGGCTGCCGGAGCCGGTGATGTAATTCTGTTCGATGGCACCGGTGGTCAGACCCGAGGGGCTGGGCGGGAGGTAAACAAGCCCGTTGAAGACGTCGCCGACAATGGCGAGGCGGAGGTCTGAAACCGAGGTGAGGTAGAAGACGTCGGAGGAGCCTCCGTACGTCGCATAGACGGTGGGCTGGGCGTTGCGATTGAAGGAGGCGAATTGCGCGATGGCGCCGTTGCCCGTGGCCGTGATGGTGCCCACGTTGTCGGCTTGGATGACGTTATCGCGGAAGCCGTAACCGCCGGCAGTGATGCTGGAGACGGTGCCCTGGGTTGTATCAAAGGAGCTCTCGAGGATCCCGAAGCCGGTCGGCACGCTGATGGGACCGATGTTCGCTGCTTCGAAGAGCGTGCTCAAGATGCCGCCGTTACCGGGAAGTGAGATGGATTGGATGTTGAAGAACGGATTTTCGGTAATCGAGCCGAAGCTGGGGAGGGTGATCGGTGTGGGGAAGGTCCCGGTCTCGTTGAACGCGAGGGTCACGGAGATTTCAGCATTGATGATCGAACCGTTGGTGATGGTGATCGGACCGATTGCGGTGCTGGAATTGATGGTGCCGCGGATGACGGCGTCAGGTTTGCCGATAATGGCCCCGATGGTGCCGTTGGCAAAGATGCCGGCATGAGCACCCGCACCGCTGCCCGAGGAAAGGATGCCGTTGCCGATATCGATCGTCCCCACGGAGGCGGGGAGAGGCCCGGTGGCTCCCGGGAAGGTGAACGGCGGCGTGGTGGTGACGGTGCCGTTGGCGTTCGTCACGGTCGTGCCGGTGGGAGTGACGCTGCCGTTAATCACGATCGGGCCGTTGATGCCATAGAACTGCGACGCGACCGGGTTCCTCAGCGTATCGGTCGTAATGTCGCCGACGACGCCAGTGAAGGTGACATTCCCGATCGACTTGCCAGCGCTGACCGACGCGACGTTTCCGAGGGTAAGACCGATGCGTTGATCGACGAAGGGGAACGTATTGTTGCCGGTGAAAACAGCGGTGGTCTTGACGAGTTGCTGTCCCGAGTTGCTGAAGGTCGAGCCAATATTGCCGCCGCCGACGGAGATGCTGCCAACATCACCCAGCTCTGCATTGATGAGGTCGCCGCCGGTGTTGTTGATGATGGCGTCGATCACACCATAGGCCGGGGTGACGGTGATACCTGGGTTGGTGGGGGTAACGATGCCGCCGTTCGGAGCGAAGGTCGTGACAACGTCATTGGGATTCACCGGGAAGACGGCGTTGGCGCCCGTGTTGTTGATATCGAAGACGTCCGTGCGTCCGCCCGTGAAAGTGAGCGTGGAGAATGTCGGAGTGCCAGCCGGCGGCACGACAAGCCTGCTGGTCCGCGGGTTCGTGGGCGCAATCGGCAAGCCCGTCAGCGAATCGGTGGTGAAAGCGATGCCGGTGCCGGCGAATTCAAGGTTCGAAATCTCGCCGGGCTGCGCACTGCCGGCGGCCGAAGCCGTCGTCACGGTCAGGCTGGCGTTGGTCTGCACATCGGTAATCACGACACCGCCGCCGCGGATATTATACGTGCGCGTGGAGAGCTGCCCCGGAACGGTGCTTCCGGTAGTCAGTCCGGTGATCGGATCAATGGTGGAAGGACCATTGATGAAGCCGGGGGTCAGCGTCACCAGTGCGCCGGAGTCATCCGTGAAAGTGACCGGCCCCGGGGCATGCAGGAAGAAATTGTTCCGTGTCTCACCCGGGGTGGTCGTGGTCGAGAGGGGGAAGATCTCGTCTTGCCTGATATTGCCGAGGACATGGATAAAGCGCACATCACCACCCGGTCCCGTTTCGATGGCCGGGCCGGAAGTTAATGTGCCAGCACCATTCCCACCCATGTCCCCGGTAAGGTCGATGAGATCGATGATACCGCCGTTGCTATTGATGCCTGCGTGGAACTCGGTCGCGGCGGTCCCGTAAGGCATGTTACGGCCGTTGACGACTCCGATGTTCCTGGAGGTGCGGAAGATGCCGCCGATATTGCCGCCGGTTGCGTTGATATGCTGGATATTTCCGCCGGCCGGAACGCCGAACTGAACGGCGAGAACGTCGCCCGGAGCGGCTTCGCCCGTAGTGTCATCCACCGTTGTGCCGTCGGCCGCGACGCCAACCGTTTCGATCAGGCCGACGCCCCCCCTGGGGACGTAGATGTCGGGCGCGGAATTATAAGATCCAACCGTGACGCCGGTGGTGTTGATGGCCGAGTAGCCGATGGAACCTGCGAACAACGTGCGGATATTGCCGTTGTCGACCGCAATGTCCATCCTGGGGGCAGCGGCATTTCCATAGCCCGTGATAACGGACTGTGCCGCGAACTCAAAGCCCGTCCTCGGGGCCATGATGTTGTGATTGGCAATTCCGTTGCCGCCGGCGTGGCCTTCGCCAATGCCAGCGCCTAGCCGTGCGGCGCCGCCAGCGGGGGCATCGCCGGCAAAGGGCGAGGAGACCTGGCCGGCAACTACCGCCCCGATATCTCCCAAAAACGCACGGATTCCTTCGCCGTCCGTGCCTGCGTTGTTCAAAAGCACGTTGGTGCCCGCGACGACGCCGCCAATGGCGAGGTCCCCGAGCCCGTTGGCCCCGGCGCCAACGATGTTGAGCGTGTACGGAACAGCTCCGATGGAGTTCAAAGCGCCGCCGGAAGTCGAGAAATTCGAGTTTTCAGAAACGGCGATGCGGTATGTGCCTGCCATGGCGGCGGTGAACGTCATCTGGCGGTTAAAGCCCGCTCCGGTGAAGCTGAAGCTCGTGGAGACCAGCCTGCCGTCCGGATCGAAAATGCCGAGAGCCCCTGCGCTCAGGAAGACGGTAATCGACTGGCCAGCCAGGAGAGAAATGCCGAAGTAATCCGCAGCATCGGGGCCGTTAGATCCGTTGGCGGTCCAGAGCTGTCCCTGCAGGTGGATGACATCCGGCTGTCCCTTCACGGAATTGCGGATAGTCCCGAGATATTGGGCGTTGTTGAAGTTGCTGTTGCTGAAGGGCGCTTCCTGGTTCGTATTCCAGACGAGCTGCCCGCTGCCCCAGGCCGCTCTCACAGCGATATCCGGGTTGTTGCCGCCGGGGGGAAGTGGAACATATTCCTGATCCTCGTTCTGCGGGATCGGATTGAGGGGGTTTGCGTCGGCGATGTTCGGGATGTTGATAGTGTTATTGACGACGACGTGAGCGGCGACCTCATCGTCCGACACCAGGTCGCCAATTTTGCCGCCCACGATGATCTCGGTGCCCGTGAAGAACCGCGGCCGACCGCGCGTGCTGGTCTGCGTGCCGTCGGTGCCGATGGAAGCGAGGGAGAGAAGGTGCTGGATATCGCCGTTGACGTGGAAGTTGTCGGTGAAAGTCAGGCCGTTGGCGGTCGGGTCGAATCCGGCGGAAGAGTCGCCGGTGATCAGCCAGCCCGCGTAGAACTTGTTGATGGAACCGGAGACAAAGACGCGGCCGGTGACAGTGCCATCGAAAAGGAAGTTGCCGAAATTGACGGCCTCATTGAGCGGATTGGTGAAGTCCTTGATCTTGACGAGGATTGAGGAGTTGGTGACACCGATGCCGGAAGTGAGGCTGTCGGTTTCGTTATCGACGGCATAGAACTGGTTGTCGATCGGGTTGCGCGCGATAGCGCCGATGGTCGCGGTGATCGATCCGACGGGGGTCTTCACAATGGATCCCGCGGTCACGATGCCACTGACGGGGGTCAGGGACACATCCATCAGGCTTGCCGTTACCAGGTCGGCGATGATGAAGTTGCCATTGGCGTCGAAGACGCCGGAGCGGGTATCCACCGTCAAGCCTGCCGTCGTAATGATCTGGCTGCCGACGGGATTGAATGCGGCGCCGGTCAGAGGATTGATCTGGATAAGGGAGTCCGTGGGCCCGGCGGTGCCGCCATCGGCAACCGCAAAAAGGCCCTGGTGGTTTGGATCGAGAGCGGTTTCATGGTTGGAGAATGCGAGCGCCTTGATACGGCCGCCCCCGATGCCAATGGGGGCAAACGGAATGAAAACGGCGCGGTTATTGTTGAAATCCACGGTGATTGTGCCGAGCGTCGGACCGTTGCCATTCTGCAGGTCGTAGACGGCGTAGAGTTGTTGTCCGCCATCGAGATTGACATCGCCCCATGCGAGGCCCTGGATGCCGCTGAGGGGGTTCCCGTTCGCGTCGAACACTGAGTAAGTGGTGGCGTTCTGGATCGTCCCGTTTGGATCGATGAACGCAAGCTGGTCAGTTCCGACGGAGGTGTGACCGACCGCGGTGATCAGGCCGAAGTTGCTCACTGAAAGTGCGCTCACGCCGACAAAATCACTGCCAAGCAGGTCGGAGAGGATATCGGGGCCGCCAGCGGCGGGGGTTTCCAAGCCGTAACCGACATAGAGGCCGGGCTGCATGATTGGGCTGGGGGTGCCGGTCGGGTCGGTGGTATACTGCGACGGGAGAATGCCGACGGTGCCAATAAGAGTGCCCGACTGGTGTAGGTAACCCGCGAAGTTCGTGCCGCCCGGTATGAGAAGGTCGTGAGCGTCGTAGTAGCCGAGGAGCGCCTGGCCGACGTTGTCGGGGACCTGGTTATTCGCATTGCCACCCAGGGAGGTGAGAGCGGGGGCGTAGTTGCTCAGCCCTCCCAGATCGCTGGTGAAGTTATTGGAGTAGAGGTCGCTGACGAACGGGAGCGTGTTGGTGGGATGCCACGTCTGGAACGTGAGCGAAGCGTTGATATCCGATTGGTTGGTGTAAACGGAGAAGAGTTGTCCCGTGCCTTGGGCGCGAAGCGTGTCGCTGATGAAGACGACATCTTTCGTCGTCTCGTCGTAGGACATCAGGACTCCTACGGTTTCGGTGAACGGGTCGATGACAGCAGCGTTCCAGGTGAGACCTTCGAGATTGAGCCCCTCATTGCCCCCAAAGACCTGGCCAGCAGTGTTCAGGTCGCGGGTCGTCCCCCAGTTGGAAGAACGGAAGCCTCCGTTGATGACATTGCCGATTTCGATCCGGTGCAGACTTGCATCCGTCGTCGAGGTGGCCCAGAGGAAGGGGCCGTTCTGTGCGGCAGGCGCGCCTGAATTTGAGGGGATGAATGCCAGACCGGTAACACCGGTCAGGGGAACGCCTTGTTCGGTGACGTCAAATGCACCGGTGGGGGCGATGGCGCCGGAGACGGGATTGGTCGTAAACGGAATACTGTACGATTCAAGATTTGGGGGGGGTGTATTTGCACTGCCGGTGCCTGCAGGGACCCGGTAGGTCCACATGGTTGCGGAGTTGGACGCCAACCCTTGGAAAGTGAGCGCGCTGATGCTGTACGCGCCGCCGGCGTTATCGAGGCGCGACTGCCCTTCCGATTCGTCAACAAGGGTGGTATCGGCGTTCGTGAGGTCGACGCCATTGCCATATTGCAGCGAGCTGATCACGGCGGTTTCGTTCGCGAGGGTGGGATCGATCGACATAAGAATGTCGAGCGTGACGTTTCCATTGACCCCGTGCGTCAGGTTGCCGCCAACAATGTTGGTAATGTTGGCGTTACTGGTGGGGGGCTTGAATTCCACATCAAAGTAGAGTCGGCCATCAACCGGATTGAACGCGGCGCCGCCGATTGTGACATTCGAAGCGTTCAGCAGGTCCGGCAAGAACGCAGCCCGTCCCTGGGGAATCGGACCAAAGGTCGGTCCGAGCGCCGGGATCGCATTCTGCGGATCTGCATTGTTGCCGCCGGTTTCAAGCTGATTGGTCAGATCGGCGATGAACGTCGCCTTGCCGGTGGTGTTATCGATGCGGAGGAGTTGGATGTCCCAGAGCGTGTTGTTGGCGGTCGTGCTGGTGTTGCCGTTGCTGGTAGTGGTTGGATAATTGATCGTCTGGTTGGACGGGAATGGCTCCTGACTGAAGATGTTGAACGCGTAGGTGACACCACTGCTGGTGGAGGAGATTCCCTTGAGGTGGATCTGGTTGCGCGTGTCGCTGATGGTTAAGCCGGTATCCGGGTCATCGTACGGCTGCGGATTTGCGGAGCCGACGGGTCCTTCCGTTACAGGCACGGAGCCGTTGCCTTCGGCGAAACCATTGCCAAGGACACCGGAGAGGTTTCCGAAAACCAGACTGCCGTCCGAGCTTTTCACCGCGGCGACCAGTTCGGCAACGATGTTGCCGTTGGCATGGACCTCGACGAAGTGCCCCGGCTTCGTGGGGTCCGCCGACGGGAGAGCGTAAATGAAGCTTTGGCCGCCCACGATTGTCGAGAGGAGCATGCGGGGCTCCATTATCTCGAGTCCCTGTGGTTGCGTTCCCTTACGCCGTGAGCTCTTCGGAGCTGGCACGATCGGGGAGTTCAAAAGGGGATAGCCATTGGTGTGAACGAAACGCCAGAGCCGGGAGAAAATGCTCACGTACAGCCTCCTGCCAGGAACGAATGGAACAGTCGCTTAGCTCAGAGAAAAAACGGAATGTCAGGGGAAACCCACCGCGCACACGACCGAGTCTCCTCCACGCCGCCATAATGTCCCCCCCCTTACCGGTAATGTCAAGTGTAATAACGACTGAGCGGGACTTTTTTCCGGACGCAGAATGTCGCAGCAACTAATGCTCGTTGACGCTTTTACATGCGTGCACGAGCAGGTTTTTCCGTATCTGGAATGAGTTTCCACGGAAGCCGCCGGTGCGTCCCGTTCTGCCGCGGGACCTGTTGGATCGCGGTTGACTGCACCCGCCGGAATGTGTAAATTACTCGGCTCGATAGAAGCTCGTAACCGAAGAACGTAACGAAGGATCAAACAAATGCCCAAGCCCCGCCGCCGTCGCAAGATCGGTTCCAAGAAGCGCCACCAGAAGTGGAAGGCTCGCCACCACGTGCAGTGATGCCCTCGCGCTCTCGTGGGCGGTCGGTTGTCCCAAACAAAGACAGAGACTCGTGGCCAGATGCGTCACGAGTCTTTTTTGTTTTGCGCGCCGATTCCGTCCAGCGCCCCGGCTCCGCCGCACGCCGATCACGCTTTCCCCGCCAGCCGCTCCATCACCGCCGCCATGCCGGCGACAACCCGCGCCGTCCGCGGGAGGTCGAGCTTGTCGATCGTGTCGGACGGCTTGTGGTAATGATCGTAGCGAAAAGGCGCCGTGTCCGTGACCATCACCCCGCGATATCCCTGCTGCCAGAACGACCAGTGATCCGACATCCCCGGCCCTTCGATGTGTGCCGGCGATGGAAACCAGAGCGACGGGAACTTCGCCGCCCGCTTAAACACCCTTCGCACCTGCCACGTCAGCCGCCATGAGGCCAGGTCCCCCACGAACGTGATGAAGTTGCCACGCTTCGGCAGAAACCAGAACCACCGGGAATTGAATGGAACCGGGTACCGCTGAGAGCCCGGCGCATCGCTGTAGCACGCAATCGTTTCAAGATTGATCATTCCGCGAATGTCGTCGTTCCGCTCGCGGCACTTCCGCGCGTACACAAGACTGCCCATGTCCGGCCCCTTGTAATAGGGCGGCTCTTCATTCACGAAAAAGACCAGGCGTACCGTCCGGCGAAACCGCTTTCCGGCCAGGAGCCGCGCCACCTCCAGCACCCCCGCCACGCCCGAGCCGTTGTCGTTCGCCGCCGGACAATCCACCGAGTCATAGTGCGCCCCAAGGATGAAAATCTGCTCCGGCCGGCGCGTTCCTTCGATCACCACCTCGATATTCCGCACCTCATGGCGTCCCGCGTGATAGGGGAGCGGCCGCGGCGTGTACCCGCAACGACGAAGCGTGTCTTCAATGTATCGCGCGGCAGCTTCCAGTCCGCCGGGGCGGTCGGTGTTCCGGATCCCGATGACGTCCGAGAGCATCGTCAGGTGGCGGTGAAGACCCTCGCGCACCTGCTCCTCGGCCTCCGTCAGTGTTTTTCTCCTGGCCATCCAATCCATCCGCGCAGCAAACGACCCACGCAGAGCATGCTAACGTGGGTCGTTCGGGTGCGTCGATGAAAAAAAGCGATCAGGCGCCAGTGATGGTCCCGCCGACCTCGCTGGGGTCGATCGTGACATCCGCGGTGGCCGAGACATTAAAGATCGCATCGTTGGCGATGGAGCTGTCGGTGACGGTGGCGGTGGTGCTCCCCTTGCCGGCGGTGAAGGTGAGATTGTTGCCGACGATCGTGAAGCTCATTTCGAGGATGTTCGTGCCGTTGGCATTGGTGATGGTGACGTTGTTGCCGATGATCGAGCTGTCAATGCTCGTGTCGGTGTACCCGTTCGCGTTGGTGATGGTGAGATTGCCACCGACGTAGGTGTTGACCATCGTGAAGAGGTCCGTCGTGACGGTGTAGTGCGAACCCGAGCCGCAGGGGCTGCAGCTGTAGAAGCCGCCGCAGATGCGGGTGGTGGTGGCCTGCGACAGGTAGTTGAGCCCGTTGTTGATGGTGATGTCGCCGGTGATGGTGGTATTTTCGACGTCGCTGCTGTTGTAGGTGCTGCCGTTGGAAACGGTCATGGAGCCGCCGACATTGGCGCCGTCCATGGTGAGGAAATCGCCGAAGCTGTCGGAGCTCTGGCCGCCGCAGGAGGTGTAACCCTGGCCCTGCGTCCCGGCGCCGTTGGTGATCGAGACGTTGCCGATGATCGACGTGTTCGAGAGCGTCGCGGAGGCCCCGTCGCTGATGTTGTTGATGATCAGATTGCTGCCGAAGAACGAACTGTCCACCGTGAACTCGTCCGCCGCGCCGGCGATGTTGTAACTGCGGCTGGAGCAGAAGCCGGACTGGCTGGCGGTTTTCACGACGTTGTTGATGGAGACGTCGCCCACCACGAGCGAGGAGGTGATGTCGGTGCTGTTGCCGTCGCTGGCATTGGAGATGGTGAGGTTGTTGACGATCGTGGTGCCGGTCATGGTGAACATGTCGCCGGCATTCACGGTGGTGCCGCAGCGGGATTTGTGGCAGTTGTATCCCGTGTTGCCGTAGGAGCTCGCGCCGTTGGTGACGGTGACGCTGCCGGAAATGATGGAGCTGTCGAGCGTGGTGGTGGTCTGGCCGCTGGCGTTGGTGATGGAGAGGTCGGCGTTGGCGATGCCGTTGCGGAAGGTGAAGAGTTCATTGGCGTTGGTGAAGTAGGAACAGGTGGTCCAGCATCCGCCGTAGCTCGAGCTGTAACCCGCGCCGACGTTCACGGAGATATTGCCGTTGACCGTGCTCGATTCGAGGTCGGTGCTGTTTTGTGCGCCGCTGCTGGTAAGCGTGAAATTGCCGCCGATCGTGTCGTTCGTGAGGATCACCACCTGGTTTCCGGTGGCCCCGGAGAAGACCACGTCGTTGGTGACGTTGGCGTTATTCAGGCCGACGGCGTCGTTCCCGCCGGCGGTGTTGATGCTCAGGCCGGTCACGTCGCTGAAAATGACCGCGACGGATTGGCCGTTGATGAGCGTTTTGCCGTCGCCCGAGGAGACGCGGAACTGCGTCCCCGAAAGGCCCGCCTGGTCGATGATGATGCTGTCGCTGTAATTATCGCCCTTGAGGCTGAGGATGCCGTTGGTCACCGTGCCGACGACATTCGCACTGAACAGGGTGCGGGTCTCGAGAGCTTCCAGCACACGGCTCGAACGCACGGCAGCCTGACGCGCACGACGGTAAAGGGTTCCGCTTTTCATTCTCTGTTCCTTGCGAAAAAAAGGGAGGGTATCCGGGTAGTGAGTCGCACCGCACGCGCGGCCGGGAAAATCCAGTCAATAAGGAGCCGGTTCCCACGCACGCACGAGGGAGTTGCTGGGCCCGATCCAGTTTTGAAGAACTGAGTAGCTTTATCGTGCTACCGGTCTCATGTCCTACAGATTTATAATCTATTTTTAATGTTGCCCAATTTTTCTCGCAGGTTTAACGGTCCGTAAACATGGGCAAGCCCTCGCGCGCGGGCCTGCGACGGCTTTTTCCCCCTTTTCCTTGCGTTTATGCACGAATGTCAATATTTTTCCGGACTACCAGGCCGGCGAGCCCTCGTAATGCACTTCGCCGCTCCCTTTCGCGACTTTCCCGATCGGATAGGCCGCCAGGTTGAACCCGGAGAGATGGTTCACAATTTCCTGCACTGCGTCCGCCGCGCAGACGATCGTCATGCCAATCCCACAGTTGAACGTCCGCAGCATGTCCCCTTCCGGCACGCTCCCCAACGCCTTGATTCGCCTAAACAGCGGCAACACGCGCAGCGATGGGCCATGAATCACCGCATCCAGGTGCTCCGGAAGAATCCGATTCAGGTTCCCCGCAATGCCCCCGCCCGTGATGTGCGCAATCCCGTGCAGCCGCCCGCCCAGGTTATCGGCAAACAGCCCCTTGAAGGCCTGGTAGTAACACGTGTGCGGCTTCAGGATGGCGTCTAGGAAGGTTTCCTGCTTGCCAAACTCATTCGTGAGGATCTCCTTCTCCAGGCCCGGATTCGCCGCCATCAACGCCCGCACCAGCGAATAGCCGTTCGTATGCAGCCCGTTCGACGGCACCGCCACCACCGCGTCCCCTTCCTGAATCGTCCGCCCATCCAGGATCTTCGACTTTTCCACCACCCCGACAATCGAACTCGACAGAATGTACAACCCCGCCTCCAGCACTCCCGGCTGCTCGGACGTCTCACCGCCGATGAGGAAACAATCGTTCTGCCGGCAGGCATCGTTGATCGCCGCCACCAGTTCCAGCACGACATCCTTCTGCAGCTTGCCGCACACGATGCAATCCTGCACCGCGACCGGCTGCGCCCCGACGACGATGATGTCGTCGATCAGGTGATTGATCATGTCATACGCAATCGACGCCGCCCGCCCGTTGGCGAACGCGATCTTCTGCTTTGACCCCGGCTCCTCCGTCTTCATCACCAGCACCGGTTCCCTGATCCCCGGAAACGACGCATCGAACAGGCTCGCAAACGCCCCCGGCCGGTGCAGGATGCGCGGATCGCGCGTCGCCATGGTCTCCGCCATTTTCTTCTTGGCGGCATCCGCGGTGTCAATCGAGACCCCCGCCTTCTCGTACGAAAGCCCGCCGGTGGAAGAAGCAGACGTGTTGGAAGAGGACATGGCAAATCCTGGTAAAAACAGATAAGAACAGAGAGGGGCCCGAAGGCCCCTCGAAAAATCGTGTGGTGGTTCAGCAGCCGGCGTCAGTGGGAAATCGCAACATTGTCCCGTGTGTCCAGCAGCTTCCCGTTGGCCGCGAAAATCTTGCGGTGGTAATGATTTTCCGCATCCCGGAACTTCAATTCATAATTGGTGGTCCCGTCGGGCATGTGCACTTCATCGGTGTGCGAAAGCGTGCATCCGGGGAACTCCCGGTGAAACCCATCCATCACGGCAGGGGGGGTATTCTCCACCAGAATATGCGTGTGGCGCCCGCCTCCGTGGGCGCAACCCACAGCGCCCGTCAGCAAAATCGCCGCGACCAGCAAACCGGCAACACTGCGTCCCATCATGAAAAAGCTCCTCCGCAAAAAGGACAAAGGACCTACGAGAGCGCGAAGGATTATAAAGCGACCTTTCTGACCGGCAAACCTTGGCGTGCCTCTGCCGGCGCATTGACCCTGCATAACCGTGTACTCTCCCGATATCGACCCTCGTTTTCCGGCCAAAAACCACCACCTGCACCCACGTGCAGCATATTCACCTTTCCTCCGGTCATCTCACTTCTCCTGCTCCCTCCCCCTTCGTCCCCCTCCCCGTTACAATACATCGCTCGACTGACCGACCTCTTTTCGTAAACCCAGGAGCCAGTTCGCTCATGCCGACCCTCCCAACCTCCGCCGATATCCGCAAGCAGTTCATCGACTTCTTCGTCCAGAAGCACGGCCACACCTTCGTCCCCTCCTCCCCCGTCGTCCCCCATGACGACCCCACCCTCCTCTTCACCAACGCCGGCATGAACCAGTTCAAACCCTACTTCCTCGGCACCGCCAAAGCCCCCTACACACGCATCGCCAACACGCAGAAGTGCATCCGCGCCGGCGGCAAACACAACGACCTCGACGATGTCGGCCGCTCCCGCCGGCACCACACCTTTTTCGAAATGCTCGGCAACTGGTCCATCGGCGACTACTTCAAGCAGGGCGCCATTGAAATGGCCTGGGAACTCCTCACCAAGGTCTGGCGCCTCGACCCGCGCCGCCTCCACGTCTCCTGCTTCATCGGCTCCCACGGCGTTCCCAAAGACACCGAAGCCGCCGACATTTGGAAGAAAGTCGCCAACTGGGAACAGTACGGCCTGAAGTCGGAAGACCACATCCACTACTTCGACAAAGACAACTTCTGGGAAATGGGCGACACCGGTCCCTGCGGCCCCTGCACGGAAATCTACATCGACCGCCGCCCGCCCGAGGAAGTCCTCGCCGACCTCAAGGCCGGCCGCCGCGCCCCGGTCAACGCCGAAGACCCCCGCGTCATGGAAATCTGGAACAACGTCTTCATCCAGTACAACCGCGACGCCTCCGGCAAACTCACCACTCTCCCGGCCCAGCACGTCGACACCGGCATGGGCCTCGAACGCATCTGCCAGGTCCTTCAGAACAAAGACGACAACTACGCCACCGACCTCTTCACCCCCATCTTCGATGCGCTCACGCGGGTCACCGGCATCACCTACACCGGCAAGTTCCCCAAGACCAACGCCGCCGATCCCGAAGCCGAAGCCGCCGACGCCGGCCTCCGCCACGACATCGCCTTCCGCGTCATCGCCGACCACCTCCGCTGCCTCACCTTCGCCCTCACGGATGGCGCTGTCCCCTCCAACGAAGGCCGCGGCTACGTCCTCCGCCGCATCCTCCGCCGCGCCGTCCGCTTCGGCCGCCAGCAGCTCAACCTCCAGCAACCCTTCCTCTACACCCTCGTTCCCGTTGTCGTTGAAACCATGGGCGACATGTTCCCCGAGCTGAAGAAAAACCCGCAGCACGTCATCGACATCATCAAGGACGAAGAAGTTTCCTTCGGCAAAACCCTCTCCCGCGGCATCGACCTCTTCGAAGAGGCCGCCAACCACGCCAAAGCCAACCAGGAACAGCAACTCGTCATCCGCGCCGAGGACGCGTTCAAACTCTACGACACCTACGGCTTTCCCATCGACCTCACCCGCATTATGGCCGAAGAACGCGGCATGAAGGTCGATCTCGCCGGCTACGACCGGCTCATGAAGGAAGCCCAGGACCGCGCCCGTGAAGGCGGCAAGGGCGCCGCTTCCGCCGTCTATGACCTCCCGCCCAACACCCTCGACGAACTCCATAAGCTCAACGTTCACGCGACCGACGATGCTTCCAAGTACAAGCGCGGCCCGATCCGCGCCACCATCCGCGCCATCTGGAACGGCTCCGATCTCGACCAGACGTCCGACGCCTCCGACGCCCGCCCCGGCGAGCAGATTGGCGTCATCCTCGACAAGACCAACTTCTATGCCGAGATGGGCGGCCAGATCGGCGACGCCGGCGAACTCGTCTCCGACAACCACAAGGCCGTCTTCATCGTTGATACGACCCGCGTCGTCGGCAATTACGTCCTGCACATCGGCCACGTCAAGACCGGCCGCATCCACGTCGCCGACGGCGTCACCGCGACGGTTCTCTCCTCCCGCCAGCTCACCGAGAAGAACCACACCTCCACGCACCTCGCCAACTGGGCCCTCCGCGAAACCCTCGGCGATCACGTGCAGCAGAAAGGCTCGCTCGTCGATCCCGAAAAACTCCGCTTCGACTTCGTTCACCAGAAGGCGATGAGCGAAGAGGAGATCGCCAGGATCGAAACGATGGTCAACACCTGCATCGAAATGAAACTCCCCGTCTACGCCGAAATCGCCCCGCAGGAACAGGCCCTCAAGATCCACGGCCTCCGCGCTGTCTTCGGGGAAAAATATCCGCCCATGGTGCGCGTCGTCTCCATCGGCGTTCCCGTCGCCGATCTCCTCGCCGACCCGAGCAACACCAAATGGAAACAGTACTCCATCGAATTCTGCGGCGGCACGCACCTTTCCAGCGCTTCGGACGCGGAACGATTCGTGGTCACTTCCGAAGAATCCGTCAGCAAAGGCATCCGCCGCATCGTCGCCCTCACCGGCCAGTCGGCCAAAGACGCCATCACGCAGGGGCAGGTGATTGAGTCGCTGATCGCCCAGGGGAAATCCACGAGCGAAGCGAATCTGCCCGGCGTCATTGCGGCGCTGCAGAAAGCGATCAGCGGGGCGAATGTGCCTCTGGTTTCGAAGCGGCGGGCCCAGGCGGCGGTCGCGGAAATGCAGGACCGGCACAAGAAATTCACCAAGCAGCAGGGCGCCCAGCCCGGGGCGTCGGCTTCATTTGATGCCGAGTCGCTGCTGGCGCGTGCGGAATCGGTCAACGGGCTGGCGCTGATCGTCGCGCCGGTGCCGAACGCCAGTGCGGACACGCTGCGGAACACCTGGGACTGGTTGAAGAAGAAGCATCCGCAGCAGAACATCGCCGTGCTGCTGGCGAGCGAATTTGAAGACACCGACAAGGACGGCAACAAGCTGCCGCCGAAGGTGAACCTGCTGGCCGCGGTGGGGGACCCGCATGTGGGCAAGTTGAAGGCCGGCGACTGGATCAAGGCGGTGGCGCCGATTGTCGGCGGGTCCGGCGGCGGGCGCCCCCAACTGGCGATGGCCGGCGGCAAGGACGTGAGCAAAATCGAAGAGGCGCTGACGGCCGGGCGGCTTTTTGCCCGGGAAAAGCTCGCCTGACGGTTACCGCGGAAGCGGCCTACCGGCCGACAGATTGGAAGGAACGCCGTTCGGATATTGCTCCTGCAGGGAGTCCTTGATTTTCTCGATGCGGGTGGCAGCGAGCGGGTGAGTGGAAAGCATCTCGCTGGCGGCGCCGCGGCCTTCGAGGCTCTTGAGAATCGCCATCACATCGAGCATTTGCCGCGGGTCGTAGCCGACAGTGGCCATCAGCTTGAGGCCCCAGCCGTCCGCTTCGAGTTCATCGCCGCGGGAGTACTTGAGCGACCGCAACTGGGCGATGTAACTGGCCAGCGCGGTGGCACGCTGATCCTGCGACGCAACGCCGGTGGCTGTCACGATCGAGTTGTACCAGCCCTGGTGGGCCATCTGCTGGGCGGCGTGCCGTTCCACGACGTGGCCAACTTCGTGGCCGAGGACGCCGGCGAGTTCGGCCTCATTTTGCAGCTTGTCATAGAGCGCTTCGGTGATGAACACCTGCCCGCCGGGGAGAGCGAACGCATTGACGGTTTGGTTGTCCTGGAGCAGGTGGAACTGGAACTGGTAGGGATTTTCGGGCAGAGCGCCGGCGAGCTTGGCGCCGATGGACTGGACTTCACGCTCGCGGGGGTCGGTGGGGGCCGCTTCGCCGCCCATTTGGGCGGCCATTTCGGGGGCGGACTGAAGTCCGAGCTGGATTTCCTGGTTGGGGGAGAGCTGGACGCGCTGTTCTTCGTGGGTGATGGGATTGGTCTGGGTGGAGCAGTAATAGGTGTATGCGCCGCCGAGGAGGATGAGGGCGGCGAAGACGAAGCGGAGGGCGCCGCCGCCGACGGGGCGATTGGGGGTGTACTCGTTCTGGGTCATGCGTGAACTCCACCGGACCGTGATGTGTCACGGGGAAGGGAGCAAATATTGAACCGGAGCGGTGGAGAAACGAGAAGGGGACGGCGTGGCTGGCCGTCCCCTGTGGCGTTCGAGCAGACGGAGGGAATCAGGGAAGCTTGTTCCAGTTGGCGGGCATGGTGCCGGCCTTGGGGGGCTGGTAGCTGACGTGCCACTGGGGTTCCATCCAGAGGTCGCGCATGTGCATGTTGGAGGCGTGGCCGTCGACAAAGGCGAGGTTGACGGTGTGGTTGCCGTGGCGGTCGATGGCGAAGCGGCCCATCATGCTGGCGTTGTTGGGGGCGGGGACCTGTCCGTCCCCGTCGTAGGCCCATTGGCCGTTGGCTTGGATGGGGACGTCCCAGTCGGCCTTGGCGTTGCCGCCGCCGGTGAGGAGGTATCCGCCCTGGGTGGGCCAGGCGTCGGTCCAGACGCCGTCGCCGAAGGCGGGGATGCGGGATTCATTGGATTGGTAGTTGGGGTATGTCCAGTATTCCTGCGGTGCCTTGACATTGCCGCCGAAGCCGGCACTGGTGGCGCCGATGCCGAGGGAGGGGTTGTCCTGGATGAAGAGCCAGCCGTTGAAGGTGTATGAGCTGCGCCAGTAGGGGCGTCCGGTGTCGGGATCTTTGTCGGCGACGGGTTGGCCTGCGACCATGACGGGGTTACCGGTGGAATCGAGCTGCCAGCGTTGGAGATAGGCGGTGCCAGTATCACCAGTCCAGGAGAGGGTGGAGGTTCCCCAGTTGGCATTGACGTTGCGGGTGGTGGTGCCGATGCAGTCGGGGCAGATGCGGGCCTTGTCGATCTTGCCGTAGGGCTGGAGGCCGGTGATCCAGCCGGACTGTCCCCAGCCGGGGACGGAGCCGGGGGTGCCGGTGGCGGAGCCGGGGTGGTAGTAGTTCAGGCCGCGGCAGTTGTTGGTCTGGACGTAAACGCGGTAGCACATGGCCAGGGCGCGGGTGTTGGTGAGGCACTGGGTGATTTTGGCACGTTCGCGGGCGCGGCCGAGGGAGGGAAGGAGGATGGCGATCAGGACGGCGATGATGGCGACGACGACGAGGAGTTCGATGAGGGTGAATGCGGACGTACGACGGGCGAAAGGCAGGCGCGTGCGCATGGGAGATTCCTTACCAAAGACGCCACGGAATGTGTACGACAACAGGGGCGCCGGACGGATGATCGGCGCGTGAGCGAGGTGATTTGCTCAGCTAGTGAGAATATTAGCTCAACGGGGCGGGGGAGCAAAGAAGAAAATGGACGGAATTTTGACAAGTGTTCACAAGTTGATTTGTATAGGCAGCTTGTGATTATCAAAAAAGAGGGCGGCTTTCATCTGCGGAGGAGGAGCAGGCAGAGGAGGGCGATGATGAGCAGGAGCAGTGAGAAGAGAAGTATCAAATTGTTTGTCAAAAACTTTTGGAGGCGGGCGGCGGAGGTGGCGGGGCGTATCTGGAGGGGGTGTTCGTCGAGCCAGCGCTGGATGTCCTGGGCGAGTTCGAGGGCGCGCTGGTAGCGGGCGGCGGGGTCGGGGGCCATGGCGCGGAGGCAGAGTTGTTCGAGGACGGGGTGGACGTCCTTGTTGTATTTGGAGGGAGGCGGGGAAGCGGCGAAGACGAGGCGGCGCTGGCCGGTGTTGGAGCCGGCGGTGGAGGCGGTGGGGGCCTGGGGGGATTGGCCGGAGAGGATTTTGTAGAGGATGCCGCCGAGGGCGTAGATGTCGGTGACGGGGCCGTGGAGTTCGGTGCGTCCCTCGGCTTGTTCGGGGGCCATGTAGGCGGGGGTGCCGATGATCTGGCCGTGGGCGGTGAGCTCGGTGCTGGCGGGGACGATCGACGCCGTGGGCGAAGCATTTTCGATTTTCGATTTTCGATTTTCGATTGAGGAGGACTCCGCGAAGAGGGCGGGGTCGGTTTTGTTTTTGATGTCCTTGGCGAGGCCCCAGTCGAGGACGAGGGTTTCGCCGTAGTCGCCGAGCATGACGTTGGAGGGTTTGAGGTCGCGGTGGATGACGCCGCGGGAGTGGGCATAGGCGACAGCCTGGCAGACGGCGATGAAGCGGCGGAGGAGTTCGCGGAAGACGATGGGGTTCGGCGAACTGTGGTGTTCGACGATGATGGCGTCGAGGGTTCTGCCGCGGACGAAGCGCATGATGTAGTAGGGGGCGCCGGCGTCGTCGGCGCCGAGGGAATAGACGGGGACGATGGAGGGGTGTTCGAGCTGGCCGGTGATCTGGGCTTCGTAGAGGAAGCGTTTTTTGAGGATGGGGTTGTCGGCGTGCTGGGGGAGTATTTGTTTGAGAGCGACTTCGCGTTGGATGGCTTCATCGCGGGCGAGGTTGACGAGGCCGAGGCCGCCGCGGGCGTGTTGGCGGATGATGGTGAACCCCCCCCCTGTGGAGGCTGGGGACTGGGGTCTGGGGTCTGGGGTTCGGCGCGTTGGTGTTGTCGAGGTTTCGACTGTGTTGGGACGTAACGCGGTCACGTAGTCCTGTGTGGCTTCGGGGTTGGAGGGGAGGTTGGAGGTGATGGTGGGGGAGGAGGTAGGGGTGGGGGGGGTGGGGAGGTCGATGGTGCGATCGGGGTCGGTGTCGATGGTTTGATCGGCATCGAGGGGGGAGGGGCGGGGTGGGCGGCCGCAGGTGGGGCAGACGAGGGGCGCGGAACTGGCGCGGGCGGGATCCCAGGCGTGGCCTGCGGAGCATTTGAGTTGGGTGAGCATGGAATGGCTGCAATATGACTTAGGATGGGGGGGAACGCAATAGAAAAAGCGGATGCGTGCGTTGCACGCGGCGGATTTGCTCGGGTCTCGGGGTACGAGGCTCGGGTTCCGGGTTTGGCTGCGGGGATATTTGGTTGTCAGAGAGCGTTATGGGTCAGCCGGGCTTGTTGGGAGGGGGTTGGTGGGTGTCGCGGAATTGGGCTCCTTCGGCGATGCGGGCGTGGGGAGGGGCGGTGCTCAGATAGGGGGTGACAGTTGAGGGGGGAGCGTTTAGGCTGTGGCGACAAATCTGGCAAACTTGGAGAAGGGCGCGCATGGATTTTCTGACGGCGAATCTGCATAACGGCATGGTGCTGATGATTGCGGTGCTGTTGGTGCTGGTAATTGCGTACCGGTACTACAGTGCGTTTATTGCGGCGAAGGTGTTGGCGCTGGATGCGGCGCGGCAGACGCCGGCGCATGCGATGCGGGATGGGCAGAATTATGATCCGACGAACAAGTGGGTGCTGTTCGGGCACCATTTTGCGGCGATATCGGGGGCGGGGCCGCTGATTGGGCCGGTCCTGGCGGCGCAGTATGGGTTTTTGCCGGGGCTGTTGTGGATATTGATCGGCGTGTGCCTGGCGGGGGCGGTGCAGGATTTTGTGGTGCTGGTGTTGTCGACGCGGCGCGGGGGGAAGTCTTTGGCGCAGATTGCGTACATGGAGATTGGACCGGTGGCGGGATCGGCGGCGACGATTGGGATTATTTTTGTGCTGGTGTTTGCGCGGGCGGGACTGGGGAAGGTGTTTGTAAAGGCGCTGGGGAGTCACACGACGGTGTATGGGGCGGGGACGACGTTTGTGGCGCCGAAAGGGACGGGGATTCTGGTGCGGAATGAGTACAGCAACACAGTGGTGTACCGCGTGCCGGCGGGGACGGTGATTGAGCGGGCGGATGGGACGAAGGAGACGGTGGGGCGGCAGATTCAGGTGGAGGCGCATCCGACGGATCCGAGCGTGCCGGCGCCGGCGTTTGATCCGTTTGATTCGATGAGCGATGCGGAGAAGGTGGGGCATCATTTGGGGGAGAAGATTGTGATACCGGCGGATGCGGAGGCGAACTTGTATGTGTCGGGGTCGTCGTGGGGGACGTTTACGATTGCGATGACGATTCCGATTGCGCTCTTCATTGGGTACTACATGCGGGTGCGGAAGGGGAAGGTGGTGGAGGCTTCGATTCTTGGGGGGATACTGGTGCTGGTGGCGGTGTGGCTGGGGGCTTCGGTGGATGTGGATGGGAGCGTGCTGAATGTGTTTCAGTCGTATTTTGATTTGCCGGAGAAGGGGATTTCGGCGTCGATGGCGGTGTATGGATTTTTTGCGAGCATTTTGCCGGTGTCGGTGTTGTTGTTGCCGCGGGATTATTTGTCGAGCTTTTTGAAGATTGGAACGGTGGGGCTTTTGGTGCTGGGGGTGATTCTGGCGCGGCCGACGTTGCAGGCGCCGGCGATCAACACGGCGTTTCTGGGTGGCGGGCCGGTGGTGGCGGGGGCGATTTTTCCGTTTGTGTTCATCACGATCATGTGCGGGGCGATTTCGGGATTTCATGCGCTGGTGAGTTCGGGGACAACGCCGAAGATGATCAACACCGAGACGGATGCGCGGATGATCGGGTATGGGGCGATGCTGATGGAGGGGCTGGTGGGGATTGTGGCGTTGATCGCGGCGACGAGTTTGCCGAGCGGGCATTACTATGCGATGAACACGGATCCGTCGAAGATGCCGGCGTATCAGAAGGAGATTGCAGCGTTGGCGTCGCACGATGTGCCGGGGGTTGGGGAGAAGCGAGTGGAGCCGCTGTCGGCGGTGGAGACGACGGTGGGGGAGAATTTGTCCGGGCGGACGGGCGGCGGGGTGACGCTGGCGGTGGGGATGGCGAAGATTTTTGATGATGCGGCGAAGCGGATTCTGGGGACAGCGTCGAGCGGGGTGGCGTGGATGGAGGGGATGATGAAGTACTGGTATCACTTTGCGATCATGTTTGAGGCGTTGTTTATTCTGACGACGATTGATGCGGGGACGCGGGTGGGGCGGTTCCTTTTGCAGGAGACGATGGGGAAATGGGTGCATCCGAGCCTGGGGAAGACGGATTCGTGGCCGTCGGCGATCCTGGCGACGGCGTTGATCGTGGCGGGGTGGTGGTATTTTATTGATTCGCAGGCGATGGATGCGATCTGGCCGATGTTTGGGATTGCCAATCAGATGCTGGCGGTGATGGCGCTGGCGATTGCGACGGTGGCGTTGGTGCGCGGCGGGAAGGGGCGGTATTGGTGGGTGACGGTGCTGCCGATGTGTTTTGTGGTGGCGACGACGGGGAGTGCGGCGGTGGTAATGATCGAGCGGTATGTGGGGGTGATGAAGGCGGGCGGGGCGTGGGGGAGTGCGGCGGTGTCGTCGGGGTTGAGTGTGGCGATTACGGTGTGCACGCTTTTGGTGGTGGTGGGGGCGGTGGTGCGGACGCAGGTGCGCGAGTTAGAAAAGGTGGGGGCGGGGGCGTAGGCGGGCGTCATTGTTGTTTGCGGGCGGCGTCGCGCTGGAGTAAGGCGGCGATTGTGTCGGGTGGCGCGCGAAACGTCGTCTGCTGAAGTTTTCGAAGGGCGACATCTAACTGGAGCAGGTTTCTGATTGCGGCGAATTCCAAGATAGTCAGCGTTGGCAAGGGGACCAAGCCCTCACTTGCCGCGACACTCCTGCCAAGGCGTTCGTCGATGAGGACTTCGCGGATGCCTTTTTCTTTTGCGAGAGAGAGTGCGTCGGCTTCTCCAGCCCCGAGCCTGGCTGTGAAGGGGTGGCGTGTTGTGGGGGCGAGGATTCGGAGCCACTCGGGTGGGGTGCTAGACCACGCGCGGACAGGCGGCGGCGTTTTGTCTCGGCGTAATTCTGCCAGAACAGCAGGAGGGGCGTAGATCTCCGTAAAGAGTTGAGGCAATATGCCAATCTCGCCGATCAGAACAAGATAATTGAGAGGGGTGGTATCGGAGACGACGATCACTTGGAAGTCGCCGAATGAAGGTGGGAGAGGGCGGCCTCGAGTTCGGCGTCGGTGGGGAGGTCTTCGGTCACATTGTGCCTTTTGAGGAGACCGTCGGTTTCAAAACGGGTCAGCCCCAACGCTTCGGACAGCTCATGGTGAGAGAGTACCTCTTGTCGATAAAGATCGACTAAGAATGATTCCTTCGCGTGGGCATCCAGATTCGGGAACTGGGTGCGAAGGCGTCGTTCAACGTCTGGCGGAAGGTCGATTGTGAGGGTCATATGCGTACCTCATCTTGAATTTTATCATATATTCGGAGCGTCGAGAACACTATCGGAGCGCTAGGAACGAGGGGCACGATCACGTATACTCGTGCCCCTTTAACTACCAGAACGGACGCAAAAACGTGGCCGACGACGGGCTTTTGATATTTGTTTCGGGACCGAGCGGGGTGGGAAAATCGACGGTGTGCCGGCGGCTGGCGACGGAGTTGCCGGCGGAATTTGCGGTGTCGGCGACGACGCGGGTGGGGAAGCCGCAGGATGCGTTCGGGAAGAAGTATCAATTCGTAGATGAGAAAGAATTTCGCAAGTTGCTTGAGGCGGGGGAGTTTCTTGAGTATGCTTCTGTGTTCGGCAATCTGTACGGTACGTTGCGCAGGCCTGTAGAAGAGGGTCTGGCGGCGGGTCGGACGATTTTGCTGGAGATCGACGTTCAGGGCGCGATCCAGGTGCATCGGCTGCTTCCGAAGGCGATGGGTGTGTTCATCCTGCCGCCGAGTCTTGAGGACTTGAAGAAGCGGCTGGAGGACCGGAAGCGTGACGATGCGGCGACGATTCTGCGGCGGTTTACGGAAGCGACGCAGGAGATTCGGACCGCGGAAGCGAGCGGCGTTTACGACCTGATGGTGGTGAACGAGGAGAGCGGCGTCGAGAAGACTGTGGATACGATCCGGAAGGCGATCAAGCGGTTCCGGGATGATGAGCAGAAGAACCTGTTTTAGGGCTATGGAGCGATAGATGATCGAAGCACTCAAGAGCGATGAAATTGTGCACAAGATGGGCGGGCGGTTTAAGCTGTGTGCGCTGGTGCAGCACCGGATGGTGGAATTGATCCAGGGGGCGCGGCCGCTGGTGGAACGCCAGGGGCGGAGCGATCTGGAAGTGATCGTGGATGAGATTCTGCAGGGGAAGATCGGGATTGACCGGGAGAAGAGCCCGGGGATCGTGGAGGCGGGCAAGGCGCTGGGCGAAGAGGCCTGATTCCCCCCCTCGACGGCCGACGGAAACACGAAGGCACGAAGGGATGAAGGACCACGAAGAAGATTTTTAGAAGAGGCCGGACTTGCGTCCGGCCTTTTTTATTTGCTGAGAGCGGCGTGGCGGGGGCAGTCGAGGAGGTGGTCGTTGACCATGCCGGTGGCTTGCATGTGGGCGTAGATGATGGTGGAGCCGACGAAGTTGAAGCCGCGTTGTTTGAGGTCTTTGGAGATGGTGTCGGAGAGGGGGGTGCGGGCGGGGACTTGTTTGAGGGATTGCCAGTTGTTTTGGATGGGCATTCCGTCGACGAATTGCCAGATGTATTTGTCGAAGCTGCCGAAGTGTTCCTGGGTTTTGAGGAAGGCCTTGGCGTTTTGGATGGCGGATTGGATTTTGAGTTTGTTGCGGACGATGCCGTCGTTGGACATTAAGCGGGTGACGTCTTTGGGGGTGTAGCGGGCGACCTTGTTGGGGTCGAAGTGGTGAAAGGCTTTGCGGTAGGCGTCGCGTTTTTTGAGGATGGTGAGCCAGGAGAGGCCGGCCTGGGCGCCTTCGAGGATGAGGAATTCGAAGAGGAGGCGGTCGTCGTGGAGGGGGACGCCCCATTCGGTGTCGTGGTAGGTTTCGTAGATGTCGGTTTTGGCCCATCCGCAGCGAGGCATGGGAGGCTCCGGTAATTGGTAATTCGTAATTGGTAATTGTCTTGTACAATAGGGGGATGAAAACGGAAACTCAAAATCTTTCTGGCCGGTCGATCCTGGTGTGTGTCTGCGGCGGCATTGCGGCTTATAAGGTTTGCGATGTGGTGTCGAAACTGGCGCAGGCGCGGGCGAGCGTGACGGTGGCGATGACGGCGGAGGCGCAGCAGTTTGTGGGGGCGGCGACGTTTCGGGCGCTCGCGGCGAATGAGGTGTATACGGATCTTTGGACGCCGGTGGGGGGGCGTGATCCGCAGCATATCCGGTTGGCGCAGCAGTCGGATTTGATTCTGGTGGCGCCATGCACGGCGAATATGCTGGCGAAAATGGCGAATGGGATTGCGGATGATCTGGTGAGCGTGATACTGCTGGCGGCGGATCCGAAGCGGATTCTCGCGGCGCCGGCGATGAATGAGGGGATGTGGAATCATCCGGCGACGCAGCGGAATGCGAAGCGGGTGTTTGAGGATGGGGTGAAGTTTGTCGGGCCGGGGGAGGGGTGGCAGGCGTGCCGGACGGTGGGCGTGGGGCGGATGAGCGAGGCGGTGCAGATTGTGGAGGCGGTGGAGGGGAAGCTGGCGACTTCGGCGGGGGTCGAGAACCCGCCGCATTTTTCGCCGTGAGGGACGGGGAGTAAACACGAAGAGCACGAAGGCACGAAGGACCACGAAGAGACTTCACCACGGAGAACACGGAGAGCACGGAGGAGGGAAGGGTTATGGGGCGGGGGTAGTGAGTTCTGCGAGTTTCAGGAAGGATTCGAGGGGGAGTTCTTCGCCGCGTTTGAGCAGGTCGAAGTTGGCGGCGGTGACGATTTTTTTCAATTCGGGCCAGCGGTCGCCGAGGTGGTGCTTGAGGGCGTTGCCTAGGGTTTGGCGGCGGTGGGAGAAGATGCCCTGGAGGAGGAGCTGGAGGGCGGGGGCGTTTTGGATTCTCGCGATTTTATCGAGTTGGGGTTGGACGAGGACGAGGGCGGAGTGGATTTTGGGCGGGGGCCAGAAGGCGCCGGGCGGGATTTTGCGGACGATTTGCACGGTGGCCATGGACTGGATGAGGATGCCCAAGGGGCCGTAGTCGCGGGTGGCCGGTTTGGCGGCCATGCGTTGGGCGACTTCGTATTGGACGGTGAAGGCGAGGCGTTCGAAAAAGAGGGTCTTGGGACTGGGGGCTGAGGTCTGTGCCGGCGCGGAGTTGCGATGGTGCTGGTCCTTCCACATTTCGACGAGGAGTTCGGCGATGAGGGGGCTGGCGGCGTTGTAGGGGAGGTTGGAGACGAGTTTGAGGTGGCCGTTGGGGTGGGCGGTGCGGAGGTCACGGAGTCTCTGGATGACGGCGGGTTCGACTTCGTGTTTGCCGGCGAGGACGTCGGTGTTGATCCAGGTGACATTTGTCAGGCCGGCGTGATGGCGCTGGGCGGCGGGCATGAGTTTGTAGTCGATATCGACGGCGAGGACCGCCCCCCGCGCGGCTCGCTGCGCGAGGAGGCGGGTGAGGTTGCCGACACCGGGGCCGACTTCGAGGATGACGTCGTCGGGGTGGATGTCTCCGGCGTCGGCGATGGCGTGCAGGATGGTCTGGTCGACCATGAAGTTCTGGCCGAACTGGTGCTGCGGGCGGAGGCCGGCGGAGGCGAGGATTTGGGTGATTTCGGAGCGGTCCATGCGAGTAAATTAACCACAAAAGACACAAAGGACACGAAAGAGTCGTTGCTGGGTTTAGTGTGGGGGGAGTCCCGGGAGATTGGGCGGGGCGAAGTGGATAATGAGGACGCCGTCTTCGACGCGGACTTCGCGGATGAGGATGTCGCGGCGGTCGTAGCGGAAACGGAGAGGGAAGGGCTGGCCTTCGGAAACGGCGCGGATGGCGGTTTCGATTTGCGGCATGAGGACGGCTGTGTCACGGACGCCGAGCTGGTAGGTGATGGTTTCCTTGGCGACGGCGGCGAGGGTGGGGGTGAGCGCTTTGAGTTTCGATTCGATGACGGACTTGGGGATGGGGAGGTTGCCGATGGCGGCGGAGTCGATGCGGATGACGCCCATGGGGGCGCCGTCGGGGCCGAAGGTCGATTCGACGACGAAGGTGACGCTGAGCACGCCGCCGGCGGGATCGCTGCCGGGGATTCGGGGGGAACGGGCGGCGACGGTGATTTTGCCCGGGGAGAAGCGAACGAACGGGCTGCTGGCGATGGGGGGCTGGGGGGACTTGTCTTTGGCGGCATCGGGTTGGGGTGGGGGCGGAGCGGGGGTAAAGCGGATGGCGAGGAGGCTGTTGATCTGGTGCTCGGTGATTTTCCATTCCTGCTCGCCGAGGGGAACGCGCTCCATGGTGTTGTGGAGCTCGAGGCGGAGCTTGTTCTGGGCGACGTCGGCATCATCGATGACATCGTTGGCGGTGGGGTCGAGGGGCTGGTACCAGGAGGGGGTGGAGCGGGCGAGCAGATAGAGGATGAGCAGGAGGAGCACGAGGAAGCCCGCGGAGAACGCGAGCCAGGCGCGCCGGGAGAAGCGGGGGAAGCGGGAGCGGTGCGGGCCGGCGGGGGGGACCGCTGGGGCGGGAGGGGTGAGGGTCACGGGAGGCTCCAGGGCGGCGGATGAGCCGCGGGTGATGCAAAAAGGCAACATCCGGCATAACCGGTGCAATCGACGCGCCGGGAGGAAGGGCCGCGGAATCGGGGCAGCCGCCGGTGAATTTGGAGTTACAATACCGGTGGAGAAAGTAGGACGCAAAGCGGTATGGACGCAACGTCACTTACAATGTCATCGGGCGGCGGCGGGGGTTCGATGCAGAATTCGCGCGCCGGGGAATTGCGCGTGCCGGGGAGGAGCGGGGACATCCTGGCGGAGCGCTGGCCGACGCTGTCGCGGGCGCTGAGCCGGTACGAACAAAGCACGGCGGAGCGGTTTTCGCAGATGGCGTACGACTGCGTGGACGCAGGGATCATCCGGCTGGACGATCGGAAGCGGCTGGCGGCGGAGGCGGAGTCTGTGGGGCTTCGCGGGTTCGATGCACAGTTGTTGATTGCGTGCGCGATCCGGCAGTGGGCGATGGACCATCGGTATGAAGGGGGACCCTCACCCGAGGCGCCGGCGCTTTCGTTTGAGTACCAGGCGTGGCGCAAGGTGTGGATGCGGCTGGCGATTGTGTTCGGTTTTGCAATCGCGATGGATTTGATCATTATCTGGAAGTGGCTGTCTTAATTTGCTGCCGGTCTGGAGGGGCGGGGCGGTCGGCAGGTTTCACGGATTTTCTACATTCTCCTGCCGGAGCGCATGACGGGTGGGCGGCTTTGGTATCGCCGCGACCGCCACCTGAAAGGCGGAACTCCGTACGAGAACGGACCGGACCCGGTCGGTGCGAGGGGTGGAATCAACGGCGGCGTTTGGGGAGGAGGGCGGCGAGGCGGGCTTGGGGGGCGGCCGTGCTGAGGGCAATGGGTAGGATTGCCTGCGCTGGCAAGAAATGGGCGGTGGCATCGTTGGAGAAGCAGTTCCGGCGGAGCGACGAGGAATGCGGATGAGACATCGGCTGGTGGTTGGCGGAGCAATGGCGATGATGCTGGCGGCGGTTTTCAGCGGGTGCGCATCGAGCGCATCCACTGAACGCATGGTGACCGGCAGGACGGCAGAATGGACCGGCGGGATTGATGATCCGGAATCCAACACGCAGTGGCACCCCGCGCCGGTGTATATGCAGGACGGCGAGGGAGGGCTGCATTCGCTGGGGCTCAAAAGTTTTGAAGGGGTGGAGGAACCGCGGATGAAATGGGTCGAGGGGCCCAACGGCGGCCATGCGGAGCGGGATGATTTTGTGAACATCACGGAACGGCAGCCGGGGGTGGTGCGGATGTTCCTGCGCTACCGCGGCAACGGCAGCACCGAGTGGTGGGACGGCGACCAGGGGACGAGCCGGCGGGATCGGCAGCGGGCGGAGATCAAGGGACTGGGGCCGCACCAGAAAACGGGCGAGACGTTTGAATATGGAACGACGTTCCGGACGGATCCGGACTTCAAGGGATACGGGCGGTTCTGCCACATCATGCAAGTGAAGGCGACGGATGGCGATAAGGGGGCGCCGCTGGTGACGCTGTCGATCCTGGATAACACGCATGCGGCGCTGCGCTATGTCTCGGGGCATGAGGGGTTCCACGAGGCGCAGGGGTTTGAATGGAAGCCGGGCGTCTGGACGACGATCCGCTTCCGGCTGACGACGTCAAACGGGAAGGGCGGGGCGTTGCTGCTGTCGGTGAACGGCGGCCCGTTCAAGGGCGTGACGGACGTCCCAATGTATCGGCCGGGCGCAACCGATTATCGGCCGAAGTGGGGCCTGTATCGCGGCGTGGTGCCGGGGATGCGGGATGACTGGGTGGAGCACAAGTCGGGGTATGCGCGGCGGATTGCCCCGTAAGCGCCGTTACGGCGCGATGGTGAGGAGCAGCGCGGTGAGGTCGTCGCGCTGGTGGAGCGAGCCTTCCTGCTGATCGAGGTGCTGGACGAGGGCATTGAACTTTTCTGCCGGGTGGGGGCCGGCGAGCTTGGCGAACTCTGTGCGGTAGCGTTCGTTGATGACGCCGTTGGTGTCGGGGAACGCGGATTCAAAGCCGTCGGAATAGAGCAGGATCGCGTCGCCGGGGTTCAGTTGCACCTTCTGCAGCGGGAATTTTTCATCTTCGAACACGCCGAGCAGGGCGCCGTCCAGGTCGAGCTCTTCGGCGGAACCGTCGGCGCGGAGGCGCATGGGGAGCGGATGCCCGGCGCGGGCCCACTGCAGCTCGAGCGTCTTGGTGTTCAAGATTCCATAGGCCATCGTGACGAACTGGCAGAGCGAGAGCTGCTGGGTGACGAGTTCGTTGTTCAAATGGGCGAGCGCTTCATCCGGCGGGATGATGCGGTAGCCGTTCTTCGTGATTTCCTTGGTCTGCAGCGTGCGCTTGATGAAGATGGTGAGGAGCGCGGCGGGCATGCCGTGGCCGACGGCATCCGCGATGAAGAAGGCAACGTGATCTTCATCCACGCGGTTGGCATCGTAGATATCGCCGGAGACGTACGAGGCGGGGCGAAAAAGGACGTTGAAGGAAATGTTGTTGAATGCCGGTAGGGCGCGCGGAAGGAAATCAACCTGTAGGCGTGCCGCGAGGCGCATTTCCTCGTCGATCTGCGTCATCTGCGTGTTGAGGCCGTTGTCGAATTTCCGCAGGACGCTGTTCTCCCGCTGCAGTTGATCGATGATCGGGCGCGCCGCGGCGAGACCGGCGAGGCGGCCCGCGAGTTCGTCGGGGTTGCAGGAGACCGGGACCGCCATGAGGCCATCGGAAGCGCACATCATCTTGTTGGCGAGTTCAAGATCGGCGGACGAAGTGGTCAGAATAATGGCCCCGATCTGGCGCTCGACGAGCTCGTCGAGCACGCGGATAAGGTCCTTCTGGTGGCCGTTGTAATAGGTGTGCGGGGTGAAGAGGATGGCGGCGGCGAGCTCCTGCTCGGCGATCTTCTCCGGCGCTTCCTGCATCGTCGTCACGATGAAACGCCAGTTTGCCTGGGCGAGAAGGTGACCGAGGCCGTTGGCGTCTGCAGGCAGACTGTCGGCAACCACAAGGATTCGCGGTGGAGCGTGAGCAACCATGTACTTCCCTGCCAAGTGGTGGATCGCGCACGTTGTCCGGCAGAATTCCGGGCCAGGGCTCCAGGTGGACGTGACGCCTCTCCGCTTATTTTTCGTCGGAGTGGACCGTTCGCTTAAGGAGTTTCTCAGGGATGTCGATGTGATCGCCGCGCGAAAGACCGATATTCTTCGCGGTGCCGGCGTTGAGCTCGATGACGTAGCTGGCCGGTGCGTCGGGGCCCATGGAGGTTTCGTCCCGGGCTTCGCGGGGCTCGATGTCGATCACTTTGCCGCCCGCATCAACGAAAATAATGTCGAGGGGGATGTACGTGTTCTTCATCCAGAAGCGGTAATTATCGGGGGCATCGAAGAGGAAAATCATCCCGTGGTCGGCGGCCACGGAGTTGCGGAACATGAGCCCGCGTTCGCGCTTCGGTTCGGTGTCCGCGATTTCGAGCGTGAACGGTTTTCCCTTGATCGTGGCGGCGACGGTGTCGAAGTGCATGTCGTTCGGCGGGCTGGGTTCGGTCGACGTGCCGGTGCTGGTGCCCGCGGTGCAGGCGGAGAGCGCAAGCAGGAGGACCGCTGCCGTCGGGAAAAGAGAAGAACGGCGGCAAGCGAGCCGGGATTGCGCGTGGCGCGGCATGGTTATTCCTTTGCAAACGAAGCGAGTTCGGATTTTACCAGAGGAATCGGGAGGCCGATGACCGTGGTGATGTCGCCATCAACGAGCGTGACGAACGGGTCGTGGTGGTCATCCTGGATGCCGTAAGCGCCCGCTTTGCCTTTCCAGAGTTCGGAATCGAGATAGGCGGCGAGCTGGGCGGAGGAGAGTTTCTTGAACCTGCAGGTGGCGATGGCGCGCGAGAGGCGGACGGTGTCGCCGCGGAGCAGGCAGATGCCCGTGATCACCTGGTGGGTTTTGCCGGAGAGGGAGGAGAGGATCCGGCGGGCGTGGGCGCGATCCTCGGCCTTGTTGAGGATGCGATGGCCGTGCACGACGATGGTGTCGGCGGCGAGGATGAGGGGATTTTCAAATTTCGATTTTCGATTTTCGATTTCCTTCCGGACCGCCACCGCTTTCATGTAGGCGAGGCAGGCGGGCCAGAGGTCGGTCGGAATCAGCGGCGGCTTTTCTTCAGGTTCCCGGGCCGGGGAGACGCGCACTTCGAAGGGAATCCGCGCGCGCGTAAGCAGCTCGGCGCGGCGCGGGGATGCGGAGGCGAGGATAATCGGCTTCAATGCGGCGTTCCTATGCTTTGGAAACCAGGCCGGCGGGCGTGGATGCGGATTCCATTGCCGTCGTTCGTGCCACGACGGTGCCGGCGACCTCCGGCCACGGCTTGTCGTTGAAGCGGATGACATTCTCCAACTGCCCGTAGGGTCCGACGGAGTGCGGATCGGTCCTTCCGTACAGCCCGAGAATCGGCTTTCCGAGCGCGACGGCGACATGGAGCGGACCCGTGTCGTTGCCAATGATCATGCTGCAGCGGGCCAGGGCGGCAACCATGTCGGCCACGGAAGTGCGGCCGGCGAGATTGATCCGCGGGTGCCCCGCGCTTCCGGAGCGATTCGCGATCTCTTCGCAGAGCGGCTGTTCGTCAGGAGAGCCAAACAACACTGCGGGACGGTGGTTCGCCAGCCGCTGGATGACGGAGGCGAACCCCTCCGGCTCCCAGCGCTTGCCCTCGCCGCGGCTTCCGGGGATGAACCCGATGGCGTTCCCCGGCACAAGGTCGGCAACTCTGCGCACCGAGTCGGGATCGAGCGGAACGCGATACTCCGGCGCGTGTTCATGCGATATGCCGAGCGGATCAAGCAGCGCCCGCATGCGGACAACCGCCATCGCTTCGCGGCGCTTGATCGGCACCTTGTGCGTGTAGAAAAAGCTGCCCCCCTCCCGTGCATCGGCGAAACCGATGCGCATCCTCGCCCCCGTCTTCCACGAAAAAAAGCCGGAACGCAGCAGGCCCTGCGCATCGACGACGCAGTCATATTGCCCATCAGCCAGCCGCCGGGTGAGCGTGCGAAACCTGGCGAAGGCCGCGGGAGACCGCCACCACGCCGCCAGTTCCTTGCGTTCGAAGACGATCACCTCGTTGAGAGCATCGTGCCCGCGCACGAGCGCCGCAAAAGCCGGGGCGACAAGCCAGTCAATCTTCGCCTCGGGACACGCACGCCGCAGATCGCACAACAACGGCAACGTGGTGGCGACATCGCCCAATGAACTCGGCTTGATGATCAGGATTCGCTGTGGCGTCATCGTGTCCCGGCCGGTTCGCAGGAAACTTTGCAGACATCCTCCGCGTCCGGCACCGAGCCCACACGCACGCCGGGCGCATCCACCGTGTAATGCCGCCCCATCACTTCTTCCCACTCCCGCTGGTTCTTCACCGCAATGAACTCCCGCCAGACCACCGGACCGTTCGGATGCAGCTTCGCATACTTGATCGCGATCTTCCGCATCTGTCGCGAGGCGAGTTCTTCTCCGTAGATCTCCACGGCCAGCTGGAAATGTTCCAGCAGCGCGTGGCGCTGTTCGTGCAGCGTCGGCGGGGCCGGCAGCGGATCGCCCTGGAGAAGCGCCGCGAATTCGTTGAAAATCCACGGATTCCCGATGGCCCCGCGCGCAATCCACACGCCGTCCACGCCCGTCGTCCGGTACATGCGCAGCGCATCATCCGCCGTGAACACATCCCCCGAACCGAAGAGCGTCACACCCGCCGGCGTGCGCTTCTTGAGGCCTGCAAGAAAGTTCCAGTCCGCCAGCCCCGTGTATTTCTGTTCGACCGTCCGCCCATGCACCGCGATCGCCGCGAACTGCAGCGTGCACGCCTCCCCGAAAACGCGGTCAAACCATTCGGCTGCCTGGGCGGATTCGTTCAACGCCCGGCGCAGCTTGATCGAAAGCAGCCCCGGCACCGCATCCCGCACGCGCCGCATGATGGTGATCGCCGTCTCCGGATCGGAAAGCAGGTACCCCCCGCGGCAACGCCCCATCACCTTCTTCACCGGGCACGCGAAGTTCAGATCGATCACATCGAAGCCGCTCTCCAGCAGCACGCGTGACGCCTTCGCCAGCTCCTCCGCCTCAGACCCCATCAACTGCCCGGCGACCGGGTGGTCCTCGTCGCAAAGAATCGCCCCCTTCTCCAACCCGCGCCCGCCGCGCAACAGCACCTGGTCCAGCAACGCCTCCGTTACCGCATAAGGGCATCCGCGCCGCCGCGCCACGCAGCGCATCGCCATATCGGAATAGCCCGCCAGCCCCGCCTGCATCGCTGGAATGGAAAGCGTGAACGGCCCAACGCGGCACGGGCGAACCTCGTGCACGGAAGCGACGGACGAGATCGGAATATCGACATCTGGCGGCACAGAACCATCCTGCAAAGTCATGGAAACGAGCATTTTAGCGTCTCTCCCGCCGAATTTCAGCGATGTGGAGGCGGCCAATCCGCCGCTCGCCTAGAATCTAGGGCATCGCGCCTGGTGGTGCGAGGAATTCTCGAAAGGAAACGCATGACTCCCGGCCGCCGCGCTGCAGTGTTGACCCTCGCCGTCCTTGTCGGAGCCGGCAGCATCCTCCCCATGATCGGTTTCGGCGATCCCGCAGCGAAGCCCCCGACGACCGCCCCCGCCGCCGCGCCCACCTCGGGCCGCGCCCCAAAGCAGATCCTCGCCGACCTCCAGGCCACCAGCTCCGAACTCCACGACGCCATGCCCCTCTCCGGCTTCTTCGACGAAACCGTGCGCAAGGCGAACGCCGACAAGGCGGTCCCCCTGCTTCGCAAAATGACCGCGCTCCTGGGCGAGCTCCGCGACACACAAAAAGATCCCGACGCCCGGGCCGATCTCAACGGCCAGCAGCACGAGTTCTATTCCTTCCTTGTCGCTTTCGGCGACGAGCCCACCGTGGCGCTGCTGAAATCCGAAGGCGATTCCCCCGATCACCAGAAAGCGCTCGAAGCACAATCCGCCCTCGCCCTTGGCCGCTGGTGGCGGAATTCCAGGAACGCGCCCGAACAGTTGAAAGTGCTCAACGACTACACCCCCGTCGTCAAAGCCAACCCCAGCGATCCCGGCGTGGTGCAAACCCTCGGCACCATGATGCAGCTTGGCCCGGCGAACGATGACGTCCTCGGCAAACTCATCGACGTGGTGAAAGCCAACATGAAGGGGGCGGCCGCGGACTCGCTCGTCACCGCCGCCGAGGGAACGCGCGAAATGCACGCCATGATCGGAAAGCCCTTCACCGTGGCCGGGCGGACCGTCGGCGGCGGAAAATTCAATTCCGACGACTGGAAAGGCAAGGTGGTGCTCGTCGATTTCTGGGCGACCTGGTGCGTCCCCTGCGTCGCCGAGCTGCCGCACGTCAAGAAGCTCTACGATGAGCAGCATGCCAAGGGACTCGAAGTCGTCGGCGTCGATTGCGACCCCGATGATCAGCCCGTGATCGCCTTCACCAAGCAGCGGCAAATCCCCTGGCCGCAAGTCCGCGAAACCTCGCAGAACGATGACGACCAGTGGAGCCCCCTCGCCAAGCAGTGGCACGTGACCCAGATTCCCACCATGTTCCTGATCGACCGCAAGGGCGTGCTGCGTTACGTCGACGCTCTCGAGGGAACGGAAACCAAGGTGGCCGCCCTCCTCGCCGAGCCCGGCCCTGCGACGCAGCCGGCAAAGTAATCCCGCTTACGAAGGCCACTCCTCGCGCGTGAACTTGCCGGCCTCAAGAACCGTGTCGCCGTCGGCCATGATCTTGCAGCCGGGGGCGCGCAGGTCGCACACCATGTCCCAGTGGAGGCCGGAATCGTTGGTCCCGCCGGTTTCCGGATAGGCCGCGCCGAGCGCCGCGTGGCACGTCCCGCCGATTTTTTCATCGAACAGCGTGTTCTTCGTGTACTTCGTGATGCCAAAGTTCGTGCCGATCGCAAACTCGCCCAGCACGCGGGCGCCCGGATCCTGGTCGATCATCGACAGCAAAAAGTCCGCCCCCTTGGAGGCGCGGGCATCCACAACCTTCCCCGCTTTAAACGTCAGGACAATGTCGTGCACCTCGCGGCCATGATGCACGGCCGGGAACGAATAGCGAATCGTTCCCTCCGTCGCATCCTCAATCGGGCCCGTAAAAACCTCGCCGTCCGGGAAGTTTTCATGCCCATCGCAATTGACCCACTTGCGTCCCTCCACGCCGAAGCGGATATCCGTGTCCTTCCCGACCACGCGGATTTCCCGCTTCTTGTCGAGGAAATCCGCAAGCCGCTGCTGCCGCTCCGAAAGCTTCTTCCACGCGGCGACGGGGTCCGGAAGGTGCAGCAGCCCCGCCTTGAAGACAAAATCCGAATATTCGTACAGCGACATCTCCGCGTCCTGCGCAGAGCCGTTCGTCGGATACTGCGTCCCCGTCCAGCGGACTTCCTTTTTCGCCGCGCGATCGAGCAGTTTTTTCAGGAACGGCTTTCTCGCCTGCGACGCGATCGCCTGTTTCTGTGGATCCACGTTCGATCGCGACTTCGTGTTTTCGTCCGCCCAGATGCCGAAGTACACGTCAATCTGTTCGACCATGAACTGGTTCACCGGGTTGATGTAGCCGAGCTGCTCGTCGGAGGCGAGCCGAAAGAACGCGTCGTCGGCGGTATCGGAGGTGAGTTGGAAGAAAGGATGGCCGCCGGCGCGAAGTGTTTCCTCGTAAATCGCCTCCATCAGCGGCATGCCGGGAAGCTCGCCGCCGATGCGCACGAGGTCGTCTTTTTTGACAGCAGTCGAGTAATTGACCAGAACGCTGGCGAGGATGTTAAGGCGCGGGTCGCGCATGATTTGCTCCATGGAGACGTTTCGCGAAACCAAGCGGGCAGTTTACACTGCTCCGGCGGCGCGCGACAGGGCAGCAGGCACCTCCCGCCGTAAATTTGAGGGGACCTCGAGAACGACGATGGCCACGCAAGAGCTCGACAACACGCAGCCGCCACGCGGCGGAATAGGGCGACTGCGCATCCAGTCCGTCACCTCCTGGCTCATCATCCTCAACGTCGCCGTCTACCTCGTCGACTGGCTCCTCAAGGCGCAGTGGCTCAGGGCCCACGGCTTCTCGCTCCGGCTCGCCAGTGACCCCCGCCTCCTCACCCTCGTCGGCATTGTGCAGTATTGCTACTTCTCCATCGACAAGGCCTTCCTCCACGCACAGGCCTGGCGCCTCGTCACCTGCCAGTTCGCCCACGCCGGCTTCTGGCACCTCGCCATGAACATGCTCGGCCTCTGGATCTTCGGCGAACTCGTCGAACGCCGCATTGGCCGCCGACGCTATGTCTTCTTCTACCTCCTCTGCGGCATCGCCGGACCCATCATGTACACCGCCCTCTGGACACTCGGCTACCTCACCCCCATCGGCTTCATGCCGCAGATCGACACCCCGCTCCTGGGCGCCTCCGCCGGCATCTTCGGCATCATGCTCGCCGCCGCCTATCTCGAGCCCGATCGCCTCATCGATGTATTCGTCATGGAAATCTCCCTCAAGTATTTCGCCTGGATCATGGTCGCCGTCGCCGCTTACACCGTCTTCGTCCACGGCACCAACGCCGGCGGCCAGGCCGCACACCTCGGCGGAGCGCTCCTCGGCTACATCCTCATCCGCCACGATTCCGCCCTGAACGTCGTCGTCAAACGCCAGTATCGTTCTCCCGTCCGCCCCGGGATCCCGCGCTGAACGCGTGAGCACCACCGCCTCTCCGGCTATACTGGCCCCCTGTCTTTTGCGGAGGGATTATGCGCATTCTCGTCACCGGCGGCGCCGGCTTCATCGGCTCCAACATCGCCAAACGCCTCGAACGCGATGGCCACGAAGTCCTCGTCCTCGACCAGTACTCCTCCGGCTCCTTCACCAACCTCGTCGATTTCAAAGGCGACGTCATCTCCGGCGACTGCGACCGCGAGCCCTGCTCCCGCTGCGATGTGATCTTCCACGAGGCCTCCATCACCGACACCACCGTCACCGATCAGCTCCAGATGATGCGCAACAACGTCGAAGGCTTCCGCCACGTCCTCGCCTGGGCCGCCCGCTGGAACTCCCGCGTCGTCTGGGCTTCCAGTGCCGCCGTCTACGGCAACCTGCCGGCGCCCAACAAGCTCACCGACAAGCCGCAGCCCCTGAATGTCTACGGCTACTCCAAACTCGCGATGGAACGCCTCGCCCACCTCTGGGCCGAGGAACACACGAAGCTCCCGATCATCGGCCTGCGCTACTTCAACGTGTACGGCCCAGGCGAAGGCCACAAGGGCAAATTCGCCTCCATGATCTACCAGCTCGCCCAGCAGATGAAGGCCGGCAAACGCCCCCGCATCTTCCGCGCCGGTGAGCAGAAACGCGACTTCGTCTCCATCGAGGATGTCGTCGCCGTCAACCTCCTCGCCATGAAGGTCGACCACCCGCCCCTCGCCGCCGTCTTCAACGTCGGCTGCGGCAAGGCCCACACCTTCAACGAAGTCGTCGCCGGCCTCAATTCAGCCCTCGGCACAAAGCTCGAACCGGAATACATCGAGAACCCCTACGCCTTCTTCCAGAACCACACCGAGGCCGACATCTCCGAAACGATGAAGGTCCTCGGCTACAAACCACGCTTCACCGACATCGCCGCCGGCATCAGGGCGTACCAGGAATCCGGCGCCCTCTGAGGCGTTTCACCAGCAGAATTCTAAAGCGTTTCGCCGCATCTTTGAGGGTGATGAATGAATCGTGTTGTGCGAGTGGGGGGGATCCTTGGGTTGCTGAGCATTTCTCTTCTGACGCCGCGCGTTACCGCCGCGGACACAGACGCCATGAAGTCGCTCTCCGCGGATTGGGATGCGCTGAAAGACGTGAAAACACTTGAGGCCCACTTCGTCTGCGAAAAAAATCTCGCCGCCCTCGAAACCCCGCTTCACAGCGAGGGCCGCGTCTGGATCCGCAAAGGAGAGGACGCGAAGGAAGGCGCTGTCCGCTTCTCCACCGAAAAGCCGTACGTCTCCGAGCTCATCCTCGCCGACGGAAAAGTCTACGCCCGCAGCCAGCACGAGACCGAATGGACCAAGACCGGCCAGGCATCTCGGCCCGGGCTCACGGCGGTGATGTCGCAGCTCGGCGGATGGTCCACCGGCAACGCCGCGAAAATCTCCGACATGTACACCGTTTCGCGCGGCAGCGCCGTTCCCCCCATGCCCGACGCCTCGACCGCCGCATCACCCGGCGTCGACGTCTTCATCCTCACGACAGCCAACAAGGACCTTGCCAAAGCCGTCAAGCAGGTGACGATCGCCGTCGATCGCGCCGCCCACACGCTCCGCTTCGTCGAGATTCTCACGCAGCAGGGCGACGCCACGCGCTACTGGTTTTATGACGTTCACACCAACGTGACGCTGCCCGCCGATATCTTCAAGCCTGATGGCCAGCTCCTGCCCCCCGAGGACCACAAGCAATGAGCGAACCGGCCCGGCCATCACCAATCCGCGCCGGCGGGGGGGGCAGGGGAGATCGTGCCGAAAGGATGCTCGTCGCCTGGACGCGACTCCTCGCCCGCCATCGCATTCTGCTCACCATCATCCTCGTGCTGCTCGGCATTCTCTTCTCCCGCCTCTCGGCCGGTGTCCGCTGGCAGGCCGACATCCTCCAGTTCTTCTCCAGCAATTCCGCCGATGTGCGCAGCGTCGCTGCCGCCTCCCAGCAGCCCGGCATCGCCACTCAGCTCCGTCTCGATGTGCACGCCAGCACCCCGCACGACGATGCCGACGTCCTCGCCGCCACGAAAGACCTCGCCGAAAAACTCCGAAACACCGGCGAATTCCGCCTCGTCTGGACCGGCGTGCAGACCACCCAACTCGCCACCGCCTACCAGCACCTCCTCGCCACCGGCCCGATCCTCCTCGATGAAGCCGGGCAGAAAGAAGTCGAATCCCGCGCCACCCCCGAGTTCCTGCAGAAACGGCTCGCCGCCGCCAAGGAAAAACTCGCCGACCCCGACGGCGAACTTCTCCTCGCCCAAACTCTCAACGATCCCCTCGACATCGGCGGCCTCCTCTCCCACCGCCTGCAAAACCTCTCCCCCGTCGGTAACGGCGAAAACACCGCCACCTTCGAAGACGGCATCCTCGTCACCCGCGACCCCGCCACCGGCCTCCACGCCATGATCGTCACCGAACCCCTCTCCCTCCCCTCCAACCAGAAAGCCGCCGAAAAAACCCTCAACGCCACCTACGCCGCCATCGCCCAAACGCAAAAACAATTCGCCGCCCACCCCATCGACGCCTGGGTCATCGGCGCCCACCGCGGCTACGTCGAAAACGCCCACCGCGTCATCACCGACGTCACCCGCGTCTCCATCCTCGGCTCCGTCGCCGTCGCCCTCGCCATCGCCCTCTACTTCCGCCGCATCGCCACCGCCATCCTCTGCATCCTCCCCGCCAGCATCGGCATCGGCATCGCCCTCGGCCTCGCCGGCGCCTTCCACATCGAACTCCCCCTCATCCTCCTCGGCTTCGCCGGCCTCCTCTGCGGCTCCACCACCGACTACGGCATCCAGATCATCTCCGAACTCCATCGCCTCTCAGTAGGGGGGCCGAAAGGAACCTGGAACCCCGCCACCCCCGCCCGCGCCGCACGCCGCATGCTCGGCCCCATCTCCATGTCCGTCGCCACCAGCGTCACCGGCTTCGCCGCCCTCGGCCTCTCCGATTCCCCCGGCCTCCGCGCCCTCGGCCTCTTCGTCGCCGCCGCCACACTCTGCATCTGGCTCATCACCTTCCTCATCCTCCCCGCCTACATGGGCCCCTGGCTCCTTCAGAGAACCCGTAGCGTAAGCGCCGGCACAACTCCCGCTCCCAAGACCGGTACGTCCCTTCCACGCACACCATCCTCAAACAACCACTTCTTCTCCCTCCTCTGGTGGGGGGGCTGCCTAACATTTCTCGCCCTCACCCTCCTCCTCGCCCGCACCGCCCTCCACGTCCGCTTCGATTCCGACCCCCGCTCCCTCGACGGCTCCTCCGCCACCGCCCGCACCGAAGAAGCCTCCTTCTTCCACGTCTGGGGCAACCTCCTCGACCGCGCCGTCATCCTCTGCCGCGCCGCAACCCCCGAGGAAGCCCTCACCCTCTCCCAAAAAGCCACCAGCTTCTGCCAAGACCTCCTCCGCGACAACCAAATTGCCGGCTTCATCTCCCCAACCTCCCTCCTCCCCGACAACCAAACCGCCGCCCAACGCGCCGCCGCCAGGAACGCCTACTGGACCCCCGCCCGCCTCGCCGAACTCCGCACCACCCTCGCCACCGCCGCCAAAGCCACCGGCTTCAAACCCGCCGCCCTCGAAAAATTCGCCGACCACCTCGCCACCATCGCTCCCCCCTCCGCCACCACCCGCCTCCAAAATTCCCCCGCCGCCCTCTTCCCCGGCTTCCTCTCCACCTCCCCCAACCAAACCACCCTCGCCTCCATCGTCCAGATGCGCACCGACCGCCCCCCGCGTCTCGAAACCGGCTGGGCCCAGGAACTCCGCCTCCGCCAACCCACCGTCCTCATCCTCTCCGGCAAAATGCTCGCCTTCGACGCCGTCGAACGCGCCCGCGCCGAAGGCGAACGCCTCGCCCCCTGGTGCTTCTTCGCCATCCTCTTCCCCCTCTGGCTCTACTTCCGCAAACTCCGCCGCGCCTGGCTCGCCCTCGCCTGCCTCCTCGTCGGCTTCCTCTGGGTCCTCGGCAGCGCCCAACTCTTCGGCCACGGCCTCAACCTCCTCTCCCTCGTCCCCATCCTCTTCACCCTCGGCGTCGCCGTCGACTACGGCATCTACGCCGCCACCACTTCCGCCGAAGAACAATCCTCCCGCCTCGCCGCCACCTTCCTCTGCGCCCTCACCACCATCTTAGGCTCCGCCGCCCTCCTCCTCGCCACCCACCCCGCCATGCGCTGGCTCGGCATCACCCTCGTCGCCGGCGTCACCGGCGGCTATCTCACCTCCCTCTTCATCGTCGCCCCCATCGCCACGCGCAAGCGCACGCTGCCCCGCCCGCGCCGCTCCATCGCTCTCGCTTGGACCGCCAGCACCATCGCCGCCCTCGCCACAATTCTCCTCGCCATCCCCGTCATCGCCGAATGGCTCCTCACCAAGGAACGCCCCGCCGATCTCCAACCCATCCCCCACCTCACCGCCATCCAAACAACTCCGCATCTTTACCAGGCCGGCAACAACTGGCTCCGCTGGCGGCCCGCCTCCCCCACCACCGGCCTCTGGGAAATGTCCATCACCGGCTCCCCCGAAGCCCGCGGCGCCGCCCTCGCCGCTCTCGCCTCCCCCATCGACGTCCGCATCGAAAACGAAATGCTCACCCAGTTCGATGAACTCGTCCCCGACGAATGGGCCCGCTGGCTCCTCCTCCGCACCGTCGGCACCAACCTCCTCTCCCTCCCCAGCTACACGCCCCTCGAATACCAGCGCGAACTCTACGCCGCCGCCACCAGCTACAACGATCCCCACGCCTACCTCGCCCCCTCCTACCCCCGCATCCTCTCCTACCACGCCCTCCACGACGTCTCCCAAATGCTCATCGACAACCCCCTCATCGTCCCCAACCAGTTCGCCTGCACCGGCATCATCTCCCTCCCCGCCTACTCCGCCAAACAAAACGGTCATCTCATGCTCGGCCGCGTCTTCGACTTCGAAGGCGGCGAATCCTTCGGCCGCCAGAAATCCCTCACCTACATCATCCCGCCCCCGGGTGAAGGCATCCCCTTCGCCCACGTCGCCTGGCCCGGGCTCGCCGGCTGCGTCACCGGCATGAACGCCGAAAAAATCGCTCTCTTCCTCAACGCCGCCGCCACCAAGGACTACCGCCGCATCGGCACCCCCACGATCTTCATGGCCCGCCAAATCCTCCAGCACGCCCGCACCCTCGATGACGCCGAAAAAATCATCCGCTCCACCTCCGTCTTCGTCTCCGACATCATCGTCGTCGCCGACGGAAAAACCGGCCACGCCCGCATCTTCGAAAAATCCCCCGCCGCCACCGCCACCCGCGATGTCCAACTCTCCGCCGTCGTCACCAACCACCTCACCACCCCCACCTTCGCCGACGACCCCGTCAACAGGGAACGCATGGCCGACAGCACCACCATGCAACGCCACGCCCGCGCCCGCCAACTCCTCGACCGCCTCCACAACAACATCACCCCCCAAACCCTCGCCACTATTCTCCGCGACAAAAAAGGCCTCGACGATCACGACATCGGCTTTGGCAACCGCAACGCCATCGACGGCCTCATCGCCTGCCACGCCGTCATCATGGACGTCACCGCCGGCAAAATGTGGATCGCCGCCTGGCCCAACTGCGAAGGCGCCTTTCTCGGCATCGACATCACCCAAATGCTCGACCACGCCCCCCACCCCGCCGACTTCACCGCCAACGCCGACCCCGCCGCCATCCCCGAAGACCCCATCCTCCACGACGGCACCTGGCAGCACATCGAAAAATCCCGCACCGCCCAGGAACAATCCCTCCACGCCCTCCGCGCCCACAACCTCCCCGCCGCCATCGCCGCCGCCAGAGAGGCCCTCGCCAATAACCCCAATTTCTACTTCGGCCACGAACTCCTCGGCCGCGCTCTCCTCCAGCAACACGAAACCGCCGCCGCCCGCCACGAACTCCAAACCGCCCTCTCCCTCGAACCACCCTACGCAAAACGCATTGCCGAAATTCAAAACCTCCTCAACCAACTCCCACTTCCCCACTCCGCCCCAGGGAACCCGTAGCGTAAGCGCCGGCACATCTCACTTTCGCCCAAACGGAACGCCCGTTCACCGCCGATACTTCGCACCACTACCCTCGCCCTCGCCCCCGTCAACCGATAAAATAACCAGACGCACAATCCCGCAAATGGAGCAAGACGTGACATCCCGGCCCCCTCAACTCCTGAAAGCCGCCGCCCTCTCGGCGCTCCTCCCCCTCGCCGGCTGCCAGTCCACCAAACTCCTCAACATCTCCGCACCCACCCCCGAAATGCAGCGCGTCCAGGCCGCCATGGCCGCCTGGCCCCACGCCCCCGCCGACGCCCCCGCCATCAAACGCCCCTTCTTCACCACCATCCACATCGCCGGCCGACGCACCACCGCCTCCGGACTCCTCCAGTTCCACTCCCCACGCGACTTCCGCATCACCGCCGCCACCGAAATGGGCGTCATCCTCTTCGACGGCCGCATGAACTGGGCCGGCGTTTCCGTCCTCCGCTCCATGCCCGGCATCGACCCCGGCATCATCGCCTCCCTCCTCACCGACCTCACCACCGCCTTCCAACTCCCCGACTCCCTCCGAGGCATCGAAGCCAAGGGCGCAACCGCCAACGGCACGCCCACCGCACTCGTCCTCAAAAAACAGGGCGCCGACACCAACCACTACACCTGGACCTTCGACCCCCGCACCGGCCGCCTCCGTACCCTCGACGTCGACATGAGCCTCTTCAAAACCGTCCACATCAGTTACCTCCGCTACGACGCCCGCGGCTGGCCCGAAGAAATATCCGTCAAGGCCCCCCTCTACAGCATCAGTTTCACCTTCACCGACTCCGGCGACGTCGCCAAAGCCAAATAAAGCCGGCGATCGCCTCGCCGAAATGTGCCCGCAAATGACCACACAACAACAAATCTCGGTAGGGGGGCCCTCCAACCCCGGTGCCCACCTCTTCTGGCCCGCCGAACGCTGGCAATCCCTCCAGCGCGACCGCCTCGCCACCCACCTGCAACACGCCTCAAGCAGCCCGCTATACGCCCCCCTGAAAATCGAAAATCGAAAATCGAAATTCAAAAATCCCCTCGCCCTCCTGCAATCCCTCCCCCTCACCACCAAAGACGACCTCGCCCGCTCCGGCCCCGCCGCCCACGCCGTCCCCCCCGAATCCGTCGCCGAATGGGTCTGCACCTCCGGCACCCTCGGCAAACCCCTCGACATCCCCCTCACCCCCCGCGACCTCCAGCGCCTCGCCGAAAACGAAGCCACCGCCCTCTCCCTCGCCGGCATCACCAAAGGCGACCTCGTCCTCCTCGCCGTCGGCATGGAACGCATGTTCGTCGCCGGACTCGCCTACTGGCTCGGCGCCCAGAAACTCGGCGCCACCTGCGTCCGCGTCGGCCCCCAAATCGCCACCGACCCCCGCTACCTCGCCAATCTCCTCACCCGCCTCCGCCCCGCCAAAAACACCTTCCTCATCGCCGTCCCCTCCTTCCTCACCAACGTCGAATCCCCCGCCCAAGAACTCACCGGCATTATCGCCATCGGCGAATCCGTCCGCGCCCCAAACCTCGAACCCAACCAACTCGCCCACCGCCTCACCTCCCTCCTCCGCTGCCCCGTGATGTCCACCTACGCCCTCACCGAAACCTGCACCACCTTCGCCGAAAGCCCCCACTGCAAGGGCGGCCACCTTAACCCCGCCCTCGCACTCCTCGAAATCCTCGACGACAACAACAACCCCATCCCCGACAACTCCCCCGGCGAAATCGTCATCACCCCCCTCGGCGTCGAAGGCCTCCCCCTCCTCCGCTTCCGCACCGGCGACATCGCCACGCTCCACACCGACCCCTGCCCCTGCGGCCGTACCACCCCGCGCCTCGGCCCCATCCTCGGCCGAAAACAACAGCTCCTCAAAGTCCGCGGCACCAGCCTCTTCCCCAACGCCATCATCGAAACCGTCCGCGCCACCGACGGCGTCCTCGACTGCCTCGTCGTCGCCGAACACACCCCCGACCTCTCCGACCAAGTCACCATCTACGCCGCCGCCACCACCCCCACCGCCCAGCAGCAAATCGAAAACCGCCTCCGCGCCACACTCCGCGTCACCCCCCACGTGAACATCATCCCCGAAGACCAACTCCGCCAAATGATGTCCACCGGCACCCGCAAACTCCGCCACTTCCTCGACCGCCGTACGGAGTTCCGCCTTTAGGCGGCCGTCACCCGCCGATGCGGAGCGAGGCGCAACGCTCTCTCATTCCAAAACAACCCTCACCCCACCCACATCCGCGCCCCCACGTCCCTCAATCACCCGCATCAACTCCTCCAACGACCGATCCCTAACCGCCCCCAACGCGCCACCCTCTTCTCGCAATACCTCCACGAACCCCATCGCATTTTCTTCTCGCCCAAGCAGCACCAACCCCACGCGCCTCCCCACCTCCACCCCCAGTCCTTCCCCAACCCACTCCACTCCCCCCGCCACACAAAACGCCAACCCAAACATCTCCATCCACTCCACCGCCCGCCGAATCGCCACCCCCGCCGAAGAATCCCCCGCCGACACCACCAGCGACGGCCCCTTCACCCCAAACTTGAGCCCCAACTCCGCCGCCACCGTGCTCGGCAACGTCCGCGAAAACGCCGCCGGACTCGCATACCTTCCCCCCGCCTCCACGCGCGACCGCTCAAACTCCCGATCCGTCTCCAGACACCCCAGCGTCGTCCCAATCACCAACCCCACCCGCTCGCGCAAACCCTCCGGCACAAATTCCATCAACCTCCCCATCACCCCCATCGCATCCTCCCCCGCGCCCGCCGCCACAACACCAACCCGCCGACGCCCGCCGCCTCGGTGGGGGGGGGCGGCGCGGGGCTCTGGAGCCTCCTTCGCGCGAGCGCGAACCGCGCCAGCCCCACTCAACACCACCGCCGCATTCATCCCCCCAAAACCACTCCCAATCTTGAGCACATGCCGCACCTCCCCCCTCCGCACCTCCCGCACAAAATCAATCCCCCCGCGCTCCGCCACCCTTAACCCCACCACCGGCAAAATCTCCCCGCGCCGAATCATCTCCACCCCCAGCACCCCCTCCATCAACCCCGCCGCCCCCAGCGTATGCCCAATCACCCCCTTGCACCCCGTCACCGCCGGCGAAGCCCCACACTCCAAAAACACCCGCTCAATCGCCACCCCCTCCATCGCATCATTAAACATCGTCCCCGTCCCATGCGCAAAAACCACATCCACATCCCCCGGCGCCAACCCCGCCATTTCCAGCGCCGCGCGAATCGCCCGCACCAATCCCCCCGCCTCCCGATCCGGCGCCGTCATATGCACCGCATCATTGCTCACCCCAAACCCACTGATCACCGCCACCGCCCCCTCCAAATCCGCCCCAATCACACACCCCGCCGCCCCAGACCCCAACATCAATCCATTCCGCTCCCGATCAAACGGCCGACACCCCGTCGCCGAAACCGCCTTCAGCGCCGCAAACCCATCCCGCACAAACGCCCCCGCCACATCCACCCCCACCGCCACAACCTTCTCCCGCTCCCCACGCGCCACCCGCATCGCCCCCTCAATCATCGCCACCAACCCCGAAGTGCACGCCGTCGAAACCACATACTCCCCCCGCATCCCCGTCCCCCTCACCAACTCCTCCAACGCCCCCCCCAACGTCGGCACCGAAGTGGAGCCCACGCCCCCGGGGGGGGGCGCGGCGAATCCTTAAAAAGAATACCCCCAAAACAGCAACCCCCCCCCCACCCCCCAACCCCCCCTCCA
>JBQCGD010000164.1:0-8933 GCA_051955985.1 Phycisphaerae bacterium | reverse complement strand
GGCGCCGTCGAAGTTGCCGTCGGTCCAGTTGGGGGTGGTGAGGCCGAAGTGGTTGAGGATGGTGGAGAGGTCGGTGAGATCGACCTTGCCGTCGGCGTTGGCGTCACCGAGGAGTTCCTGGGAGACGAGGATGGAGTTGGCGTCGACGTTGACGCCGCCGAAGGTGGTGAGGTTGAGGACGGCGTTGTCGAGGACGGCGATGCCGTAGTTGGCGGGCCTGGTGGAGCTGATGATGGCGGAGCCAGCCTTACTTTGGAGGGTGGCGAGGGTGGTGGCGTGGGAGATGGCATCCTGGGCGATGACCTTGTTGTCGGTGATGTCGAAGTGGCCGCCGTTGAAGGTGAGGGCGGGGAGGGTGAAGGCGGAGGGGAGCGCGGGGGCGAGTTGGAGTGTGCCGCCGGTGTTGAGGGTGACGTTTCCGGTGCCGAGGGCCTGGAGGCTGGCGGCGACGAGTGTGCCGGCGTTGATGGCGGTGCCGCCGGTGAAGGTGTTGTTGCCGGAGAGGGTTTGGGTGCCGGCGCCGTTCTTGGCGAGCGCGAGGGCGCCGCCGCCGGTGCCGTCCTGGAGGACGCCGGCGAAGGAGGCGTTGGCGGGGTTGTTGATGGTGAGGGTGGCGTTGGCGCCGCCGCCGTTTTCGACAGTGGGGGAGCCTGGGGTGGCGTTGGTGGTGAGGCCGGCGACGGAGGTATCGAAGCCGTTGACCTGGAGCTTGGAACCGGCGATGGGGTTGGCGCCGAAGGAGACGACGTTGGCGGGGTTGAGGGCGTTGGCGCCGGCAAGTTGGACGATGCCGCCGTTGATGAGGAGGCCGCCGGTGAAGGAGTTGGTGCCGCCGAGGACGAGGGTGCTGAGGCCGTTGCCGTTGGCATTCTTGGTGATGGAGCGCGGGCCGCCGGTTTCGGAGATGTTGCCCATGAAAGCGAGTGTGCCGGTGCCATTGCCGTTGATGGCGGTGACGGTGAGGTTGCCGTTGAGGGTGACGTTGCTGGCGAGGGAGGCGTTGCCGTTGTTGTTGTTGCCGAAGGTGACGTTGCCGTTGATGTTGATGGGGCGGGAGACGTTGAGGTTGCCGTTGGCGTTTCCGGCGGTGATGTAGAACTGGCCGGTGGTGCCGTCGTTGTAGGTGATGGAGGTGCCGTCGGCGTTGTCGGCGATGGTGGTATTGGCTTCCATGGAGAAGGTGCCCTGGTTGACGACGATGTTGCCGGGGTTGACGGTGGCGTTGACGAGGGTGAGCTGGAAGGAGCCGTTCTTGGTGAGGGTGTGGCCGTTGAGGTTGAGGAGTGCGCCGCCGCCGGAGCGGATGTCGAAGCGTGCGGACCCGCCGAAGGTGGCATCGCCGGTGAGGTTGATGTTCTGGAAGGCGTTCTGCTGGTTGGTGGTGCCGGTGTTGACGATGACGCCGTTGCCGTCGGCGCCGGTGCCGGCGATATCGAATTCCTTGGTGCCGAAGTTGATGTAGTTGGCGGTGGCGAAGTTGAGCCAGAGGCTGGCGCCGGCGGGGACTGAGACGTTGCCGCCGGGGGCAGAGCCGAAGACGGTGTCGGCGTTGGTGTTGTCGCCGTAGCCGACGACGGCGATGGCGCCGGGGGCGATGGTGGTGGTGCCGGAGTAGGTGCTGGCGCCGGCGAGGGTGACGGTGCCGGCGGCGATGGTGACGTTGCCGGAGCCGCTGATGGCGTTGACGTGGGTGGAGGCGTCGGAGCGGTTGAAGACGATTTCGGAGTTGTTGAGGACGGGACCGGTGCCCAAGGAGCCGGCGGTGCCGCCGTTGCCGACGTTGAGGGTGCCGGAGTTGAGGGTGATGCCGCCGGAGAAGGTGTTGTCGTTGGCGAGGGTGAGGTTGCCGGCGCCGGACTTGGTGATATTGGCGGTGCCGCCGATGGCGCCGCCGGAGAGGGTGTAGTCATTGCCGGCGGAGTTGTTGACGGTGACGGCGGCGGGCTGGACGGTGCCGGAGATGGAGATGTTGCGGTTGGCGGGGCCGTCGCCGAGGGTGACGGAGTCGAGGTTGTAGAAGACGTCGGAGGAGGAGGTGGCGGCGTTGGTCCAGTTTTTGGTGGAGTTGATGTTCCAGGCGGTACCGTTGCTGCCGTTCCAGGTGAGGTTTGCGGAGCCGCCGCTGAGGACGGTGACGGCGAGTTGGGCGGGGTTGGAGGTGGTGTCGAGGGAGTAGACGGTGGGCCGGGTGAGGGTGCTGGCGGAGGCAAGGGTGGGGGTGGCGGTGTAGGTGATGGGGGCGTTAGCGGAGAGGATGGTGTAGGTGTTGCCGACGGAGCCGCCGTTGAGGGTGAGGGTGGGGGAACCGGAGAAGGTGACGGGCCCGCTGACGGAGATGAAGTCGCTGGCGCCGGGGGTAGTGAGCTTGATGTCGAGGTCGCCGGCGACATTGAGGCCGCCACCGCCGACGCTGATGGTGCCGACGGCGGTACCGGCGCCGGGGCTGAGGTGAGCGCCGGCGCTGACGGTGACAGCGCCGCCAATGGAGGCGTTGCCGGCGAGGACGGCGCCGGAGTTGATGGTCACGTTGCCGGAGGGGAATCCGGAGAGGACGAGGGTGCCGGCGTTGATGGTGGTGTCGCCGGTGTAGGCGTTGAAGCCGCCGAGGGTTTGGGTGCCGGTGCCGTTCTTGATGAGGGCGATGGGTCCGGTGACGTTGCCGGGGAAGGAGCCGTTGGCGTTGTTGGCGCCGAGGGTGAGGTTGGCGGAGCCGCCGTAATTGCTGACGGCATTGGCGGTGCCGGTGCCGTTGAGGGCGCCGATGGAATCATCGAAGCCATGGATATCGAGGATGGAGGCGCCGGAGCCGGTCTGAACGAGGTTGACGTTGTTGTTATTGAGCTGGTTGGGGGCGCCGAGCTGGACGGTGGTGGAATCGTTGTTGGCGCCATCGACAATGAGACCGCCGGTCCAGTTGTTGGCGTTGGGGGTGGCGTTGTTGAGGAGGAAGTTGGCGGTGCCGGTTTCGGCGTTGAGTTCGAGCGTGCCCGTGCCGGTGATCTGGCCGCTGAGTTGGGTGGTTCCGCCGCTGATGGATTCGGCGATGCGGTCGCCGGTGCCCGGGGCGAGGGTGGAGCTGGGAGCGCCTTGGAGGGTCATTTTGCCGGTGAAGTTTTCGTTGCCGGTTTTCATGTTGCCGAGGTTACCGCTGTAGCCGAGGCCGGGGGAGAGATAGAAGTCGTTGGCGAAGATGACGAGGCCGCCGGAGATGTCTTTGCCATTGAGGTTGGGGAAGACGGTAGCGCCGCTGGCGATGTAGACGGGGCCGGTGCCGAAGGGGGTGGTGACGTTGGGGCCGACAACCTGGGCGTTGCCCTGGAGGAAGGAGCCTTGTCCGACATAGGTGCCGCCGGTGTAGGAGGAGGTGGTGTTGAAGACCATGGAGCCGGTGCCCTGGATGAAGACGGTGACGGTGCCGCCGAGGGGGTTATCGGAAATGCCACCGGTGTTGCGGATGTAGATCTGGTTACCGGAGTTGTTGCCGCCGCCGGCGGAGAAGATGAGGTCGCCGTTTCCGGCGGTGTTGCCGCCGGCGGAGATGGTGCCGTCGCCGGCGATGGTGATGAGGTTCTTGGTGGTGCCGGTGCCTCCGCCGGCGGGGGCGTAGATGCCGCCCTGCTTGCCGAGGACGAGGTAATTGCCGCCGGCGATGGTGATGTTGGCGCCGGCGGCGGTGACGGCGGCGGTGGTGATGGTGTTGAGGTAAGTGGTGTTGGTGACGGTGGCGTCGGTGGCGAGGGTGGTGAGCGGGGTGGCGGCGCCGGTGAGCAGGACGTTGCTGTTGACGTTGGAAGCGATGGGGCCGGGGACGGTGATGTTCTGGGCGTCGGCATCGCTGAAGGTGTAGGCGGTGATGGTGCCGTTGCTGATGGTGGCGAGACCGGTGGGACGGTTGGAGGCGTTGACCATCATGGCGTGGCCGCCAATGCCGGCGATGAGGTGGGTGTTGGGATCGACGGCGAGGGCGGGGACGTTGATGGTGCCGGTGGCCGCGCCGCCCTGGAACAGTGCGACGCCGTTGCCGGTGGTGAAGGTGCCATTGAGGTTCAGGGTGGTGCCGGCGGACGTGCCGAAGAGATAACCGCCCCAGTCGAGGGAGAGGTTGTTATTGACGGTCTGGTTGCTGGCGGAGGCGTTGAGGATGCCGGTGGAGACGGCGGAGTAGTTGCCGCTGAGGGTCAGCGGGTTGCCGTTGAGGGTGTAGGCGTTGGCGGCGGCGTCGAAGGTGATGCCGTCGAGGATGAGGCCGGAGAGATTGTTGGCGTTGTTGTCATTGGCGGGGTTTGCCGGGGTGCTGAAGAGGAGGGAATCGTAGTTCTGGGGGATGGGGTTACCGCCGGTCCAGTTGCCGGCGTCGCCCCAGTTGGCGCTGGTGGCGCCGGTCCAGGAGTCGGTGGCAGCGAGGGCGGGGGCACCGAGAGCGAGGGCCGCGGCGGGGGCGACGGCAAGCATGAGGAGGTTGTTTTTGCGGGAGGAGGAAAGAAGACGCCCGAAGATGCGACCGCTGTGTGCCATCATGATTCGACTCCAAAAAAGCGCCACGAAGCCCCCGGCGGAATGCCAGAAGGAGCTTCTTCATTTGGTTCAAGGGAAGCAGCAGGGTGGGTGATGGGAGGGAGGGTTCGGGCACGAAGAATTGGGATGAAGGAACGCTCTCTCGCCGGCCCTACAGAGACGATGCTGCTGGGTTGTAGGAGGAAGATAGCCCCAAATCGGCGTGTGTCAAAAGAATTATCTCAGCATGTGTGTCAAAATGATGTCAAGGGCCGTTTTTGGTACGGGGAGAGGGAAGGAACCTTGTTAATAACGCCAGCAGTAAGGAGATGGGCTTTCTGGAAATGAAAAGACCCGCGCGAGGTGCGCGGGTCTTTCGAATTATTGGCGGGTGGAGTCGTTACTTGATGCCGAGGGCGGTCTTGGCCTTGGCGACGATCTGGTCGAAGGCGGCGGGGTCGGCAATGGCGATTTCGCTCAGGGCCTTGCGGTTGAGGGTAATGTTGGCCTTGAGGAGACCGTTGATGAGCTGGGAGTAGCGGAGCCCCCGCATCTGGGCGGCGGCGGAGAGGCGGGTGATCCAGAGGGCGCGGTATTCACGCTTCTTGAGTTTGCGGTCCTGGAAGCGGTGGTTGCCGGCGCGGAGGAGGGTTTCGTGGGCTGTTTTGTAGAGTTTTGAACGGCCGCCGACGAAACCTTTGGCGCGCTTGAGAAGACGTTTGTGACGCTGCTTACGGGCAGCTCCGATGCGAACGCGGGGCATGATAGCCTCCAAGTAGTCAGTAGACAGAAGTCAGTAGTCAGAACACGAACAAGGTCGACATGGGCGGGACGCCCATGCCACGGTTTACCGGGCGCCGGGGCCGAGGAGCTGGATCATTTTGTCGGCGAAGGGGCCGGTGATGGTGGTGGTGCCACGGAGACGGCGGCGGCGGTTGCCGGACTTGCCGGACTGGAGGTGGCCCTTGTTGTGCTTGTGGAACTTGACCTTGCCGCGTGCGGTCACTTTGACGCGCTTCTTGATACCCTTGTGGGTCTTCATTTTTGGCACGAGCGTGCCTCCTGAAACAATCACCGAAAACGTGCCGAACGTGGCCGTTTTTCTGGAGCTCTCAGGGGGGCGTCGTGGACGCCGCTTGGACCCCGGCCCGGTGAAGCGAGTCGAACAGTATACGGAATGGCGGGTGGGGAGTCTACTGATTTGCGAGGGTTCTGCGGGAAAGCGGGGAGGGCGGCGGGATGGGGTTAAGTGGTTAAGTAGTAAAGTGGTTAAGTACGGAGCGAGGGGGTGCAATGTGGTTTTGCGGACCCATGAGGTTCAACCCGTGCCGGCCGCTCGTTTGCGGACGAGGGGCCAGGAGGTGCGGGCTTCTTCTTTGAGGTTGGTGGGCGGGGTGAGGGGGATTTCTTTGGGGAGGTACCCCCCTACCCGTTGGGAGAGGCCCATGGCGTCGAAGGGGGCGCGGACTTTGACGTCGTTGTCGAAGTAAATGTGGACGTCGCGGGATTTGCGTTTCTTCGGCGGCTTGTCGGAGGCGTGGTGGGCATCTTTCGCCTCGGTGCCTTTGAGCCAGGCTGTGATTCTGGCGGCCCATTTGTCGAGGGCGTCGGGGGTGTAGCCGGAGACGTAGAGTTGTTCGTCGCCGTGGAGGCGGACGTAGACGAAGTCGCTGGTGAGGTCTTCCATGAAGGGCCATTTGCCGGCGGTGTCGGCGACGACGAGGGCGATGTTGTGCTTGCGGAGGAGGGAGATGAAGGCGGGGGATTTGAAGGAGTCGTGGCGGATTTCGATGGCGTGGCGGAGTTTGTGGTTTTCGGCGACTTCGAACCAGGTGCGGCCTTTCATGAAGGGGGTGTGTTTTTTGGCGAGTTTGGCGGCTTCCTTGGTGTCGCGGGGGAGGAGGTTGAAGAAGGGTTCGAGGCGTTCGGGGTTGAATTGGAAGATGGGGGGGAATTGCCAGAGGATGGGGCCGAGTTTTTCTTTGAGGGCGAGGAGGCCCTGGGCGAAGAAATTGGCGACGGGTTCTTCGACGTCTTTGAGTTTGCGCATGTGGGTGATGTAGCGGCCGCCTTTGATGGAGAAGAGGAAGTTGTCGGGGGTTTCGGTGTACCACTGTTTCCAGGAGGAGGGGCGTTGGAGGGAGTAGAAGGAGCCGTTGATTTCGATGGAGTTGAGCTGTCGGGAGGCGTAGGCGAGTTCGCGTTTTTGGGGGAGGTCTTCGGGGTAGAAGGTGCCGCGCCAGGGTTTGTAGCGCCAGCCGGAGATGCCGATGCGAATGTCGGGGGTGGTGGGCATGGTGGGCCTCACGGATGTGGGGCGCGGTCCATGCGCCTTATTTGCGTCGGCGGATTGTAGGCGCGGTGTAGGAAGCGGTCACGATGGAGTGGAGGCCGCCGCGCGGGGTCCATTCGGTGACGAGCGTCATGGAGCGGGGTTTGAGGACTTTCACGAGGTCGTCGAGTATGCGGTTGGTGACATCCTCGTAGAAGATGCCGCACTGGCGGAAGGACTGGAGGTAGAACTTGTAGGATTTGAGTTCGACGCAGGTTTTGCCCGGGATGTAGGTGAGTTTGATGGTGCCGAAGTCGGGCTGGCCGGTCTTGGGGCAGACGGAGGTGAATTCGGGGGCGACGTGCTGGATTTCGTAGTCGCGCCGGGGGTGGGGGTTGGGGAAGGTTTCGAGGAGGGAGGTATCACCGGAATTGGCGGGCATGGGGAACTTTCAACACAAGGGAGACGAAGAACAGGAAGAACGACGAAGAGGGGTATTTTAGGGGGGCAAGAGAGAAAAGTGGAGTCATTCGGGGAACCCTGCCGGTATAATGCGTCAATGGTTAAGAATGGACAGATACTTGAAGGTACGCTGGGAGAAATTCTTCGGCGTGCACCAGAGCTGGAAAACCGGCATGTGCGGGTGATCGTTGACGATGCGGCGGTGGGCGCTCGTCCGACGGGCGAAGAACTAGAGGCACTTCTCGACGAGATGGCCAGTCCAATCAACGCGTCGCTGCCAAAAGATTTGGGACGCGCCGACATTTACGATGATCACGACTGATGCGCGTCCTTGCCGACACCAATGTCCTTCTCAGGCTTTTTGACCGTGCAGATCCTGATCACGCTGCGATCCGGAATGCCCTCCGCAGTCTGGACAACAATGGAGATGAGGTTGTCGTCGCACCTCAAAGCGTTTCTGAGTTGTGGAACGTTTGTACACGGCCCATATCGGCACGCGGGGGAATGGGGCTAAGCGTTCGGGAAACAGACCGCCGGGTGCGGCTCATCGAGCGATCATTCACGATGCTTCCAGATTCAATGGACGTGTACAAGACGTGGCGGCGATTGGTCGTCGATTACAAAATCGAAGGCGTCAACGTTCATGACGCGCGGCTTGTGGCATTTATGATTGCGCATCAAGTACCGCGATTATTGACGCTGAACATCCGTGACTTCAAGCGATATAGCGAAATCACGGCGTATACACCTTAAAGCTCGTGGCGAGTTCACGTGCCCTTGGTGTTGCCCCAGAGGTAAACGTGGAGGCGAGGGGAAAGGCGGTAGCCTTTTTCTTTGCAGAGGTCGGCGATCCAGCGGGAGCGTTCGGAGAGGAGTTCGGCGTTGGTGCCTTCGGGCATGAGAAGGACGTCGGCCGGGTGGATGCGGTGGGCGGGGTTGAGGCCTTCGTTGATCTGGTGGAGGATCTGTTCGATTTCGTTTAGGTCTTCCGGGGTGGAGAGAACGAATTTCCACTGGCATTCCTTGACGGCGCCGCGGCTGCCCCCCCCACCGGCGAAGGTGCGCAGGACGGGGAAGTTGAGGCGTTGCTTTTCGTGGACGGTGGCAAAGCGGCCGTTGTCGCGGGTGGTCGGCGTGGAGTTGGCGAGCTTTGGGGAGATGGAGGCAAGGTCGATGGCGCCGGGCGGGAGGTCGTCGAGCCAGAGGGTGCCGGCGGTTTCGACGGTGATGTGTTTGTGGTGGGATTTGAGGGCGGTGATGAGGGGGACGAGTTCCTTGAACATTATGGGTTCGCCGCCGGTGAGGACGACGTAGGGGGTGGGGTGGGGGAGGACCTGGTCGAGGATTAGTTGGGTGGAGAGGTCGGGGCCTTCGGGGTGCCAGGAGGCGTAGGGGGTATCGCACCAGGTGCAACGGAGGTTGCAGCCGGAGGTGCGGACGAAGACGGAGGGGACCCCGGTGAGCTTTCCCTCGCCCTGGACGGAATAAAAGATTTCGGAGATGCGCATTGCGCAATTTTAGCCGGTGCGTGCGTGACTTGCGAAGATCGAGCGACGATCGAGGTGTTGTAAAGAAGTAGAAATGTCACCCTCATACCCGAAGTAGAATTGTCACCCGGTTAGAGGTGACTCACGCGTGCCAGGGCCGCCGCGGGGGGGGCGGCGGCCCGGGCACGCGACGCTTGAATAGCCCGGGCCGCGCGGTT
>JBQCGD010000163.1:0-37663 GCA_051955985.1 Phycisphaerae bacterium | reverse complement strand
GGGGGCGGGGGCGCGGCCGGTGGGCCCACTGTGGGGCCCCCCGGGGGTTCAGGGGGGGGTGGTTCGCGGGCGGGGGGTGGGTGCGGTGGCGGTGTGTGCGGGGGTGATTGGGGTGGGGGATGTGGGGGGGGCGGTGAGGGGGTTTTTGGGGTGATTACATTTTCGATTTTCGATTTTCGATTTTCGATTCGGGGAGGGGGCGGGTGGGATTGCGGGGGCGCGCGGGGTGGGGGATTCCAAGGTTGATTGCGGGGGAATGGCCGACGAGGGCGTCGGCCCCACTTTCAGTTGGGGTGGGGGGCGGTGTTGAGGGGGCGGGGGCGGGCGGTGAGGTCGCTGGCGAGTTCGAGGAGGTGGGAGGGGGAGAGGCGGATGTGTTCGTGCTTGAGGATGGTGAGGAAGGAGTCGCCGTCGAGATTGCCGGCGGAGTCGAAGGCCCAGAGGAGTTGGTTTCGGATGCGGTCGGGGAGGGCGTCTTTGTGGAGCAGGGGTGCAGATTCCAGTGCGGGGCGTTTCATCGTATTCTCCAGATTGTTTATTGCCGCCACTTGTTGGCGCCCGGGGTCAGGGGCGCCACGGGGTGCCGCCGTTTTTATGGAGACGGCGACACTTCTTAATTTGTGCTTAAAGTGTAGGCGGTTGTTGGCGCAAAGCAATTCAGGGGAGGTGGCATTTTGTACCTAGCCTGCGCTGGCGAGCGTGGGAATTATGCGGTTGCGAACGTGGCGGGGGGGGAGCGGAGGAGTTCATCCTTGCTCGAGCGCGGGAGGTGGTGAGGAGAAGGGTCCGGAATCCTCACGCCGTGGAAGGCGTGGGCTTGGAGGTTTGGGGCGGGTTGAGCCGATATAACTCTTTTGCGTTGTCGCCAACTGGGTAGGGATTGATGTCGAAAGAGCGATTTGTCCGTCACGCGAATTTGATGTCGGGGTTGACGATCGTGTCGCGGGTGGCGGGGCTGGCGCGGGACAGAATCTGGTCGACGTACCTGGGGCTGGGGTCGGCGTTCTCATCCTTCTGGATGGGGTATCAATTTCCTAACCTTTTTCGGCGGATCTTCGGGGAGGGGGCGCTCACGGCGGTGTTTGTGCCGGTGTACACGCGGATTCAGAAGGAGCAGGGGCAGGAGGCGGCGAACCGGCTGGCGGGGGCGACGACGACGATGTTGTGGCTGGTGCTGGGCGGGATCACGCTGCTGGGGGAGGCGGTGCTGTTGCCATTGGCGTTTTCGAAGACGATCACGCCGAACAATGCGTTGACGGCGTTGATGCTGGCGATCATGTTGCCGTACTGCGCGATGGTGTGCGTGGTGGCGTTGTGGGGGGCGATCGGGACGGTGCATGAGCGGTTTGCGGCGCAGGCGATCAGTCCGATCATTTTGAATATTCTGGCGCCGGTGGCGGCGGTGTTGCCGGTGATGGTGTGGGGAGCGGGTTATCCGGTGGATCGGCGTGTGGTGTGGGTGGCGGTGGCGGTGCTGGTTGCGGGGGTGTTGCAGTTGCTGCAGATGATGCCGACGTTGAGGAAGTCGGGGGTACGGCTGGGGGTGGTGTGGGACATGCGGTCGGGGGTGATGGAGGTGATCAAGCCGATGCTGCCGATGATATTGGGGTTGTCGGCGGTGCAGTTTAACACGTTTATGGATGGGCAGATTGCGTACTGGCTGTCGCCGGACGGGCACGGGAACAACGGGTTCATGCAGGTATTCGGGCACGTGGTGAATTTGCCGCTGGGGCCGGGGGCGTTGGCGAAATTGTCGGCGGCGCAGCGGTTGTACATGTTGCCGGTGGGGATATTCGGGGTATCGATGGCGACGGCGATATTTCCGATGCTGTCGAAGGCGGCGGCGGCGAACGATGTGCCGGAGATGAAGCGGCTGATGGTGGCGGGATTGCGGAAGACGCTGTTTTTGTCGCTGCCGGCGTCGTTCGGGATGATCTTGATTGCGCACATGCTGGTGACGCTGATTTATTCGGGGCGGCAGGTGGCGGAGAGCGATATTGATCGGGCGGCGTGGGCGGCGATCTGGTTTTGCGCGGGGATCTGGTGCTTTGAAGCGCAGCTGGTGATTTTGCGGGTGTTCTATGCGATGCGGGACACGGTGACGCCGATGAAGACGGCGATGGCGATGGTGGTGCTGAATTTTTCGTTGAACGTGACGCTGGTGTGGTTCATGGAGGAGGGGGGACTGGCGTTGTCGACGTCGCTGTCGGCGTTGATTCAGAGCGGGATATTGTTGTGGATATTGCGGCGGAGGCTGGGGCGGCTGGGGATTCGGTCGCTGGGGAAAACGGTGGGGTTGAGCCTGCTGGCGACGCTGGTGATGGTGGAGGTAGGGTTGTTGATTCGGGGGATTCGGCTGCCGTGGGAGGTGGCGGGCGGGGGTGCGGTGGGGATGCGGGAGAAGGTGCTGACGGCGTTGGTGAAGTTGCCGCTGGTGGTGGGGGCGAGTGCGGGGGTGTATTTGGGGATCGCGTGGTTTTTTGGGATGCAGGAGGTGGGGGATTTGCCGGTGGTGGGGAGGTGGTTGCGCAGGCGCGGGGGGTTGCAGGTGGGGTGAGGGATTTTCGATTTTTGATTTTCGATTTTCGATTTTTTGGGGGGGCGTCTTAGAGGACGCGGACGGCGGACCAGTAGAGGGCGGCGAGGAGGATGGCGGCGAAGGTCATGAGGACGAGGATTTGGACGGACATGATGGCGGCGTGTTTTGGGAGGGTGGAGAGTTCTTTGAGGCGGGTGGCTTTGTAGACGAGGCTGATGGCGATGACGAGGGGGATGACGAGGAAGAGCCAGTATTCGTCGAGGTTGGGGAAGAGTGCGGGGAGCGGGTCGAAGAGGGGCGTGAAGGCGAGGGGGATCATTTGGCGGCCTCCGCGAGGGGGCGGTTTTTGTCGGGGGCATTTTCGCGTTCGGTGCCGGTGACGCGGAGGAGGACATCGAACATGACGAGGAGGTTGAGCATGCCGGCGATGCCGCAGTAGACGGAGCCGACGTCCTGGATTTTGGGGTGGTAGGTGAGGATGGGGTATTTTTCGAACATTTTCCGGGCGTAGGCTTTGCGTTGGGGGATTTGGGAATCGTCGGCGGGGTTGGGGCGTTGGGAGTCATATTCCTGCATGAGCTGGTTGAACCTGGAGCCGTGGTGATCGGGCTGGGGCATCCAGGATTTTTCGACGCGACCGGCGATGAGCATGGGCCAACCGGCGAGGTACTGGGTGTAGGTCCAGATGGGTTGGTCGGGTGGGTTGATGGCGCGGATGCCGCCGATGAGCATGCCGAAGGCGAAGAGGGCGTGGATGATGACGGCGAAGAGGGTGCCGCGGGCTTTTTCGCCGACGAGGAAGTGACCGAGGCCGGGGACAGCCCAGGCAAGGATGATGGCGAGGTAGCCGGTGGCGGAGGGGCCGTCGGCGGCCGGCGGGGCGGGTCGGCTGGAGTAAGCGCTATAGGACTGGTTGGACACCCAAACCTCTGAGGACGGACGCGTGGAGACCCTTACGATACTGGAGCAGATGAGAGTTGCCAACCGCGGCGACTTGTTTTACGGGGCGGGATCCGGCCGACGAAACGCGGTTGGGGAGCGGCGGCACCAACCCAAAGAAAACGGGTTTCAGCGCAATTGTCTCAAACCCGTTTGAATGGAACAAGGAACGGCCGCGATGGGGGAGAGCGGTCAGGCGCGGCGGCGGCGTTTGAGGAGGGCGAGTGCGCCGATTCCGATGACGCCGAGGCTGGCGGGCTCGGGGGCCGCGGTAGTGGAGGTGAGGGTGACGGCGTCGAGGTGGTAATCGATGGCGCTGCCGCCGTTCTGGCCGACGAGGAACTTGTCGAAGGTGTAGGCGGTGTCGGTGGTGATGGTGGTCTTGGTGGTGTTGTCGGTGCCGTTGATGGTGATGGTGGCGGGGTTGGTGAGATCGGTGATGGTGAGGGTTTCGTTGATATCGTTTCCGGAGCGGGCGATGGTGAGGGAGATGTTGTCGACGTCAGAGTTGGTGAGTTGGCCGAGGGGATCGGAGGTGGAGCCGATTTCCTTGCCGCCGGAGCCGGAGGAGACGCCGAGTCCGCCGCTGTGGGTAGCCCAGATATCGGCCTTGGCGCTGTTGGTGTCGGCGCCGACATCCATGCGGCCGACGTATCCTTCGTTGACGGAGGAGTTGTAGAAGCCGAAGCGGAACTTGCGGTCGCCGGTGGTGATGGAGGCGGGGTCGGTGAGGCGGATGTTGAAGCTCATGGTGAGGGAATCGCCATCGTTGAGGGTGATGCTGGAGGGGAGTGTGAGGGTGGAATACTGGCTGCCGGAGGAGGCGGATTGGTCGAGGGCCTGGGAGCCGGAGGGGTCGGTGGTGTTGTCGCTGACGATGGTGGCGGTCATATTGGAGGTGGCGGTCCAACTGCCGGTGGGCGCGTTGCCGATGGTATCGCCGGGGGCTTCGAAGTTGTCGGAGACGAGGACGGCGGCGTGCGCGGCGGCCATGGGGAGCAGCAGAGCGGCAGCCATAGCGGGAAGGGCGAGCTTGAGTGAGAACGACATGCGAGTTTCCTCTCCAGAAAAACGACGAAAGAGTCCCGCCCGGAGGATGTGGTAGGCCGAGCACGAAGGAAGATTGGGGGCGCGAGAGATGGGGCGTCGCTCGCGCGGAACGGAGGTCCGCGGCGCCAGCGGGCGACTGCGCTTACGAAAATTTTGAGTTCCCCAGCTCGATCAGACCGGCTAAGCCAGCGTGATACTGGAATATACTGCGGATATGGCGGTGGTCAAAAAAAGCGGGAAAATTTTTCCCGGGAACCATATGAAAGTGGAACGTCCGAAAATTCGGCGTCGCAGGCATTTACGGGGTAGTGGGAGAGTGGCTCAGGCTTGGGATGGATCGGCGGAGACTTCGCGGGCCTCGTAGCGGATGACGCGTTTTTTCATCCAGCGGACGGCGAGGAGGTCGACGAAGGCGCGGAGGACGCGGGAGCCGAATTTGTACTTGGTGGCGCCGGTGAGGCGTGGGTGGTGGGAGATGGGGACTTCGATGACGTTGAAGCCGCGCATGCGGACGAGTGTGGGGAAGAAGCGGTGCATGCCTTTGTAGAGGGTGAGGCCGTCGAGGCACTCGCGTTTGTAGACTTTGAGGCCGCAGGCGGAGTCCTTGATGTCGTCGTTGGAGAGCCAGTTGCGGATGCCGTTGGCGATTTTGGTCTGGATGCGGCGCATGCCCTTGTTTTTGTCCTGGCGGTCTTTGCGCCAGCCGTTGACCATGTCGACGGAGGGGGAGAGGAGTTTCATGAGGCGGGCGATTTCGGCGGGGTCGTTTTGCATGTCGGCGTCGACGGTGCCGAAGACTTTGCCGCGGGCGTGACGGAAGCCGGCGTCCATGGCGGCGGTCTGGCCGGAGTTTTTGGCGAGGGAGATGACGCGGAGCCAGGGGTACTTGGCGTGGAGTGCGAGGAGTTTTTCGCGGGTGCCGTCGGTGGAGGCGTCGTCGACGATGACGGCTTCGTAGGCGAGACCGGTGGGTTCGAAGACTTCGCGGATGCGTTCGATGAGGGGTTCTACGTTGTCGAGTTCGTTGTAGGCGGGGGCGATGATGGAGATGTCGGGTTGGGGGGGCACGCGGTGGGGGCTCCGATGGGAAACGATGAGGGGGAGATTGTAGTGGGAAAAAGGGGAGTTGGCACGTGGGCGGGCGCTTGTTACGCCTGACCTTTTTCGCGCAACCGTTTAATGGTGAGGAGTTGTGCGATTGATTCCTGATCCTTATCGCGGTTCACATGGCGTTTTACAGTAAGAAGGTCTTCAAGACTGATCGTATTAATCACGGTTGACCCGACTTCATAGGATTCGTGGCGGGCAAGGAGCTTTTCATAGTCGCCGACAGGTTCGACGTAGCCAAGAATGTCGACGTCGCCCAAGTCCGTTTTGAATGTGAAATTGCAACCGATTTCCAGAGAACGCGCATCGAGTCGAAACGGGACATCGTCCGGTGCTCCGCGCAGCCGCGCGTGGATTTCGCGCAGGCACTCTACAATCGTCCGAATATTCTCGCGATCACGTGCGTAACAGACGTCCACATCTACGGTGAGACGAGAACTTCCAAAGAGGAATTCCGCCTGGCCGCCGACGACCAGGAATCGGACGCCTTTGGATCGGAAAAGTGAGACAACCTTTTCAAGGTTGCTGGGGGGCAATGCGTCGAACGCGTTTTCGGAGCTCAAAGGCACCTCTCGATGCGTAATCCATTTTCCGGAGCCGCTGGAGGGGAGTGAGTTTCAGGTTCTCGCGGATGAGGGACACATCTACGCCGTTCTCGTCCTGCTCGCCGTAGAAGTGGGGATCGGCGAGCTTTTTGAGGAAGGCTTCATGTTCAGGATTAGAACCCATGCGTGAATTATAGCAGTTTTCACGTCGGGGAGGTGTTTATTCCCCGGCCCAAAGGCCGGGGCTAAACGGGAGCGGGATGCAATACGGTTACAGGAGGGTTTTGGAGCGGTCGTCTTCGGCGGTGATTTTGGTGAGGCGGTCTTTGACGTTGCGGCCGGTGATGACGTGTTTTTCGCCGCGGCGTTCGGAGGCGGAGTAGGAGAGGTCTTCGCAGACGCGTTCGATGATGGAGTTGAGGCGGCGGGCGCCGATGTTTTGCGTCTTGCGGTTGACGTTGTAGGCGAACTCGGCGATGGCGTCGACGGCGTCTTCGGTGAATTCGAGGGTGACTTGTTCGGTGGAGAGGAGGGCCATGGTTTGTTTCATGAGGGAGTTTTCGGGTTCGGTGAGGATGCGGACGAAGTCGTCCTTGGTGAGGTCGGAGAGTTCGACGCGGATGGGGAAGCGGCCCTGGAGTTCGGGCATGAGGTCGCTTGGCTTGGCGTTGTGGAAGGCGCCGGCGGCGATGAATAGGATGTGGTCGGTTTTGACGGGGCCGTGCTTGGTGGAGACGGTGGAGCCTTCGACGATGGGGAGGAGGTCGCGTTGGACACCCCCCCTGCTGACGTCGGGTCCGGACTTGGATTCGGCGCCGGCGATTTTGTCGATTTCGTCGATGAAGATGATGCCGGAGTTTTCGGTGCGTTCGATGGCCTGGGCGACGACGGATTCGCGGTCGATGAGTTTTTCGGCTTCCTGCTGCATGAGGAATTCGCGTGCCTCGGTGACGCGGAGTTTGCGGCGGTGGGTTTTGCCGGGCATGAGGCGTTCGAACATTTCGGAGAGACCGCCGCCGCCCATGGCGTCCATCTGGTCCATGCCCATCATGCCGAGGAGGTTTCCGGTCTGGGGTTTTTCGGTGACGGCGATGTCGACGGTGGCGGAATCGAAGGCGCCGGTTTTGAGGCCGGAGCGGATTTTTTCGCGGGAGCGGGTGCGGCGTTCCTGTTCTTCGGGGTCGCTGCTGTAGGACTGTTCTTCGAGAGGGAGGAGGAGATCGACGAGGCGGTCTTCGACGGCGGCTGACGCTTTTTCGCGGAGGGTGGCGGCCTGTTCCTGCTGGACCATGCGGATGGCGATTTCGAGGAGGTCGCGGACCATGGATTCAACGTCGCGGCCGACGTAGCCGACCTCGGTGTACTTGGTGGCTTCGACCTTGATGAAGGGGGCGCCGGTGAGGGAGGCGAGGCGGCGGGCGATTTCGGTTTTGCCGACGCCGGTGGGTCCGATCATGAGGATGTTTTTGGGGATGACGGCGGAGGCGAGTTCGGGGGGGAGTTGCTGGCGGCGCCAGCGGTTGCGGACGGCGATGGCGACGGCGCGTTTGCCGGCGGCCTGTCCGACGATGTGCTTGTCGAGTTCGGAGACGATTTGCTGAGGAGTCATCGTGATCTGGGGCATGATCCGCCTGCGGTAAAGGGGTAGGAAATTCAGGATGGGTCATTTTAACCGGAAGGGCGGGATCAAACGAACACGCCGCGGGACTTTCCTTGAAAATCCCGCGGCGTGAATTCTGAGTCCTTCTCCCCAGCCCTTACTGCGCCCCGACGAGTTCCTTCTCCGCCGGGGAGGGGTTGGGCGCGGGGAGGGGCTCCCAGCCGTTGGCGTAGAGATCGGCAAGGGCGGCCCATGCGGCGGTTTCGGCGGAGGCGAGTTCCGGGAGTTCCCAGGCATCGATGCGCAGGCGACGGGAGATGTCGGGGAGGAGCATGGAGCGGATTTCGCCCTCGAGGGTGCGGACGAAGTCGCGGTGGGTCATGAGGCCGCTGGCGAGGACGAGCTGGTGGGGGCGGACGAGGTTGGCGCTGTTGCTGATGCCCATGGCGAGGAGGTGGATCATTTTGAGGACGGCGGGGGACAGTTCGGTGGCGGAGATGGCGGTTTCGAGGGTTTCGACGCTGCGGATGCCGTGCTGGTGGAGGAAGCCGGTGGAGAAGATGCGTTCAAGGCAGCCGACCTTTCCGCAGTAACAGCGTGGTGCTTCGACGGGTAGGCAATTGTGGCCGAGCTCATTGGCGCCGAGGAGTGAGCCGCGGTTGGGGTGGCCGTCGAGGATGAGGGAGGCGCCGAGCTGGCCATCGGCGAATCCGACGAGGAGGACATCCTGGCGGAGCGGGGCACGGTGGGTGAGCATCCAGCGGACGCCGAGGGCCTGGATGTCATTGGTGAGAAGGAGGGGGTGAGCGTCGACGGCGTCGAAGAGTGGCTGGAGTGAGAGGTGGCGGTCGCCGCGGAGGGTGGAGTTCCAGAGGAGGGTGCGTTCCTTGAGGTTGACGAGACCGGTGACGGCGATGCCAACGCTGAGGGTTTCGTCGTTGAGCATTTCGGGGAGGAGTTCGACGGCGGCGGGGATGAGTTCTTCGGGTCGGGGGACGTGTCGTTCGAGGGAGTCGCCGGTGCGCTGGCCGGAGAGATTCAGGCGGCAGAGTTCGACGTGATCGGGCGCGAGGAAGACGCCGAGGACGTGGCGGGCGTCGGGGTCGATTTCGACGGGGACGCGTGGTCGTCCGCCGGTGGAGGGGCCTGCGGGGCACTCGCGGAGGATGCCTTTCCGGATGAGGTTAGCGACGACGTTACCGACGCCGTTGGGGGTTTGGCCGGAGCGTTCGTGGAGTTCCCAGCGGCTGAGCCGGCCTTCGCGCCAGAGGATTTGGAGCAATTCCCGTTCACGTTCCTGCACCATGGTGACCCTTCCTCACTCACTGAAATATCTCCGGATAAGTTTAATGTAAGTTGGCATTTGGTCCAGCAAAATATGGGGATCTAGATTATTAACCGAACTTGTATAAAGTTTTTAATATTCATTAGGTTGTCAACTTTTGACGGAGGTGTGGTGGCGGGACCGCACGGAAAATGTCAAAAATACGGTTTTTTGCAATTGAGAGGGTTTACCGGGTTGCGGGAATACGGGAGCGGTCTTAGGCTCGGGTTGTTGCGGCGATGGCCTTCGCGCAGCGAGGCACCGACGGCTTTGGGCATGTCACTGGCCGGTGCTGGACTCGCCTTTTTCAATTCTGAAGGAGTTCCTGATGCGAACGTATTTGACGGCTGGGGCGTTGATGGCGGTGCTGGCGGGGTCGTGTTTCGGGGCCGCGGTGGTGACGACGGCGACGGGGAATGGGGCGGATACATATGTGACGAACGATCAGAAGAATGCGCCGACCGAGGCGCTGGGGAATGCGAAGCTGGTGGAGGTGCGGCAGTTGAGCGGGGACCCGTCGCGGGTGCGGATTGCGTACCTGCGGTTTGATCTTTCGAGCGTGCAGGGGGACAAGACGGGGGCGACGCTGGTGTTGAGCATGTACAAGCCGGCGAATCGGGCGCGGTCGCTGACGGTGTATGGGTTGAAGGATGGGGAGGATGACAACTGGCCGGAGAAGAAGATGAGTTATTCGACGGCGCCGGGGATGAAGAAGGCGGAGCTGGGGAAATCGGAAATTGACGGGGAGAAGCTGAAGAAGCTGGGGACGATTACGTTTGCGGAGCAGGATGAGACGCGGGCGTCGACGGCGGCGGAGTTGCCGCTGGACAGCTTCATCAAGGAGGACACGAACGGTTTGGTGACGCTGGTGCTGGTGGATGATGCGAGCGATGCGGATGGGCAGGAGGATTATTATATAGATTCGAAGGAGGGGAAGGCGGGGGCGGCGCCGCGGCTGGTGTTCCCGAACGCGACGGGGGGTGATGCGAATGCGACGACGATGCCGGCGGCGGGAGGAGCGGAGGCGGGAGGGGCGGGGTCACAGCCGGCGAAGAAGGAAGGCAAGGGGGATTCGGGGTTGCCGTGAGGGGTCGGCTTTGATTGTGTGTGCGCGTAGAAAAGCCCCGCGTTCCCACGCGGGGCTTTCTTTGCGCGATCGGATTGGGAGACGGGTTAGAGTTCGAGTTCTTCCTGGTTGACGCGTTTGATGTTGGCGCCGACCTGGTTGAGGCGGGTTTCGATTTTTTCATAGCCGCGGTCGATGTGGTAGACGCGCATGACGGTGGTGGTGCCCTTGGCGGCCATGCCGGCGAGGACGAGTGCGGCGGAGGCGCGGAGGTCGGAGGCCATGACGGGTGCGCCAATGAGGCGTTTCTGGCCCTGGATGACGACGGTGGAGCCTTCCTTGTGGAGGCGTGCGCCGAGGCGGGCGAGTTCGGCGACGTGGAGGAAGCGGTCGGGGAAGATTTTCTCGGTGATGACGGAGTTGCCGTCGGCGATGGAGAGGAGGGCCATGAACTGGGCCTGGAGGTCGGTGGGGAAGCCGGGGTGGGGCTGGGTGGTCAGCGACGAGGCTTCGAGGCGGCGGACGGAGGAGACGGTCGCTCCACCGTTGTCGCGTTCGACGATGACGCCGATGTTGCGGAGCTTGTCGACGGCGGCGAGGAGGTGGTCGAGGCGGCAGTTCTGGATGTGGAGTTCGCCGTTGGTGATCGCGGCGGCGACCATGAAGGTGCCGGCCTCGATGCGGTCGGGGATGACGGTGTGTTTGACGCCGGTGAGTTCGTCGACGCCTTCGATGGTGATGCGGGGGGTGCCGGCGCCGGTGATCTTAGCGCCCATGGCGTTGAGGTAGTTGGCGACGTCGACGATTTCGGGTTCGCAGGCGGCGCATTCGATGGTGGTGGTGCCCTTGGCGAGGGTGGCGGCGGACATGACGTTGGCGGTGCCGAGGACGGTGGAGCCGAAGTTGCCGCCGAGGAAGATTTCAGCGCCGACGAGTTTGTCGGCGCGGGCGATGATGTCGCCGCCGTCGAGGTCGATGACGGCGCCGAGGGCTTCGAGGCCGCGGAGGTGGATGTCGACGGGGCGGTCGCCGATGGCGCATCCGCCGGGCATGGAGACGCGGGCGTATTTGCGCTTGGCGAGGAGGGGACCGAGGACGCAGATGGATGCGCGCATCTTGCGGACGAGGTCATAGCGGGCGTGGGAGTTCTTTTCGTCGGTGACTTCGATCTTGAGGTCGCCGTCGGCCTGGCGTTCGACGACGCAGCCGAGTTCGCGGAGGAGGTTGATCTGGTGGTTGATGTCGGAGAGGTTGGGCACCTCTTTGAGGTAGGTGGGGCCGTTGGCGAGGAGCGCGCCGGCCATGAGGGGGAGTGCGGCGTTTTTGGAGCCGTTGACCTTGATGCTGCCGCGAAGGCGGGAGCCGCCTTCGATGATGAGTGAATCCATGGAAAAACCGCCTCCATGCGGGGGAAAGGGGTGTTGGTGGTGTCCGATGATGGATTATCGGTCAGGGTAGCGAGTTGGGGTTAAAGATGGAAGGAGAGGGGTTTATGGATGAGGTGGGTGGTGCGTCGGGGTACCAGACCGCCAAGCGTGTGTACGTCATTGGCGGTCTCCTCCCTATTCCGATAGGAATAGTAGGAATTCGGATTTTGGGGAATTAAACGGGGGTTGTGGGTTGGTCGTGAGAGCGGGCGAGGATTTCCTGGCGGCGTTGCTGGTATTGGCGCTCGGCCGCGTCAAAATCCTGAGAGGCGGTCATCATCTTGATTCCCCCGAAGACAGCGCCGGCGATGCCGGCGATGCCGAAAAAGGGGAAGAGCATGATCGCTCCGGGGGCGCCGGCGTGGGAGGCGCCGGCGGTGATTGCGAAGGCCATGATCGTCCAGAACAGGCAGAACCCGCCGCCGACGAAGATCACGATCAGTCCGCCGGTGACGGAGGGGCGGCTGGTGCTTCCGTTCTTGTTGCGAACCAGCAGGGCGTCGCGTTTGAGTGCCCATTCGCGATCGAGCTGCTCGACTTCCGTGGCGCGGCGGATGGCGTCGAGGTCTTCGGCCATGTCGGCGGTGCGCTGATCGATGCGGTCGAGGACTTCGGTCGAGATGGTGGATTCGGTGCGTTTCACTTCGAGCTGGGCGCCGCAGTAGCGGCAGGTGACGAAGCGGGCGGTCTCCGGGACCTGGAGCGCGGCGCCGCACTTGTTGCAGGAAACGGTGGCGAGTTGCATTGGGTCCTTCTCCTTCCCCCCCTACCGGTTACGCGACGTTGGCTCCTGAATGCCGCGTTGAAAACCGCCTAAAGGCGGAACTCCGTACTTGGCGGAATCCCGTACCTTTTAAATCGTCACGCCGGCTTTGCGTTGCATGGCGAGTTTGTGGGATTCGTTGTAGTGGGTGATGAGGTTGGACCAGTCGAAGTAGTCGGAGAGGCGTTCGGTGCGGTTGCGGAGTTCGATGCGGGTGCGGCGGTCCTTGAGGCAGAAGTTGAAGAGGACTTCGGTGAGCTGGTGGGCGGATTGTTCCCAGGAGGCGTAGCGGCGGCCGACGATGAAGAGGCCTTTCGAATTCGGGTCCTGGATGTTTTGCTGGACGTAGGAGCCGAAACCCGCGAGATCGGAGGTGACAGAGGGGACGCCGGAGGCGACGCATTCGGCGGGGGTGTAGCCCCAGGGTTCGTAGTAGGAGGGGAAGACGCCCATGTGGCAGCCGCGGACGAACTGGTCGTAGTCGAGGCCGATGAGGGGGCTGGTGGCGGAGACGAAGTCGGGGTGGAAGACGATTTTGACGGCGTCGTGGCGGGCGTTGAAAAGCTGGCAGGCGCGGAGCTGGGTGAGGACGGGGTCGGTGCCGTCGTTCCAGAGGTCGTGGGTGACGATGGGGGGTTGCCTGGAGGTGCGCCAGGCGTGCATGCCGCGCTTGAGGCGGACGACGGATTCTTCGGTCATGAGTTCGCCGCGCTCGGGGAGGCGGCCCATGGAGACGCTGTGGAGGAGTGCGGCGCCCATTTCCTCGGTGATCTGGCCGCACATCTTGGAGAGTTCATCGAACATGGATTGATTGCGGAGGACGTCGACGTTGATGTTTTTGCTGGGGGCCTTGGTGATGATGAAGGCGACGACGGTGACGGGGATGCCGCCGGCGCGGAGCCAGTGGTTGAGACGGGCGAGGGATTCGATGAAGAGGTCCATGCCCTTGTTGCGGTACTCGTAGCGGCCGGAGATGAAGAGGTAGAGGGTTTTTTCGAGGTCGAAGTTGTAGCTGGGGAAGAAGTGGCCGGCGACGAACTGGTGGATGACCTCTTTGTATTGTTTGTGGAGGTTCTGGAATTCGTGGAGGGCGGCGAATTTGTGGATGTTGAGGCCGTTGGGAGTGACCATGTCGGGGCGGCGGCCGAGGAGTTTTTCGGCTTCGAGGCCGGTGATGTCGGAGACGGTGGTGAAGACTTCGGCGGTGTGGGTGGCGCCGCGTTCGATGGAGTAGCGGGCGTAGATGTTGTAGTGGCCGGCGGCGTGGTCGGGGTCGATCCAGGGGAGCTTGTTGTAGAAGTCGGGGTTATCGGTGCAGAGGTAGCGGCCGAGGAGGGTGGCGTGGGTGGTGAAGACGGTGGCGACGGGGAGGTTGAGGTGCTTGATGCGCATGCAGCCGAGGCCGCCCATCCACTCGTGGAAGTGGGCGAGGACGGGGAGCTGGATATTTGGGACCTTGCAGAGTTCCTGGAAGAAGAGGCCGACGAGGAAGCCGAAGGAGGTGACGTTGTTGACCTCCCAGTCATTTTCGGGGGCCTGGATGCCGTGATCTTTCCAGAGGTAGTATTTGAATTCGCCGAGGCGGTCCATGGCGGCGCCGAACTCGAGGAGAATGACGCGGGGACGGCCGGTGATGAGCCAATGGCCGTAGTGGACGCGGATGCCGTGGGCGCGGAGTCGTTCGATGGCGATGGCGATGGGGCCGGTGGGCTGGCATTCTTCAAGTTCGACGTCGGCGGTGTCTTTGTTGTAGGGGCCGATGAGGCAGTAGCGTTCGCCCCAGATGCGGGTCATTTGCGGGGCCTTGGAGCGGATGACGGTGTAGATGCCGCCGAGCTGCCAGCAGACTTCCCAGGCGATTTCGAAGAGGAGGGGCTGCATGGGGACGTAGGAGGCGGGTGGCGGGACGGCGTGTGCGCCTCCCCCCGTGGCGGCGCTTAATCGCGGGGAGCTTTCGGGTGCGTGATGCGGGACGTGGCCGGGGACGCTGGGGAGCGGACTCTTCATGGCTTCATCACCCATCGAAACTGGGGCGGGATTCTCATGCGTGGCAGGGACATGCGGAGGCGGAGGTGCGACCGGTGCTGGTGATTCTGCAACGACGGCGGGGTTTGGCAACTCGGGGGTGGTCCCCTTTCCGTGGGGGGGCGTTCCGTTGTGGCCGTCGTTACCGGCGAGGGCGGCAGCGACCTTGGCGGCGGGCTCTTCGATGCGCGGGGCGTGGATGGCGGGGTGGTCTTCGCCCTCGGTGAGGTATTCGACGCGGAGGTGCTGCTGCTCGGGGGCATGATCGGCCGCGGGGGCGACGATGGTGAGGATTCCGCCGGGGGGCGGTGCGGCGGGCTGGACCGGATGGATGCCGCGTTTGCCGCCCTTGGCCGCCTCTTTGGGATTGCGCCGCGAACTCTTCTTCCCGTTTGCCATGACACGCTTCCAACAGTTCAGCCGCCGTTGCCCCACCGAAAACGCTCCCCATTGTAACGACATTCGAGGACAAGTCACCGAAAACTATTGGGAAGCTGCGAAGGGAGGGGGCGGGCCTTTGCAGGTCCAGAAAAAGCTTGATTCCGGCATCGCGGTTGCAAAGATATAAATGGCGAGCGCCTGTCGGGCCGATAGGGACAGCAGGTGGAAAACGAGGGTCCTACTTCGCGGGAGCGCCTTGTTTTATGAACGTGTTTGGTCTCGTCCAGTTGTGTGATGCGGCCCAGCCAGTGGGCGGGTATTCGCACAGTTTCGGCATCGAACAAATGGCCCGGCAGGGGCGGCTCCGCTCTCCGGATGATTTGCTTTCTTATGTTGAATCGCTGTTGCAGGGGGCGATTGCGCCGGCGGACGGGATTGCGTCGGGGATTGCGTTTCGCGCGGCGCGGGCGGGGAAGCTGGAGGAGATTCCGGCGGCGTGCGAAGCGATGAGTTCGGAGCGGCTGCCGATGGAGATGCGGCTGGCGAGCCTGCAGATGGGGACGCGGTTGTGGTCGCTGTCGCGGACGTGGGCGTGGGCGGAGCCGATCCATCAGCAATTGGACGAGATGGCGGTGCACACGGATCTGCACCACGCGGTGGCGTTCGGGGCGCTGGTGAGCGAGACGACGAGCAGCCAGGTGCGGGCGATTGCGACGTATTTGTTCAACACGGCGAAGGGGATCATCCTGGCGGCGGTGCGGGCAATTCCGCTGGAGGAGTCGCTGGGGCAGCATGTTCTCTCGACGGTGCAGCCGACGATCGCGGCGCTGGCGGCGGCGTATGCGGACAAGGGGCCGGGGGACATTGTGCCGATTCACACGATTTAGGGTGGGGCGGACGCCTTGGGGGGGCGTCGGCCTAAGGTTGGGGGCGCGTTCGAAGCTGTACTCCAGAACAATAAATGAGCCACGAAAGACACCAAAGACACGAAAGGTGTTTTTGTGGTGAAGGGGGCTCTTAACTGGGGCGCTGGTCGCCAGTACACTTTCGGCCATGCGGCGTTTTTACCAACTTTCGCCGGGGCGGCAGGCCCTGGTGCTCTTCTTTGCGTTTCTCGCGTTTTATTACGTGCATCCGCAGCCGATCATCCAGGTGGATGTGATTGCGGCGCCGTATGTGGCGTGGTCGCTGGTGCGGCATTTGAACTTTGATACGGCGGCGTATGCGGATGTGCAGTCGCATGTGCATGCGGTGTTGATGTACACGATGGCGGATGGGGCGCGGATTTCCTTGTTTCCGCCGGGGAGTGCGATTGCGGCGGTGCCGGTGGTGGCGCCGGTGGCGATGTTGCGCGCGGCGCCCTTGGGTTTCAAGGGGATGATGGATCTGGGGAAGCTGGCGGCGGCGTTGTATGCGGCGGGGTCGGTGGGGGTGACGTATTTGCTGGCGCTGCGGGTGGCGCCGCGCGGGGCGCTTTTGGCGGCGATTCTGCTGGGGGCGGGGAGCGTGCTTTATTCGACGGGGGCGCAGGCGCTGTGGATGCATGCGCCGGCGGCGTTTTTTCTGACGCTGGCGATGTATCTCTTGTATCGGCTTCTGGAAACCGTGACGCCGCGGGAGCAGGTTGTGTTTTCGCTGGTGGCCGGCGTGTGCATGGGGATGGCGATCATGACGCGGCCGACGTCACTGCTTTTCGCGGCGGCGGCGTTTGGGATGCTGCTGATGGCGCGGAAGGTGCGGGCGACGGTCCTTTACTCCGTGGCGGCGGCGGTGCCGTTCGGGCTCTTTCTGTTGTACAACCAGATTCACTTTCAGCATGCGTTTTCGGGCGGGTACGGGGCGGGGAACGACACGTTTCTGTGGTCCACTCCCCTGCTGCATGGGCTGGCGGGGCTGACGATTTCTCCGAACCGGGGATTGTTCGTTTACACGCCGGCGTTCGTTCTGGCGATTCCTGCGTTGTACTTTGTGTTTCGCAAGAGCACGCCGCGGGCGACGGCGCTATTTCTTGCGACATTCCTCGCGGCGAGCGTTGCCACGCTGTTGCTGTATTCGAAGTGGTGGGCGTGGTATGGCGGGTGGTGCTATGGGCCGCGGTATTTGTGCGAGATCTGTCCGACGCTGGCGCTGCTGGTGGCGGTGACCGTTGCGAATGTCTCGCCGGGGCTGGTGCGGGGGCTGGCGCTTCCGCTGGTTGCGCTTTCGATCACGATCCAGGTGATCGGCGTGTTCGGTGATACCAATCAGTGGTCGCGGCGGCACAACATCGGGGGGACGACGCCGGTTGCCAATGCGAGCATGGACCGGGCGATGTTTGATCCGATGGATTCGCAGATTGTCGCGTCGCTGCGGCATATTTTGCGGATGGATGCTGTCAACCGCTAGCGGTTACATCCAGGTGCGTGCAGCATGCCGGACGTGCAGGATATAAACCGAGTTCCCGCGGACGGTGAAAAGAATGCGATACGCGTGCCGCCGAGTGCCATGAAGCAGTTGCCGGACTTCTTCGGGATGATTTCGGAAATCCGGCGCGATGGGGCAGCGTTCGGGATTTTGCTCTAGCGATAACGTCGCTTCCACAAGTGAATTGTGCCACTCGGGCGCATGCTGCGGCGTCTCTTCGACTTGCCAAGCATACGCTGCGTCAAGCTCGGCCAACGCATGCGGCGAATAAATCACGGTGTAGGTCATCGGACGGGAATGTTGTATTTCTGACGAAGACTCTCCAATGCATCGCGTGCGGGAATTCCTTCGCCGCGATTGATTTGCTCGAGGCTGCGCGCAACCGCCGCCTCGCTTTGAGCACGCTCCAACTGCGATTCCAAGGACTCCACACGTGCTTCCAGCGTTGCCAAGCGTGATTTCACATCTTCCTCTTCATTCGCCATTTGCTTATTCCCTCGCGATTTTTCTTTATTATAGCAAATGCCTTACAGTTCTTTCACCACGAGGCTCGCGAGGCTGCTGCGTTCGGGGCGGGCGAGGGTGACGTGGCCGACGAGTTCGGATTGCTTCAGGCGTTCGATCGTGAAGGACAAGCCGTTGGAATTGGCGTCCAAATAGGGGTTGTCGATCTGCTCGGCGTCGCCGGTGAGGACGAGTTTGGTCCCCTCGCCGACGCGGGATGCGATCGTTTTGATTTCGTGCGGGGTGAGGTTCTGGGCTTCATCGACGACCATGAACTGGTGCGGGATGGAGCGGCCGCGGATGTAGGTGAGGGCTTCGAGGACGAGTTTGCCGGACTCGACGTAGCCTTTGAGTTTGGCTTCGACGTTGGCGGTTTCGCCGGAGTGGACGCGGCGGTCGGTGAGGAGGAATTCGAGGTTGTCGAAGATCGGCTTCATCCAGGCGGAGAGTTTTTCATCCTTCGTGCCGGGGAGATAGCCGATGTCCTTGCCCATCGGCATGATCGGGCGGGCGACGAGGAGGCGTTCGTAGCGTTGTTCCTGGAAGCATTTGTGCATGCCGGCGGCGAGGGCGAGCAGCGTTTTGCCGGTGCCGGCGGTGCCCATGAGCGTGACCATCTGCACATCGTCATCGAGCAGGAGGTCGAGCGCCATGATCTGCTGGAGGTTGCGGGCGGTGACGCCGAAGACGGCTTTTTTCATCCGCGAGAGCGGCAGCACGGCCTGGGCGCTGGGGACATAGCGGGCGAGGCCGGTCTGCGATTCTTCTCCGCTGGCCTTGAGCAGCACGTATTCGTTGGGGAAGAGTTTCGGGTTGAGGGCGGCGAGGAGGGGGTCGTTGATGGAGAGGCGTTTTTCGGCGTAGAGGCGGTCGATGACGGAGGAAGAGACGGTCAACTCGCGGTAGCCGGTGTAGAGCGTTTCGTAATCGACCTTCTGGTTTTCGAAGTCTTCGGTGGTGATGCCGAGGGAATCGGACTTGATGCGGGCGTTGATGTCCTTGGAGATGAAGACGGCGGGCTTGCCTTCCTTTTTGAGATGGTAGGCGACGCCGATGATGCGGTTGTCGGTTTTTTCGAAGGAGAGACCGGGGACGGGGTCGCCGTAGGTATCCATGTAGACGCGGATGGTGCCGCCGTGGCCGTTCCAGCGGACGCCCTCATTGAGGTGTCCTTTTTCGCGGAGGGTATCGATGTGGCGGATGGCGGTGCGGGCGGAGCGTCCGACGTCGGTGGAGTCCTTTTTGAACTTGTCGAGTTCTTCGAGGACGTCGAAGGGGATGATGACGTGGTTGTCGGCGAAGGCGAAAAGCGAATTGGGATTGTGCAGGAGGACGTTGGTGTCCAGGACAAAGTATTTCATGTCCGACGGGGGAGGAATTTCTTTTGCCATCCGTGAAGGACCCTTTAAAACAGGGTTCCGGTCAGCATTAACCGGGGCAGGAACGGCTCGCCCAACGCTGGGTCAGCCTCTCTCGGGACATCCATGCCCCATGCCTGACCGCGACCCGCATCCAGCAACCTCGATGGTGCTGAAGGCAACGTGGGTTGCCTTCGGAAGGCGGCGCTCAAGGACGTTGGACGCGAGTCTTTCTCCTCCTCGGCCACGCCGCCATCTACTGCTAAGCCTAGCTCGCAAAATGGGTGCGAGCAACAAAATTGTTGAGCATTGCGCTAATCGCCGAAGGGGGGCGCTGAATCGGCGGGGCCCGGCGGGGAAGGGCCGGCGGTCCTGCCCGGCGCGTGTTTCGGTCGCGAAAGTTGCCTGCCCACGCTCAACTGTTCGCCGCGGGAGGGTGAAATCGCTCTGTCACGCGGACTGCAACATGCGTTATTATGGCTCCTTTCGACGGCACTCCGGCCCAACGGTTGACCCGGCCTGCTGACGATGTCATTCCTCCCCTGGAGAGTTCCATGTCGCAGCCCCCCACCGCGGGCCGAGCACGTTCCGCCACAGGCATTCCCGGACTCGACGATATCCTCCTCGGCGGACTCGTGCCGAACCGCCTTTACCTCGTCGACGGCGATCCCGGCGCGGGCAAAACGACGCTGGCGATGCAATACCTGCTCGAGGGGGCGCGCCTCGGTGAAAAAGGGCTGTACGTCACGCTGTCCGAAACCAAGGAAGAGCTCGCCGCCGTCGCCGCATCCCACGGCTGGTCCCTCGACGCCATCGAAATCATCGAGCTCGTCGCCAGCGAACAGGACCTTTCGCCCGATGCCCATCTCACGATGTATCACCCGTCTGAAGTGGAACTCAGCGAGACGACGAAATCGGTTCTCGATGCCGTCGAACGCCTGAAGCCCAAGCGGATCGCGTTTGACTCGCTCTCTGAAATGCGGCTCATCGCACAGAATGCGCTGCGTTATCGCCGGCAGATCCTCGCCTTGAAGCAGTTTTTCATCGGGCGGCAGTGCACGGTGATGCTGCTGGATGACCGCACATCCGAAGAATCGGACCGGCAGCTTCATTCGATCGCGCACGGCGTGATCTCGCTGGAACAACTCGCGCCGGAGTATGGTGCAGAACGGCGGCGGCTGCGCGTCCTCAAATGCCGCGGCACCCGATACCGCGGCGGCTACCACGACTTCTGCATCCAGGAAGGGGGCCTGGTCGTGTTCCCGCGCCTCATCGCCGCCGAACACAGCGAGCCCTTTGCCAAGGGAAACATCAAGAGCGGCGTAACGGCCCTCGACGCGCTGCTGGGCGGCGGCCCGAATCGCGGCACCTCGACGCTCCTTCTCGGCCCCGCGGGCTCGGGCAAATCGACCATTGCCGTCCAGTACGCCGTTGCCGCCGCGCAGCGGGGCGACCACGCCATCATCTTCACCTTCGACGAAAGCGTCGACACCCTCGAGGAACGCACCGACTCGCTTGGCATCCGCTTCAAGGAAGGGACGGCCGCCGGCCAGGTCAAGCTGAGACAGCTCGATCCCGCCGAGGTCTCGCCCGGCGAGTTTGCGGCGCTGGTTCGCGATGCCGTCGAGAAGGACAATGCCCGGGTGGTCGTCATTGACAGCCTGAACGGCTACATGAACGCGATGCCGGAGGAACGCTTCCTGACGATCCAGTTGCACGAGCTGCTCTCGTATCTCGGCCGCCGCGGCGTGACTACTTTTATGGTCATCGCCCAGCACGGCCTCACCGGCTCGATGGCCACGCCGGTGGACACGTCGTACCTTGCCGACTGCGTCGTCCTCTTCCGCTACTTCGAAGTCGCCGGCAAGGTGAAGAAGGCCATTTCGGTCGTGAAGAAGCGCAGCGGCCCGCACGAGGAAACGATTCGCGAACTCACCCTCGATAGCCGCGGTATCCACCTCTCGGCGCCGCTCTCGCAATTCCACGGCATTTTCACGGGCGTGCCCGAGATCCTGACCCCCGACGCCATCCGCGGATCTTCCGTCTCCGAGGCCCAATGACCACCGCCAACGATGCCCCCCTGCACTCTCGTGTCCTCGTGCTCGCGCCCACTGAGCGCGACGCCCAGGTGACACGTGCCCTTCTCGCCGACGCCGGCGTCATCTGCCTCTCCTGCCGCACCGTTCCCGAGCTGGTCCACCAGTTTCAGCAGGGGGCGGGCGCCATCCTTCTGACGGAGGACGCCTTCGCCACCCAGGCCATCCAGGGATTTGTCGCGGCCCTCTCGCAGCAGCCGGCGTGGTCGGAAATTCCGATCGTCATCCTCGCCCGTTCCGACGGCACCTCGCCCATCTCCGCCCAGACGCTCACGGCGCTGCGGAACGTCACGATCCTCGAGCGCCCCGCGCCGATGCGATCGCTGGCCAGCGCCATCCAGTCGGCCGTCCGCTCGCGACAGCGGCAATACCAGATCCGCGACCAGATTGAGGAAATCCAACGCAGCCAGAAGGAACGCGAGCAGCTCCTGGAAAGCGAGCGGGCGGCGCGCGGCGATGCCGAGCGCGCCAACCGCCTCAAGGACGAATTCCTCGCCACCGTCTCGCACGAACTCCGCACCCCCCTGAACGCGATCCTCGGCTGGACGCAGGTCCTTTCCCGCATGGCCAACGATCCCAAGGAAGTGCGCGAAGGGGCCGAAATCATCGAGCGCAACGCCCGCCTGCAGGCGCAGCTGATCGACGACCTGCTGGACATGTCGCGGATCATCTCGGGCAAGGTGCGGCTCGATAAGCGGCTGATCGATCCCGCCGCCGTTGTCGCCGCCGCGATCGCCTCGGTCCAGCCTTCCGCAGAGGCCGCCGGCATACGCGTGGAGCAGCACATTGAACGCGCCGGCCAGGTGCTGGCGGACCCGGGGCGCTTCCAGCAGATCCTCTGGAACTTTCTCTCCAACGCCATCAAGTTCACCGCCGCGGGCGGGACGATTTCCGTTTCGCTCCGGCCGGCGGAGGGCCACATCGAACTCCGCGTCGCCGACACGGGCAAGGGCATCACGCCCGAATTCCTCCCGCACGTCTTCGAACGCTTCCGCCAGGCCGACGCCACCACCACGCGCAAGTTCGGCGGGCTGGGTCTCGGCCTGGCGATCGTCAAGCACCTGGTCGAACTTCACGGGGGGTCTATCTCCGTGGCGAGCGAAGGGGAAAACCGCGGCGCCACCTTCACGGTCCTTTTCCCGCGCGTTGCGCCGCAGGAGGCGGGCGTTCCTTCCGATGGTGATGCCTCCGCCCGCGCGAGGCACGACCATCCCGACCTTGCCGGCGTCCGCATCCTCGTCGTCGATGATGATGACGATGCCCGGCGGCTCCTGCGGCGGCTCCTTGTGGAATGCCACGCGGAGGTGACGACCGCCCCCTCCGCGCGGGAGGCGTTGCAGCTCGTTCCGACGTTTCGTCCGGATGTCCTGGTTTCGGACATCGGCATGCCGGAGATGGATGGGTACGCGTTTATCGACTCCGTCCGCTCTACGGTGGCGGACGCCGAGGCCCTGCCCGCGATCGCGGTGACCGCCTTCGCCCGCCCGGAAGATCGCACGCGGGCGCTGCGCGCCGGTTATCAGCGCCACATTTCCAAACCGGTGGAGCCCGCGGAGTTTCTTTCGATGGTCGCGGCCCTCGCGCACCGCGATTCCTGAATGCGAAGCGTGGGTCGCGCGGCAGGTCGCAAATTCATACGGCCCGCACGCCGGAGGGGGGAGCGGGGCGGGGCATGCGGGGCTCGCGGGAGGTCCGAAAAGAGCGGCGATCGGTTGGCGTTTCGCTGGGCATTCGATTGCATTTCCGAGGGGCAGGGTGCCGCCGGGACAACTTGTCCACAATTTATGAATAATATTCACTAATTGGAGTCGTTTTGTTAAGGTGGGGAATGAAGCAGCGGAACCTGTCGCATTTTCATCTCGTTTTGGCATCGAAATCGGTTTGGTTTGCGCGCGACCTTGGGCTAGGTTTTCGACAGGCGGATCATTCCATCCCATTCAGGTCGCCGTGCGGAGGAAATCATCGTGGGCCATCCCAGTCTTAAAGCGTGCGCGCTCGCTGCCGCAGTCCTTGCCGTTGTTCCACGCCTCAGCCAGGCGGCGCTCACGTTTTACGTCGATCCGGGAAGCCCCTGGCCGGCGGGATGGTACAACGCCGCCGTCACCGACATGCAGACCGTCGTCAACATGTACAACGCCTACGGCGATTTCACCACCAACAACGGCGGCTCCATCTACGTCTACTACGACGCCGGCATCCCCACCGAACAAGCCGGCTACGGCGGCTGGGGCGGCAGCATCGGCGTCGGCGGGACTTACCCCAATGTCCGCGTGCTTCTCCATGAATCCTCGCACTGGCTCGGCACCGGCACCTACAGTGCCTGGTGGGGCGGGCCTTCCGCCACCACCCTGATCCAGCAGACTGACGGACTCGGCTCCGTCCTCAACGGCGACTCCCAGCACTACTGGCCCTACGGCGAAAACTACGACAGCGAGTCCAGCCCCATCAACGACCTCCGCCACGTGGCGATGGTGTACGCCCTCCGCCAGGATTTCGGCCTCGCGCCCGCCGGTAATCCCACCGCCTGGGCCGCCACCACCGTCAATCTCACTTCGTCCGATCCGGTCGGCACGTCCGGGTTCAACTACACCTCCACCTGGAGCGACAACACCTTCGCCCATCCCAACGCCAACTACTCCACCGGCAACTTCACCCTCCGCACCCCCACCGGCACCCCCGGTTGGACCTTCGCCGGCAACTCCCTCACCGTCAACAACACCAACGGCATCAACGGCGGCCTCCTCTACAAAGGCAGCGGTACCACGGGCGTCGTCACCATCAACAACCTCACCCTCAACGGCGGTTACGTCCGCCATGCCAGCAGTTCGGCCGATCTTTTCCAACTCGCCGGGCACATCACCCTCGTCAACACCTCCACCATCGATGCCGCCCAGGGGAACATCAGCATCTCCGCCCCGATCTCCGGCACTGGTTCGCTCACCAAGGCCGGCGTTTTCACCCTCACCCTCTCCGCCAACAATTCCTACACCGGCGCCACCACGATCAACGGCGGCACCCTCCGCCTCGCCGCCGTCGCCCCCGTCGCCAGCTATTCCTTCGCCAACGTCAGCGGCAACACCGTCGTCAACGACGGCACCGGCGGCGCCGCCATGAACGGCACCTTCAACATCAACGGCGGCTCCGGCTCCATCTTCACCACCGGCGGTCCCCGGCCCGGCCTCGGCGTACTTAATCTCAACGGCTCCGGCTCCACCGTCGATATCAACTCCGGCATCACCGATCTCGGCGGCAACGGCACCTGGAGCGTCTCCGCCTGGATCAAAACCACCCAGGCCGGCGCCACCCTCTTCAACAAGGGCAACGGCAACGGCTGGAACTCCGGCTACTCCACCTTCTATCTCGGCGACGGCACCAACGATGGCTCCGGCGGGCTCCCCGATGCCGTCCGCTGGGGCGGTGGATGGGCCGCCGGCAACAAAACCGTCAACGACGGCCAGTGGCACCTGCTCACCTACACCGACGCCGCCGGCACCAAGTCCGTCTACGTCGACGGCGCCCTCACCTCCCTCGCCCAGAACCAGTTCTTCAATCCCGACACCGGCTCCATGGTCCGCATCGGCTTCGCGCCGACCAACGTGGACGGCGAAGTCACCACCAACGGCCAGCTCAGCGGCATCAAGTTCTTCACCTCCGCCCTCTCGGCCGCCCAGGTCCAGCAGCTCTACACCAACAGCCGCACCACCAACGTCCTGCCCACCACCAGCGACGTCACCATCGGCGCCGCCACACTCGACGTCAACGGCACGCTTCAGACCATCGGCTCTCTCAACGGCACGGCCAGTTCGCTCATTACGCTCGGCAACGGCACGCTCACCATCAACTCCCCCGCAACCACCACGTATGCCGGCAACATCAACGGCGCCGGCGGTTCACTCGCGATCGCCGGCGGCGGCAGCCTCACCTTCAGCGGCAACAACTCCTACACCGGCGGCACCACCATCAACGCCGGCAGCACCCTCATCATCGCCGGCGCCAGCGCCCTCCCCTCCGGCAAACCCGTCGCCAACAACGGCAAGCTCCTCGTCAACGCTGGCGCCACCATCGGCCAGCTCTCCGGAAATGGCGCGCTCACCATCGGCACCGCCGGCACTCCTGCCACCCTGCACCTCTCGGCCAATGCGCCCGGCAGCATCGTCGCGGCGCTCACCCTCAACACCGGCTCGCAGCTTGATCTGGCCAACAGCGCCCTCGTCGTTCAATCCGCCGACGCCGCCACAAAAGCCACCGCCCTCGACACGCTCACCGGCCTCGTGAACGCCGCCCGCAACAACGGCGCCTGGAACACCCCCGGCATCACCAGTGCCTTCGTCGCCGGCAACGCGAGTCAGTTCGGCATCGCCGTCGCCGACAACGCACTCCTCCACTTCTCCACCTTCGCCGGCCAGAGCGTCAACGACAATTCCATCCTCATCGCCCCCGAACTCCTCGGCGACACCAACCTCGACAACAAGATCGACCTCACCGATCTCTCCACCGTCCTCAACCACTTCGGCACCGCCACCGCGGCCTGGACCGACGGCAACTTCGACGGCGCTTCCACCATCAACCTCACCGACCTCTCCTACGTCCTCAACCACTTCGGAACGAGCAACCCCAACCCCTTCGCCAGCAGCGCAAGCACCGCCGCGCCTGCGATCTCCACCGCCGCGCCCGAGCCCGCCACCGCCGCGACGCTCGCCATCGCCGCCCTTCTGCTGGCAAAAAGACGCCGCTCCTGATCGGGAGATCAGGAGCGGCTCATGTCCAAGAACTGTCGAAAGCCAAACAACACTTTCGTGTCGTTCGTCTCTTTCGTGGCTCATTTACCGTGACGCCAGATCGAAGCGATCCAGGTTCATCACCTTCGTCCACGCACTGACGAAATCGTGCACGAACTTCTTCTGCGCATCCGCGCTGCCATAGACCTCCGACAGCGCCCGCAGCCGCGCATCATGTCCGAAGATCAGGTCCACGCGCGTCGCCGTCCACTTGATCGCCCCCGTCGAACGATCCCGCCCTTCGAAAAGGCTCGTGTCCGCCGCCGTCGGCTTCCACTCCGTGCCCATGTCCAGCAGGTTCACAAAGAAATCGTTGCTCAGCACGCCCGGCCGCTTAGTGAACACGCCATGCTGCGACTGCCCTTCGTTCGCGTTCAGCACCCGCAGCCCGCCGATCAGCACCGTCATCTCCGGCGCGGTCAGCGTCAGCAGCTGCGCCCGATCCACCAGCAGATGTTCCGCCGGCACCGCAAACTTCGCCTTCAAATAATTCCGGAACCCGTCCGCCACCGGCTCGAGCACCGAGAACGACTCCACATCCGTCTGCTCCTGCGACGCATCCATCCGCCCCGGCGTGAACGGCACGGGCACTTCGCAGCCGGCATCCTTCGCCGCCCGCTCCACCGCCGCATTCCCCGCCAGCACAATCAGGTCCGCCAGCGAAATCTTCTTCCCGCCGCTCGCCGACGCATTGAACTCGCTGCGAATGCTTTCGAGCGTCTTGAGCACCTTCGCCAGTTGCGCCGGCTGGTTCACCGCCCAGTCCTTCTGCGGCGCCAGGCGAATCCGCGCCCCGTTCGCCCCCCCGCGCTTGTCCGACCCGCGGAACGTCGATGCCGACGCCCACGCCGTCGCCACCAGTTGCGGCACCGTCAGCCCCGACGCCAGCACCTTCTTCTTCAGCGCCGCCGCATCGCTCTCGTCGATCAGCTTGTGATTCACCGCCGGAATCGGATCCTGCCACACCAGATCCTCGCTCGGCACTTCCGGCCCGAGATACCGCGACTTCGGCCCCATGTCGCGATGCGTCAGCTTGAACCACGCCCGCGCAAACGCATCCGCAAACTCCTCAGGATGCTGCAAAAACCGCCGCGAAATCTTCTCATACGCCGGATCCACCCGCAGCGACAAATCCGTCGTCAGCATCGTCGGCCGCCGCTTCTTCGACGGATCATGCGCATCCGGAATGATCTCGCCCGCCCCCTTCGCCACCCACTGCTGCGCCCCCGCCGGACTCTTCGACAACTCCCACTCAAACCCGAACAGGTTCTCAAAGAAATTGTTGCTCCACTTCGTCGGCGTCGTCGTCCACGTCACCTCCAGGCCGCTGGTGATCGTGTCGCCGCCCTTGCCCGTCCCGAAGCTGTTCTGCCACCCGAACCCCTGCGACTCGATCCCCGCACCCTCCGGCTCCGCCGCCACGTGCGACGTCGGCGCCGCCCCGTGCGTCTTGCCGAACGAGTGCCCGCCGGCAATCAGCGCCACCGTCTCCTCGTCGTTCATCGCCATCCGCGCGAACGTCTGGCGGATGTCGTGCGCCGCCTTCAGTGGATCCGGGTTTCCGTCCGGCCCTTCCGGATTCACGTAAATCAGCCCCATCTGCACCGCCGCCAGCGGATTCTGCAGGTTGCGGCCATGAATCTTCCCATCGGCCGTGTCGTCCGAAACCGTCACGCCTTCCCCCTCCACGCCCTCCGACCCGCCCGCATACCGGATGTCCCCGCCCAGCCACGTCCGCTCCGAACCCCAGTACACATCCTGGTCCGGCTCCCACGTGTCGGCGCGCCCGCCCGCAAACCCGAACGTCTTGAACCCCATCGTCTCCAGCGCCACGTTCCCCGTCAGGATCATCAGATCCGCCCAGGAAATCTTCCGCCCATATTTCTGCTTGATCGGCCACAGCAGCCGCCGCGCCTTGTCCAGGCTCACGTTGTCCGGCCAGCTATTCAGCGGCGCAAACCGCTGCTGCCCGCGCCCGCCGCCGCCGCGACCATCCCCCGTCCGGTACGTCCCCGCGCTGTGCCACGCCATGCGGATAAACAGCGGCCCGTAATGCCCGAAATCCGCCGGCCACCACTCCTGCGATTCCGTCATCAGCTTCGCCAGGTCCTTCTTCAACGCCGCGTAATCCAGCGTCTTGAATTCCTTCGCATAATCAAACTCCGCCCCCATCGGGTCCGGCTTCGACGAATGCTGGTGCAGCAACTCCAGCTTCAACTGGGTCGGCCACCAGTCACGATTGGTCGTGCCGCCGCCGGCGCGGTGGAAGGGACATTTGGCTTCAGTGGTCATGGCATTCTCCGTTCTCGTACGGCGACCGGGGGTGAAGTTGACAACTCTCGCCCGCTGGTCCGCCGCATCAGTGTTTTGAAGACCCTGCAGCGTATCTTTTCCGGCGATGGTTGTCCAAGCCCCTGCCTCTCCCGAGAAATGCCCATTCCGCCCCCTTCCTCACACTCTCGCAAACGCGTAGTCACACGTGCGAGTCCCCCTTGGCAAAAACGAAAGCGGCCCGGCGAAACCTCGCCGGGCCGCTGAATTGCAGCGTCTTCACCCAATCAAGCGCGCCGGCGACGACCGATCAAGGCCACCGCCCCAACGGCAAGCAGCCCCAGCGACGCCGGTTCCGGCGTCGCAATGGCGTTGATCGCCGAATTGCTCGCGCCCGAGCCAAACCCAAGCGAGTACAGGCTCGCCACCTGGTTCGCGGAGAGCGCACCGGTGTAAATGCGGAAGTCGTAGGTCGAGCCCGTGAGCGCGGGGTCGTCGTAGGGCGAACCGCCGTTCAACGCGACGTTCCCGAGCATCGACAGGTTGATGCCCGGATCGACGAGCGTGGACGCGAGGCCGTTGTAGTCCGCCAGCACGCCGTCCACGTAATAGCTCAACGTCGTGCCATCATACGTCAGCACCGCTTCATGCGCGCCGGGAGGGGTGGCAGGCGCATTGTCCAGGTATTGCCCGGAGACGACGCCGTCCCATGCGCCCCCAAAACCAGGGTCGCTATGCCCGTACCCACCGGCGCCGCACACGCCGACACCCGACGGATACGGAGAGTATCCGCGCACCGGCGCCTGGAGAATGTAGTTATTCTGCGTTCCGTCGCTGAACGCATAGGCCGTGTCATACTTCGGCCAATTGGTCGTGCACGTGAACCAGTCCTCAATCGTGAACGCGCCCGAGATCCCCGCCGTCACGCTGGAATCGATGGTCATCATCGGGCCGGTGCCGCCCCACTTCCCGTCAACCGCGCCGTTGCCGCCGTCGGTCACCAGGGCCCCTCCCGTGACCGCCGCGCCGTTCAGCAGCGTGCCGGTCGAGGTCCCGACCGTGTCGTTCGTCGAGCCGGTCGAAAAATCAAAACGATGCACCAGGTCGGCCTTCGCCGCCATGGCGCACGCGCCCATCATCACGCCGACCACCGACATTCCCAACACCTTCCTCATAACAACTCCTCTACTCTCTACCCTGGAGGCCGAAGGCCTCGACATACACTGCCCGGGCATCCACACATGCCGCCAGGCACAAAATCGCGAAATATAATCCTGGTGCCAAGGACGCTGGCTCTTTCGTCCTTAGGAAAATCCGTACCCGAAGTGATACCAGAAACCTACCACACGAACGCCCGTCGGCAAGTGATTTTTAAAGTTTGTTCAGTTTTGTCGCTTCTTTGGCATAAAAATTCCAAAAGCCGACGCCACCGCCGCTTACAGCCGCCTGTTCCCGTTTATATCAGACGTACGAATTCCCCCGATCGCCCTCCCCACCGGCCATACGCCCTCCCCACCTTCACTTCATCTCCACCCGCTCCCCCTCATACACCGGCGGCCCATTCAACGCCCGATCCATCTCCTCCCCCGACAACCGGTACACATTGATCGAATCCGCCAACTGCCCATCCGCCCCACGCGCCCGCAGATACGCAAACAGCCGCGCCGTCTCGTAGTACCGCATCTGCTGCGGCAAACCCAGCAGCCGCGCCCGGTACTCCCCCGTCACCCGCGGATCCGCCAGCAACCGGTCCAGCATCGGATACACCCGCCGCCCCTCCTCGTACCCCTTCTCCAACTGCGGCGTGTATCTCCCCCAGTCCTGGTACAGCCCCGCCAACTGCGTCACGCTCACCAGGTACGTCCCCGGCCCGAGCGTGTGCGCATACGTCGCCGCCTCATCCTCCCCGCGCTGCCGGATAAAGCTCGGCAACGCAATCGCCCGAATCCCGTAATACCCCGGATCCGCACTCCCAAAATAAGAAAGATAGACCGCCCCCTCCTCCGGATGCGCCTTCAAAAACCCCGCCACCGCCGGCAGCCCCTGCCCCCAATCCACCGCCGAATCGACAAAATGCGTGTACCCCTTCCGCGGCCCGCCGCCGATCTCATTGAAGTACGAAAGGAAATACGGAAACACCAGCGCCGCTTCCACCACCACCCACCCCACCACGCCCGCCAGCGCCACGCGCCCCCACCGCGCCCGCCTCACCCACCACCACGCCGCCCCCAGCAGAATGCACAGCACCGGGTACGCCGGCAACAAATGCCGCGGCCCCGACCCGCGATAACTCGCAATCGCCGCCCCCCAGTACACCACCACAAAAATCACCAGCGGCGCCGCCTCAACAAGCCGCTCCCGCAACACACGCCGCTCCGCCTTACGCCCCCACCGCACCACCGCCGCCACGCTCAGTCCCATCGCCACCATCACCGCAATCGGCGTCGTCAGCCAGAACACGTACGGATAAAACCACCACCACCCCGCCCGGCTCCGCTCCCCGTTCACATAGCTCACCACCACCCGCTGCGTCTGCGCCACGTACGCATACCCATACAGGTACGCCTCCGGCAACACCCGGTGATCCCGCGCCCACCGCACCGCCTCCAACCCCGCCGTCGGATTCTGCATCGCCCACCCCCAATCATCCGGATGCAACGTCTCCCCCGACCCCGCCGCCGAATCCCGCAGCGCCGAGTAATGAAACCCATACGCCCCCCAAATGACAATCCACACCACCACCCCGTGCACAAACAGAATCCCCACATCCCGCAACAACCGCCAAGTGGGGCCGACGCCGCGGGGGGGGCCGTCGGCCAAGTCTTTCCTGCGCCAATCCGCCCACACATCCACCACAATCATCCCCCCCACCACCGGCAAAATCACCGGCCCGGACATCTTCGCCAAAAACAACCCCGCCATCGCCACCCCGCTCAAGCCAATCCGCCACCACCCCCCGCGCCGCACTGCCCACCAGAACCCCGCCAGCGACAACACAAAAAAACAAGTCGCCGCCATATCCGAAGTCGCCAGAAACCCATGCGCCAGCACCAGCGGAGAAAAACAAAACACCGCACATGAAAACAATGCCGCTCCCCTCCCAAACAATTTCCGCGACCACCCATACACCACCGCCCCCGTCACCCCCATGAGCACCCCAATCGCCGCCCTTCCCCAGAACAGCATCCACCCCGCATCATTCCCGCGCAGATACAAAAACTCCCGCCCCAGCAAAAACACATCCGCCGACTTCCACGCCGCACTCGTCGTGTCGACCCCATGCAACTTCATCAACAGCAACGGCAAGCTCGCCACCGCCTGCGACAACCGCCCATTCTCCGTATGAATCCGCGCCTGCCCCACCGTCCAATGCAGATACCCCCCCACCAGGTGCGCCCCCTCATCAAACGTCGCCGAACTGAACGTCGATCCCCACAACCCCACCCCATACGCCAGCAAAATCACAACCAGCGCCGCCCCCCACCCCGTCACCCACGTCCCCCACGCTCGCCGCTTGTCCGACTCGTTCGCCATCCCCCGAAGTATAAAACGTCTCCCCCCGTTTCGTCATTCGATCATTCGTCATTCGAATTTGTTTCGTCATTCGTCATTCGTGCTTCGTCATTCCCCGCGCTCGGGTCAACATACACCTACTTCACCTCCCCACGCCGCCGCCGAATCTCCCCCTCCATCCGCCCAATCACCTCCGCCACCTCCCGTCCCCGCAACTCCGCCCGAAACTCCGCCTTCATCGCCACCACCACCGTCTCCGCCCCCACCTGCATCGTCTTCAACTCCGCCACCCGCACCACCCCCTCCTCGCGCTTCACCAGCTCCCGTATCTCCCGCTCCACCTCCGGCATCGCCCGCTCCCCCACCAGCAGCTTCCGCACCTCCGACACCAGGTACACCGCCACCCCCATCAGGATCAGCCCCACGCCCACCGCCCCCGCCCCATCCAGCCGCGGCATCTTCAGCACGTGCGACAACAACACCCCCAGGAACGCCACCAACAGCCCCGCCAGCGCCGCCGCATCCTCAAACACCAGCATGAACACCGTCGGATCCTTCAAATCCCGCACCGTCTCCAGCAGCGACCGCTTCCCCACCCGCTCCTTCTGCAACTGCCGGTACGAATACACCAGCGAGCTCCCCTCAAACACCGCCGCAATCCCCAGCGTCACGTAGCTCCACGTCGCGCTCCCCAGCTCCTCCGGCCGCCACACGTGGTAAATCCCCTCCAGCAACGACGCCATGCCCCCCAGCACAAAAATCGACAACGCCACCACCATCGACCAGAAATACAACTCCATCCCATGCCCGAACGGATGCAGCCGATCCGCCGGATTCCGCGCCATGCGCCTGCCCAGCAGCAACAGCCCCTCGTTCCCCGAATCCGCGACAGAATGCAGCCCCTCCGCCAGAATCGCCGAACTCCCCGTCATCGCAAACGCCACAAACTTCGCCCCCGCAATCCCCACATTCGCCCCCAACGCCACATACACCGCCAGCTTCTTGCCACCCACGCCGCACCTCACATCAGTTCTGCCCGCACAACAAACAAAACCAATGCGCAGCCTCTCCCCCACCCACGAAATTCCCCCACAATGCAATCAATGCCCACTGCCAGCGACACCCCACCCACCCCACCAGTCCTCTGTGCCTCTCTGTGCTCTCAGTGATCTCTGTGTCAAATAACCGCTCAGCAAGAGCCGGCAATCAAAGCGCAACACACGCACATCAAGAGGGTCCTCTTCGTGGTCCTTCGTCCCTTCATCCCTTCGTGTTTCCGTCCGTCGGGGGGGGCCGTTTCGTCATTCGTCATTCGTGCTTCGTCATTTCGCCCGGGGCGCGCGCCATCTCCCCCACCTCACTCACCCCCGGCCCCCGCTTCGGATCAAAAAACCCCAGCATCATCGAATAGTAATAATCCGCCGACATTGCCGGAAACCCCATGTGCCCCCCGCCGCCCAGCATCACCACCCCGATGTTCGGATTCTTCACCCGCGAAAACAAATCCACCACCCCCTGCGCCGTCCCCATCGGATCGTTCGCCGCCGCCATCACCAGCACCGGCGCACGCACATTCTCCATCCGCGCCACCCCCACCGCCCAGTTCCCCTGCTTCAAATCGATGAACTTCACAAAATCCTTCTTCAACGCCGCCACGCTCGCATACCCCGCGCCCCACCCGTTCCGCACCAGCTCGCTCTCCGCCCACCCCCACATGCTCGTCGTCGGATCCTCATCCCCCACCCGCGCCATCCGCTCCGCCAAATGCCCCTGGAACACACAATGGCACGGCCCGTCAAATACCGTGTAATGCTTCTCAAAACTGTCCGCCACCGCCGCCAGGTCCACCGGCGGCGACACCACGAACATCCCCGCATTAAACGCCGGATCCCCCTCCACTCGCCGCGGCAATGCCCGCAGCATCGGCACATTCTCAAACCGCTGCACCGGCCGCGCCCCATCCAGCCACGCCGTCAACAACGCCTCGTACCCCGTCAGCGAAAAACTCACCAGCCCCACCCGCGTCGCCCCCTGCGTTTTCTTCAACCACTCCGCCACCGCAATAAAATCCGCCGACTCCCGTATCCCAAAACTCACCGCATACTCCGGGTGCCGCACGCTCGTCTCCCCATGCCCCCGCATCTCGATCGCCAGCACATGATGCCCCGCCCGCCGCAACGCCTCCACCTGGTTCTCGGTGTCGATCCCATCCAGCGTCCCGAACAACCCATGCGTAAAAACAATATAACTCCCCGGAATCTCCCGCTTCGGATCCGGCGCCCCCAGCCGCCCATACAGCTCCACCCCATCCACCGGCACATTCACTTCCTTAAACCCCCGCCACGCCGCCCGCAAAATGTTCCCCTTCCCATCCCGCTCCGGCGCCGGCGACGCCACCTGCGCCGTCTGCTCCAACCCCTTCCAATTCCCAAAAAGCGTATCAATCGCCCCCGCATCCACATCAAAATGCTTGTACACGTCCACCACCCGCCCCCGCTTCGCAAAATCCTCCTGCGTCAACGCCCCCCGCTCATGCAGCGGCAAAAGCCCATCCGCCTCCGCCGCCATCTCCGCCGCCCACTCCCGCGTCGACACCTTCCCGCCACCCCCCTCTTCCGGCATCCGCACCCGGGGCCGCTCCCGCATCGGAAACGACCGCTCGCTGAAACACCCCCCCAACCCGGAAAGCATCCCCACCGCCGCCAGCAGCAGCGCACACCTTCTCCAACTCATTCCCGCAATGCTCAACTCAGCTCGTCCTTACGCAAATGGAACTTCGCAAATCTATCCGTTCTCACACCCCCGAATCAAGAAAATCTCACGACCGTCCCCGACTATTTCAGTATCATGAACGCTTCCCCGGGCACGTATTTAAGTCGGAGGCGTCTCCACGTGGTCGATTGCAAAACGTTCTGGAAATTAAGAGATGCGTACGAGGAAGGCGCCCCCGTCGCCGTTTTCACGGATCGCCTCGACCACGAAAACAACACGCACCTGATTTCCGGAACATTCCGCGGCAAGCTCCCCATCAACTGCCGATGCGAATCCTTACTCCGTTCATTCGACCTCATCGGTACCGGTTGGCACAATCGATACTTACTGTCTGAACGCGTTGTTGACGTACTCTCGGCAAATCGACTGAGGGGTTGGTCAACCTACCCGGTGAAGATGGTTGATCCAAAGGGAGACGAAATTCACGGATATTTCGGCCTTTCCATCACCGGCCGCGGAGGCCCCATCGATAAAACAAAGCGAGACATCGTTGGGGAGTCCCGCACCGGTCGTTGCCTCAAAACAAAGGGCGTCTCTTTCGACGAAAAGAATTGGGACGGCAGCGACATCTTCCTTGTCGGAAACACCGCACACATATGCGCGAACCAGCGAGCTTACGAGGCGCTGTCCGCCATCAACCCCCTCAACATGCGATTCGATCGCCTCGATCAAGTCAGAGGAATCCAACTCAAAACGCGAATCCGGCTTTAGCCGCCAAACAAACTGAAGCCGAACTGCGCCCAAACTGCGGCCAGGCATTCCGCACCCCACCCCCTTCCTGTTATCATCCCCCTCCTATGACCGAACCATCACAATCCTCCGTCATGCACCCCGCCCCTGCCGCGCCCAGCGATCCCCCCCTCGCCGACGGCCACGACTACAAAGTCAACCTCGACGTCTACTCCGGCCCGCTCGAACTCCTCCTCTACCTCATCCGCCGCGACGAAGTCGACATCAAAAACATCCCCATCGCCCGCATCACCGAGCAATACCTCCGCCACGTCGAAATCATCCGCCGCATCGACATCAACCTCGCCGGCGAATTCCTCGTCATGGCCGCGACCTTGATGGAAATCAAATCGCGCATGCTCATCCCCAAGCAACCGCAGGCGACCGACCCGAATGACCCCAACGCCTCCCAACCGACAAGCGTCGAAGACCTCACCGACCCGCGCTACGAACTCGTCAAACAACTCCTCGCCTACAAAGAATTCAAAGACGCCGCCGCCGAACTCAAACGCCGCGCCCACACCGAAGCCGCACGCTACCCCCGCGCCACCCCCAAACCCGAAGGCCGCGCCCCCCTCGCCATCGAGGACCTCGACCTCTTCCGCCTCATCGACGCCTTCAACGCCATCATGTCCTCCCTCGGCCACTCCGCCTACGGCCACGAAGTCGTCTACGACGACACCCCCATCTCCATGCACCAGGTCGACATCCTCGACCGCCTCACCCGCGAACCCTCCCAGTCCCTCACCCTCCACGAACTCTTCCAGGGCCGCACCAAAAAATCCGAAATGATCGGCCTCTTCCTCGCCACCCTCGAACTCATCCGCCAGAAAAAAGTCACCATCTCCCAACCCGAAACCCTCGGCCCCATCCAAATCCTCCTCCGCACCGACGCCCCCGACCAACAACTCTTCACACAAGAAGAACCCTCCGCCCACACCCCCACCGAAGCATCAACCCCAGAACCCACCCCCGAACCCGAAGAAACTCCCCCCACCGAAGAACGCCCGCCGCCTCGGGCGGCGCGGGGCAAGCCGCAAGCGCGCATTGCACCCCCGCCCCCCGTACTTAACCACTTAGAGGCCAAGTGACAGCGGCCGTCATACACCTGTGTGACGGTCCACAACGTTACAAGTGACAGCGACCCCCATACAGTTGGGGCTTTGTTGTTGATAGTTCAGGACGACCGGATGAGCCAAAAAACTCTCTGTCTCTCAGCGTCGCCGGGCCATGGTCCTGGCGGTCAGACGCGGCGCCTCGCTGCGTCTGACGGCGCGGCGGTTCGGCGTCTGCCTGGGAACGGTCCAGTTCTGGGTCGCCCGCGCCAAAGACCAGCGGCTCGATCGTGTGGACTTTCTCGACAGGCCACTGGGAGTCCACCGGCCGGCCAACCGCACCTCCCGCAAGATCGAACGGCTGGTGCTGGCGATCCGCCGGCAGCTCAAGGACAAAAGCACCCTGGGCGAGCATGGCGCCCTGGCCATCCGGCAGGTCCTTCTGGAGCGGGGTATCACGCCCTGTCCCAATGTCCGCACCATCGGCCGGATTCTGCAGCGTCACGGCGCGATCGATGCCCGCCGGAGGATCCGCAGGCCGCCGCCGGCCAAGGGCTGGTTCCTGCCGGAAGTGGCCGCGTTCAAGGCGGAAGTGGACAGCGTCGACACCGTCACGGACCTGGTGATCAAGGGTGGCCACAACGTCACCGTGCTCAACTGCATCAGCCTGCATGGCGGCTTGGCCCAAAGTTGGCCGCAAGCGAGAATCACCGCCAAAATCGTGGTCTTTTCGCTGCTTGCGCACTGGACCGAGTTTGGCGTTCCAGCGTACGCCAAGTTCGACAACGACCTGATTTTCCAGGGCCCCCATCAATGGCCGGACAGCTTTGGCCAGGTCACCCGGCTCTGTCTGCAGCTGGGAATCACGCCGGTGTTCGCTCCGCCGCGCGAGACGGGATTCCAGGCGGAGATCGAGGCCTTCAATGGCCGCTGGCAACGGATGGTCTGGCGGCGGTATCACCATCGCAACCTGGGAATGCTTCAGAACCGCTCGGCCGGTTTTATCCAGGCGCTGATGACCCGATCGGCAGCCCGGATCGACGCGGCCCCGCCACGCCGAAGAATTCCCGAAGGCTTTGCGTTCGATACTCGTCTTCCTCTGGCTGGGCGGGTGATCTTCATCCGCCGCAGCGATCAGGACGGGTGCGTCTCGTGTCTGGGGCACCGTTGGAAGGCCGACAGCCACTGGGTGCATCGCATGACGCGGGTCGAAGTGGACCTGTCCGCCGGACGGGTGTCGATCTTCGCTCTCAGACGCCGCGAACCGACCCAGCAGCCGCTGCTCAAGACCTTCGCCTACACGATGAAGACCAAACCGCTTATCGAGTGATTTTGTCATTGGCGCATCTGCCATTTTTGTGTCACTTGTAACGTTGTGGGCCGTCGCACAGGTGTATGACGGTCGCTGTCACTTGGCC
>JBQCGD010000162.1:0-60185 GCA_051955985.1 Phycisphaerae bacterium | reverse complement strand
GGGGGGCGTGGGGCCGGTGCGGGTGAGTTATCGTGCGAGGGTGGGGAAGTTTTTGCGGGCGCGGGGGGAGCGGGAGTTGCGGTTTTGAGGGCGGCGGGTGAGGAGGAGGAGTGCGGGGAGTGCGGCGGCGAGGGAGGTGGGTTCGGGGGTGGGGGCGGAGGGTAATTGGTCATTCGTAATTGGTAATTGGGAGGAGTTGCCTGCGAAGGTGAGGCCGAAGTTGTTGAGGACGTAGCTCAGGTCCGTGAGGTTGATGGTTTGGGCACTGTCGAAGTGGCCGTCGGTCCAGTTGGGGGTGGATTGGCCGAAGTGGTTGAGGACGGTGGAGAGGTCGGTGAGGTCGACTTTGTTGTCGAGGTTGGCGTCGCCGAGGAGGGCGGGGGTGATGAGGATGGAGTTGTCGTCGAGAGTGACGTTGCCGAAGGAAGAGAGGTGGAGGAGGTTGTTGTCGGCGACGGCGAGGGAGAGGTGGGTGGGATCGGCGGCGGCGGTGGTGCTGGTGATACCGTCGTTGTTCCAGGCGCCGCCGTTGCGGGCGATCTTGACCCAGGTCTGGAGTTGGACGATGTAGCCGGAGCGGGTGGAGGGATCTCCGGAATATTGAAGGACGAGGGAGTTGTCGGAAAGATCGAGACGGGCGAAGTAGCTGAGGTTCAGAAAAGCCTGCTCGTTGACGAGGTGGCCGGGGGCGAGGGTGAGGGAAAGTTCGTGGTCGACGTAGAGGAAGCCTCGGCCGGTGATGGATTTGGCGGTAGCGTTGGAAAAGAGGTAGAGATTGCCATCGTTGGCGATGGGGGAATTGGGAGAGAGCGCGCCGGGGGCGGTGATTTGGAGGGTGGAGGTGGCGTCGATGGAGGTTGGGCCGGCGTAGGAATTGGCGGCGCCGGAGAGGGTGAGATTGGCGTTGTCGGAGAGGGAGAGAGCGACGGCGCCGGTGGTGTTGCGGATTGTGCCGCTGAAGGCGGAGGTTGTGTTGCCGTGAAGAGAGAGGGTGAAATTGGAAGTGGGTGAAGGGGTGTCGATGGTGCCGGAGCCGGTGAGCTGGTTGACCGAGGCGTTGGAGGGGGAGGGGCTTGCGGGGTCGCCCGGCTCGAAAAGACCGCCGGGGGCAACGTTGACGGTGGCGTAGTGGCCTGCCCCGGCTGCGACGGCGCCGTAGTTGATGTTGAGAAGTCCGTTTATGAGGCTGGCGTTGTTCGTGAGGCTCCCGCCGTCGAGCTCGAGGGAGGCGCCGGAGAGGGTGTAGACGGTAGCAGGCTGAAGAAGGATGCAACTACCGGTGAGGAAGATGGGGCTGGAAGTGGAGATGAGGGTGCTACCGGAGGCGAGCGTGAGATTGCCGGTGGATGTGACACCGGAAAAGTGGGAGATTCCGGAGAAGGTGACATCGCCGGCGTTGGCGCCGCCAATCCAGGAGGCGTTGTTGAGGAGGAGGGTGGCGGCATTGGTGACGCCGTAGAAGGTGATGTTGGCGGGAAGAGTGACCTGGGCGTCAGCGGTAAAGGTGGTTGCGTAACAGGCGGTGACGTTGCTGAGATCGTGAATGCCAGCGCCGGTGAAGATGCCACCGGAGAGGGCGGGGGACTGGTAGTTGATGGAAGTGCCGGGATCGGCCTGGAAGGTGGCGTTGCCGAGGAGACCGAAGCGCAGGGTGAGCGATCCGCCGGCGGCGTGGTAGAAGGAGGAAGCGCCGGAGGCCATGTCGAGGCTGCCGGCGAGGACGGTGACGTTGCCGGTGAAGGAGTTGTTTCCGAGGAGGAACTGGGAAGAGGAGCCGACCTTGGTGATGCTGCCGGTGCCGGAGATGTTGCCGGCGTAGGTTGAAGTGCCGAGGTCGTGGCCGACGACGAGGGCGGATTGGCCGGCGGGATCGGTCAACGAAATGGAGCCAACGGCGGCACCGCTGGTGGTCAGGTAGCTGGTGGTGAAGGTGGCGTTGGAAATGCTGATTGAGGAGTTGGCACTCCAGAAGTAGGTGGCATCGGTGACGGAAACGTTGGCGCCATTGGAGATGTGTAACGCGCCGGTGCCGGTGGCACCGAGGCTGGTGCCGCCGAGCAGGATATCGACGTTGCTCCAGGAAGTGCCGGGGCCGTCAACGGTGACGGAGCCGAGAGCGCCATTTTGATAACCGATGAAAGCCTTGGAATCTGCGACGGCAGCGCCGGAGGCGAAGGTGATGTTGCCGGAGGCGCCGGCATGGGTTCCAGCGAAGAGGCCGGTCAAACCGGAAATAGCCGCATTCTGCTGGAGGAGGAAGCTGGCGGAGCCGGTCACGCCGACGACGATCTGTCCGCCGCCGGAGAAAAGGGTTCCGTTGCCTTGTGCCACGAGAGAACCGGCATCGATGTTGAGAAACCCGTCGGCGGCGAGATTGACGTGAGCGGCGCCTTCGACGGTGAAGGATGCGTTGCCGGCGAGGGAAATTCCGTTTGTCTGCGGGAGGGTGAGGGCACCGCCGTTAATATCCACGGCGGCGCTGTTGATGGAAAGAGAATTGGGGGTGAGTTGAGCGGCGGAGAAGGTCTGCGTGCCATTGCCAGAGATGGCGAGGGAACCTTTGGATGCGGAGAGGGCGCCGGTGTAGACGGGAGCAGCGCCGGCGAGAGCGAGGGTGAGGTTGGTGGGGCCGACACTTAGAGAGCCATTGCCCTGGAGTCCGGCGAGGGTGACGCTGGGGTTGTTGAGAAGGTTGAGTGTGCCGTTGGCCTGGAGGGAGACGATGGCATGCTGGAGGGCGGCGGGTTCTTTAAGATCGACGGAGCCGGCGAGGATGGCGAGGGTGCCGGCGAAGGGGTTGACGGCGGCGAGGGAGAGGGCGCCGTTGCCGGACTTGGTCAAGGTGCGATTGGAAAAGGTGCCGTTGGCGGAATCGATGGGGCCGGTGAGGAAGAGATCTCCGGCGCCGTCGATCGTGAGATTTGACTGGATGGAGAGGGCTTCGCCAATGAGCGGGGCACTGTTTGCGTTCTGGTGGATGGCGGCGTTTCCGGCGAACGTGAGTGCGCCGCCGGTGAGCGTGTAGGGGCTGGCGTTGGAGGCGAAAGTGAGGGTGTTCAGGGAAAATGGCGAGGCGATGTCCTGATTGGGATTGGCGAAGGAGGAATTGCCGAAGGAAATTGTGGTGGTGTTTCCGGCAGAGGGGACGGCGGCGCCGAGCCAGTTGGCGGGGTTGGACCAGTTGCTGGAAACGGGGCTGCCGAGCCAGACGGCGTCATTGGCGAAGAGGGCGGTCGGCGAAAGGGCGAGGGCGGCGAAGAAGGCGGCGGAGATTTTTGATTTTGTCATTGGCGTCTCCGTGGGATGTGGCAATGGGGGGCTCGCGCAGAGGCATTGAAATGCGTGCTAACGAAATATGCCGTGGGGTTTGGGAAATGCAAAGGGAAAAGGAGGGGGGCGGGATTTTGGGAAGGCCGGCGCGGGGTGGGGTGGGGCGATTTTTGGCGCGGTCTGAAGGGTTTGCTCGCGGATGGTGAGTTGCGGTTTTAAGTGGTCCTTTGGGCGGGAGCGGGAATGACCTGCGGTCATTTGCGGGCAGGATGCCCGCGTTACGCGCTGGGTTCTTCGAGGTAGGTGTAGCCGCGCATGCCTTCTTCGTAGTATTTCATGAGCTGGGTGGATTCCTGGAGGGTGATTTTGTTTTCGCGGACGGCGGTTTCGACTTGTTTGCGGAGTTTGCCGACGAGTTCTTCGGCGTTGAACTGGACGTAGGAGAGGACTTCGCGGACGGTGTCGCCGCGGACGATTTCTTCGATGGAGCAGGAGCCGTCGGGTGCGACGGTGACGTGGACGGCGTTGGTGTCGCCGAGGAGGTTGTGGAGGTCGCCGAGGATTTCCTGGTAGGCGCCGACGAGGAAGGCGCCGATGTAGTATTCCTGGCCGGTGTATTCGTGGAGTTCGAGGGTTTTCTTGACGTCGCGGAGGTCGATGAAGGAGTCGATTTTGCCGTCGGAGTCGCAGGTGATGTCGGCGAGGACGCCGCGGCGGGTGGGTTCTTCCTTGAGGCGGTGGATGGGCATGACGGGGAAGAGCTGCTTGATGGCCCAGGAGTCGGGCATGGACTGGAAGAGGGAGAAGTTGCAGAAGTAGGTGTCGGAGAGCTGGGCTTCGAGGGATTCGAAGTCGTCGCCGACGTAATCGGATTCCTTGAGGATCTTGAGGATTTTGCCGCAGACGCCCCAGAAGAGTTTTTCGGTGAGGGAGCGGAGTTCGAGGGAGAGGTACCCGAGGTTGAAGAGGTTGAGGGCCTCGTCGCGCTGCTGGACGGCGTCGTGGTAGATTTCCTGGAAGTTTTTCTTGGTGACTTCGCGGTAGGAGTCGAAGAGGTCGCGGACGGGCTGGGGGATTTCTTCGCCGTTTTTGGGTTCGGGGAGTGCCTTGGGGACGTCGAAGAGGTCGAAGCCGGAGACGCCGAGGACGTTGAAGATGAGGACGGAGTGGTAGGCGACCATGGCGCGGCCGGACTCGGAGATGATGTTGGGGTGTTTGACGCCGGCTTCATCGCAGACGGATTTGATGCGGAAGACGACGTCGCTGGCGTATTCCTGGAGGGAGTAGTTGATGGAGGATTCGAAGTTGGTCTGGGAGCCGTCGTAGTCGATGCCGAGTCCGCCGCCGACGTCGATGTATTCCATGCCGGCGCCGGCGCGGACGAGTTCAGCGTAGATGCGTGCGGCTTCGTTGAGGGCGGTTTTGACGGTGCGGATGTTGGTGATCTGGGAGCCGAGGTGGAAGTGCATGAGGTTGAGGCAGCCTTCCATTTTGCGTTCTTTGAGGTAGTCGAGGGCCTTGAGGACCTCGGCGACGAAGAGGCCGAACTTGGAGCGGACGCCGCCAGAGGATTCCCATCGGCCGGAGCCGCGGGTGGCGAGCTTGACGCGGACGCCGATTTGCGGGCGGACGTTGTGCTTTTCGGCGTATTTGACGATGAGTTCGAGCTCGGTGAATTTTTCGACGACGGGGATGACTTTTTTGCCGATCTTCTGTGCGAGGATGACGGTTTCGATGAATTCGTCGTCCTTGAAGCCATTGCAGATGATGGGGGCTTCGCCGTTGTTCATGAGTGCGAGGACGGCGAGGAGTTCGGGCTTGGAGCCGGCTTCGAGGCCGAAGCCGAAGGGCTTGCCGAACTCGACGATTTCCTCGACGACGTGGCGTTGCTGGTTGACCTTGATGGGATAGACGCAGGAGTAGGTACCGGCGTAGTTATTTTCGGCGATGGCGGTTTTGAAGGCCTCGTGGAGTTCGCCGACGCGGTGCTTGAGAATGTCGGTGAATCGGACGAGCACGGGCAGGTTGATGCCGCGCATGATGAGTTCATCGACGAGTTTTTTGAGATCGATCTGCTGGTCATCGCGTTTGGCGGGGAAGACGCAGACGTTGCCATCGTTGTTGATGCCGAAGTAGCCCTTGCCCCAGTTGCGGATGTTGTAGACGTCGGCGGAATCCTGGACGCTCCACGCCTTCATGGCCTTCATGAGATCCATTTTCAGTTTCTTCCTTGGAACAAAGGATGTTCGTGATGGCCGGCGGCGGCAAACGCACCGGTGCGCCGGAGAAGCGGAACATCTTACGCTATTTGCCAGCAAATGCAGCAACATTATAAGCCAATGTGGGAGAAATCGAGGGTGTATTTCTGGGACCGTGGCGGGGCGCGGAGGTGAGTTGCGAATCTTCTTAATCTTTTTGCCTGCGGCGGAGGTGAATCGTACATCTTAGGTGTCGTCGATCGCAACGCGAACGGCGACGCTGATGCGAGAAGCACAGCGACGCACGAAAAACATGGACTGCCCTCGCGGAGGTTTCTCTCTCCGCCCGACCGCCCGGCCGGGTGTCTCTCGAGCGAGACAGTCCATCACGATCTGCCCTGGATCGGGGCTCGTCAGGATTGCCTCCCCTGGCGGGCCCATTTTTTTTAGTAGTCAGTAGACAGAAGACAGTAGTCAGAAGCTCCGCGAGGCAGGTCCGCGCCGGGCTTCTGACTACTGTCTTCTGACTACTGGCTTCTATTGGATGGTGACGTCGCCGGTGGTTTGTTTGACGGTGACGCGCATGGTGCGGCCGCGGTAGGTGAGGGTGATGACGAAGTCGGCGGTGATGGCGGGGCGGCCGTAGGCGTCGAAGGTGAGGACGTTGAGGGAACCGGAGCCCATGGCGAGGCCAGAGAGGGTGACGCCGGAGAGCTGGGCGTTTCGTCCGGTGGCGAAGTCGTTGATGAAGGGGAGGGAATCGGCGGGGTGGCTGACGACGGTGCTGCCGATCTGGACGGAATACTTGTTGTTGGTGAGGTCGAAGTTCATCTGGCGGAGGGCGTCGGGGTGGTTGATGCACTCGCCCTGGCAGAATTCGATGTCGGCGGCGAGGACGTTGGCGGCGTTGGCCAGTTTGGAGGAGCGGATGTCCCCCCCCACCGCGATGAGGATGGATGCGGCGGCGATGCCGATGATGAGGACCACGACGGTGATTTCAAAAAGGGTGAAGGCGCGGCGGCCGGCGGTGCGGCGAAGAGGCTGGCGGTGCATGCGTTTGATCAGTTCCATGGCGACCTCAATAGAACGCCACGCGTTGTTCGGTTACGAGGGTCTGGCCGTCGCGCTTGACGGTGATGGTGACGAGCAGGCCGGAGAGGGACTGGCCCCAGCCGGCGGGCGAATAGGTCACTGGGGTGACGGAGACGGTGCGGGTGAAGGTCTGGTAGATGGAGGGGTAGCTGTTGCTGGCGTAGTCGGTGATGTTGCCGGGGCCATCGGTGTAGCCGTCGTAATCCTTGACGGAATCGAAGGGGTTGCTGCCGTTGCGGGTTTCGCCGGAATCGGGGCCCATGGTGGTGGAGTTACTTGGGTCGGCGGCGGGGAGTCGCATGATTTCGTCCATGAGGGACTTGGCGAGCATGGAGGCGTAGAGGGTGTCGCGGGCGAGCTTGGACTGCTGGCGGCCGGCCATGAGGGCTCCGCTGACGGAAGCGACGAGGAAGGCGAGGATCGCGGTGGCGATCAAGGCTTCAAAGGCGGTGAATCCGTTGGCACGCCATGTGGGGCGCGTGTTGGTCATATTTCCCTCCTCCGGCAGGCGGCTGGGCTGATGTCGGAGCGCTGGCATATCCCCTTCTTCGGCGGGATTGGGGGGCGACTTCACCCGATAACTGGTTTCGCCGATCCGGCCCGTGCCGGGTTGCGGCTGGTTCAGGCGACGGCGACTTCGAGTTCGGTGAATTCGACGCCGATTTCGTAAAGGCCGATGCCGGCGGGGCGGACGCGGATGACGCGGCCGCGGAGATGGCGGATGCTGCGGTCGGGGAGGGGGAGCTGCACTTCGACGTGCTGGCGCGGGTAGATGAGGGTTTTGTGGATGAAGGAAAGGCCGGTGCGGGAGAGGTTGCGGGTGGTGACTTCGAAACTGACGGTTTTGTCGGAACCGGGGGGCATGTAGGCGATGCGGGCGTTGACGCGGTAGCGGGAGCGGCGGGTGTTTCGGCGTTCGGCATCGAGGGAGCCGCAGCCTTGCTTGTCGAGCCATTCGAGGGTGTTCTCGATGGCGTCGGCGACGGTTTCGGGGGTGGCGCTAACGGTGGTGGCAACTGTGGACATTGGAAAACCTCCCTTGTTTTTTCTCGACGGGTTTGGTGAGGCCGGAACAGGTGATTCTGGACGTGCTGCAGATCCGGCGTAAAAGCTATCGGACGACCGGGAGGGGCACTTTGGTGCGTTTTCCGGACGAGGGGGGACGGTGCGCGTTTTTGGCAGACGCGGCGGGCTTGCATGGTTTTCCGTGGCACGTATCATCCCGCCAGACGACTTGTTACGGGACTTTGCATGAGTGTGAGCGGCGAGAGCATTCCCCCCCGGGAGCCCTATTACGGGCGGGTGCCGGGGGACCAGCTCATCCACAAAGGCGATCGAGTGGACCTGGTGCTGCGCACGGTGCGGACGAATTCGGGCCAGACGCAGGTGCGTGAGGTGTGCCTGCACCGGGGTGCGGTGATCATTTTGCCGGTGCTGGGGGACGGGCGGATCGTGCTGATCCGGAACCGGCGGCACACGGTGTTTGAAACGCTGCTGGAGTTGCCGGCGGGGACGCTGGAGTATGCGGCAGAGACGGGGGAGCCGGGGGACGCGACGGAGGATCCTGCGGAGGCTGCGGCGCGGGAGCTGACGGAGGAGACGGGGTACCGTGCGGAGAAGATCGAGCCGCTGGGGTGGTTCTACACATCGCCGGGGATCCTGACGGAGAAGATGTACGCGTTTCTGGCGACGGGGCTTGCGGCGGGGCGGCAGGCGTTGGAGGAGAACGAGCAAATCCAGGTGGAAGTGGCGACGAAGGAACAGGTTCTGCAGATGATTCAGGAAAATCGCATCGTCGACGCGAAAACGATTGCCATCCTGTTAAAATATCTGACGGCGACGAAGCGTCCGGGCGCGTGCTAGAATAGGTCAAGTGTTCCGGGGCGTTTGAATCGAGTTGTGCTATGGGCTGGCAAGACAGAGGCTACAACAAGAGCGAGGGTGGGTTCACCTCGGATTACTTCAATAATCCTGTCGCGCTGTTGTCGATGTCGGTTCCTTTCGGCACGTGGTTTGGGGTTCGGGTCCGGCTGCACTTCTGGCTGCTCCTGAGTTTTCTCCTGATCTATATCCGCAACCTTAGCGGCGGCGATCTGGTGACGCCGACAATCGAGTGCGTCCTGATGCTGGTCGCGCTTCTCTGCCACGAGTTTGGGCATCGCATCTTTGCGCGGTGGGTGGGGGGATCGCACGACGAGTTCATGCTCTGGCCACCGGGCGGGATGATTCCGCCGAACGCGCCGCCTTTTCCCGGGGCGTATTTCGTTGCCAATGTGGGCGGGATCGTGGCGAATCTCGTGCTCATCGCAGCCAGCATCGGCGCGATGGCGGTGCTGGGGGCGGTTGCTCATAGTGCGATCGCCTGGCAACCGCTGGGATTTCTTTTCGGGTTCGCCCCTGTGCATCCTGGCAGCGCCCTGCTGTTCGCGGTGGGCTGCTTGAGCATCTTTGTCGGCGTGAATGTCGGCATTATTGGCATCAACCTGCTCCCCTATTACTGGTTTGACGGGGGGCCGCTGCTGCAGGCGATCCTCTGGCCATTTACGGGGCACTACCGGGCGATCAACGTGACGTGCATCGTGGGGATGGTCATCGCGGTGCCGATGGTCTTTGTCTCGCTGATGGCGGGCATCTTCGGGCTGCTGGGAGCACTGTTCTGGGGGCTGCTTTTCTACTCGTCGTACACGAAGCGGCAGCAACTCAAAGCCGCGGGGCCGCAGGAACTGGAGGATGCGATTGCATGGAGCGCATCCTACAGCGGCAGCGGATCGGAGGGGACTACGCGGCGCAAGAAGATCAAGAAGCGCTGGTTTAACGCGGCGCGGAAGCGGGCGAAGCTGGAGCAGCAGGAGCAGGCGAAGATTGATGCGATCCTGGCGAAGGTGAAGGAGAAGGGGTTGCACTCGCTGACGTGGGGGGAGAAGCGGACGCTGAAGAAGGCGACGGAGCGGCAGCGGCAGCGGGATCTGGCGAATCGGTATTGAGGTCTTGCGCGTCCTCCCCGCTACTTCCGGTTATTCCCATCATTTCCATCAGCCCGGTTTTGTGACACCGGGAATGTTCCTCCCAGACGTAACGCGTACTCACCCGCACCGCTCTCGCCCTGGCCGGCTATCAGGCTGAGCACCATGAATACCCATCCACCCTCGCCGCGCTCACGCCGGAATGGCTCGCCGCCGTTCCTAGCGACCCGTTTAATGACGCCCCTTTCCAATACGTGAGAACCGCGGCCGGTTTCCGGCTCTTCTCCGTCGGTCCCAATGGCAAGGACGACGACGGCCATACGCGAAACGGTCGCGATTCCGCCCACCTTCACCCCGACGATATTGCTGTCATCGTCCCCCCACCGGCTCCCGCCCGCTGAGCGGCCGCCGCTCCTGAAAATCGCTGCACTTCGATCTTCCATCCCCTCCCGTGCCCGGTATACTCGCGTGGTTGCGCGTTTTTCCTTCAGGAGCCCCCATGACCGTACCCCCCTCCACGATTCCGCCCCAACGGACCCTGCTCGGCCCCGGCCCCTCCGATGTCCCCGCCCGCATCCTCGAGGCGCTCGCACGGCCGACGATCGGGCACCTGGATCCGGTATTCCTGCAGATCATGGATGATGTGCGGTCGAAGCTTCGGCAGGTGTTCCGGACGCAGAATGAGATGACCTTGGCGGTGTCGGGAACGGGTTCGGCGGGGATGGAAACGCTGTTCGTGAACCTGATCGAGCCGGGCGACAAGGCGCTTATTGGAGTCAATGGCGTGTTCGGGGGGCGGATGGTGGACGTTGCGGAACGCTGCGGGGCGGTGGTGGAGAAGCTTGAAGCACCGTGGGGGACGGTATTTGACCAGCAAACGGTGATTGATGCCATTCACCGGGTCAAACCCAAGGTCGTTGCCCTGGTGCACGCGGAGACCTCCACGGGCGCTCACCAGCCGGTCGATAAGATTGGCGAAGCGGCGCATGCGGTCGGGGCGCTCTTTCTTCTCGATTGCGTGACCTCCCTGGCGGGTGCCCCGGTGGAAATTGATGCCTGGGGCGTGGATGCGGCCTATTCCGGCACGCAGAAATGCATTTCCTGCCCCCCGGGCCTGAGCCCGGTGACCATTTCGCCGCGCGCCGTCGAACGCCTTCTCAGTCGTAAGAAAAAAGTCCAATCGTGGTATCTCGATCTTACGATGGTCCGGCAGTATTGGGGGCAGGAGCGGTTTTATCACCACACCGCCCCGATCAACATGATTTACGCGTTCCAGGAGGCGCTAACGATTATTCTCGAGGAGGGTCTGAACAAGAGATGGGACCGCCATCGCGAGATGCACACCCTGCTCCGCGCGGGGTTGAAAGATCTCGGGATCGAGTACGTTTCACAGGAGGGGCATCATCTGCCGATGCTCAATGCCGTGAAGATTCCCGACGGGGTGGATGATGCCTCGACGCGCAAGCGCCTGCTGGAGGAGTACAATATTGAGATCGGCGGGGGGCTCGGGGCGTTCAAGGGGAAGGCGTGGCGGATCGGACTCATGGGGAGCGGCTCGAGCCGGCGGAATGTGGCCCTCGTGCTCGCGGCCCTCAAGGACATTCTGAAGCGGTGACCTATGGCCGTCGAGGACGATGACTTCGAGAATTACCGGCTGGGTGATGCCCAGCGGCGGCGCGACGGGGATTTTGGCGACGATTCGCGGGATGAGCCAGATGCCCGCGATCTCGTGCCGGATGAACTTGCGACGGTGCGCTGCCAGCACTGCCGGAAGTGGATTCTCGAACTCACGCACCGGTGCCCGTACTGCAAACATATCCAAGAAGAGCGCGGGTCGCGGAAGCCGTTCTGGTTCGTCATCGCGCTGGGGCTGAGCATCATCGGGGCGATCCTGATGATTCTCATCGGTATTGCATATCGGTGATGGCGGCGTGCCGGGGAACGGAGTAAAACCACGGAGAACACAGAGAGCACGGAGGACGTGGGGGATATTGCTTGATTCCTTTAGGGGGCCTCCGTGTGCACCGTGCTCTCCTGTGGTTCAATTGCCGTTTCGGAACTTGTCGGAACCGGCGACTGCATGAAAAAAGCCCCGGAAATCCGGGGCTTTTTCGTTGGATTCGTTGATCGTGCAGTTCGCTCAGTCGATCACGTCGACGCCCATCGAGCGGGCCGAGCCGGAGAGGATCCGGACCGCTGCGTCCACGTCGTAGGCGTTGAGGTCCTTGAGCTTTTCCTCGGCGAGCTTTTTGAGCTGGGCCTTGGTGATCTTACCGACCTTGTTCTTGTTCGGTTCGCCGGAGCCCTTTTCGAGCTTGAGGATGTCCTTGATCATCACCGAGGCGGGCGGGGTCTTGATGATGAAGTCGAAGGTGCGGTCGGAGTAGACCGTGACTTCGACGCCGACGACCTTGCCCTTGAGGGCGGCGGTGGCGGCATTGAACTTGGTGATGAACTGCCCGGGGTTGACGCCGTTGGCACCGAGCGCGGGGCCGATGGGGGGCGCCGGGGTGGCGGTGCCGCCGGGGGCCTGCATCTTGAACTTTTTAACGACTTCTTTGACCTTGGCCATGTTTATCTTCCTGCGTTTGCAGTCACTGAATTCAAATCAACCAACGAGAGAAACCGCTTTGAGCCGCGAGAGAAGCGCCGGGAAGGGCCCGGCCACGCGGCCAGAAACGGGTTTTAAGCCTGGTTACGGATCGATCACCCGTGCCGAGTGCACGACGATCCGCACATTTTCGCGCCCGTCCGACCGCTGCCGGTGGAACAGCCGGCGGACGAAATTGAGCACGAACACGAAGAGGGCCACCGCCGCAAACACGACGAGGCCCCACACGAACACTACCATCAGGAGCGCCACGACGGGAATCGCGACGCCGATCGCCAACGCCATCCATCCCCAGCGCGGCATCCGCGCGAGGCGCGCCTGCCAGCGACTGATTTGAGGATGGTTCGTGACGAACATGTTCAACCTTCAACCTTCTCAAGCTGCCAGTATTCCAGTTCCAGCGGGGTAGACCGGCCGAAGATCGTCACGATCACGCGGACAACGCCCTTGTCGGGGAAAATTTCGTCGACGGTGCCTTCGAAGTTTTCGAAGGGGCCTTCCTTGATCTTGATGGGGTCGCCCTTCTTGAATTCGACCTTGACCTGGCCGGGGCCGCCCTGGGACTCGGATTTTTCGACATCCTGGAGCATTTTGGCGACTTCGTCGGCCCGCATGGAGTCGGGCTTGTTGCGCTGGCCGATGAAATCACCGACGCCCTGGGTGTCTTTAAAGAGGTAGTAGGAGCGTTCGGGGATGGTGCCGTCGTTATTGACTTCCATTTCGACGAAGACGTAACCGGGGTAGAGCTTGCGTTCGGCGACCTTCTGCTGGCCCTGCTTGACGCGTTTGATGCGTTCGGTGGGAACGAGGATTCGGCCGATGAGGTCGCCGAGGTTTTCGATCTTCACTTTGCGCTCCAGCGCATCGCGGACCTGGTCCTCGCGGTTCGAGGCGACTCGCAACACATACCAGTTCTTCGTGGTGGTGGCCATTCTCTGTTATCCCAGTTCTACACGCCGGCACTTGGGACCGGCCAAACCAATCAAGTCTCTTTCCAGTCTCTTCAAGTCTTCAGGATGTGCAAGGCTTCAAACAGAACCTTGAAGCCCACATCGACAAACCACAGGATCACCGCCAGGATCAGGGTCATGAGGATGACGATCTTGGTGGAGGCGATGACTTCGCGGCGCGTCGGCCAGGTGACCTTGCGCATCTCCGACTCGGTCATGATCAAAAACTCGCCGAACCTCGGCGAGTTGATCAGGAGATATGTTGCGATGCCCAGGACGGCGATCCAAATGACAACGGCGGCCGCCTTGACGGGCGTGTTGGCGTAGACGAGCGCCGTCCCGTTCACCACCCAGTATGCACCGGTGAGGATGAAGAGGCCGATACCCGCGACGGTTCCCCACCGCACGTACTTGCCCTGTCCGGGCTTGTAGACGGAGAAGAAGCCTCGTTTGCCGTCTTTGTCGTAATCGAGCGTCGTCACTTCAACATCCTTCGCGGGTGCGCGGTTCGTGAGAAGCACGTCGGACAGGAGTCGAACCTGTAACCTGCGGTTTTGGAGACCGCTGCTCTGCCAATTGAGCTACCGACGTGTGAAAGGGAATTACTTGCCCTTCTTGACTTTGTGCTCGGTGTGCTTGCGCAGCCGGGGCGAGAACTTCGCGACGGTCTTCTTGGTGTCGTATTCCTTGGGGTTGATGGAGATGCGATAGTTCAGGTCGCCGGACTCGGTGCACTGAAGCCATACCCATTCGCGTGCCATGACAGTTTCCTTACTGGTTCAAAGGGTTCGAGCATGAAAGTCGAACGGTTCATTTTAGCAGAATCGGGGCGGTTTGTGAAAACCGCCCCGATCACTGCAATTATCCATCTGACCGTTGCCGCTCACCTCGAGGAGGCAAGGCCACATTTCATTTAGGCGATGATCTTGGTGACGACGCCCGCGCCAACGGTGCGGCCGCCTTCACGGATGGCGAAGCGAACGCCCTGTTCCATCGCGATCGGCGTTTCGCCGAGGTCGACGGTGATCTTCACGTTGTCGCCGGGCATGACCATCTCGGTGCCGGCGGCAAGGGCGATCGACCCGGTCACGTCCGTCGTGCGGAAGTAGAACTGCGGGCGGTAGCCGGTGAAGAATGCCGTCTGACGGCCGCCTTCTTCCTTCGTCAGCACGTAGATTTCCGCTTCGAACTTGGTGTGCGGGGTGATCGAACCGGGCTTGGCGATCACCTGGCCGCGCTCGAGCTGTTCCTTTTCGACGCCGCGGAGCAGGAGGCCGACGTTGTCGCCGGGGATCGCTTGGTCGAGGGTCTTCTGGAACATTTCGACGCCGGTGACGACCGACTTCATGTTCTCTTTCTTGAGGCCGATGATTTCGACTTCATCGCCGACCTTGATCACGCCACGTTCGACACGGCCGGTACCGACGGTACCACGACCCTTGATCGAGAAGACGTCTTCGACGGGCATGAGGAACGGCTTGTCGGTTTCGCGAACCGGTTCGGGAATGTAGGTGTCGAGGGCTTCGACGAGCTTCATGATCGGCTCGATCTTCTTGGCGTCGGTCGGGTTCTTGAGGGCTTCGACGGCGGCGCCGCGGATGATCGGGACTTCGTCGCCCGGGAACTTGTACTTGTTGAGCAGTTCGCGGATTTCGAGTTCGACGAGGTCGAGCAGTTCGGCATCGTCAACGAGGTCGACCTTGTTGAGGAAGACCACGATACGCGGCACGTTCACCTGGCGGGCGAGCAGCACGTGTTCGCGGGTCTGGGGCATCGGGCCGTCAGCAGCGGACACGACCAGGATCGCACCGTCCATCTGGGCGGCGCCGGTGATCATGTTCTTGACGAAGTCGGCGTGGCCGGGGCAGTCGATGTGAGCGTAGTGACGCTTGTCAGACTCATATTCGACGTGCGAGACGGCGATGGTGACGATCTTCGAGGGGTCGCGGCGACCCTGCTTTTCGGAAGCCTTCGCAACGGTGTCATACGCAACCGCCTGCGCCAGGCCCTTCGCGGCCAGCACGGTGGTCAACGCAGCCGTGAGCGTCGTCTTGCCATGGTCAATGTGACCGATGGTCCCGACGTTCACGTGCGGCTTCTTACGTTCAAATACTCCCTTGGCCATGGAAAAACCTCCGTCTCGGAAAGTTTGCTAAGCGGAATGTCTGGATACCGAAACCCACGTCACCAACCGACGCTTTTCCATTCCAGGGTCCGGAGATTCCGTTTTTGTTGGTTGTCGACAGTGGCTAGGCTGTCGATAGCTGTTGATGGGACTTGAACCCATGACCTCGTCCTTACCAAGGACGTGCTCTACCAGCTGAGCTACAACAGCGGTTACTCACCCAATTTCCCGGATTTCCCGAGCATCAAGTAAGACCCGCTAGGATACCGGGCGCGGTAAACACTTGCAAGGCGGTTTGCGAAAAACCGGCTTTCTGGTCAACTTCGCCTGCATCTCTAGGAAGGGTGATGTACGGGACTCGAACCCGCGACCCTCGGGACCACAACCCGATGCTCTACCAACTGAGCTAACACCACCATCTTTTCGGACCCGAACGCCGACAAACCGGACATTCAGCCGAGTCCTTAAGTGTAATGATGCCCCCGCACATCGTCAAACGACCTCGAGCCGAACGGAGGGAGTGTCTATAATATGCAGACGTCTGGATTGACGCCCCCCTACCAGCAACAGGAGGTTGCGGCATGCAGTGGCACATCGGCACCATCGGCTTTTCCTACGCCGATTGGCAAAACGTCTTCTACCCCGAAGACTGCAAACCCGGCGAATACCTGAGCGCCTACTCCACCGCCTTCAACGCCCTCGAACTCGACACCACCTTCCACGCAGTCCCCCCCAGCGAGCGCGTGCAGAAGTGGGCCGACGCCGTCCCCCCAGGCTTCACCTTCTGCGTGAAAACCCCCAAGCAGATCACCCACGACGCGCCCATCGCCTTCGGCTCGGGCGCCATGAAGCACTTCCTCCGCACCCTCCGCCCGATGCAGCAATCCGACAAACTCGGCCCCATCCTCATCCAGTTCTCCCCCCTCTTCCCGGCCACCGAATTCGCCAACCTCGAAGCATTCCTCAAGGACCTCCCCACCGACTTCCGCTACGCCGTGGAATTCCGCAATCCCTCCTGGGAAAGCCGCAAGACCTTTGATCTCCTGAAGCACTATCGCTGCGCCTGGGTCACCGGCGATTACGGCGCCGACCCCTTCCCCATCCACGCCACCACGGACTTCCTCTTCCTCCGCCTCATCGGCCTGCACAAACAGTTCACGAAATACGACCGCGAGCGCATCGACATGACCGACCGCCTCACCTGGTGGCACGAACAACTCCTGGAAGCCGCCCAGACTTCGCCCACCCCCATCCAGAACGCCTATGCCTTCTTCAATGACGACTACTCCGGCCATGCCCCCGCCACCGCCAATCGCCTCCGGGCCCTGGTGGGCCTCCCGGCCCGCATTCCTGCCCCGGTCCGGGAGCAGGGCTCGCTTTTCTGAGACCTTCACGACGCGCAAATTTGACCTCACTCCCGCAATAAGGTAAAAAGCCATATTACATTTCGCCAGGCATCGTCCGCCGGCGAATCCAACGAGCTTGAAGGAGCGATCGCCATTAGCCAGCACGGTTTACGTTGCAACGAACAGATTCGTATCTCCCCCATTCGCCTGATTAACGAAAACAACGACCAGGTCGGCATCGTCGCCACTCTGGATGCGCTGCGCATGGCGCGCGAGACCGGCCTCGACCTCGTCGAAGTTTCCCCCCACGAAAAGCCCCCCGTCTGCCGCCTCATGGACTACGGCAAGTGGAAGTACAAGCAGCGCAAGAAAGAGCAGAAGGCCCACGCCGCCCACGTCACCCAGCTCAAGGAACTCCGCATCAAATCCGTGCGCATCGACGACCACGACCAGATGACGAAGTTCAACCAGGCCAAGAAATTCCTCGAGGAAGGCCACAAGGTCCAGTTCAACCTCATGTTCCGTGGGCGCGAAATGGCCCACGTCGACCTCGGCCGCTCCCTCATGGAAAAATTCAAAACCGACCTCGCCGAAATCGCCAAGCCCGAGCGGGAACCCAAGCTCGAAGGCAAACGCATGATTATGATCCTCACCCCCAAGGGCAGCCACTGATATCCAAATCCGCCGCGGGCGTCCCCCCCGCGCGTGATGCAAATAAAAAACGCCTCGGCAACCACCGAGGCGTTCTTCTTTTTTGCTTGTGACTTGTGTCTACTGACTCCTGACTTCCACGCTCACTTGATCCGCTCGGCCGCCTTCACCTCATACACCTGTCCCCCATCCCCCTGCCGAACCACTTTGGTGCTGTACTTGACGTTCGTCATCACCTTGTGCCCGCTCGCCTGCTCATCAAGCTGCGCCCTTGCCTGCTGCTTGGCCTCTTCTTCGGTCGGCGCCAGCGCCGTCGCATGAATCGTCTTCTGTCCAATGCACCCCACCATGCACGATGCCATCAAGATTCCGCCCAACATCAGGCCATGCTTTTTCATGCGAAGTTCCCTCCAGAAAAAGAAGTGCGACGTTCCTGCCATTTCCGCGGATATCATACCCGCTTCCCCGGTTTGCTCCAGCCCACGCATGGGCTTTGCGAAAATCTTTTTCCTCCGGCGTCAACACTCCACCACCCTTCCCTTGTTCACCCGCACAGCTCCCCGTGTACAATAAGGCAGATGCTCACGCCCTCGATCTTCTCTCTCCACACCCTTGCCCTGCGGGCCGGCCCTGTTGATTTCTCCGATCCCGTCTGGCTCTGGGCGCTCCTCCTCTTCATCCCCATCCTCTATTTCTGGAAGACCTCCCGCGTTCCCGCCACGCCGCTCCGCAAATGGGGCACCCTCGCCCTCCGCTCCATTCTCATCTTGGCGATCGTTCTCTCCCTCGCCGGCACGCGCGTCGTCTGGTTCAACAAGGGGATCTGCGTTGTCTTCGTCCTCGATCAATCGCAATCCGTCCCGGGCTCCGCACGAGACGCCGTCCGCGCCGCGCTGCAGGCCCAGGTCGACAAGATGACCAAGGACGACCGTTTCGTCGTCGTCGAGTTCGGCGGCGATGCCGTCCTCGGCTCGCTCCCCTCCTCCAAGGGCCAGATGCCCCCGCCGGTCAAAGTTTCTGATCCCGGGCGCACCGACATCGCCCGCGCCATCCGCCTTGCCCTCGCTTCCTTCCCGCAGGACCGCCAGAAGCGCATCGTGCTCTTCTCCGACGGCAACCAGAACTCCGGCGACGCGCTCCGCGAAGCCCGCCTCGCCGCCGCCAAGGACGTGGACGTCGACGTTTTCATGCTCTCCGCGCAACAGGGCCACGAAGTGATGGTCGAGCAGGTCGTCGTCCCCCCGCGCGTCCGCAAGGACGCCAACTTCAACGTCCGCGCCATCATCTCCTCGGATACCGCGCAGGATGCCCAGCTCCTCGTCACCCGCGACGGATCTCCCCTCGAGCCCATGCCCGTCCATCTCAAGGCCGGCACCAATGTCCTCGACCTTCCCAACAAAATGTCGGAGGGTGGCTACCACGAGTTCCAGGTCACCGTCGTCCCCAACAACACCCAGAGCGACACCTTCGCCGCCAACAACACCGGCTACGCCTTCACCGACGTCGAAGCCGCCGGGCGCGTCCTCCTCATCCGCGGCAAGCCCCAGACGCAGACCGAACTCTACCAGGCCCTCGAATCCACCGGCGTTCCCGTCGATGTTGGCACCATCAACGCCCTCCCCGGCAGCGTCAAAGACTTCGCCCGCTATGACTGCGTCCTCCTCGACGATGTCGACGCCACCCGCCTTGCCCCCGCCCAGATGACGGAACTCGCCCGCTGGGTGAAGGAATTCGGCGGCGGCCTCGTCCTCATCGGCGGCGACTCCTCCTTCGGTCCCGGCGGCTACAAAAACACGCCCCTGGAACAAGTCTCCCCCGTCGACATGGATGTGAAACGCGAAAAGCACCTCGCCTCCCTCGCCATCGTCATCGTCAACGACAAGTCCGGCTCGATGGGCATGCCGGTCTCCGGAAACCGCGAAAAAATGGATCTCGCCAACGAAGGCTCCTGCGAAGTCCTCAAGATCCTCGACCCCACCGATTACGCGATGGTCGGCGCCGTCGATACCGAGGTGAAATGGATGTGGAACGGCAGCGGCATCACCCGCCCCGTCCCCATGAACAACGCCAACAAGGCCGCCATGATGAGCCTCACCCGCTCCTGCAAGGCCGGCGGCGGCGGCATCTACTGCGAAACCGCGCTCCTTCACGCCTATGAACTCGTCAACGATCCACACCTCGACGTGATGGCCAAGCACGTCATCATGTTCGCCGACCTCCAGGATTCCGAGCAGCAGGAAAATTGCGTCCGCATGGCCGACCAGAATTTCCGCCTCCACGGCGTCACCACCTCCGTCATCGGCATGGGCACCGAACGCGATCCCGATGCCCAGTTCCAGAAAGATGTCGCCAAGGCCGGCCACGGCCGCTGGGCCTGGGCGGACGATGTGACCCGGCTGCCGCGCCTCTTCGCCAAGGAAGCCTTCCTCGTCGCCCGCCGCGCTTTCGTCGAAAACCCGAAGGGCATCGCCCCCACCCTCTACACCTCCCCCCTGCTCGAAGGCTTTCTCACCACCGGCGTTCCCAAGATCTACGGCTATGTCGGGACCACCTTGAAGCCCCGCGCCTCCCTCGCCATGCACGGCGCCGAGCCGGACGATCCCCTTCTTGCCTATTGGAACATCGGCCTCGGCAAGTGCGTCGCCTACACCTCCGATTCCACCGCGCGCTGGGGACGTGACTGGGTCAGTTGGAACGGCTACGCCAAGTTCTGGTCCCAGATCATCAAGTGGGCCGCCCGCACCACCATCAACACCGGCCTCATCACCACCACCACGATGGATGGCAATGAAGGCCGCGTCACCGTCGATGCCGTTGACGATCAGGGCAAGCCGCTCAACAACCTCCAGCTCAAGGCCGACGTCATCCTCCCCGATGCCACCTCTTCCTCCAAGAACGTCCAACTCGAACAGATCGGCCCTGGCCGTTACCAGGGCAAGTTCACGGCCTCGCAGCGCGGCACCTACCTCGTCCGCGTCGCCGATGCCAAGACCGGCGACGCCGTCTCCACCGGCGGCGGCGTCCTCTCCTACCCCCCCGAGTACCGCGACCTCAAACCGAACGCCGGGCTCATGCACGCCATCGCCGACACCACCAGCGGCCAGTACCTCACCACCCTCGACAGCGTCTTCGCCCAGAAACCCGACCCCGTCCGCACCTTCTGGCCGCTGTGGGAAACGCTTCTCATCGTCGTCTCCTGTGGCCTTCTCGGCGATGTCGCCTGGCGACGCCTCAATGTCGCCGACTGGTTCCGCGCCCGCCACCACGCCAGCGGCCTGCCGGTCATCGCCCAAAGCGTCGCCGCCCAGAAAGGCGGCAGCCTCGGGGCCTTCCGCAGCGTCAAATCCACCCGCCGCGACGTGGAAACGCAACGTGAATCCCTCCGCGACCGCGTCGAATCCCTCGCCAAATCCGCCCCGGCCCAAACCACGCCCATCACCCTCCCCAACGAACCTGCCGCCCCCTCAACGCTCGGCGCCGCCACTCCGGCAAAGGAAGAACCCGCCGCCGGCGGCTACACCAACCGCCTCATGTCCGCCAAAAAACGCGCCGCCGACCAAATCCGGGAACAATCCGACAAGAACCAATAGCTAGCCCCCCACCGGCCCCCGTACCCCAAAACCCGGGTTTGCATCTGGAGGGGTCCCCTTTTTTCCCGACAGTTTTACGCAATCATTCAAATACACCAACAAAATCACATAGATAAAATTGCACATTCCAATTCCCGAGGTATAGAGAACCTTTGTCGCCACCGTCGGTGGTGGCCGTGGGAAGGGCCGCTTCACGTGGCATTCACATTTCTAAACTTGAGGAAGGAACTCACATGAACAAATCCGTCGTTGCTGCCGCCATCGCCTTGGCATCCGCCATTTCGCCGGCATTCGCCAACAGCTTTATGAATATCGATTTCTCCGGCGACACCATTGGCTCCGCCCCCAACACCACCTTCCCCAGCGCCCCCTCTCCCGTCACGCAACCCTACGCCATCGGCGGGTACAGCCAGAACACGCCCCCGGCCAATATCTATGGCGACACCCCCCCCACCGCCGACGACGGAACCGTGACCGTTCAGAATGTCGACACTCTCTCCAAGGCCGCCGTTCTCGCCGCGAATCCCAACAACAACCAGACCGGCGCCATCTGGCTCGATACCCAGTACCTCGTGACCGCCAACACGATGTCTCTTTCTTTCGATATCAACGTCGTCAACAGTACCGCCAGCATCAATGCTGACCCCAGTTTCCAGTTCAACCTCAACGGCGACGCCGGCAACAAGGTCGGCCTCCTCTTCGACGTCAATCAATTCACCGCCGATGGCTCCATCTTCGGCTTCGGCGCGGCACCCACCAGCGCCACCGGCGGTTCCTTCGGCTTCCGTAACGCCAACGGCACGGACTTCAACACCGTCTTCGACTACACCAATGGCATCACCTACCACGTCGAAATCGATGCCGACTTCAACTCGCAAACCATCAGCGCCGCCATCAACAACACCTCCGTTCTCTCCGGCTATGGCATGCGCGCCGGGAAGACCAGCAACCTCCTCACCGAAAGCTTCTTCTTCATCAACGGCCAGCCCACCACCTCCGGCGTCGGCAACTCCGTCGCTCTGGACAACATCGTCGGCGCCGCCCCTGTTCCGCTCCCGTCCGCCGTGGGCTCCGGCCTTGATCTCCTCGCCACCCTGGGCCTTTTCACTCACGCAAAGCGACTCCGCAGCGTCGTATAATTTTCCGGCGCTGTCCCGAAATCTTCAAACGTTGACCACGGGTTAAAGAACGATCTCCGTTCTTTAACCCGTGGTTCGTTTTTTTTCGGCAAATCGATCGTCCATCATGCCCCGTAAGTCGCCCTCCCTGCCCCTCAGACGCGACCCCCGAATCCCGAGCCCCGAACATTCTGCCCGGCGCCAGCCGATCCATCTTCCTCACTCGCTTTACCCCCCTACCGGATTTCCGTAAACTCGCTGGTCTTGGCTGAATTCCCTCAAACAGGAAACACGGAGCCCATCATGCCCTTCACGAAATCCCAGCGTCTCCAGGCACTCCCCCCCTACCTCTTTATCGAGATCGACAAGAAAAAACGCGCGCTGCTCGCCGCCGGCAAGGACGTCATCAACCTCGGCGTCGGCGACCCCGACCTCCCGACCCACAAATTCATCATTGACGAAATGGCCAAGGCCATCTACGACCCCAAAAACCACAAGTACCCGTTTGATGAAGGCGTTCCGGCCTTCCGCCAGGCGGCCGCAGCCTTCATGAAGAAGCGTTTCAACGTTGATGCCGACGCCGACAAAAACATCATCACTACCATCGGGTCCAAGGACGGCATCGCCCACCTGCCGCTCGCCGTCATCAACCCCGGCGACGTCGTCCTCGTCCCCCAGCCGGGGTACCCGGTGTACAACTCCGGCGCCCTCTTTGCCGGCGGCACCCCCTACGTCATGCCGCTCCGCGAAAAGAATGACTTCCTCCCCGACCTGGACGCTCTCCCTGAAGAAGTCAAACAAGCCACCCAGCTCATTTGGCTCAACTATCCCAACAACCCCACCGCCGCCACCGCCCCGCTCTCGTTCTACAAGCGCGTCGTCGAACTCGCCCAGCAGTACAACTGGGTGATCGCCAACGACCTCGCCTACGGCGAAGTCTACTTCGAAGAAGCCCCGCACTCGATCTTTGAAGTCCCCGGCGCGATGGATGTCGCCATCGAATTTCACTCCCTCTCCAAGAGCTTCAACATGACCGGCTGGCGCATCGGCTGGGCCGTCGGCAATCCCGCCATCGTCGCCGCCCTCGGCCAGGTCAAGGGCAATGCGGACTCCGGTCAGTTCAACGCCATCCAGGTCGCCGGCGCCGTCGCTCTTAACCACTATGACCACCCCGACGTGAAAAAGCAGATGCAGATCTACCGCGAACGCCGCGACGCCCTGCATTCCGGCCTCACCAACCTCGGCTGGAAGTTCCGCAAACCCACGGCCGGCTTTTTCTGCTGGGCCAACACCCCCAAGGGCCTCCCCTCCATGGACCTCTGCACCCGCCTCATCGAAGACGCGCACGTCGTCACCGTCCCCGGCGCCGGTTTCGGCCCCGCCGGCGAAGGCTACCTCCGCATGGCCCTCACGGTCGACGTCTCCCGCATCAAGGAAGCCGTCGACCGCATTGGCAAGTTGAACCTTTAAGGAAGAAAAGCAATTTACTCGGGGTCCGGTGTCCGGGATTCGGGTTCCGTTCTCGACGTAGAATTATCCTTAAGCACGGACCTCGGGCCCCGGACCCCGGACCCCGAACTATTCGCCCCAGCCACAGGAAATCCCATGGCCCTCGCCGAAATCAGAGACATCGAAAAAGCCTTCGCCGGCCGTTCCATCCTCAAAGGCATCACCTTCGACCTCCAAAAGGGCGAACGCATCGGCCTCATCGGGCCCAATGGGTCCGGCAAGTCCACGCTCCTCAAGATCCTCGCCGGCGTCGAACAGCCCGACCACGGCACCGTCTCCATCGCCCGCGCCTGCAAGCTCGCGTACGTCTCTCAGATCCCGCGCCTCGATCCCGAGCAGACCCTTCACCACCAGGTCAGCCAAGTCTTCGAGGAAGTGCACGAAATCGAACGCCAGATGCACCAGGCCGCCGAGGACATGGGGAAGTACCCCGAAGGCCCGAAGCATGACGAGGCCATAGAGCGCTATACCCGCTACGAAACCGAATTCAACCACATGCAGGGCTACGACATCGCCCGCCGCGTCGACACCGTGCTCCACGAGCTTGGCTTCTCCGAACGCGACATGAACACCCAGATCAAGCAGCTCTCCGGCGGTCAGAAGTCCCGCGCCCAGCTCGCCCGCCTGCTCCTCGAGGGCCCCGACCTCATGCTCCTCGACGAGCCGACGAACCACCTTGATCTCCCGATGCTCGACTGGCTCGAAAACACGATCGCCGAGATGGCTGACACCGCCCTGATGGTCGTCTCGCACGACCGCTACTTCCTTGACTCCGTCGTCGATGAAGTCTTCGACATGGTGGACGGCAAGATCGAAAAATACCCCGGTAACTACTCCGCCTACACTGACCTCCGCGCCGAACGGCAGCTCTCCCAGCAGCGCGCCTACGACCAGCAGCAGGCCTACATCGCCAAGGAAGAGGAATACATCCGCCGCTTCGGCGCCGGCCAGCGCGCCACCCAGGCCCGCGGCCGCAAGAAGCGCCTCGACCGCCTCAAGGCCGGCGGCGGCGACCAGGGCCTTGTCACCACCGCATCCCTCATTAGCAACGTCCGCCGCGACGGCAAAAAGATGATCCTCAATCTGGAGGTCAAAAAGCCCTCCGGCTTTGATGTCCTCAAGGTCGAGCACCTCTCCAAGGGCTACCCCAACAAGCAGCTCTTCCAGGATGTCACCTTCAATCTCACCCGCGGGAAACGCATCGGCATCATCGGCCCCAACGGCTCCGGCAAATCGACCATGCTCAACATCCTCGCCGGCGAAAACACCGCGGACTCCGGCAGTTTCAAGTGGGGCTATGGCGTCTCCCTCGAATTCTTCCGCCAGGAACACCAGACCCTCAACCTCGAAAACAACATCATGGAGGAATTCCAGGCCGCCAAAATCACCGCGACCCAGCAGGAAATGCGCGACCTCGCCGGCCTCCTTCTCTTCTCCGGCGACGCCACCGATAAAAAAGTCGGCGTTCTCTCCGGCGGCGAACGCGCCCGCGTCGCCATGGGCAAAATGATCCTCAACCCCGCCAACACCATCTTCATGGACGAACCGACCAACCACCTCGACATGCCCACCTGCGAGGTCCTCGAGACCGCCCTCGACACGTACGACGGCTCCCTACTGATCATTTCCCACGACCGCTACTTCCTCGACCAGGTCGTCGACCAGCTCCTCGTCATCCGGCCCCAGCATCTCCCGGACGTTCCGTGGCGTCTCTACAACGGCAGCTACACCGACTACCTCGCCACGGTCGAAAAAGAAAAAGCGCAAATGGCTCAACAGAAAGAAGCGGACCGCAAGGAACGCATCGCGGCCGAACAGCGCGCCGCTGAGGAAGCCAAAAAGCGCGAACAACGTGAGAAGGAAAAGAAGGCCGCCGCTGCCCCCGCCCCCAAGGTGAAGGTCAACATGCTCAAGTTCGCCAAGATGAGCGTGCAGGAGATGGAGCAGAAAATCTCCCGCCTCGAAAACGACCTCGCCTCGCTCGAAGGCTCCTTCGCCAACCCCAAGCTCGCAGCGAACGCCCAGGCGATGAAGGAACTCCAGGCCAAGTACGACGCCGGCAAAAAAGAACTCGCCGAGCTCATGGCCGCATGGGAAGCGAAAGCCGAATCCGGGAGCTGATCGTCCCCTGGGAATCCCCTTCCATCCGTCCTGACAAAAAAAGCCCCATACCGCAAGGCATGGGGCTTTTGTCTATCACCCTGGAACTTGATGAACTGTAGGATTACGTCGCATCCGCCGCCGGAGCCGCACCTGCCGTCGCCGGCTGGTCGCCCTTTGTGTTCAGCGGTTCGAACTTCAGCTTTTCGCCGTCGCGGGCGATCTTGACCAGGTCGATGCCTTTGAACTCGCCGCGGAGAATGCTTTCGGAAAGAGCATCTTCGACGTGCTGTTCGATGGCACGACGCAGCGGACGAGCGCCGAAGTCGGGGTTGTAGCCTTTCTCGATCAGGAAGTCGCGAGCTTCGGTCGTCAGCTCGAGGCGAATGCCTTGTTCGGCCAGCCGCTTGCTCATCTTCTTGATCTCGATATCAATGATGTTGTACAGGTTTTCCTTGCTCAGCGGCTTGAAGATGATGGTGTCATCCAGCCGGTTGATGAATTCCGGCCGGAAGAACTTCTCCACTTCGCGGAGCAGGCCCTTCTTCATGTCCTCAAAGTTCTGGTCATCCGAGCGTTTCACCGGGATGCCGAACTTCTGCATGCCGCCGGACTTGATCAGCTCAGCGCCGATGTTCGAGGTCATGATCAGGATCGTGTTCTTGAAATCGATCACGCGGCCGACGTTGTCGGTCAGACGGCCTTCTTCCATGATCTGGAGGAGCATGTTGAAGACGTCAGGGTGGGCTTTTTCGATTTCGTCGAGCAGCACCACGGCGTACGGCCGGCGACGGATGCGTTCCGTGAGCTGGCCGCCTTCCTCGTAACCGACGTAGCCCGGAGGCGCGCCGATCAGTCGGCTGACGTTGTGCTTCTCCATGTACTCGGACATATCAATCTGCACGAGCGCTTCTTCGGAGCCGAACATGAATTCGGCGATGGCCTTTGAGAGCAGCGTTTTACCGACGCCGGAAGGTCCGAGGAACAGGAACGTGCCGATCGGACGCTGCGGGTCTTTCAGGCCCGAGCGAGCGCGGCGGATGGAGCGGGCGACGGCCTTGATGGCATCGTCCTGCGACACGACGCGCTTGTGGAGTTCCGTTTCGAGTTCGAGGAGCCGCTGGGCTTCCTTCTTCTCGAGGCGGGTGAGCGGCACGCCGGTCATCTTGCTGACGACTTCGGCGACCATCTCTTCATCGACAACGCCGTCGACTTCCTTGGCCTGCTCGCGCCACGCACGCTGCATCTCCTCTTTCTTCTTGCGGAGTGCCTCGGCCTGGTCGCGCAGCTCGGCGGCACGTTCGTAGTCGGCGTTCTTGACGGCTTCGTCTTTCTCGATCGAGAGACGTTCGATCTGCTCTTCGATCTCCGCGAGGTTGGGCGGCTTGGTCATGCTTTTGAGCCGCACGCGGGCGCCGGCTTCGTCGATCACATCGATCGCCTTGTCGGGCAGGCAGCGTGCCGTGATGTAACGGGTCGAAAGCTCAACCGCGCTCTTGAGGGCCTCTTCGGTGATCTGCACACGGTGGTGGGCTTCGTACCGGTCGCGAAGGCCCTTGAGGATCTCGACAGCCTCTTCCTTGGAAGGCGGCTCAACGATGATCGTCTGGAACCGCCGTTCAAGTGCCCCATCCTTTTCGATGTACTTGCGGTACTCATCCAGGGTGGTCGCACCGATGCATTGAATTTCACCACGCGCCAGCGACGGTTTCAGCACATTCGAGGCGTCGATCGCCCCTTCCGCACCGCCCGCACCGACCAGGGTGTGCAATTCATCGATGAAGAGGATCACATTCTTGGCCCGGCGGACTTCGTTCATGACCGCCTTGATGCGCTCTTCGAACTGGCCGCGGTATTTCGTACCGGCGACCATCATGGCAAGGTCGAGCACGACGATGCGCTTCTCGGAGAGAATCTCCGGCACATCATTATTGATGATCTGCTGGGCCAGCCCTTCCACGATTGCCGTCTTGCCGACGCCCGCTTCGCCGAGCAGAACCGGGTTGTTCTTGGTGCGGCGGCAGAGAATCTGCACGACACGCTCGATCTCATTGGCCCGTCCGATCACCGGATCGAGCGTGCCTTCACGGGCAAGCTCGGTCAGGTCGCGTCCGAACGAATCGAGAGCAGGCGTTTTCGACTTGGTTTTACCTTCGCCCTTGGCTTCGCCAGCGTTCGTACCTTCAGATTCCACACCTGCACCCAATAGGTTGAGGACTTCTTCTCGAACTTCTTCCAGCTTCAATCCAAGGTTCATGAGAACTTGTGCGGCCACTCCATCTTTCTCGCGAAGCAGTCCGAGCAAGAGGTGTTCCGTACCGACGTAGTTATGCCCGAGGTTCCGGGCCTCTTCGATGGCGTATTCAATGACTTTCTTCGCGCGTGGAGTTTGCGGCAGCTTGCCCATGGTGACCATGTCGGGCCCGGACTTGACAAGCTTTTCGACTTCCAGGCGCACTTTGCGTAAATCGATATCGAGGTTTTTCAGAACCGTTGCGCCGACCCCCGAGCCCTCTTTGACAAGGCCCAGGAGAATATGCTCAGTCCCGATGTATTCGTGGTTGAAGCGCTGCGCTTCCTGGTTGGCAAGTGCCATGACCTTGCGAGCGCGGTCCGTGAAACGTTCAAACATTCTGTGGTTCTCCTAAGACTTCACGGATTGTACGAGTCGACTATCGCGATTATCAAGCGAGGCGAGGACAGATATCGTCATCGGGTGAAATCATTGGCGGGTACAATCCGTGAACTGACATATTGTAGGCGCGGTTCATCCGTGGGACTACGGATTGTGCCGGTGGAGGGCCAAACCTCCTTAAGAAGCCCGTGAGGTAGCGAAATCAGCGTCGGGTTTGGGTACAATAATTCCCCACACAGTTGTATGGATATTCACGGTTCATGGACGAGGCGACATGAGGATTGACCCGCGATTCCTGGTCGAAAGCGGCAGCGAAATCTACACCGGTGCTGAGCTTATCCTGAAAGGGTGCCTGGAGACGCCGGGGGGCGTTGCGCTGCTCACCGGTTACCCCGGCTCCCCCGTCGCCGGTTTTTTCGACTCCTGTCACGACATTGCCGGGCTGCTCCAGGAAAAAGGCGTGGCTGCGCGCATGGCGAACAATGAGGCCCTTTCGGTCGCCATGGTCAACGGCGCCCAGATGGTCGGCGTCAAAGCGATCGCGGTTTTCAAGTCCGTCGGCCTTCACGTGGCGTCCGATGCCCTCGCGCTGGGGAATCTCGCGGGGATCCCCTTTGAATCGGGCGGCGCCGTTATCGTCTCCGGCGACGATCCATGGTCGGAATCCACGCAGGTTCCGGCCGACTCCCGCTTCCTCTTTGAAGCACTCCGCTGCCCGGTCCTTGAACCGAGCAACTCCCAGGAACTCAAAGACTGGGTCGCCCATGCCTTCGATCTCTCCGTCCGCGCCAAGCTCTATATTGGTTACGGCGTCACCGTCATGCTCGCCGACGGCGGCGGCACCGTCGAATGCCGCCCCAACCAATGGCCCTCCATCTCCACCAAGCAGCGCGTTGCTGTCGAAACGAAGATGATTCCCGTCGAGCAGACGGTCCTGCTCCCGCCGCGCACGTGGAAACAGGAACTCACTTTCGACGACCGCTTCAACGTGCTCCACAAACGCTGCCGCGAGCTGGGCCTCAGCCGGATCATGTATCCGATCGAGCGCTCCTGGCGGGGCGGTCGCTGCGAAAAAGCCCCCATCGGCTTCATCTCCAGCGGCCCCTCGTACGCGATGCTCTGTGATGCGCTGCGCGAAATGGGCCTGCTCGGCGAATTCCCCATCCTGAAACTCGCGATCTCCTATCCGGTTGACACCACCCTCGTCGACCAGATCGCCGCCATGTGCGAACGCGTTGTCGTCGTCGAAGAACGCCGCAGCTTCATCGAAAAGCAAATCGCCGAATACTTGTCACGCGTTCGCCAGACGCGCCCGGAAGACCCGATTGGCAAAACTGAACTCTGGGGGAAGTCGTTCCCCAAGAATGGCCCCGGCATTCCGTCCACCCGCGGGCTCCATCCGTCCCTCCTCATTCAAAAGCTCACCGACCTCCTCCGCGATACCCCCGGCATGCCGCACGAACTGTCCAACGGCCGCCTCTCCGAGGAACTCGACACGATCGAACGCGCCAGCAAAGCGCAAGGCGTGGTCCCCGTTCGCACTCCCGCCTACTGTCCCGGCTGCCCGCACCGCGATTCTTCCAGCGCGCTTCTTCAAATCCGCAAGGACCTGCAGAATCCGGATTACATGCAGTCGCACTATGAGAAAGGCACCGTCGATCTCGTCGCACATGGCGACACGGGCTGCTACACGATGATGATGTTCGAGCCCAACAAGCCGCTGATGCACAACTACAGCGGCATGGGCCTGGGCGGGGCGACCGGCGCCGGCTCCGACCCGTTCATCACCAACAAGCAAATCGTGTTCATGGGCGACGGCACCTTCTTCCACTCCGGCCAGATCGCCATTGCCAACGCCATCACCCAGCAGCAGGACATCACGTTCATCATTCTCGAAAACCGCACCACTGCGATGACCGGCCACCAGCCGAACCCCACGCTCGAAGAAGACATCATGGGCAACAAGATTCTCTCCCATGACATCGAGCGCATTGTTCGGAGCCTGATCCCGGATGCCGCCGGGCCGCTGGGGAAACTCGCGCGCGAATCCAAGGACGTACCGCGCGCCCGCGTCGTCCGCATGAACCCCGCCAGCCGGGACGAATACAAGGAGACGCTGGAAAAGATCATCCTCGAGGACGGCGTGAAGATCGTCATTGCCGATAAGGAGTGCGGCATCACGTTCCATCGCCGCAAGCGTCGCGAAGAGCAGGCGATGAAGAAGGAAGTCGGCTTCGTTCGGCAAAAGACGTACATGAACGTCACGGACGAGGTGTGCGAATACTGCCTTGAGTGCACGAACCAAACGGGTTGCCCCGGGCTGAAAATCGTCGATACCGACTACGGCAAGAAGATGCAGACCGACTTCACCGCCTGCGTGAACGACGGCGCGTGCGCCCGCATCGATGCCTGCCCCTCTTTCGAGCAGGTCATCGTCACCCGCAAACGACCGCCGCGCCTGCCGGACGAAGTCGTCGATCTCACCGGCATTCCGGATCCTCCCGTCTCGGACATCTGGGCAAAGAAAGACCTCTGGCGCTGCTACATGGCGGGGGTCGGCGGCATGGGGATCGGTGTTGCGGGCGACATCCTTGTTCGCGCGGGCCACAAGGACGGACTCTATGTCGGCTTCATCGACAAGAAAGGCCTGGCCATCCGGAACGGCGGCGTCTTCTCCCAGATCCAGTTCTCGAAGCATCCACTCGTTGGCTCGCCAGTAATGCCCTTCGGCAAGGCGGACCTTCTCATCGGCGTCGATGCCGTCGAAGCCGCTCGCGCCTGCTCACCGCAGGATAATTTGCGCGTCGCCTCACCGAAGTTCACGCGCGCCGTCGTCAACACGGGCAAGACGCCGACCATTCTCACTCTGATGGGCCGCGATGATTTTGAGCCTGAGGAACTTGCCACCTTCATCAAGGGCCAGTGCACGCCCGGCCAGTTCTTCTCATTCAACGTCGGCGACCTGTGCGAGCGGCTTCTCGATTCGAAGCTTTATGCCAACATCATGATGCTCGGCGTTGCGTACCAGCTTGGCTTCATCCCGGTCTCCTACAAGTCGATTACGTGGGCGATCCGTCATGCGGTCGGCCGCGAGTTTGAACGCAACTACCGGGCCTTCAACATCGGCCGCAAGATTGTGCTTCGCCCGGACCTGTTTGGCGTCAACCTTCCCAAGCATGTCGAAACGGTTGACCAGGCAATCGAACGCAAAGCCAACATTCTCAAGGTCTCAAGCGCCTGGGGCAAAGGGAACGCGGAAGAATACAAAAAGATGTGCGCTGAAACGCTTGAGAAAATGCCCGGGCTCGATGATTCCGCCAAGCGGGATTACGTCATTCGCCTCTTCGACGCCATCCAATGGGGGACGCTCAAATACGCGCGCCAGTATGCCTCACGGATCGTGAAGACGTATGCCCAGGACTCCGCAGACCGGAATTTTGCCGTGACGCGGGCCGTCATCTGGAATCTCGCCAAAGTGATGATGATCAAGGACGAAGTGTACGTTGCGATGATGTACACCTCGCCGGAGAAATACAAACGCGATCGCCGCCGCTTCAACGTGAACCCGGCGAACGGCGACAAGATCACCTACATCCACCTCAATCGCCCGGAATTCGTTCTTTTCGGCAAGAAGGTGAAGTTTCACCTGAAAGGGCGCGACTGGATGATGCGCGTGATGCGTCACTGCCGCTGGTTGCGCGATTTGATGCCGTCCTGGCATGGGAAGGAACGGGCGTTCCGCCAGTGGTATATGGACCTCGTGGACGCCTGCGATCTCAATGGCGTGCAGGATCCCGCGCGTTACAACCTGTGGCTCGAAATCTTCAAATCGCCGGAGCCGGTGACCGGATATCGCGATGTCCGCTACCCGAAGCAGGACGCTGCGCAACAGAAGGTCGCCGAGTTGCAGCACGCACTGGCGAACGGCAGCGCGGATGGTAAGTTCCGCGGCACACGCACAGTGAGCCTGACGGGACAGGTCATGGGCACCTTCCGCGGCGCCTAGTGGGTCGCAGCGCGGGTCAGCCGGTTCAAGTTTTCGCGTTGACTCGTCCCCCGCTCACATCCCGCGCACCATCCGCATGAACTCCCCCACCTCGTCATGTCTGCCCGCGCGCTCGGACTTCAAATTCTGCTCCAGGTACAGCCCGGAGAAAAACGTCCCCACAATTCCCGCGATCACCCGCGGCTCCCCTTTCGTTTTCTCAGCCCGCACATTCTGTTCGATCAGTTGCTTCATACGCTCCTTGCTCTCCGCAAGGATCCTCTGCGCTTCCGCCGGCAGAATGGCGGTCTCGCGCATCGTGTTGATGCCAAAGCATCCCTTCGGTCCAGTCCGGCACTCCAGCATTTGCCGCGCGAGCCGCTCGATGTTCCCCCACCCCAGCGGCTCTGTGGAAAGCACCGCCACGGCGCCGTGGTGCTCGAGGTAATAGCGGAGGGATTCGAGGAAAATCTCCTCCTTGCTTTCAAATTCCGAGTAAAGCCCGGATTTGTTGACGCCCGTCGCTTCCTCGAGGTCCTGCAGGCTCGTGTCGGCATACCCGCGATTCCAGAAAACCGGAATCGCCTTCTTCAGCACCTCTTCGCGTGTGAAATGCCTTGGCCTGCCCATTGCGGAACCTTTGAATCAATCCTCTCTCCGGATGCCGACACGATTTACGCGTGCACCATTTCCGTCTTTTTTTCACGACCCGCCCCGGGGACGCGGATCGGTTTATCTCCGAGAATTTTGCGGATGACCGTGTAGAAGACGGGCGTGAAGAAAACGCCGAAGAATGTGACGCCGATCATTCCGTAGAAGACGACCGTGCCGAGGGCATGCCGCATTTCCGCCCCCGCGCCATGAGCGGTCAGCAGCGGCAATACGCCGAAAATGAACGCAAAGCTCGTCATCAGAATGGGTCGCAACCGCAGCCTCGCCGCCTCGACCGCCGCCGCGCCGGCCCGCAGCTTGGGGTTATGTTCCTGCTGCTGCTTGGCGAATTCGACGATCAGCACCGCGTTTTTCACGCTCATGCCTGCCAGTACGACGAACCCGATCTGGGTGAAGATATTGTTGTCCATTCCGCGGAGCCACACTCCGCCGATGCCGCACAGCAAGCACATCGGCACGATCAGAATGATGGCGGCGGAGAGGGCGAAGCTTTCATACTCCGCCGAGTGCGTCAGGAAGACGAACAGCACGCACAACGGGAAGATAAACAACGCCGTATTTCCCGCGGTCTCTTCCTGGTAGGCCAGTTCGGTCCATTCATAGGTGAAACCGGCAGGAAGGTCCTTGGCGGCCAGTTGCGACATGATCTGGAGCGCTGTGCCGCTGCTCACGCCCGGGACTGCCGCACCATTGATTTCTGCCGACGGATAGAGGTTATAACGGTTGATTCGATCGGCATCGGTGATGTCCTTCAACTCCATGACGGTACCGAGCGGCACCATGTCACCGGCGGCGTTGCGGGTCTTGAGCCGCGCCACATCCGCTGCGCGGGCACGGAACGGCGCATCAGCCTGGGCGACGACCCGGAATGTTCGCCCGAGGTAATTGAAGTCGTTGATATAGAAACTGCCGAGGTACACCTGCAGGGTCTGGAAAATATCAGTTACGGAGACGTTTTCCTTTTTGGCCTTGGTGCGGTCCACGCTGGCGTACAACTGGGGGACGTTGGCGCGGAAAGAGCTGTAAATGCTCGTCAACCGCTGGTCCTGCCGTGCGTCGTTGGCCAATTGGGCAGTCACCGCTTCCAATTGCTGAGGTGTGGCCTGCCCGGAGCGGTCCTCCACCTGCATTTTGAAGCCGCCGGCCTGCCCGATGCCGCGCACCGGGGGCGGGGAAAGCACCAGCACATACCCTTCCTGAATCTGGCTGAAGGCGCCCATCAGATGTCCCGCCAGTTCGTTGGCACTCTGCCCCGGTTTGTCATGGCGTTCTTCGAATTTATTTAGGGGCAGGAACATGATGCCCGCGTTTGTCTGATTCGTTCCGGTCAGAAGGTTGAACCCGGTCACGCCGAAGGTATCGTGGATTCCCGGCGTTCCCTTAGCGATCTTGGCCATCCTCGCCAGCACTGCATCTGTTCGATCCACCGAAGCTGCATCAGGCAACTGCACTGCGGCGATCAGATAGCCCTGGTCCTGCTGGGGGATGAATCCGGTGGGAACGTTCTTGAACCCCGCATAGGTCAAAGCGACGAGCCCGGCATAGACCACCAGCACCACGATCGACAGTCTCACGACCCACCGCAGCACTCCCACGTACGCCGCGTTCACGCCGGACAATGCCTTATTGAACAGGAAGAAGAACCACCCGAGCAGCATGTCCATGACCCACTGCAGGGGGTCTCTTTTGGCCTTGTGGGATTTCAGAATCAGTGCCGCAAGGGCGGGGCTCAGTGTCAGCGAATTGAACGCCGACAGAAGCGTGGAAAAGGAAATGGTAAGCGCAAACTGCCGATAGAATTGGCCGGTGATACCGCTGATGAAGGCAACCGGTACGAAGACAGCGCTCAATCCGAACGCGATGGCGATTACGGCCGGCGTCACTTCATCCATTGCACGGTAGGCGGCGTCATGCGGCGACAGCCCCGCCTCGATCCAGCGGTCCACGTTTTCGACGACCACGATCGCATCGTCGACGACGATGCCAATGGCGAGCACCAGGCCGAATAAGGACAGGTTGTTCAGCGAGAATCCGAAAATCGCCATCACGGCAAACGTGCCGACGATCGACACCGGAATGGCCAGAAGCGGCACAATAGCCGCTCGCCAGCTTTGCAGGAACACCAGCACCACGAGGGCCACGAGGCCGATCGCTTCAAACAACGTCCTTACGACGTCTTTAATACTGTCGCGCACGAAGAGCGTGGTGTCGTAGGGAATCGCATAATCCACGCCCTTTGGAAAGCTTTTCTTGAGCTCCTTCATCTTGGCATAGATTGCATTCGCCGTTTGAATGGAATTCGACCCGGGCAACTGAAAAACTGGAATCCCGATCGCCGGCAGTCCATTGAAATGCGTTGTCGTCGCGTAATCCGCCGCGCCCAATTCCACGCGCGCCACATCCTTCACACGCGTGACGCTCCCGTCGGCCCCTGTTTTAATGATGATGTCTCCGAACTGCTCTGGATCAACAAGTCGGCCTTGGGCATTGACGGTGTACTGGAACGGAGCCACTCCCTTGGGCAAGGGCGGCCCGCCCACAATTCCCGCCGCCACCTGGACATTCTGCTCGCGGATCGCATTCACCAAATCGCCGGCCGTGATATTGCGCGAGGCCATCCTTTCCGGATTCAGCCACAACCGCATCGAGTAGTCACGTGCGCCGAAGATGAAAATGTCACCCACGCCCGGCAGACGCGCCAACTCGTCCTTGATCTGGAGCGTGGCATAGTTGCTCAGGTAGAGCGGATCGCGGCTCCCGTCGGGCGAATAAATCGCGATCGCCAGCGTGATGTCGGGCGAGGCCTTCTTGACCACGATGCCTGCCCGCTGCACATCCGACGGCAGCACCGGCTGCGCAATGGCCACGCGGTTCTGGACTTGCACCTGTGCAATGTCGAGGTTCGTGCCGAGTTTGAACGTAATCGTCAGCTTCATGCTGCCGTCGTTCGTGCTCTGGCTCGACATGTAGAGCATTCCCTCCACCCCGTTGATTTGCTCCTCGATGGGCGTCGCCACCGTCTCCGCGACGGTTTTTGCATTGGCGCCCGGGTAATTGGCGCTGACCGTTACCGTGGGCGGCGCAATTTCCGGGTACTGCGCCACCGGGAGGGTAAAGATCGCAATTGCGCCCACGATGATCGTGACGATGGAGAGAACGCAGGCAAAGACCGGGCGTTCAATAAAGAAGTGCGCAAATTTCATCGAGCCACCCCCGCCGGCTGCGTTGCAGCGCCACCTTCAGACCCCATCGCCACGGTGTCACCGCCGATCACCGCGTTGCTTGCCTCCGGGGAATTCGGATTGATGAACGCCGCCTCATCCACCTTGATCTGCTGTTCCGTCGGCGCCACGACCGCGCCTGGACGGGCATGCATCTGCCCGTTGATGATGACCCGGTCATCCGGCTGCAACCCGGACACGATTGCCCGCAAATTCCCGAACAGGGCCCCCACCATGACGCGCCGAGGCTCGACTTTATTGTCCTTGTCCACGACGAGAACGCTGCGCTGATCCTGGTCATTGCCGATTGCTATATCCGGTATCAACAGTGCCTTGTATTGACCGCTGCCCGGCACTCGCATCCGGGCGAACAGCCCCGGGATCAGCATGCCGCTCTTGTTCTCCAGGACTCCCCGCACGCGTTGCGTACCGGTGCTCGGATCGACGTGATTGTCGGCGAAGTCAATGTATCCCTCGTGCGGAAACCCCGTTTCGTCGGCAAGTTCCAGGTAGCACGGCACCTTGCCTTTGTAGATGCTCTGCAGCTTCCCCTCCGCGGTCAGTTTCTGGTACTTCAGTACCGAGTTCTCGTCGATGTCGACATAACAGTACATCGGGGATACGGACTGCACCGTTGTAAGAAGCGTTACCTGCCCCGTTCCCCCATTCACCAGATTGCCCACGGTGACCAGCTTGTTGCTCACGCGGCCATCGATCGGCGAAAGCACCCTGCACCACTCGAGATTGAGTTTTGCCGTTTCCACGGCCGCTTTGGCTGCAGCTACGGCGGCTTCACCCTGGGCGACCTGAGCCTTCGCTTCGTCCACTTCCTGCTGAGTGGAAGCCTTATTGAGCAACGGCGCAATCCGGTTGTAGTTCAAGTTGGCAATCAGCAGTTGGGCTTCGAATTTCTGCTGGTCCGCCAGTTTTGCATCGAGATCCGCTTTGTAGGGGCGATCATCAATGACAAAGAGCAGGTCTCCCTTTTTGACGATTGAACCCTCGTCGAACGGAGCCGCCGTAATCAGTCCACTCACGCGTGCGGCCACTTTTGCGGCTTCCGGCGCCTCCAAATGACCCGTATAGGTATCCCACTGCGTCACTTCGCGTTCAACGGGATGCGCGACGGTCACGGGGGCAGGGGGCGGGGCGCCCTGTACCGCGGCCTGCTGCTTTGATTTGCACCCCTCCAGCCCCCCTGCGATGAGTCCCAGGATGAGCACCAAGCCGGCAAAGAATCCCAGTCCCCCACGCGGGCCATCTTTTTGAATTCCAGTGCCATCCACAACCATACAGAAGTTCCTCACGAAGCATACGCATTGGAGCCACACTGCGACTGCTACCGCTGTGGGTAGCCCTGTTCCGACGCCGGCACTCAGGTGAGAACCTTGCCGATGCGCACAATACTGAACGGTCCACGACGCAGATTCGGGGGGAGTATAGGATATTGAACCGATCAGTTCCATACACCAGCAACGATTTCGCCGCTACTGGGGAAAAGTACCGACGGCGACGGGTTATTTTCGACGATAGCCGCGTCTCCGATTCAAAGCTTGTTATTTTCGAAACCCTCGCGTAGCTTTGCGATCGACTGGCGGGTGGAGAAGGCCCGCCTCGACGCTCCACCCGGAGAACTCACCTTGACCTCCGCCTGGACCATGGAACGGATTCTCGCCCTCGCGCCGGATCCCGCCTCTGCCAAGGCTGGACAAGGACTTTCCAGTCCGCGCAAGTGGGTCTCGCTTGGGCAGAGCGAGCGCGTGCTGTGGGGGGAGTGCCAGGGCTCGGGCGCAAATCCTTATCAGACGCAGATCGATCTCAACGAACCGGCCTTCAAATGCACGTGCCCTTCCCGAAAATTTCCATGCAAGCACGCGATCGGGTTGTTCCTCATGCTGGGCCCCAAGGTCCCTGCCATTGATGGGACGCCGCCCGATTGGGTCACAAAATGGATCAGCTCGCGTGACGAGAAGCAGCAGGCCAAAAAGGACAAGAGCGAAAAGCCCAGCGAAATTGTCGATCCGGCGGCCCAGGCGAAGCGCGCTGCCGATCGCCTTGCCAGGATCACCGCCGGCATAGACGACCTCCGCACCTGGCTCTACGACCTCGTACGCAACGGTTTTGCCTCCATTCCGGCCGATGCCAGGTTCTTCGAACAACCCGCGGCCAGGCTTGTTGATGCCCAGGCCCCCGGCGCCGCGCGGATGGTTCGAGAAATTGCCAGTCTTCGTTCCGCCGGCGAACAGTGGCCCGCCCTCATGCTTGCACACGTCGCCCGCCTCTTCCTCCTCACCGAAGCCTTCACGCGCCTCAACGACCTCCCCCCCGGCACGCAGGCCGACGTGCGCACGTTGCTCGGTATTCCCACCAAGGAAGAGGACGTGCTCGCTGGCGACGCCACGCGCGACACCTGGCTCGTCCTGGGCCAGAAAGTCGAAGAGGAAGAACGCCTCCGCACCATCCGTACCTGGCTTTTCGGGCAGAACACCGGCCGGCCCGCCCTCCTCCTCGAGTTTTCGTACGCCGGGCAGCCACTCAAATCGACGCTGATCCCCGGATCCCGTTTCGAAGCCGACCTTGCGTTTTACCCCAGCGCGTGCCCGCTCCGCGCTGTCATCAAACAGCGTCATTCCGAAACACAACCTGTGAATTCGCCCGTCGGCCATGCCAACATCACGCTTGCGCTCGAAGCTTATAGCGCCGCTCTCGCCCTTCACCCGTGGCTGGAGCGCTTTCCCCTCCCGCTCCAAAACCTGTCGCTTCTTCGGCATAACGAGCGCTGGTTGCTGCGTGACGAGAGCGGCCGGACCCTCGCACTGGCCCCGCGGTATCCCTACACATGGGAACTGCTCGCCATCAGCGGGGGCGCGTCCATGTCGCTCTTCGGCGAATTTGACGGCGGCACTGTCACTCCCTTCAGCATCATTTCGGAGGGAACCTTCCATGCCGTTGCCTGAATGGATAGACCAGCTCGCCGCCACCGCCATGCTCGGAACTGAACGCGCCGGCAACGCGCCGCTGAGCGCCCCCGGCGACGCAACACTCGATCCCGTGATCGAAAAAATCTCCTTCGCCCCGCGGGAACATGCCGTTCTCGCCGCCGCCAGCATTGCCTTTGTCTATGCGAAGGCCGGCACGCTCCCGGTCAAAATCGCTGCCATCCCCCCCACCGCGCCGGCCGCCGACAAGCCCTCCATCTCTGCCGCTTCTGCGCAGCACCTCGCCCTCATGCTCAAAGACCACTACACCGAGGTCCTCCCTGAATATCTGGATCTAGTCGCCGGCGCCAATCGCTCACTCCCGCCCAAACATCTTCCCGCCCTGCTCTCCCTCGCCGCCCGTGACGAAAAACTCCGCCCCCACATCCTCCCCAATCTTGGCGCACGCGGCGAATGGCTCGCTGCCCAGAACCGCGACTGGTCCACCCTCTCCTCCGCGCCGGAGACGGACCTGTATCACACGGGCACCGGCACCCAGCGCCTCGCGGTTCTCCAGCATCTCCGAAAAACAGATCCGGCCCGGGCCCGCAACCTCATGATCTCCACCTGGTCCGAGGAAAAACCTGAAGACCGCGCCTCTTTCATCGAAACCCTCGCCGCCGACCTCTCCATGGAAGACGAGCCCTTCCTCGAATCCGCCCTCGACGACAAACGCAAAGAAGTGCGCATGGCTGCCGCCAACCTCCTCGCCGGCCTCCCCGAGTCCCGGCTTGCCCAACGCATGATCGCCCGGATCACCCCTCTGGTCTCCGTCACAAAAAAGATCCTCGGCCGGCCCAAGGTCGAAATCAACGTGCCGGAAAAGCACGATCCCTCCATGTCGCGCGACGGCATCGATGCCAAATCGACACGCCCCGGGGTTGGCGATAAAGCCTCCCACCTCGCCGACATCATCGCCGCAACCCCCCTCTCGTTCTGGCGATCCACCACTGGCCTCGATGCCGCCTCGCTCCTCAAATCTGTCGCCAACCTCGAATGGAAGCAGGCCATCATCGCTGGTCTCTTCAGCGCCGCTGTTCGTCAGAAAAATGGGGAATACGCTGCCGCCCTCCTGACGTACCGCGTCAAGGAGTGCGCCGATTCCGATCGAACACTGAATCCACAGGACCTTAACGCCCTCCTGCTCCTTCTGACGCCCGCTCAGCGCGAGGCCATCCTCGCTCCCTTTCTCTCCCAAAAGAACCTCTTCGACGGTGCCACACTCATTCAGCTACTACTGGCATCGCGTCATCCGTGGACAAAACAGTTTTCCGAGCTTTTTTTACAACTCCTCTGGCACATCGTCGACTCCGGAACGGGACATTACTGGGGCAATCAGGCGCTTTCCAAGTCCTTCGCCCTCTACGCCAATCCCGCGATCCTTCCTGCTATCAATGCCAAACTCCAGCTCAATGAGCAACTTCGTTCCGACGCCCTCGACAAATTCCTTGCCACCCTCCATTTCCGCCACGATCTGCACAAGGAGCTCTCCCCATGACCGCCCCAATGACCCCAGCGATCCTGCGCCAGCACGCGGAATCTCAATTCGCCGACGAACTCGCCGCCCTCTCCAGGTCCGACACCCGGCCGAAGCCTCCCTCCTGGAAGCTCTCCCCGTGGGCCGTCGCTACGTATCTTCTTGGCGGGAAACTTGACGACGGCTTTGTCATCACCCCTAAGTACATCGGCAACAAACGGGTGATCGAAATTGCCGTCGCCACCCTCGCCACGGATCGTGCGCTCCTGCTGCTGGGCGTCCCCGGCACCGCCAAAACCTGGGTCTCCGAACACCTCGCGGCCGCGATCTCCGGTGACTCTACACTCCTGATCCAGGGCACCGCCGGCACCTCCGAAGAGCAGATCCGGTATGGCTGGAACTACGCCGAGCTTCTTTCTAAGGGTCCTTCCGCCAAGGCGCTCGTCCCCTCCCCCATGATGGTCGCCATGCGCGAAGGCAGGATCGCCCGCGTCGAAGAACTCACGAGAATCCCGGCCGACGTCCAGGACACCCTCATCACCATCCTCTCCGAAAAAACACTCCCCATCCCCGAGCTCGGACTCGAAACCCAGGCCGTCAAAGGCTTCAACGTCATCGCCACCGCCAACAACCGCGACCGCGGCGTCAACGAACTCTCCTCCGCACTCAAACGCCGCTTCAACACCGTCATCCTCCCCACCCCCGACACCGCCGAGGAAGAAGTCGCCATCGTCCAGCAGCGCGTCGCCTCCCTCGGCCGCGCCTTAGAAATCCCCGCCGAACCCCCCGCCCTCGAACAGATCCGCCGCATCGTCACCATCTTCCGCGAACTCCGCGACGGCAAAACCGCCGATGGCAAATCCAAACTCAAATCTCCCTCCGGCACCCTCTCCACCGCCGAGGCCATCTCCGTCGTCACCTCCGGCCTCACCCTCGCCGCCCACTTCGGCGACGGCACGCTCCGCGCCGCCGACGTCGCCTCCGGCCTCACCGGCGCCGTCATCAAAGACCCCGTCCAGGACCGCGTCGCCTGGCAGGAATACCTCGAAACGATTGTGAAGGAACGCGACGGCTGGAAAGACCTCTACCGCGCCTGCAAGGAACAACTCTGATTACTTCGAAACTCAATCAACCGTGCCACCAAGACACCAAGCCACCAAGAACACCAAGGAATTCAAAGAAATGAAGCCTTCAACCCAAGAATCTCATTTCTTTCTTGGTGCTCTTGGTGTCTTGGTGCCTTGGTGGTTCGTCATATGGACTCTCGCCCCCGCGCGACGTGGTCAGTCATAACAACCCAGCAAAGGAGAACGAATGCCCCTCCCCGACCCCATCCCCGAAGAACTCGATCGCATCGGCGCCATTATCGTCGACGCCGCCTTCAAAGTGCACAAACGCCTCGGCCCCGGCCTCCTCGAAAAGGTCTACAAAATCTGCCTCGCCCACGAACTCACCCTCCGCGGCCTGAAAGTTGAACGTGAAATCCCCGTCAACATCCGCTACGAAGACATCACCGTCATGGAGGCCTACTACATGGACCTCTTCGTCGAGGACGCCGTCATCGTCGAAGTCAAAGCCGAACGCGACCACCCCGTCTTCCGAAACCAAACCCGCACCCACATCACCCTCGCTGAAAAACGCCTCGGCTATCTCATCAACTTCAACGTCCCCCTCATCAAAGACGGAATCACAAGAATCGCCGTATAAATTAAAAACTACTCTTCTCCCCTCTCCCTCTCTTGGTGCTCTTGGTGGCTTGGTGCCTTGGTGGCCCGTCATAAGGAACTCGCATGCCCTCCACAACGCACATCTTCGGAATAAGACACCACGGCCCCGGCAGCGCCCGTTCCCTCCGCCGCGCCCTCGAAAATCTGAAGCCCAACCTCCTCCTCATCGAAGGCCCCCCCGACGCCGACCCCCTCCTCCCCCTCGCCGCCCACGAAGCCACAAAGCCCCCCGTCGCGCTCCTCCTCTACGCCGCCGACAACCCCAAGCAAGCAGTCTTCTACCCCTTCGCCCTCTTCTCCCCCGAATGGCAAGCCATCACCTACGCCCTCGAACAAAAAATCCCCATCCGCTTCATGGACCTCCCCATCACCCACCGCTTCGCCCTAACCGCCGCCACCGAAGAACCCCCCGGTACCGCGACCGTGAGGGAGCGCCCATCCCCCGACGAAGTCGAAGGCAACCTCCCCGCGCAGGCGGACCCAGACTCTCACGAAGAAGAAGACCCCACCCAAATCGAAAATCGAAAATCGAAAATCCGCCCGAAAATCCCCCCTACATCGACCCCCTCTCCGCCCTCGCCCACGCCGCCGGCTACGACGACGCCGAACGCTTCTGGGACCACCTCGTCGAGCACCGCACCGACTCCACCGACCTCTTCGCCGCCGTCCTCGAAGCCATGTCCGCTCTCCGCGCCGATCTCCCCCCGCGCCCCGATCCCCTCGGCATCGAAGCCAAGCGCGAAGCCTTCATGCGCAAAACCATCCGCGCCGCCATCAAGGAAGGCCACGAAAAAATCGCCGTCGTCTGCGGCGCCTGGCACGCCCCCGTCCTCCTCCCCGACCAAATGCCCCCCGCTGCCGAAGACAACAAAACCCTCGCCGACATGCCCAAAACAAAAGTCGCCGCCGCATGGGTCCCCTGGACCTACGGCCGCCTCACCACCGCCTCCGGCTACGGCGCCGGCATCACCTCCCCCGGCTGGTACCACCACCTCTTCACCAACACCCACCGCGACTCCACCGTCACCCGCTGGTTCGCCAAAATCGCCCGCCTCCTCCGCGCCCAGGACCTCGACTGCTCCTCCGCCCACATTATCGAAGCCACGCGCCTCACCGAAACCCTCGCCGCCTTCCGCGGCCGCGCGCTCCCCACCCTTACCGAGATCAACGAAGCCACCCTCACCGTCCTCACCTTCGGCAACCCCGCCCCGCTCGCCCTCATCCACAACAAACTCATCGTCTCCGAATCCCTCGGCACCGTCCCCACCGAAGGCCCCATCGCCCCGCTCCAACTCGACCTCCAGCGCCAGCAGAAACGCCTCCGCCTCTCGCCCGACCCCGAGCAAAAAACCATCGAACTCGACCTCCGCAAACCCAACGACCTCGAACGCTCCCAACTCCTCCACCGCCTCAACCTCCTCGACATCCCCTGGGGCCGCTCGCCAAAAGGCTTCACCGGCCGTTCCAAAGGCACCTTCAAGGAACCCTGGCAAACCCAGTGGGAACCCGAGTTCGCCATCTCTCTTATCGAAGCCGGCGTCCTCGGCAACACCATCTACGACGCCGCCACCGCCCTCGCCCGCCAGACCGCCGCCAAAGCCACCGACCTTCCCCCCATCACCTCTCTCCTCGAAAAAGTCCTCCTCGCCGATCTCCCCGAAGCCATCCGCTTCCTCATGCACCGCGTCGAAAACCTCGCCGCCGTCACCGCCGATCTCAAACAGATGATGGCCGCCCTCCCCGCGCTCGCCAACGTCCTCCGCTACGGCAACGTCCGCAACACCGACACCTCCCTCATCGCCCACGTCGTCAACTCCCTCGCCACCCGCATCACCATCGGCCTCCCTACCGCCTGCACCTCCCTCAACGACGAAGCCGCCCAGGAAATGGACTCCCTTCTCGCCACCACGCACGCCGCCCTCCAAATCTTGAACGCCCCCGACCCCAACACCCAAGACCCATCACCCAACACCCTCTTCCCCGACTGGCTCCGCACTCTCGAAACCCTCTCCAACCAATCCACCCTCCACGGCCTCCTCGCCGGCCACACCACCCGCCTCCTCCTCGACGCCAAGCACATCACCACCGACACCGCCGCCAACCACATGTCCCTCGCACTCTCCCCCGCCGCCGACCCCGCCCGCGCCGCCGCCTGGGTCGAAGGTTTCCTCAAAGGCTCCGGCCTCATCCTCCTCCACGATGATGCCCTCTGGAACGTCCTCGACGACTGGCTCACCAACCTTTCCCCCGACGCCTTCTCCAGCACCCTCCCCCTCCTCCGCCGCTCCTTCGCCCACTTCCCCGCCCCCGAACGAAAGCAGATGGGCCAGCGCGTGAACCACGGCTCCCGAAAAACTGCCCGCACCACCTTCTTTCCTGCCGACATCGACGAACGCCGCGCCGCCGCTACCCTCCCGCTTCTCCAGAAAATTCTGGGCCTTCCGGAGACCGCCGCATGATACATCCATCTCCCAGTCACACCCCATCCTCAACCACAACGGAAGAGCGCCTCCGCCGATGGCGCCTCATTCTCGGAGGCAACGAGGCCGACGGGCTCAACATCAACCTCTCCCAGACTGACGCAGCCATCGATGCCGCCCTCGCCGCGCTCTACGGCGGCGGTGGGAACCTTCTCAGCGGCGGAAAAGCCAAGGACCGCTCAGGCAACCTCGGAGCTTCCTCTCCCAACGTCGCCCGCTGGCTCGGCGACATCCGCAACTACTTTCCCTCCTCCGTCGTCAAAATCATGCAGGCCGATGCCCTCGAACGACTCGATCTCAAGCAGATGCTCCTCGAACCTGAAATGCTCGAGGCCGTGGAACCTGACGTCCACCTTGTCTCCACCCTCATTTCCCTCAAATCCGTCATTCCCAACAAAACGAAGGAAACCGCCCGCCTCGTCGTCCGCAAGGTCGCCGACGATCTCGAACGCCGCCTCGCCCAGCAGATGCGCCAGGCCGTCGCCGGAGCCCTCAATCGCGCCCAGCGCAACCGCCGCCCCAAGCACAACGAAATCGACTGGCATCGCACCATCCGCGCCAACCTGAAACACTTCCAACCCCCCTACCAAACCATCATCCCCGAAACGCGCATCGGCTACGGCCGAAAAAAATCCCAGCTCCGCGACATCATCCTCTGCGTCGATCAATCCGGCTCCATGGCGGCTTCCGTCGTTTATTCGTCCATCCTCGCCGCCGTCCTTGCCACCATCCCCGCCGTCCGCACCTCGCTTGTCGTCTTCGACACTTCCATTGTCGATCTCACGGAAGAGCTCAAAGACCCCGTCGACGTCCTCTTTGGCACGCAGCTCGGTGGGGGCACCGACATCAACAAGGCCCTCGCCTACTGCCAAACCCTCATCCGACAGCCCCAGGACACCATTCTTATCCTCATTTCCGACCTTTACGAAGGCGGCAACCGCCAGGAAATGCTGCAACGTGCCGCTGCGATCGCCGGCGGCGGCACGCAGTTCATCGCCCTGCTGGCGCTCTCGGACGACGGCGCCCCCGGCTACGACCACAACGTCGCCGCCCACTTCGCCTCTCTCGATATTCCCTCCTTTGCCTGTACCCCCGACCTCTTCCCCGACCTCATGGCCGCCGCGATCTCCCGCCAACCTCTAACACCCTGGCTCGCGGCCCACGGGATTGGCACTTCGAAGCCGCGGGAATGAACGCCAAGTGGCAACACCACGATCTGCAGGATCACCTTTGGCTTCGCGATCGGCACGAAAGCCATTTAAAATGGGTGGGTAACCATCGCAGCCTTCACGCGGAGAAGAAGAATTGACTTACAAACGTGCCGAAGTCACTCGCCGAATCCAAGTGGGCATCGGCATTGACGCAATGAGCTCCTTTGGGCGTGAATTAATGCGCGGCGTCATGCGCTATGCGAACCTCCGCCGCAACTGGCTGCTGTTCGAGGAATTCAACATCAATTCCGCCAATGCGCTCGACTGGCCGCAGTGCGACGGAGCGATCGTCGCCGTCGGCGAATTGGCCCGGATCCGCGGATTCTCCTCCAAGTTCACCCATGTCGTGAGTTGCTCTGGCGGCGCCAATCCGGATGTCGTTCCCGTGGTGTCCGTCGATGACATCGCCGTCGGGAGGATGGCCGCGGAGCATCTGATCGGTTGCAGAATCAAGCACTTGTCCTACTACGGAAGGGCGTCGCAGCCGGTCACCTCGCGCCGCGTGAGCGGATTTCAAACCGTCATTCAAGACCGGGCGGCAGAATTTCTCCAATGCCCCGTCGAATTCGATTGGACAGAGCGGCTGACCCAAAGCAGCAAGCGCCACTGGCCTCCGTTAATCGAATGGCTTAAATCCGTGCCGCGCCCCACAGGCATCTTCTGCATCGACGACATGGCCGCACACGATCTCGCGGCCGCATGCGTCGAGGGCGGAATCCATGTGCCCGATCAGGTCGCCATCATTGGCGTCAATAATGACGATCTTCTTTGTGAGAGTGCCTGGCCTCCGATTTCGAGCATCCGTTGCGATTTTCAACGCGTCGGATACACTGCTGCGGAATTGCTTGACCGCTTAATCCGTGGCGAAACCGTTCCAGGCGAGGCCCGATGCCAGCGGCTTCCGCCGATCGGTGTGGTTGTGCGATCGAGCACCAACCTGCTTGCAGTCGAAGAGCCGCACATTGCCGAATCCCTGCGGTTCATTCGCGAACATGCCTGCGATCCATGCTCCGTCGCGGACGTCCTCCGCCACGTGCCGGTCGGCCGCAGGTGGCTCGAAAGAAATTTTCTGGAGCTGGTGGGGAGAACGCCATATGAAGAAATCTCCTACCGCCGCATTCAGCGCGCACAGCAGCTGCTTCTCACCACCGATTTGAACATGGTCGACATCGCACGAGAATGCGGATTCAAGGGAACCCGCAATTTCAACTACAAATTCCGCGAACTCACGGGCGAAAACCCCGGCGCATTTCGCCGTTCCAGAACGGCGCCGTGAGCCCGTCTCCTCTCCCACACGCCGCATGGCGCTCTGAACCAGCCAGGTTTTCGAAGCCTCATAATCCCCCGCATACCATGCCGGAAATCGCAGGATCTGTCGCATTTCGATCCGTTCGACTGTGACTGTCAAAATTTCCCCCGGCCCTTCCCGCAGGAGCGATGAACGCAGTTCGCCTGAAGCCCGACGCAAATCGCCGTTGGCGCATGCGAGATCAGTGTCATACTGTTTAAGGCGTTGCATCGGCGAATCCAGCCATGCAGCCCCACGGGATGCCTTGGCGGACTCGATCAATCGGCGGCTGAACAATCCTGCTCCTGATGCTCGCATCCACTCCGGCCGTATGTCCCGAAGATTCCAGTGGGCGAATCTGAAATGAATGGCAGCAAACCCGGCGATCCGGAGGTCTCGATGGCACCCAGCTCTCCCTCTCGTTCCAGCGCAAATCGTCTCAATCCTCGGCGCCCCTCCAGCTCGCGCCGGCGATCTGATCGATACCTCGAGGCGCTCGAATCCCGCCTCCTCATGCAAGGTTCGCCTTTCGCTCAGCCGGCAGCGCTGGATACCGCTTCCGATATCATGCGCCCGGCCACGAAAGTCATGGCGAGCACGGAGAGCACGACCCTCGCCCTCCCCACTTCGTACAACTTCGTCCACCCCTTCATTGCGACCAGCCTCGAAGACCTCAACACGATGAAGGCCCACCTCGATCAGCAGCCGTGGAAGTCCGGCTATGCCTACCTCGCCGGCGATGGGCATTCCCAGCTCACCTACCAGATGCAAGGTCCGTTTGCGAACGTCGAACGCAATCCCAACGTAAACCTCAACCAGTGGCGCAGCGACATGACCGCCGTATTCGATCTCTCGCGCATGTGGTATTTCACCGGCAACGCCGCCTATGCCCAGAAAGCGCACGACATCCTCCTCGCGTGGGCGACCACGCAGAAGACCTTTGGCGGCCAGGAATCCGGTCTGGATCTCGGCGACTACGCCGCCGCTTACGCCGGCGGCGCCGATCTTCTGCGCGGCACATGGTCCGGATGGACGGCCGCCGACACCGCGACCGTCAAAAACTATTTCGAGAATGTCTTGTGGCCCGCGACCGCTGCCAACGGCAACACCGCCGGCCCCTTCAACAAGGGCTTGCTCAACGTCGAAGCCGGAATCGCGATCGCCGCCTTCTGCGACGATGCACCCAAGTTCAACCACTGCATCGACCTTTACCTCAACTACCCCGGCGCCGGCCTGCAGAACACATTGGCCACCGGCGAGTTGGGCGAGACCGGCCGCGATGAGGGTCACAGCTATGGTGGCCTCCTCGGCATGGCCTTCATCAGCGAAGTCGCCTGGAGAGAAGGCGTCGATCTTTACTCCGCAATGGACAACCGGCTGCTGGCCTGCGGCGAATACTACGCCCGCAATACCCTCACCTCGGACAACCCGTTCGTCCCCTTCGGCACCGTCGATTACACCTACTACGCCAATAACCCATACTTTTACACCGCCAATCGCGCGGCTCTTTATCTCATCCAGAACGCCTACAAGAACCGTTTAGGAATCGCAACACCCTGGATCGACCGCAAACTCCAGCAACAGAACGTCGATGCCAACAATTTCATGTACGCCAAGACCGCCGATTTCACCACCGCCACGCCGGTCGAGCCCAGTGTTCGTCCCGCGGTTTCACTCGCCTCAAGCGGATTGACCCTGACAACCCTCGGCAGCCAGACGGCAGGCCGCAACCTCTCTTACTCCAATGGCGTCTGGACCATGACGGGACTCGGCAACGATGTCTGGTCGAACACCGCGGACGATGCCCAATTCGCTTACCAGGCAATGACCGGCGACTGCGCCATGGTCGCCAGGGTCACCTCTTCCCAGGTTTTCACCACCAGCGCCAAGGCCGGATTGATGATCCGCGACAGTCTCTCCGCCGCCGTTTCTCAACGGGGTTGGATCGGAATTACCGACGACACCCTGATGGAATCCTACATGAATGGCTGGACCGAAACCTGGGGCGGAAGCAACTGGGCAAAACGTTCGCAACCCCTCCCCCCCGGAATACCCTACTGGCTCAAGATCGAACGCATGGGCAATCTGATCACCACCTACAGTTCGCAGGATGGCACCAGTTGGGCGGCCATCGAAAGCTCGTACTACGGCAATCTGCCGTCCACCCTCTACATCGGCCTCTTTGTCTGCGCTGGAGCGACGACCTCGCCGACCACCGCCACCTTCGACCACGTCGCGTTCACCGGCGGCACCGGCGGCCTTGTGACCGCTCCTGCTGCCCCGGCGACCACCTTCGCGGAAGGATCCGGCAAAGCGATCACCGTGCGCTGGCTGCCTTCCTTTGGCGCCACCGCCTACGATCTGCTCCGCTCCACCACCTCCGGCAGCGGCTACACCGTCATCGCCGGCAATCTCTCCGCGGACTCCACCAGCTACGTGGATACCGCCGTGGCCCCGGGCACGACCTACTACTATGTCGTGCAGGCGAAAAATTCCGCCGGCACCAGCGGCAACTCCCCCGAGTTCGGCGACTCCCTCCTCCCTCCGCAGATGGTCAACCTCGCCTTCAGTGGCACCGCCACCGACAGCGCCAACAACCCGGCCAACGCCGCAAACGCCTTCGACCAGAACCCCGGATCGCAATGGTTCTACACCGGCACAAGCGGCTGGTTGCAATACGACTTCGGCGCAAACAACGCCCAGGTCGTCAAACGCTACACGATCACCGAAGCCGACACCATTCCGGCACGCGACCCCAAGGACTGGACATTCCTTGCCTCGCAAGACGGCGTCAATTGGACCACCCTCGACTCCCAGAGCGGCCAGTCCTTTGCCTATATCTATCAGCAGCTCACCTTCAACATCAGCAACACCGTGCCCTACCGCTACTACCGGCTCAACGTGACCGCCAACAACGGCGACAGCACCTTCCTCCACGTCGGCGAACTTGGGCTCTGGTCCGACGTCGGACGCACCCTCCCCGACGGCACCTACACCCTGGAGGATCGTCAGAGCCGCAAGGTCATGGATCTCGCCAACGGCACCCAGGCCGTTCAACAGTCCTGGACCGGCGGCAACACCCAGCAATGGACCATCGCCTGGCAGGACAACGGCCAGTATCTCGCCACCAACGTCTCCAACGGAGAGGTCATCGACAACGGCGGATCCTCCACTCCCGGCAGCAATCTCGTCGTCAACCCCTCGAATGGCGCCACCAGCCAGCGCTGGACCATCGTCCCCGACAGCGACGGCTACTTCCATTTCACCTCCGCAAACAGCGGCCTGGCGATCGATGTCAGCGGCGGCTCAAACGCCAACGGTGCCAACATCGTCCAATCCACCTACACGGGCGCCAACAGCCAGCTCTGGATGCCCGGCTTTTCAGCTACGCCGCAGCCGGTGCCTCCCGCTCCGACCGGCCTGGGGGCGACCGCACCCTCGATCTACCAGGTCAACCTCTCATGGACAGCCAGCCCCGGCGCGATCAGCTACAACATCAAGCGCGCGACCGTCAGCGGCGGGCCATACACGACCGTCGCCACCGGCATCAACACCACCAGCTACCAGGACTCCTATCTCACCGCCGACACAACCTACTACTACGTTGTCTCCGCGGAGAACGGCAGCGGTGAAAGCACCAATTCCGCCGAGGCCGGCGTCACGACTCTTGCAGGCAAGCCGGCCGCTCCGACGGGTCTCACCGCGCAATGGGGCGCCAGTCAGGCTATTTTGAATTGGACCGTCACCGGTGGAGCGAACAGTTACACCCTGAAACGCGCAACCACCAGCGGCGGCCCCTACACGACCGTCGCCACCAACCTGGCGACCACCATCTACACCGACACCGGCCTCACCAACGGCTCCACCTACTACTACGTCGTCGCCGCCGACAACGCCTTCGGGGAGAGCCCCGATTCCAGCGAAGTCCATATCACCCCCTCCGCTCTCTACGTCCAGCTTAAATTCGACGAAACTGCCGGCACCACCGCGCAGGACACCTCCGGCAACAATGACAACGGTACCCTCGTCAACGGCCCCACCTGGGACACCGGCAAGATCAACGGCGCCGTCCACCTCAACAGCGCCAGCAGCGAATACGTCTCGCTCCCCAACGGCGTCGTTAGTTCCCTCACCAGCATCACCATCGCCACCTGGGTCAACCTCGACACCATCACCAACTGGATGCGCATCTTCGACTTCGGCTCCGGCACCGGCACCTACATGCTGCTGACTCCCGCCAATGGCAACAACGGACACCTCCGCTTCGCCATCACCACCTCCAGTTCCGCCGGCGAACAGCAAATCAACGGCCCTGCCGCCCTCCCCACCGGCTCCTGGGTCCACGTCGCCGTCACCCTTTCCGGCAGCCTCGGCATCCTTTACGTCAACGGCGCCGAAGTCGCCCGTAACTCCTCCATGACCCTCAACCCCGCCTCCCTCGGCGCCACAACCCAGAACTGGATCGGCCGCTCCCAGTGGTCCGCCGACCCCTACTTCAACGGCCGCATCGACGACTTCCGCATCTACAGCGTCGCGCTTTCCGCCTCCCAAATCCAGGCCCTCGCCACAACCTCCGTCCCCTCCGCCCCCACGAATCTCACCGCCACTGCCAGCAATCCCAACGAAATCGACCTCTCCTGGAACTCCGTCCCCAACGCCACCGGCTACAGCCTCCTCCGTTCCACTTCTCCCGGCGGCCCTTACACCACCATCGCCACCCGCTTCACCGCCACGACTTATCAGGATGTCGGCCTTTCCGTAGACCCCGCCACCGGCACGACCTACTACTACGTCGTCTCCGCCGAAGACGCCGGTGGCGACAGCCACTACTCCGTCGAAGCCTCCGCCACCGCCCTTCCCACTTTCCCCACGTCCGTCAACGATCTTTCCGCTCTCCCCGGCACTGACCACACCATCCTCCTCGCCTGGTCTGCCTCGCCCGACGCCGCTTCCTACACCATCAGCCGCGCCACGGCTGCCGACGGCACCTACACGACCATCGCCTCGGGCATCACGACCAACTCCTATTCCGACACGACCCTCACCGACGGCAACGCTTACTACTACGTCGTTGACGCGGTGAACATGGCCGGCACCAGCGACGACTCCAACGTCGCCGTCGCCACTCCCACCGACCTCCAGCTTCGCTACAAATTCGATGAGTCCTCCGGCGCCGCTGCTTATGATGCCTCCGGCCATCTTTTGACCGGCACGCTGATCAACAATCCTGCCCTCGGCGCCTCCGGCAAAATCAACACCGCCCTCTCCCTCAGCGGCTCCAATCAATACGCTCAGCTCCCCGCCGGCGCCCTGAGCGCCCTCACCAACTTCACCATCTCCGCGTGGGTCAACCTCAACACCCTCTCCACCTGGGCACGCATCTTCGATTTCGGCACCGGCACCTCCGACTACATGTTCCTCTCCCCCCAAGCCGGCGGCTCCAATAAGCTCCGCTTCGCTATCACCACCGCGGGCAACAACAACGAACAACAAATCAACGGCACCGCTGCACTCCCCACCGGCGCCTGGACCTTCGTCGCGGTCACTCTCTCCGGTTCCACCGGCACCCTCTACGTCAACGGCACCCAGGTCGGCACCAACACCGCCATGACCCTCAACCCCGCCGCACTCGGTAACACGACACAAAATTATCTCGGAAAATCCCAGTTTTCGGATCCCTACCTGAATGGAAAAATAGACGACTTCCGAATCTATTCTCGAGCCCTCTCCTCCGCCGAGATCAGCGCCCTCGCCACCACGACCCAGCCTCCTGCCGCCCCCACCGGCCTCGCCGCCGTTTCCGGAAATGCCGAAGTCCGGCTTTCCTGGAACGCCGTCCCCGCGGCTTCCGGTTACAACCTCTACCGCTCAACGACCGCCGGCGGCCCCTACACGGTCATCGCCGGTCACATCGCCGGCACGACCTACACCGACAGCTCGGTGACCGACGGTTCGTCCTATTACTATTCCCTCCGCGCATACAACCTCCTCGACGAAGGTCCCGCCTCCAATGAAACATCGGCGAACCCGAATACGCCCGCCGCTTTCACCGTCTCCAATCTGAACGATGCCGGTGCTGGATCACTCCGTCAGGCCATCCTCAACGCAAATTCCCTCGGAGGAAACTTCCTTCTCCAATTTGCCCCCGGCCTTTCCGGCACCCTGGCACTTGCTTCCCCCCTCCCCGCTGTTATCGCCAACATCACGCTCGCCGCCGATTCTCCCACTGCGATCATCATCCAGGGATCCGGGGATCTCTTGACCATCAACGCCGGCGGATCTGCTTCTCTGCAGAATATCGTCTTCTCCGGCGGCCCGCTGGTGAATAACGGCTCGCTCCAAATCCTCGGTTCCTGCACGCTCGACCTCCTCACGGGAACAGGTTTGCTCACCATTGGCGGGAACAATACCGCAGCCTCGCTGGCGCTCACTCCCCACGCTGGCCAGTCCAGTTCCCAGTCCGCGCTCACCATCCATCCGAACGCAACGTTCGATATTGCCGACCAAACCTTTGTTCTGAACTATGCCGCGATCGGCACAGACCCGATCGGAGCGATCCTCCCCGAATTGCAATCCGGCACCATCCTCAGCAGCGCGGTCGCCTCCGATCCTCACCTCGCGATCGGCGTCGTCGACGACACAATCAACGGCGCACTCTCCCTCTCTACCGCACTCCTGGGCGACGTCAACCGCGACGGAAAGGTGGATCTCACCGATCTCTCCACCGTTCTGAACAACTTCGGCAACGCAACTCCCAATTGGACCTCCGGCAACTTCGACCATGCTGCTACGATCGATCTCACCGATCTCTCCCAGGTCCTCAACAATTTCGGACAATCCCGATCAACCCTCGCGCTGAAAACAGCACCCGCTGCAACCGGTGCCATCACCCCCACCGACACCACGCAGAATATCGCGATAGCAAACGACTTCCCTTCCGCCAGTGCGCCACAATCGACCACGGTTCAGGTTGGCACGCCGTCACCTTCTCAAGCGAACGTCTTTGCCCCGCCCGCGATTCCAACAATCATCGGCAAACCCAAAGCGACCCCCGCCAAGCCGTCACGCTCTGCCCCGCTGAATCCCCCCAAAGCCACCCGAGTGGTCTCTCTGATTCCCGCTCGGCAGCCAACATCGCTGGACGTTACCCCCATCGTTAAAAAAGCCACCCTCGCGATCAACCACGCGACGCCATCAGCTGGGTTTTCCTTCTCATTTCCCAGCCATCTGTTGTCCGAAACCCATCCTCAGTTTCATTCCCATCTCCCCCACGCCACTAAGCATTCGCCGGACTTGCTCGCAGACCGCCTGAAACTCGTTTCCGACTGACGGTTTTCTTTGGCTTGGCCTCCAAATAGAGCCGCAAAAGTCGCAAACTATTCTAAAAACCTTCTGAATTTATACCTCCTTTCTTCTCATTCTTGGGTCATAGTTCGGCTGGCGGTAACTCGCGTCCCCGGCTGGAGATATCCCTTCCGAAACCATCCAAATGCCGGTGCGACGCAATCTTCCCTTCATTCGGCGTCGTCGCCGTAACATGTTGCGAGGTCTTGGAATGTCTCACATCCGCACCCGGAAACACTACCTCCATCGCGCTATCCTCGAATCCCTCGAACCCCGTCATCTCCTCTCCACCAGCGTCCTCACCTGGCACAACGACCTCGGCCGCACCGGCCTCAATCCCTCCGAACAAATACTCACTCCCGCCAACGTCAATTCCTCTTCCTTCGGCGAACTCCTCTCCTATCAAGTCTCCGGCCAGGTCTACGCCCAACCCCTCTACGTCCCCAACCTCGCCATCCCAGGCAAAGGCGCCCACAACGTCGTTTTCGTCGCCACGATGACCAACGACCTCTATGCCTTCGATGCCAACTCCAACGCTGGCGTCGGCCAGGGACTCCTCTGGCACGTCAACCTCGGCACGCCTGCCGCCGTCCCCAGCCCCTTCATCGGCTTCCGTTACGGACCCGATCATGACACCACGCCTTACGTCGGCATCACCAGCACCCCGGTAATCGATCCCGCCACCGGCATCATCTACGTCGACGCCTTCACCAACGACATCGTCGGCCAGGATGCCTATTCCCACCATATCCACGCCATTGACATCGCCACCGGCCAGGACAAAGTCACCCCCATGCTCGTCACCGCCTCCGTCCTGGGGAACGGTGTCGGCGGCAACGGCACTACCGTTCCTTTCGCTGCCAACCGCCAGATCCAACGGGCCGCGCTCACCCTCCTCAATGGCACGCTCTACGCATCCTACGCTGCGTTTGCCGACACCGATCCCTACCACGGCTGGGTCCTCGGCTTCGACGCCTCTTCTCTCCAGCTCAAATCCGTCTACAACACAACCCCCAATCTCGATACCGACGCTCACGAAGGTGAGTCCGGCATCTGGATGTCCGGCGCAGGACCAGCGTCCGACGGCACAAACCTCTTTTTCATCACCGGCAATGGCGACTTTAACCCCGCCGTCGGTGACTATGGCGACTCCATCCTCCAGGTTCGCCCGGATTCCTCCACCTCCGGCTCCCCCAACATCAATGGCTACGGCCTTTTCACCGCCGATTATTTCACCCCCTACAACCAGCAAGCCCTCGCCGATGCAGATGCGGATCTCGGATCCGGCGGCGCCATGCTCCTTCCGACATCTCCCGGCGGAACCCCGGAACTCGTCGGCGCCGGCAAACAAGGCATCATCTATCTCATCAACTTGAACAACATGGGCCACTACACCTCGAGCGGCACCGTCAACAACGACATCCAGGAAGTCGCGCTTGGCCACGGCGTCTGGGGCAGCCCCGCGTATTTCAATGCCTCCATCTACTACCACGCCGTTGGTGACGTGCTGAAACGTTTTTCCATTTCCAATGGAACCCTTTCTGCCGCTCCGGCCGCCCAATCAACTATCACCTACAACAGCCAGGGTTCCACTCCCAGCATCTCCTCCAATGGAGTGGCCAACGGCATCGTCTGGGACATCCAGTGGGATGCGGGCCACCAGGTCCTGCATGCCTACGACGCCACCACGCTCACGCAGCTTTTCAACTCCAACCAGAATGCCACGCGCGACCAGATGTCCGCCGGCGTGAAATTCATCACGCCCACTATCGCCGACGGCGAAGTTTTTGTTGGCGGCAACGGCATGCTCTACATCTATGGCCTGCTCAAACCCGTCACCTCGGCGCCGCCCGCCCCCTCCGCTCTCGCCGCGGATGCGGTGAGTTCCTCCATTATCCATCTCACCTGGATCGACAACGCCGATAACGAAAGCAGCTTCTCGCTCGAACGTTCGACCGACGGCGTCAATTTCACTCCCATCGCCACCCTCAGCGCAAATACGGTTTCCTTCAACGACAACGTCGTCAGCCCCAACACCACCTACTACTATCGCGTCAGCGCAGCCAACGTCATCGGCGTTTCCGACTACAGCAACACCGCCTCCGCCACGACCCCCGCCTCCACCGGGGCCACCGATGTCTACCACTTCGACGCCTCCACCGGCACCTCCGTCCTGGACGCCAATAACAACAACAACGGGCAACTCACGGGAACCACATTGCCTCAATGGGCGCCTGGCAGAATTGGCAATGCCCTCTCCTTTTCCGGCAACGGCGTCTTCAACTCCACGGCCAACCAGTCCGCCGTCACCGTCTCGAACGACTTCGCCCCCCTCCTGGGTTCCACAGCGACGTTCGATGTCTGGATAAAAACCACCCAGAAAGGCAGCAACACCCACTACCAGGCGCCCGCCGTCACGGGTGTCGATCAAGCCGGAGGCGTCAACGACATCAACTGGGGCACCATCGACGCGACAGGCCACATCGGGCTCTACGTCGGCGATTCCGGCGGCGTCTACTCCACCAACCCGATCAACGATGGCCAATGGCACAACGTCGCCATGACCCGCGATGCCGCCACCGGGCTCGTTCAGATTTTCGTTGATGGCCTCCTGAATTCTTCCGCCACCCTCCCCGCCGGCAACATGACCAGCAGTTTCTTCGTGATCGGAGCGCTTACCGATGTCGCCAATGACGGCATCACCAAAACCGGCGCTAACTACTTCAATGGCTCACTCGATGAAATCCGCATCTACAACCAGGTCCTCGGGCTCTCCGAAATCATCGGCATGGCCCAACCTCCGACCGCCCCCCTTCTCAATACGGCCACTGCCGAGGCCGGCCCGGTCGTTCACCTCACCTTCACGAGTCCCTCCTTCTATGCGGTGAATTTGGAAATCGATCGCAAGACTGGCGTCAATGGCACCTATGCCCCTATTGCGACGGTCCCCGCCAGCACCACCGTGTTTGATGACACTCAGGTCGCCGCCGGCACCGCTTACTATTACACGATCAAGGCGATCGATCTCGCCGGCTCTTCGCTCGTCTCCAATGAACTCGCCGTCATGCCGCCCGCCCCCACCATCGTTGGACGCGTCATCTTCTACAACAACAGCATTTACGACAGCAACAACGGCTCCTCCAACCTCACCGATGACAAAGCAATTGCAACCGACAAACAGGCCCTCCTCCCTGGCCAAAGTGCCTCCTTCTCCAACTACATCTCCTCCCCCGCCGGTATCACCGGCATCATGATCGACGTCGCCAACCTCGTCGTCCTCCCACGCCTGGACGACTTCATGTTTGCCGTTGGCAACGCCAGCGATACCTCCTCGTGGGCCACCGCTCCTACCCCCGCACTCATCAACACCTACCCCGGCCGCGGGCCCAACGGCTCTACGCAAATCACCATCATCTGGGACCCCAGCGTCATCCAGAACGAATGGCTCAAGGTCACTGTGCTCGCCCAGCCCCATCTCGGGCTTCTCGCCGATGATGTGTTCTATTTCGGCAATGCCGTCGGCGACACTGGCGACAGTTCCACCGATGCCCAGACCACCGCAGCCGACGTGAATGCCGTTTCCGCCCACACCGGCCCCGCCGGCATCACCAACCCCTACGACTTCAACCGCGACGGCGTTGTCGATGCTACCGACGTCTCCATCGCCCAAAACAATCAAACCCCGCCCGGCACCGCTCTCCAACTTATCACTCCCACAGACGGAACCGACATCCCTGTCGTCGCCGCGCCCGCAAGTGCGTCGCCTCTCACCGTTGATAACAAAACGACGACGCTCTCCGTCCTCGGCGCTGACCTCTCCGGCGAAACCGGCCTCACCTACACCTGGTCAGCGATCGGCACGCCCCCCGGTCCAGTGTCCTTCTCGGTCAATAGCTCCAACGCCGCCAAAAACGTCACCGCCACCTTCTCCGCGGCTGGTACGTACACACTGCAAGTCACCATCACCAACGGCGCCAACAATTCCGTCACCAGCGACGTCACTGTTCAAGTGAATCAGACCTCAACCGCCATTGTGGTGACTCCCGCCGCGGCCGCCATTCCCGCCAATCTCGCCGATCTCCTCTCCGCCACGGAACTTGACCAGTTCAATCATCCCATGGCCGTCCAGCCTTCCTTCGCCTGGACGGTCTCGTCAGGCGCCGGCGCCATCTCCGCCGCCGGACTCTTCACCGCTCCCCGATCTGCGGGAACTTCCACTGTCACCGCCTCCGCCGATGGACTCTCGGGCAACGCCGTTCTCACCGTCTACTATGAAGCCCTCGCGTGGTACCCCGCTGATGCCGCTACCGGCACCACGCTCACCGATGCTTCGCCGTTCGCACAAAATGCCTCTCTTTCCGGCGCTGCATCCTTCGCCGCAGGCGTCAGCAACAACGCGCTCCTTCTCAACGGCGGATACGCCACCCTTCCCCAGGCCATCGTCTCTTCCCTCAACGATTTCACCATCTCCTCCTGGATCAAGCCCACAACCCTGAACAACTGGAGCCGCATTTTCGACTTCGGCTCTGGTGTCAACAATTACATGTTCCTCACCCCCAGCGCCGGCGGCACCGGCGCCCTCCGTTTCGCCATCACCGCGGCTGGCAACGGCAGCGAACAGCAACTCAACGGCCCCGCCCTTACCGTCAACACGTGGTATCACGTCGCCGTTACCCTTGCTGGAAATACGGCCACTCTCTACGTCAACGGCCAGCCGGTCGCGACCAACACCTCCATGACGCTTCACCCCACCAACCTCGGCGCCACCACGCAGGATTACCTCGGCAAATCCCAGTTCAACGCCGACCCCAACTTTGCCGGCTCCATCGACGACTTCCGCCTCTACTCCCGCGCCCTTTCCGCTTCCGAAATCCTCAAACTCGCAGTTCCTGCCATCATCAGCCCCCCTGCCGCTGCCGATTCGACCGTCACCGGAACCTCCACCGCCCTTTCCGTTTCCGCAAACGACATCACCGCTGGCGAATCCGCGCTCACCTATACCTGGGCCGCTACCGGCACTCCCCCTGGGTCTGTCTCCTTCTCCACGAACGGCACAAACGCCGCCAAGAACACCACGGCCACTTTCACCGCCGTCGGTACCTACACCCTTCAAGTTACCATTACCAACCCCCTCGCCACGGTGAGCACCGCCGCCACCGTCGACGTCACCGTTGTGCAAACCGCCTCCGGCTTCGCCGTCTTACCGAGTACGGCAAGTATTGTCCCCGGCGGCACCCTCGAGCTCGGCGTTGGTATTGTAGACCAGTTCGGAAACTCGATGGGCGCCGCGACTCCAGGAACCAGCATCACCTGGTCCATCCTCTCCGGCCAGGGCTCCATCCTCCCCAACGGCGCCTTCGTCGCCTCCGCCTCCCCCGGCACCACCACCATCCAGGCCTCCGACAACGCCGGACACTCCGCCACCGCCTCCATCTCCATCGCCGCCGCCACCGCCTTCTACCAGGCCAACGCCTCCTCCGGCTCTAACCTCGCCGACTCCTCTGGCAACAACAACAACGCCTCCCTCTCCGGCTCCACCTCCTTCTCCCCCGGCGTCTCCGGAAACGCCATCAGCTTTAGCGGCGGCTTCGCACAACTCCCCAACAACATCACCTCCTCCCTCTCCGACTTCACCATCGCCGCA
>JBQCGD010000161.1:0-16087 GCA_051955985.1 Phycisphaerae bacterium | reverse complement strand
CGCACGCTGGTAAGATAGGCAACCCCCCACCCTCATTTTTGAGCCAAAAACGACAGGCCGCCACCGACGTACCCACACTTGGCATTCTCTCCCCGCCACGCCCGCGCGCACCCTCCCAAAGATAGGAATATCCCCCACCCCCGAAAACCGGCCAATCCCTATCGCACTTCTGTCGCCCCCCCCGATACCGCTCGACACGCCGCTTCCCGAAGATACTCATGTCGAAGAAGTTCTTTTTCCCGCGTAGGGAGAGCTTTCCATGAATACGACTGGCGTGCCGTTGTCACAATCGCGCAGTCTTTCATCAGGCGTCTTAATCAAGGCTCCCCTGCTCGCTGTGGGCCTCGTGGGTCCACCGGGGGCAGGCAAGACGTCCCTGGTGGAGGCAACGGCGCGCCAGCTCCGTGGAAAAGCCCGCCTCGGTGTCATCACCGTCAACCCCGCCGCTGAACGCGATGCCGACCGCGTCTCCCGTTACTGCGACCAGGTCGAAGCCATCTGCACCCGCCACGCCGAAATCAACGCCATCCGCGCCATCCTTCCCCGCTTCAAGATCGAAGACCTCGACCTCCTCCTCCTCGACGCCATCGCGCCGCCGGACGGCATCCCCGAGATCGGCCAGGACCTCACCGTCGCCGTCCTCTCCGTCGCCGCCGGCGATGACAAGGCCCTCCTCTACGCCGACCTCCTCGCCAACGCCGACCTCCTCGTCCTCAACAAGGCCGACCTCCAGCGCCACGTCATGTTCGACCGCGGCGCCTTCTGGGCCGACGTCCGCCAGATCAACCCCGACCTCGACCTCATCGAAATCTCCACCTACGAAAACCGCGGCCTCGACCGCTGGATCGCCTGGCTCGAACGACGCCGGCAGGAAAAAATTGAACCGCACCGCTAATCCAAGCCGCCCCCACCGGCTTCCGAATTTCCCTCCTTTATAGGATGAGCGCACTATGCGACACCACATAACACGATCATTCCACACCTTCCGCAAATCCGCCGTCTGGGGCGTCTTCCTCGCCCTCTTCCTCGGATTGGCCATATGGCGCCCTTCCTTCGGCCAGTTGCCAACGGCCCCCAAGCCCGAAGCCGCCGGCGCCGGCCAGACGGTTGCCGAAACCACCTTCCACTACTTCTCCTTCCTCTCCGACCCCAAGTTCACCTCCGGTGAACGCGCCGCCCTCTTCATCTCCCTCGGCGTCGCCATTTGTGCACTCCTCTACGCCGGCATGCTCGTCCGCCAGGTCCTCGACGCCGACAAAGGCACCTCCAAGATGCAGGAAATCGCCAGCGCCATCCGCGACGGCGCCAACGCCTACCTCGCCCGCCAGATGCGCGTCGTCTTCCCCCTCATCGGCGCACTCGTCGTCGTGCTCTTCCTCACCAAGTATTTGACCGGCGGTGATCACGCCGTCGATTACGCCTTCGGCCGCGCCGCCGCCTTCCTCGTTGGCGCCATCTTCTCCGCCACCGTCGGCTTCGTCGGCATGCGCATGGCCACCATCGGCAACCTCCGCGTCGCCGCCGCCGCCCGCACCGGCTTCGGAAAGGCCCTCATGTTTGGTTACCGCTCCGGCACCATCACCGGCATGCTCACCGACGGCCTCGGCCTCCTCGGCGGTACCCTCATCTTCATGACCTACGGCGAACACGCCTACGAAGCACTGCTCGGCTTCGGCTTTGGCGGTACCCTCCTCGCCCTCTTCATGCGAGTCGGCGGCGGCATCTTCACCAAGGCCGCCGACGTCGGCGCAGACCTCGTCGGCAAAATCGAAAAAGACATCCCCGAAGACGACCCCCGCAACGCCGCCACCATCGCCGACAACGTCGGCGACAACGTCGGCGACTGCGCCGGCATGGCCGCAGACATCTTCGAATCCTACGAAGTCACCATCGTCGCCGCGATGATCCTCGGCTGGGCCTCCTTCGGCCACAAGGGCGTCATGTTCCCCATCCTCGTCCGCGCCATCGGCGTCATCGGCTCGATCATCTCCACCTACACCGTCCGCGCCAAGGCCAAGGGCAACGTCGCCGAAGCCATGCGACAAATCAACAAAGGCTTCCTCATCGGCTCCTTCATCTCCGTCATCGGCTTCATCCTCCTCGGCCTCGGCTACCTCTCCTTCCACGGCTCGGCCAACCCCGACCTCCCCACCTGGGCGACCCTCGGCCACGTCACCCAGAACGCCGACGGCTCCTGGGCCTGGCTCGACATGCGGCCCGCATGGACCTGCCTCATCGGCATCATCCTCTGCGTCGTGCTGAATAAAGTCACCGAGTACTTCACCGGCACTGAATACAGCCCCGCGAAGGCCATCAAGCAATCCACCGACACGGGCCACGGCACCACCATCATCGAAGGCTTCGCCGTCGGTTATGAATCCGCCATGTTCACCGGCATCGTCCTCTGTGTCGCCATCTTCTCCTCCGTCGCCATCTACACCCTCTCGATGTCCACCGTGAACCCCATCTTCATCGCCTATGGCGTCGCCATGTGCGGCATCGGCATGCTTACCCTCACCGGCAACACCGTCTCCATGGACGTCTTCGGACCCATCGCCGATAACGCCAACGGTATCGCCGAAATGGGCTACGTGCAGGACGACTTCGACTCCAAGAAAGACATGCTCGAAGCCCGCCAGACCCTCGCCGACCTCGACGCCGTCGGCAACACCACCAAGGCCGTCACCAAGGGCGTCGCCATCGGCTCCGCGGTCATCGCCGCCGTCTCCCTCTACGCCTCCTTCATCACCGTCATCGGCTCCGGCGGCGGCGGCGAAGACAAGCCCCTCCCGCTCGAAGTTTTCAACCGCGTCGCCGGCACGCTCAGCGTCAGCTCCCCCAACCTGCTGATCGGCATGCTCATCGGCGGCGGCGTCCCGTTCCTCTTCAGCGCCATGCTGATCCGCGCCGTCGGCCGCGCTGCCTACATGAACGTGCAGGAATGCCGCATCCAGTTCCGTGACAAGGCGATCTGGTCCGGCGAAAAACGGCCCGATTACGCCCGCGTCGTCGACATCTGCACCAAGGCCGCCCAGAAAGAACTTATCGGCCCCGCCATCCTCGGCGTCTTTACCCCCATCCTTGTCGGCTTCCTCATCGGCCCCATCGGCCTCGCCGGCTTCCTCGCCGGCGCCATCGTCGCCGGCCAGCTCCTCGCCTCCTTCATGTGCAATTCCGGCGGCGCCTGGGACAACGCCAAGAAGATGGTCGAAGATGAGCCCCGCAACATTGAAGCCAACACCGGCAAGGGCTCCGAACGCCACAAGGCTTCGGTCACCGGCGACACCGTCGGCGACCCGCTGAAGGACACCGCCGGCCCGGCCATCAACCCGCTCCTCAAAGTCATGAACATGGTCGCCGTCCTCGCCATCCCCCTCATGCTCGGCTACGACCGCCTGATCGTCGATACCGTCAACAAGGCCGCCACCGAATTCAACTTCCCCCTTGCCAAACCCCTCATCTACGTCGGCCTCGATCCGGCGCGGCTGATCGCGATCCTTGTCATCCTCCCGCTCATCGGCTGGGCGATCTGGCAATCGCGTCGTTCGATGGGCCCGCTCGAAGGATCCATTCCTGAGGAGCACGTCCCCCAGACGCGCGTCAAGGCTTAATCAACTCCGCTTCCAAGCCCAGGCTGGTGCGAGCCGCTCGTCCTCCCTCCCACAACTCGCATCAGCCTTCTTGTTGCGCCGCGCCTGCGGATGGGTCATGCCCGTCCGCAACCGCCACCCGCCCGCGCACCCCATGCAGCACAAACATGCCCGCTCCAGCGACCCCATCAGTGCCGCCGAACTCCCACGCCCACGGCGGCACGGGCGATCAACTCGGCCTTCGGCGGGCTCATGCGGCCGCAACACCGGCGGTCGATCGCCGCCGAAGGAAAATTCCCACCCCGGCCATTGCCAGCAGGACGCCTCCCATTCCCGCGGAAGTCGGCAGCGGGGCCGCAGCGGGCGTATCGGAAAGCACCACAGTCGACGGTCCGACGAAATCAATCATGTCGCCCCCGTTCAACAGCGTGATTTGCGCCCAGTCCAGGTACTCCTCCACGTTCTGCTGGTCTTTCCCGATCGAAAAACCCACCCGAAAAATACTCGCGGTCGGCCCGAACAAGGCTGGGCCGTACGGCGATGTTCCCGACCAGCCCTGCAACGTCTTCGATGGGCCGCCCACCGCCCCCGCACCCTTCTTCGTCAGCGCGAACAGGCCGCTGTCGGCCGATATCGAGACCGAGTTCCACCCGTTTACCGACCCTGACTGGATATAGGTCAATGTGTAATCCGACCCGTCTGTCCCATGCACCGCGATTGTCATCTGCAGTGGGTGCCCGGATGAACTGTACGGTTGCAGATAGTACCGGTACGCCGCCGCGAAACTCGAATCCTGCAGCACACTCGCGGCTGCTATTCCCTGGAGATCCGCGTAGCCCAAATCGCTTTTTCCATTCGCTCCGCTGGTCCCGTCCAGCCGCACGTACCCGTCGCCATTCAGAGATCCGCTGGGGCCAGTGAACGTGAATGTTTGTGATGCCGACTTCGCCGACTTTCCGCTGTCCATGAAAATAATTTGCTTCTCGATCTTCGCGTCCATCGAGCTCGTTCCTGCGGTATTGAAATAACTGGCGGCATCGGCACTCGAGTCCGTCGAACCAATCAGGAGCGTCCCGCCGCCGTCCCGCGTCTCCCACGAACTCCACCCACCCATCCCGAAATCGTTCACGTACAGCGTATTGCCCTTCGCCACGGGGGATGCAAGCCCAAAACTAACCGCGCAGAGAACTGCCAAAGTTGCTTTGACCATGTTGCCTCCAAATGGAAAGAAGCGGCAGAGAGATGTGTTCGTGGTGAATCTAACCCGATATTCGCTGAAAGCAAAACTATTTTTAAGAATTGGATGAATTGGAAATTGGGCAATTTTTGCCCGCTGCTCTGGGCAAACACCTTTCCGCAGGCGCACGAATTCGGACCTTCCTGAGTTCCCACGCCCCGGAGCCTTTCCCCGTTACAGCAGCGGCCCCATTCCGTCCGTGCAATCCTGCAGCATCCCGCGGTTCAGGATCCCAATCTTCTCCCCCGCCATCTCGATCGCGCCCATCTCCGATAATCTCCGCAATGTCCGGGACAGCGTTTCGCTCGTTAAATTCAAATGCGACGCCAGGTGCTTCTTCAACGTTGGCAATGTCACATCCCCCCCGCCGCTCTCCTCCGATGCCGTCAGCAGATACCGCGCCACCCGCCCCGCCGCATCCCGCAGCGTGATATCCTCCACCAGCCCCACGAGGTGCTTCACCCACCCCGCCATCGACCCCATCAACTGCAGGCACAGCGGATGATCCGTCTCGAGCATCTCGCGAAAAGGCTTCATCGGCAGCAGCCCGCACTCCGTCTCCTCCACCGCCTCCGCAAACGCCGGACAATCAAAACCCGCAATCGCCGCCACCTCCGCAAACGTCGCACCGGGCCCCACCAGGTGCAGCACGTGTTCCTTTCCATTCGGCGCGAGTTTGAACACGCGCACCAGCCCGCTCCCCACGATGAACAACCCCGGGCAGGCATCTCCCTGCCGGAAAATCATGGTCCCTTTCGGGAAGCGCTTCAGCACCAACAGGGACTCCAGCTGCAACCGCTTTTCCGGCGTGAGAAATCGGAAAAACCCGCACCCCCGCAGAATCGTCGCGCCATCCAGCATGGGTTCTCAAAAACAGGAATAAAAAAATCTTTGCGGCTTGATCTACATCAAGGAGCCGCCGTCGTCAAAGGCCTATTATGCGCGCCAGGTCATGAGTGCGAAACGCCGATGCTGCCATCGTAGCCATCGACACGCACGGATGCTTTCAAAAGGACCCCCTCATGTTCTGTAACCAATGCGAACAGGCCTCGCGCGGCGTCGGCTGCTCCAATTCCGTCGGCGTTTGCGGCAAAGACCCGGATGTCCAGTCTCTCCAGGACACCATCCTCTTCGGACTCAAGGGCATGGCCGCTTATGCACACCACGCCCGCCGCCTCGGCAAACAGGACGAATCCGTTTCCGCCTTCATCGAAGAAGCCCTCTTCTCCACCATGACCAACGTCAACTTCGACATCCCCACCCTCTTCGATATCGCCATGGAACTCGGCCGCAAGAACCTGCGCGTGATGGAACTCCTCGACCAGGCCCACGTCGAACGCTTCGGCAAGCCCTCGCCCACCCAGGTCAGCGAAGGCACCCTCGACGGCCCCGGCATCCTCATCACCGGCCACGACCTCCTCGACCTCTCCAACCTCCTCACACAACTCGAAGGCACCGACATCAAAGTCTACACCCACGGCGAGATGCTCCCCGCCCACATGTACCCCACGCTCCGCCAGCATCCCAACCTCGCCGGTCACTACGGCGGCGCCTGGCAGGACCAGCGTAAACAATTCGCCGCATTTCCCGGCCCTATCATCGCCACCACCAACTGCGTTCTCATCCCGCACCCTTCCTACGCCGACCGCCTTTTCACCACCCGCTACACCGCCGTCCCCGGCGGCACCCGCCTCGCCACCAGCGACTTCTCCGCCGTCATCGCCAAGGCCCGCACCTGCAAGCCCTGCACCAGGAACATCACCAACGTCTCCACCGTCGGATTCCACCGCTCCGTTCTCCTCGACGCGGCCCCCACCATCGTCCAGGCCGTCAAAGACAAAAAGATCTCCCACTTCTTCGTCATCGGCGGCTGCGACGGCGCCGAGCCCGGCCGCAACTACTTTTCCGATTACGCCGCCTCTACCCCGCCCGACTCCTTCATCCTCACCCTCGGCTGCGGCAAGTACCGCATCCGCGAGCACGAGTACGGCACGCTGCTCGGATTGCCGCGCCTCCTCGACATGGGCCAGTGCAACGACGCCTACGGCGCCATCTCTGTCGCTATCGCCCTCGCCAACGCCTTCAACTGCTCCGTGAACGATCTCCCCCTCACCCTCTGCATTTCCTGGTTCGAACAAAAAGCCGTCGCGGTGCTCCTCACCCTCCTCTCCCTCGGGGTCAAGGGCATCACCATCGGCCCCAATCCTCCCGCATTCATTACCCCCAACGTTTTCAAGATCCTTCAGGAAAAATTCGACCTTAAGCTCACCACCAAGTCCCCCCGCAAAGACCTCGCGGATGCCCTCGCCGTCTGCGCCTGATCAAGCCCAACCGGCGATGCCATCGGCCGAATGCACATGCAAAAAAGAAAAAAGGCGTCGATCCCACGATCGACGCCTTTTTCATTGAACCCGATAACGAAGCCGAATTACTTCTTCGACTTCTCGTACTTCTCCGCCGCTTCCTCGACGGTCCCCACATACATGAACGACCCTTCCGACAAGTGATCCCACTTCCCTTCCGCGATTTCCTTGCACGACCGGATCGTGTCCGCAAGCTTCACATTTGAGCCCTGCAGACCGGTGAACACTTCCGCCACGTAGAATGGCTGCGAGAAGAACCGCTCCAACTTACGCGCCCGGGCAACCGTCAACTTGTCCTCTTCGGAAAGTTCATCGACGCCCAGAATCGCAATGATGTCCTGCAGATCCTTGTACCGCTGCAGCGTCCGCTTCACCTTCTGCGCCACTTCATAGTGTTCCTTACCGACATAGTTCGGATCCATGATGCGGCTCGAAGATTCCAGCGGATCGACCGCCGGATAAATACCCTTTTCCGCGATCGAACGCGACAACACGGTGAACGCATCCAGGTGCGTAAACGCCGTCGCCGGTGCCGGGTCCGTCAAGTCGTCAGCAGGCACGTAAATCGCCTGCACCGACGTCACCGCACCCTTCGTCGTCGAGGTGATGCGTTCCTGCAATTCACCCATCTCCGTGCCAAGCGTCGGCTGGTAACCCACCGCCGAAGGCATACGTCCGAGCAGCGCCGACACTTCCGACCCTGCCTGCGTAAACCGGAAAATGTTGTCGACGAACAACAGCACGTCCGCCCCGGTCTGATCGCGGAAATATTCCGCCATCGTGAGCGCCGAAAGCGCCACACGCAGACGCGATCCGGGCGGCTCGTTCATCTGCCCGAACACCATCACGGTCTGATCGATAACGTGCTTGCCCGTATCGCCGATCTTCGCTTCCTGCATTTCCAACCACAGGTCGTTCCCCTCACGCGTCCGCTCGCCGACGCCTGCGAAGCACGAATACCCCGAGTGGAACCGCGCCAGACGCGCGATCAGCTCCTGGATGATGACCGTTTTGCCGACGCCCGCCCCGCCGAACAGTCCCGTCTTCCCACCACGCACATAAGGGGCAAGCAGGTCAATGACCTTGATGCCCGTCTCGAAGATCTTCGTCTTCGGTTCAAGATTCTTGAACTCGGGCGGGGGCTGGTGAATCGCACGCGTCGCCTTTGCCGCCACCGGACCCTTCTTGTCGATCGGCTCGCCCAGCATGTTGAACACGCGACCCAGCGTCTCCGTCCCCACGGGCACGCTCACCGGCGCACCCGTGTCCAGAACCGCCATCCCACGCGCCAAACCGTCCGTCGACCCCAGCGCCACCGCCCGCACCTTCCCGCCGCCCAGATGCTGCTGCACCTCTCCCGTCAGCTTCACGTGAACGCCACGCGACTCCGCATCCACCTTGATCGCATTGTAAATCGCCGGAAGCTGGTCTTCCGGAAACTCGGCATCAAACGTCGAGCCGATGACCTGGGAAATCGTGCCGGTAGTCGCCATTCTTTTCACTCCGCAGAAGGAATCCAGGATTCCGTAATTCGTCTCTTCTAAAAAAATCCGCTCTTACTTCAATGCTTCCACGCCGCCCATCAGCTCGGACAGCTCGCTGGTAATCTGGCTCTGCCGCGCGCGGTTGTAATCCTGCGTCAGCTTCTTCCCCATCTTGTCCGCATTATCCGTCGCCGCCTTCATCGCCACCATGCGGGCGATCTGCTCGCTCACTGCGGCCTCGATAAACGCCTGGAAAATGCTGATCTTCACCGTCGTCGGAATCAGCTCATCCAGCAGTGCCTCGGCGTTCGGCATGAACTCGTACGGCACCGCCGCCGCCTGCGGCTCGCCCGCCCCCTCCGCGCCCGCCAGGTTCGACAACGGCAACACGTCCATCACGTGCGGACGCTGCTGCCCCGCGCTGATGAACCGCATGTACACGATCTTCAACCCCGAAATCTTCCCCTCCGTGTACGCCGTCATGAAATGCTCGGCAATCTTCTCGATCTCCGTAAACTTCGGATTATCCCCGATCGCCCCGTAGTTCTGCACAATCTCCCGCCGCTGGAAGCGGAAATACGCGACGCCCTTCTTCCCCGCGACGTGCAGTTCCGTCCCCTTCCCGCTCGCCTCCAGTTCCTTCAGCGTCGCATTCGCCAGCCGCAGCACATTGCCGTTGTACCCGCCGCACAAGCCGCGCGTCGAGGAAATCACCAGCACCGCAATCTTCCCCCCTGCCGCCGGCTCCTTCATCAGCGGATGTTCCACCGCCGCCCCCGACCCGCGCACCGCCTGCACCGCGCTCGCCACCAGCTCCCCGATCTTCTTGACGTACGGCTTCGTCCCCACCGCCCGCTTGAACGCCTTCTGGTACCGCGACGTGGCGATCATCTGCATCACTTTCGTGATCTTCTTGATGTTCCGCACCGCCTTGCGGCGTTTAATGATGATTCGAGCTCTTGCCATAATCTTCCAAACTCAAAACCGTCGCGTTCCGTCCCTCGTTCATCCGCCAGCGACGCGCTTACGCGCGGGCCGCCTGCATCTGCTCGCGAACCTTTTTGTCCTCATCCGTGCCGACGTCATACACCGCCGCCCCCTTCTTCCCAATCTGCGTCACGCTGCTGAAACGCTTGATCGCATCCACAAGCTTCGCCTCAATCTCCGGCGTCAGGTCCTTCTTCGCCGTCAGCTCCTTCACCAGGTCCCCGGCCGTCGTGTGCACGTATTCCAGGAAATCCTTTTCCCAGTTCAGCACCTGATCCTTCGGCAGCGTGTCCAGGTACCCCTGCGACCCCGCGTAGATCACCATGACCTGGTCGATCACGTCCATCGGCACATACTGCGGCTGCTTCAGCAGCTCCACCATGCGAGCCCCGCGATCCAACTGCCGCTGCGTCGCCGGATCCAGTTCCGTCCCCAGCTGCGCAAACGCCTCCAGCTCACGATATGCCGCCAGGTCCAGTCGCAGCGAAGCCGCAACCTTCTTGTTCTTCATCGCCTTGATCTGCGCCGAGCCGCCGACGCGGCTCACCGAGATGCCAACGTTAATGGCCGGACGAATGCCCGCGGCAAACAGGTCCGGCTCCAGGTAAATCTGCCCGTCCGTGATCGAAATCACGTTCGTCGGAATATACGCCGACACTTCCCCTTCCTGCGTCTCGATCACCGGCAGCGCCGTCAAAGACCCCGCCCCGTTCTCATCCGACAACTTACACGCACGTTCCAGCAAGCGGGAGTGGAGATAGAACACGTCGCCCGGATACGCCTCGCGGCCCGGCGGACGACGCAACAGCAGCGACAACTGCCGGTACGCCTGTGCCTGCTTCGAAAGGTCGTCATACACGCACAGAACGTGCTTGCCCTTCCACATGAAGTACTCGCCCATCGCGCATCCCGCGTACGGTGCGATGTACTGCAGCGGCGCCGGATCCGACGCCGATGCCGTCACGACAATTGTATAATCCATCGCGCCCGCGCGGCGAAGCTGGTCCACCACGCCCGCAACCGTCGATTCCTTCGTCCCCACCGCCACGTAAATGCAGACCACCGCGTCGGGCGTCCCCCAGAATTTCTTCTGGTTGATGATGGCGTCGATCGCCACCGCCGTCTTGCCCGTCTTCCGGTCCCCAATGATCAACTCGCGCTGCCCGCGCCCGATCGGAATCATCGCGTCGATCGCCTTGATGCCCGTCTGCAACGGCTGTTTCACCGGCTGACGATCCGCGATGCCCGGCGCGATGATGTCCACCTTGCGACGCTCCGACGTCTGGATCGCCGGCCCGCCATCAATCGGCTGCCCCAGCGGATTCACCACGCGTCCCAGCAGCGCCTCGCCCACCGGAACAGAGAGCAGTTCGCCGGTCGTGCGAACCGTGTCCCCTTCCTTGATCTTCTTGTAATCGCCGAAGATGACCGCACCCACGGTCTCTTCTTCCAGGTTGAACACCTGTCCGAACACCCCGCCCGGAAACTCAAGCATCTCGCCCGCCATCGCGCCGCGCAATCCGTAGATCCGCGCGATCCCGTCACCCACCTCGATTACCTTCCCGACCTGCGTCACATCAAGCTGGTTCTGGTACTGCGAGATTTCCTGCTGGATGACGCTCGTGATTTCGTCGATCTTGAATTTCATTTGCTTCCTCTATTGGCCAGGCGAACCTGCGTTCGCAATGCTTGTCCGTTTGAAAAAACTCACGCCACCACGGCCGACACGCCGCCCTGAAGCTGGCTCACGCCGCGCCGCTTCAACTGCTCTTCGATCTTCTCAAGCTGCGTCGCCACCGACCCGTCAATCAGCGTATCCCCGATCCGCACCATCACCCCGCCGATCAGCGATGGATCAATCTTCACCTTCAAATCCACGCTCCCGCCCGCCTTCTGCGCCAGCGACTGCCGGATGCGATCCAGCACACCGGGATTCAACTCCGTCGCCGACACCAGTTCCACATCCACGTGCCCGGACATCTTCTTCAGAATTTCTTCGAAGGCTTCCACAAACCCGTTCAAAAACATCAACCGGTCGCGCCGCGCCATGCTCTCGAGCACCTGCAGCATCAACGGATGCACCCGCCCGCCGAAAATCTTCTTCAACGCCTCCAGCCGCTCCTCCTCCCCGATCGTCAGATTCTGCGTAAATGACGAAAACGTCGAATTGCTCTTCAACAACTCCCCAATCCCCCGCACGTCCTCGGTGATCTCCCCCAACACGCCCTGCTTCTGTGCCTCATTCACCAGCGCCTGGGCATACACTTCCCCGATCGCCTCAACCTGAAACTCATTATCTGCCGCCATCGCAACCTCTTGAAGACTGAGCCCACGCCGGTGGTTTGAATTGCCTTCGTGTTTTACGTCGTCAGTTCTTTTTAGCGAGTTCCGCCAACGACTCTTCAACCAGCCGCTGCTGGTCGTCCGCCGTCACCGACCGCTTCAGAATCTTGCTCGCCACCGCCGTCCCCAGCATCGCCGCGTGAGCATTGATCTCCGCCAAGGCCTGCTGCTTCGCCCCGTCAATCTCCCGCAGGGTGCGATCCTTCAACGCCGCAGATTCCACTTCCGCCTGCTGCCGAATCGTGTCCGCAACCTTCTGTGCGTCCGCCTTCGCCTGCTGCAACTGCTGCGCGGATTGCCGCTGAACCTCGGCCATCTTCTCTTCGAGTTCCCGCGTCGTCCGCTCGGCATCCGCTTTGGCCCGCGCCGCAGCTTCCACCGAGTCGCGAATTGCCGCCTCACGCGCCTTGAGCCCGCCGAGGATCGGCTTCCACGCGGTCGCACTCAGCACCGCCAGCAGCACCACGAAAATCGCGATCGTGGTCAGCAGCGTCCACATGTCCAGTTCTTCGTGGATCGCATCTGCCGCCGGATGCGATTCCTTCAACTCCGTGTTCTCCATCTTCGCTGCCGGTTCCTCCGACGCCGCGTTCCCCTGGGCGTACGCACTTACGCCGCCCGCAAGAAGAACTACCGCCAGCAATCCCGACATCCCGAAGTGTTTCAGTCGCATAATGCTCCCGCCGCTAACACTGCTTTGCAGTCCAAAGGGCCACTGATGCTAATGCAGATCGCCGTTTTCAGCAATCCACCCTGCCGCTTCACGAACTCTCTGGGGCCCCGCTGAACGTTGTTTGACCGTCCGCCTCAGGCTGCCGTGCGGGCCAAGGGGCTCACGGCCCCGCGGCCCGGCGGGCATTGACACGCATGCGCATCTCAATGCCCCGTCAATGGATAAACAAACAAAGAGGGGTTCCGGCCCTGACGGCCCGGAACCCCATTTTTCGTCTGGCCGAATTACATCAGCTTGCCCATGAGGATCAGGCCGATGACCAGCGCGAAGAAGGTGAAGCCTTCGATCAGCGCCGCGGCGATGATCATGTTCGTGCCGATTGAGCCTTTGGCTTCCGGCTGGCGGGCGATGGCTTCGACGGCGGAGCCGCCGATGTTGCCGATGCCGCGGGCGGCGCCCGCGATGCCGATGCCGGCGCCGATCATGATGCCGGCGGCACCGAGACCGATGCCGATGTTGCCGGTGCTCTGAACGACCGGGGAAACTGCCTGTGCGAGAAGGTCCAACATGTGATTCTCCTGCCTCTTATGAGGCTTCTGCGGGCCAAAAATCGAAAATAATTCGGCCCAAATGTAAATTCCGACATTAAACAGGGGGCTTCGGCGTCGGCTACCAGCCCAACTCAAATTGCCGGCCTTTCGACCAACAACCTGTATTCACTTGTTACCCCCCCCGCTTGTGAAATTCCGATCAATGTTCCGGCGCCACGGCGGAAGCGATGAACAGGGTCGTCAAAAAGGTGAAGATGTACGCCTGGAGAAACGCCACGAAGAGTTCCAGGAGACTCAGGGCGGTGCAACCTGCGATGACGACTACGCTTATGCTTCCGCGTGCGGCAATGTTGCTCGCCAAGAGGATCATCCCGACCAGTGAGGCAAGCACGAGGTGGCCCGCCAGCATGTTGGCAAACAGACGAATGCAGAGGGAGAAGGGCTTGATCAGGGCCCCTACCGCTTCGAGGCCGAGCAGGAAGACCCACATGAGGATGTCGAGCGGCTTCCAGCCGATCTCGGGGTGCGGGGCGAAGTTCCAGATGTAGTGGCCGATGCCTGTGAAAAATGCCACAGGGAACGGTTGGCCGTGAAATTCCTGGGAGTGGTGCACGCCGTGGGCGTGGTCGTGGCCGTCGCCGACGTGGTGGTCGTAGACGACGTCGCGTTCGTCCTCGATTCCTTCCATGCCGTGCATTTCGCCGTGGCCGTGGGGCTGGGCGTGATCGGAGCCATGGTGATGGGGGGCGAGGCTGGGGTCCATCTTGATGCGGATTGCCTGCGTGATGCCGGCGACGTGAATCATGACAAAAGCGACGATCGCTAAGCCGGCGGTGACCATGAGGTTACCGGTTGCGGTGCCCCAGACGTGCTGCAGCCGGCCGTGGGTGAGGAGTTCAACGATTTCGGAGCCGGGGATCATGCCGAGGAGGTTGCAGAAGAGGATGAAGAAGAAAACGGTCCAGATGAAGGGGGTAAACTTGTCGGCATTTTCGCCGAGAGCGGGACGAATGAGGTCGGTGCGGAGGAAGCTCAGCATCGCTTCGGCGAAGTTGTGGACGCCGGTGGGGACGGTGTTCTTTTTGGCCTGTGCCCCGACGTAGGAGAAGAGCAGGAACACGAGGAGGGCCGCGATCAACATCATGATGACGTGGCTGTTGAGGGGCCAGTTCCCGATCCGGATGCTGTTGAAATGGTGCGGCAGGACGTGCAGCAGCAGTTCTTCAGTATTGGCAGCCAACGGAAGTTGGGTCAGCACATTCATCATTTTTGTTTCGCTCCGACAGAATTGGGCCTGCTATTCTCTGTCCGCAGGGGATTCCGTCAAGCGGTCAAGCTCCACATTCCTGTTTGGCCGGTCCCGTTGGCTGGGGTGCGGCGGGTTTAGAACTTGGCTTTGCAACTGAGCCAGGCGACGAGGGCGGTTTCGACGATGAGCATGGGGAAGTAGAAGCCGAGGACCCAGTAGACGAAGGGCATTTTGGCGAGGCCCCAGGCGGGTTGCATGGCGAGGACCATTCCGAAGAGGACCATGCTGCAGCGGACGGCGATGGACATGATTCCCGCTTTTGCGATCATCTGGGCCCCTTTGCCCATGAGGACGAAGAGGGGGATGGAGGCGAACATTCCGCCGACGGCGCTGACGGCGGCGGCGGCGAACATTTCGTTGGTGTAAAGTGGGAGTGCAGCGGACTTTAGGACGATCCAGGCAAGGGCCATAACGAGGGCGACGGTGGCGGGGGCGGAGAAGAGGACGATGTTGGCGGGGGTGATACCAATATGGAGGGTGAGGGAAGGACCGACGAGGGGGGAAGCGTCGACGGCGGGTTTGCTATAAGTGAGGGGTTCGACGCGGGTTGTGGTGAGCGTGGTCATTTGAGCACCTTTTATGATGATCCGCCGTTGGGCGGGTGGCTCCCGTGATCAGGCTTTTTGCCCGGGGGGTTGTCGCTTTTAAGTCCTTCTTTGATCAGCAGATAGAGGTTGCCGATCAGGGCGAGAAAGACGAGGGAGACGACACCCCAGGGGGACCATCCGGTTCGCTTGTCGATATAAACGCCGATGAGGGCGAAGATTACGCTCGAGGCAGCGAACTGGAAACCGAGGCCGGCGAGCTTCCAGAGAGCGGAGTCTCCGGGGGCTTTGGGCACCGGGGGAGGATCGTCGCCGGGGAGGCCGGTGGATCGTTGAGCTAAGTTGCTTACCCAGTTAGGTTTAGGCGATCCCGAGGGGTCTTTGTCCGGGGCTCCCATGCTGAATCCTCGCGTATATAGTACTTTTCTTCACAAGCCTAATCAACACAAATTGTGCCGTTTTTCACGAATCTCTTAGTCAGCTCTAAGGTGTTTTCCTACTGAGGCTTACTTCAAAGGCCTCTGGTAGTGACCGCGGAACTTTTCGGGGGGGTACTTGGCGTGGTTCTTGGCCATTTTGGCGAAAATGGTGTCGGCGAGGTCGAGGTTGAGGGCGTTGGCTAGTGAAATTATGTACATGAGGACGTCGGCCATTTCTTCGCCGACGGCGCGGCGGAAGTCCAAGTCGTTGTGGGGGCGGTGGATGGCTTCATCGGGGGTGAGCCATTGGAAGAGTTCGAGGAGCTCGGCGGCTTCGACGGAGACGCTGGCGGCGAGGTTTTTGGGTGTGTGATATTTTTCCCAATCTCGTTCTTTGACGAAGTTTTGCATGAGTTGTTTGAGGGTTTGGAGGGTGGTTTCGGGGTCGGTGGGCATGGGGGACTCCTGTGAGATTCGCCAATGGCGGCTTGGTTATAACGCCGAAGGGGAGGGCGGCGGGGGGGAAAAGGTGGAGTTTGGGGGGGGAGCGCCGGGGGGGGAGTGGGGGGGGGTTGGGCTTGTGTTG
>JBQCGD010000160.1:0-14319 GCA_051955985.1 Phycisphaerae bacterium | reverse complement strand
TCGCTGCTGCGGCTGGTCTCCGCGGTCCTCGTGGAAATCGACGAAGAATGGACCACTGGAAAAGTTTACTTGAACCTGGAAAACCCCTGACCCGCCTACGACAAACGATCGCTTTTACAGAAAGAAGGTTGCTTTATCCCTCTAGCGTCAACCGGCGATCAGACACCTGGACAATGTAGTCCGGCGTTGTGGCTGTGAGTATCAGAGTCAAGTAAAGCAGCTTCCGTTGATGCCCTTCTGTTCCATCTTCAACAATTCCGATTGTGACATCGCGCAATCCGCTCGAGATACAAACGGTGCAATTCTTCCTTCGTCGCCTCGGGGAATCGCCGAGCAAGCCCATGCAGAAACAGCCGCTTGCCCAGGTCCGACAACTCCATGGCCTTCTTTGACCGCTGCGCGGACCCCATTCGCCGCAGCGACTGCACATAAAGCGACCGATTTGGCTTCAACTTCAGCTCCATTTCGAAATCATAGCTGCAAATCCGCCTCCGAAAAATCCCTCCCCGAAGAAGACCGCCCAACCCGCTGGACCAGCGGCACCCCCTCTCTGGTAAAATAGGCAAGCCCCCACCCTCATTTTCAGCTCAAAAACGACAGGCCGCCAACGACATACCCACACTTGGCGGCCTCTCCCCGCCTCTCTTCCACGCCCCTGCCACCCATCCCAAGAAAGAACCAAACCCCCAACCTGTCCCTTCCTCTCCCCCTGTCCCGCGCGCTATCCTCTCCCCCGTTTCTCAAATTCAGGAGCCTCCCATGACCACAACCACCACAACCACCACCACCTCCACCTCCTCCACCCCCGACCTCGCCGTCACCACCATGATCGACCTCATGAAAGGCCTCTGGCTCGCCCGCGCCCTGAATACCGCCGCCGAACTCGCACTTCCCGACCTCCTCGCCACCGGCCCCAAATCCCTCGACCACCTCGCCCACGTCCTCAACGCCCACCCCAACGCCCTCCGCCGCCTCCTCCGTGCCCTCATCTCCGAAGGCTTCTTCATCGAATCCGACGGCCTCTACGCCAACACCCCCAAATCCGAATCCTTCCGCTCCGACTTCCCCTGGTCCATGCGAGCCTCCGCCCGCGCCCAGCTCGGACAGGAACACTACGCCGCCTGGGAAGAACTCCTCCACTGCACCCAAACCGGCAACGACGGCGTCACCAAAAAGTTCGGCCACCCCATCTGGGACTACTACGCCCAAAACCCCCACCACGCCGCCGTCTTCCACGACTCCATGACCTCCCTCACCTCCGGCATCGAAGCCGCCGTCCTCGACGCCTTCGACTTCTCCCCCTTCCACCACATCATCGACATCGGCGGCAGCCACGGCCGCCTCCTCACCCAGATCCTCTCCCAATCCCCCGCCTCCAAAGGCACACTCTTCGACACCCCGCGCGTCATCGCCGGCGCCCAGAACCTCGACCCCCGCATCACCCCCATCGCCGGCGACTTCTTCCACGCCGTCCCCGCCCACGGCGACCTCTACACCCTCAAATTCATCATCCACGACTGGCCCGACGAAGACGCCATCAAAATCCTCGCCAACATCCGCTCCGCCATGAACCCCTCCGCCAAAATCCTCCTCATCGAAACCGTCATCCCCGAAGGCCACGCCCCCGCCTTCTCCAAATTCATGGACCTCAACATGCTCGTCATGACCGGCGGCCAGGAACGCACCGCCGCCGAATACGCCGACCTCTTCCGCGCCGCCAACCTCCAACTCTCCCGCGTCATCCCCACCCAAAGCGTCTGCAGCATCATCGAGGCGTCAGCCGTGTAGCGCCGGCGCCCGTCAAATCACCCAGCACCCCCAATACCCCCTTCCTAAACTCCGGCAAATCATCCGGCCGCCGCGACGACACAAAATGCCGATCCACCACCACCACCGAATCCTCAAACACCGCCCCCGCATTCACCAGATCATCCCTAATCCCCGGCGACCCCGTCACCTTCACTCCCTGATAAATCCCCGCCGAGATCGGCATCCACCCCCCATGACAGATCGCCCCCACGAGTTTCTTGTCCGCATGAAACTCCTGCAGCAACGCCTTCACCGTCCCCTCCCGCCGCAACTTGTCCGGCATCCACCCCCCCGCACAAATCACCCCCACAAAATCTCCCGACTTCATCTCCGCAAGGCTCGCATCCGACACCGTCGGATACCCATGCTTCCCCCGATACGTCACCCCCGCCTTCGGCCCCGCCACCACCCCCCCAAACCCCGCCTCCTGCAACCGGTACTTCGGATACACCAGCTCCATATCCTCGTACGCATCCTCAACAAAAATCAAAACCTTCCGCTCCGCCATGCCAAACCTCACATCACCAGAATGACGCCCGTCGCCCGCAGGCGACGTGGGCACTACTCACTAACAAATCCCAACGCGCAAGCCACCCCACCCCTCACCCCATCCCACAACTCCCCTGCTGCTTCCCACACCCACACATCCCACTGTGCACATGCCCGCCAGAAGGAGCGCCGCCACTCTGAGCGCCACCACCCACCGCCACCACCGACAACTTCCGCGACGTCTTCTTGCTCGCACAATGCGGGCACGCCACCTTCGCATCCCGCCCGCTCATCGTCGTCATCATCTCAAACGACTTGTCGCACGCTTCACAATGAAACTCATAAATCGGCATCTCAATCTCCTTTATCCATCATCATACCCCCCCCCACCCCTCTTACGACTTGTTCGACATCCACGCCTTCACCACCGTCAACGCCTTCGTCCCCTGCAGCGAATAACTCCCATGATCCTTCACCCCATCCGCCCCAGGCCGCCACTCCCACACAAACGCCCCCATGAATTTGCTCTTCGGCACGCTCTTCCACGTGTCCACAAAACTCCGATACGCATTGAACTGCTCGTTCGTGTCGATCGGCCCGTCCGCCACATAATTCCACGGCTGCGACAGCGTGTTCTCCAAATTATGCCACCCCACCTCCGTAAAAAAGAACGGCTTCTTCTCCTTGTCCACAAACTTCAAAATATCCCGCTTGATCGGCTCCCACGCCTTGTCCAACTGCTCCACCGTCGCCCCCGGCTTGTCCGCCAGCTCGTTGTAATTGTTCATCCCGATGTAATCCAGCTTGTCCCAGAACGTCGGCCCCCCGCGCGCCGCATCATAATGGTCCCAGTTCGCCGAGTACGTCAGCTTCCCCGGAAAGTGCTGCCGAATGTCCTTGATCACCTCCACCCACCGCTCCCGGAACGGCTCCGTCGACAGCAGCTCCGACCCCACGCAGAACACATCCACATCGCACGAATGCGCCATGTCCGCCATGAACTTGATGTACATGTCATAGGACGCAAACCAGTTGTCCCAGTTCGGCGGCGATATCACCCCGCGCCACTCCTTCGTCCCCGCATGATCCAGCAGCACAATCGGCATCAGCATCACCGACATGTTCCGCGCCTTCGCATGCCGGATCACCCGCTCAATATCCTTCTCCGGCGGAATGTTCTGCCAGTTGATCGCAATCGACTCCGACTTCACATCATGCTGCCGCGCCGCGATCACAAAATTCACCCAGGTGCACCCCATGTCCGCCAGGTCGTCCACCGCCTTCAAATACGCATCCCGCCCCTTCGGATCCGTCAATTGGATCGAAAATCCCCGAATCTGCCCCAGTTGCGCCCCGCGCGCCCCCTTTTCCCCCGTCTGCTCCCCCGCACCCGCCGGCATCGCAGTGATCACGGCAACTACCAGAACCAACGCACAAAGAATCCAAATACGCAGCGGCTGGCGATGATGCACGGCCCTCTCCGGTCAAAATAGCAATGCCGCATTCTCCGCCTTTGCCTCCCCCGTTTCAAGATTGCCCCCCAGCGCTCTGGCAAGCACCCCCGCCTTCTGCTACTATTCCCAGTCTGTCACCGCCCGGGGCCTCCCCCGGAACGGATCTTCCAGGAAGGAAAGGACCGCCATGAAGAAAGACAAACCGAAAAAACGCTACGGCAAAAAGAAGCGACGGAAACAGAGCTAACCCCTCCCTCCGACGCCAGAACGGGGCGTAGCTCAGCTTGGCTAGAGCGCTTGGTTCGGGACCAAGAGGTCGCAGGTTCAAATCCTGTCGCCCCGATTTCCGAAATCGCCGCTTGATGAAAATCGAGCGGCCTTTTCTTTTGCCACATCTAAACTCCTCCCATCCCAATCGCCCCCCACGGCCACGCAAGTAAACTCACCCTCCCCCCGCAGCCGCACGCGTCGCCGCAAAGCACCGCCGCGCGATCGCGGCATACCGCATCGCTTCGGCGTAACGATCCGACTCCTCCTGCAATTGCCCCGTCGCGTCCGGAAATTTTCGCGCATAGTAATACGTCCCGGCCAGAAGTTCCGGTGCAAAGATCAAAACGTCGCCCTCCTTCGCGTTGCGGACGAATCCACTCATCGCACGCGTCCACATGTCTTCAAAATGCTCCAGGAAGTTCGCCACGCCGTGCGCTTGCTTAGGACGCCCGGGTGAGCCCGCGGGGTCGGGTTCGATGGCCACCTGCATGCACCCCGGGCTGGAGATACGGCCGTGCATGAATCCCGTCCGCTCGAAAATCGGCGCCATGAACGCCATCTTGTCCTTCCATTCGCCGTACACAAGTTCCTGCCCGCAGTAGTAGTGGCTGAAATCGCAGTTGAATCGCACCTCCGGAAACCGGCGCGTGATCCGCACCGTTCGCCACATGTCCTGGGTGATCGTCGCCCGGTGCGTCTCGATGAAGATCGGCAGCCGATGCTTTTCCGACGCTTTCAGCACCGACTCCACCAGCCGATCGACGTCGGCATCATCTTCGGTTCCCCACCCCACGTGCACCGTGATGCAGATATCCCCGCGCGCGGCATGCTTCGCCGCCACACCATCCGATTCTTCCGGCCGATTGATCCGATCCAGCCCGCAGTGCGGCAGCGGCGAATCTTCCGCGAGCGGCACTTCGTCCACGAGTTGCACCCCTTCAAACCCGTCGCGCGCCAACTGCTGGTCGCGGGAAACCCCCGCAAGCGGCGCTTTCCACGCCGAATGCGCCGGAAGATCGAGCAGATTCGCGAGATTCAGAAACACCTTGAACGCCGGCGGCCGCGACGAGCCGTCATTTACCATCAACGCCATGTCCAACATCTCCTTAGGACCGCAGCCCCACTTGCTGCATCAACTTGTCCGTAGCGTGGTACGCCTCCTCGACCCATTCCACAATCTTCACCGGATCCGGGGAATACTCCAGTTCAATTGATACGGAGCCGTCAATCTGCAGTTCCTTGATCGCTTGCAGGTACGGCGCAAACTTGACCACTCCCCGCCCCGGCGGCAGGTCCCCATGCACCTTCCCGTCGCAGTCGCTCAGATGAACGTGGATCGCCTTGCCCTTGAGTCCGGCAATCTCCTGCGGTCCGGCGTCCGCGAGCACCAGGTGGCTGATATCGATGTTCGCGCGCACCCGCGGATGCCCGCACTCGTCGACAAAACGAGCCATGCTCTCCACGCTGTTCAACAGGCTCAGACGGAACGGTTCAAGCTCCAGGGCGATGTCGATACCCTTCTTGTCCGCGTAATCGCCGATCTTCCGGCACGTCTCCAGCGCCCACTCCCATTGCGCCTTCGGCGGGATCACTTCCCGCTGCCAGATGTATTCGCCAAGGACCAAAAGAACGTTCTTCGCGCGAAGATCCGCCGCCAGATCCACATGCTTCTTCACCCGCTCGACATGAAAATCGCGCACCGGATCGTTGAAATCAACCAGCCCCGTCGCCACCACCACCGCCGACACGATCGGCAACCCCGCCTTCTCACACGTGCGCCCGATCAGCGACTTCTCCTCCGCCGAAATGGTCATCGCCTCGGCAAAAATATCGACCGTGTCAAAGCCGATCCGCGCGATGTGCTGAAGCCCGGTCGCCGTGTCCACCCCTGCCTGCGCAAACGCGCTGTTGATGATTCCCAGTTTCATGCGATCTCTTCCTCTCTCATCATTTGCGTGAAATCCACCACGCGGTGTTCCGCGGCACTCACATAAGCAGCGTCCACAAGCGCCATCGTGAGCAGATTGTCCCGTCCGCTGATCGCAGGCTCCACGCCCTCCTCAATGGCAATCAGCAGTTGCGCCATTGTCCCGCCGAAAGCATCGGGAAACCACGTCCCCTCCAGCGGCGCGTTGATGAATTCCTTGTCGCCTTTGCGGCCATAGCGAAGCGTCGACGGACTTGTGTACGGATCTTTGCACCAGCCGATGTCGCCGAGCGCCAGCCCGGCCGTGCCTTCGATCCGGTAGCGAATGCCGATATCCCCCGGGCACCCTTCGCACGCCGGACCTGTCCAGACGTCGTCAATCCCGACGCAGCGGTTTCCGTCGCCGTACTCCAGGGTGTAGGTGCAGATGCCGTCAGTGTGCGGAAACTGCGTGCGAGGATCGCTCCGCGTGCTGCAGAAAATTCGTTGCGGATTGCCGAACCAGTAACGCAGGCAGTCCAGGTGGTGCACCGACATGATCCGCAGCGTCACCCAGCCCACCTCGCTCTGCCACGCCTGAAAATGCGGGATGGCCCGCATGTCGATCGTCGTGAAGACCGGCTGCCCCAGTTCCCCCGAGGACAGAAGCGACTTCGCCGCACGCACCGACGGGTCGTACCGCATGTTCTGGTTCACGGCCAGCGCGATCCCCGCACGTTTGCACAATGCCACCGCTTCGCGTGCTTCCCCGAGGTTCATCCCCAGCGGCTTCTGCGCAAGTATGCCTTTCACCGTCCCCCGCTCACACGCGGCGCGAATCAATCCAAGTTGCGCCTGCGGGTGCACGGCAATGTCGAGCACCTCGATCGATGCATCATCGAGAAGCTGCTCATACGTATCGTAAACCTTCGAAATTTTGCGAGTGGAGGCGACCTTCGCCGCGTTCTCGCGCGTACGCGAGGCGATCGCCACCGGATTGAAGCCGCACTTCCGGTAGCTCACCAGGTGGCAATCGTTCACGATAAAGCCGCTGCCCAGCACGCCGATGCGGTAGTCGCGCCTCTTCGGCATCGGCGGCGGGGCGAATTCAGGCACCTGCATTCTGTTCCTTCCTCATCAGCTGGCGGAGCGAGAACCGCCCTCCTCATCAAAACTCGTCGTACGCAATGTGCGAATCCGGCACGCCCAGTTCCTTCAGCATCTTCGTGCACGCCTTGATCATCATCGGCGGGCCGCACAGGTAATACTCCGCCGCCATCGGATTCGCGTGGTCCTTCAGGTAATGCTCCATCAGCACCTCGTGGATCATGCCCGCATGCCCCGCCCACTGGTCCTCCGCCAGCGGCGAAGAAAGAGCCGCCTTGAAGCTGAAATTCGGGAAGCGCTTCGCCAGTTCCTCGAAATACTCGTGATAAAAAAGCTCCTGCTTCGAGCGCGCGCCGTACCAGTAACTCACCTTCCGCGGCGCCGCCATCGTCTCCAGCAGATGCGAAAGATGCGCCCGGATCGGCGCCATCCCCGCACCCCCGCCAATGTAAATCATCTCGCGCTGCGTCGGCTTCACGTGGAAATCACCGAACGGCCCGATCGCCGTCACCACGTCCCCCGGCCTCAGGCTGAACATGTACGCCGAGCCCACCCCCGGCGGACAATCCTGCCCCGGCGGCGGCGTCGCAATGCGCACGTTGAACCGCAGTTGCCCCCGTTCCGTCCTGCTGTTGCTGGCGATCGAATAATTGTTGCGCCGCGTCCCCCCGCCCGGATTCCGCGAAACCAGGTCAAACACATGCTGCCGCTCCCACACCTCCGCATACGGCGCCGGAATGTCGAAGTCCCGGAAGCGGATCTCTTCGTACGCCGGAATGTTCACCTGGATATAATCCCCCGGCTCAAAGTCGATCACCCCGCCCACCGGCTCCAGCGTGATCTCCCTGATGAACGTCGCCACGCTCTGCGTCGAGACAACCCGCAGCGAATACGTCTTCTGTTCCCGCGCCTCGGCGCCCCCCGCACGCACCACGTTCAACCACAGCCGACCGCCGCGCTCTTCGACCGAATACGTCGCAATCCCCCGGCAAATCGGCGGCCGCGCCGGTGACCCGTCCACCAGGTTGAACCGCCCGTTGTGCTTCGGGCACTCGATCTGCCGGTCTTTCACCAGCCCGTCCGCAAGGTGCGTGTTGCCGTGCGTGCAGATGCCGTCCGTCGCGTACAACTTCCCCTCGTGGTCCCGGTAAATCGCAAACGTCTTCCGCCCGTAATCGAACCGGATCACGTCCGACGCGCGAAGATCACTCGCCGCACACACTTCGAGCCAGCCGTTTTCGTCCGCCTTCACATCGCTCGTCCACCCCCGTTCCGCCACCCGCGGCTTCGGCTCCGGAAGCTTCCGCCGCACGTAATACGTCGGATCCTTCACCTGCCGCAGCACCGACGGAACAATTTCCTTCCACGCATCCCACAGGCTCGTGTACGGCTTGGGCATGTCGTCCTTCACCACCGCATGCAGCTTCGGCAGCGCGTGGTACGGCACCAGCGGAAACATGTGATGTTCCACGTGGTAATTCATGTTCCAGTACAAAAACCGGTGGATCGGATTCATGTAAACGGTGCGGCAATTCAGCCGATGGTCGAGAACGTTCTCCGCCAGCCCCGCGTGCTGCGTCCACCCATACACCAGCATTAGCCATGTGCCGAAAACATGCGGAAACACGATCAGAATCGCCGGCAGCCAGCTCCGCAGGTAAATCGACAACCCGATCGCCGTCGCGTAGATCGCGACATAAATCCACGCACGGAAAAAGACCTTGCGGAACTCGCTCTCGGGAATAAACGTCTTCTCCGCCCCAGACATCCGCCCGAAAAAATGGCGAACCACCGCCTTGTAGTACGGCGGATACAGCCGCACCCCCACGATCGTCAGAAGCATCCCCTTCAGATCCGGCGGCCGCGGCACCGCAATCTCCGGATCCCGCCCCACAATGATCGTGTCGCTGTGGTGACGCGTATGGCTCCACCGCCACACCGTCGATTCCCGCAGCACCATGAACGACGCAATCTCGTAAAGCGCATTGTTCATCCAATCTGTTTTGAAGGCTGTCCCGTGGCCGGCTTCGTGCCAGCGGCTGTCCGACGTCGACGCGTAAAGCGTGGCGTACGCGAAGTACGGCAGAACCGCCCACCACGATCCCCACAAATAAATCGTCAGAGCCGCAAGCCCGATGATCAGTCCGAACCAGAGGATCGTGTCGCGAATCGCCGGCCCATTCCGCCGCTCCAGCAGCGCCCGCATCGTCGCACGCGGCACCGGGCACTGATACCATTCCGCCTCCGCAAGCCCCCGCTCGATCGCCCGGTGCGTTTCCTCGCCCGTGAGACTGTAATCCAGCTTCTTCGGCGGCTGCGTCAGAACAGCCGTCCCGTGATCCTGGTCGGGGTGTAAATCCATGCGATACTCCTGGCGTACAACTGTGCCGCTTTCCGCTACACCGTTGAAAATGCATAAATCGTGCGTTGAATCGCCTTCTCTCCCGGGCGCAAAATGACGTCGCCCAAGGCTGGCGTATTGGCGCCGTCCGGGTACCCTTCGCACTCCAGGCACAAGCCCGCGTGCCTGCCATAGGCCCTCCCCGATTTCCCCCGCAACGTCCCGTCCAGCCCAACCCCCGTGTACAGTTGGATGCAGTCCTCCGTCGTCGACACGCTCATCACCCGCCCGCTTCCGACATGCACCAGACGCGCAGCCGGAACAGGTTCGGCAACGCCCGCTTCTCTCCGTACGAAGTACAGATCACCGTGCTGCGCATGCAACTGCGGGATCGCCTCCGAAAGCAGCCGCCGTCGCCGGAAATCGTTCCCGCTCGTGACGCGCTCGCGCTTTCCCATCAGCCCCATCTGCCCATCCGCCGGCGCATAATCATCCGCAACAATCTCCAGCTCGTGCCCCTCCACGCTCTCCCCTGATGCTTCCCCGGCCAGGTTGAAATACGAATGGTGCGTAAGGCTGAACGGCGTCGCCGCGTCCGTCGTTGCCTCCACGTCCACAATAAACGCATTCCCCGCAGAAACCGTGTACGTCACTTGGACTTCCACTCGCCCCGGATACCCCTCTTCTCCGTCCGGACTCACGCGCGTAAAACGTACCGATTGCTCATCCAGCTTCTCCCCCTGCCAGATCTGCTTGTCGAATCCCCGCACGCCCCCATGCAGATGGTTCGGCGGATCGTTCCGCGCCAGCGGATAAGGGCGACCGTTCAATTCGAACCGCGCGCCGCTGATCCGGCCCGCCACCCGCCCCGCCATCACGCCAAAATAAGGATGCGGCATCCCGTACTGCGCATCGTCTGCAAACCCCAGCACAAGATCCGCCTGCCGTCCCCACCGGTCCGGTGCCCACAGATGCGTCACCGTCGCGCCGCGCGCGATCGCCCGCAACGCCAGTCCACCCGGACTTGTCAACGAATATCCTTCCTGGACGCCCACCTGTTGGTCGCTCATTTCACTCTGGCCATTGCATGCATGCGGAAATGGGAGAACCCCAGTATACGCAATACAGATGGCTCAACAGGTGCAATTTAGCGCAAAAACCAAAGTTGTTACTGCTGCTGCTTCGCCGCCGGCGCCGGGGCCGCCGCCGCTTTCTCGGCCCGCTGGTTCCCCCATGTCAACATGCACACCGCAGCCACCAGAATGCCAAGCGCCGCCCGAAGACGCAGCCGCGTCGCCCGCTTGCACCCGACCCACTCCTTCAACACCACCCCCACGCCGTTAGAAATAAGCACCAGCATGATCATGTGAATTGCCCATGAGCTGAACTTGTAAGAGCCCATGTGCACATGCCCGAAATTGTAAAAGAAAAATTGCCCGTACCACAGAAATCCCGTCAGCGCCGCCATCGTGAAGTTCATCGGCAGCGAACCCGACGCAGTATCATCGTCCGCCGCCGGAAGCGCCACGAACTCCCCCGCCGACTTGTGCTTCACCGTCAGGTACAAACAATACAACGCCGTCGTGATGAAAGCCCCCGTGTTCGAAAACGGATAAACGATCAGCCCCTGGTAAATGTCCGCCCCGTGCTTGTCCGCGAGATCCGCCAACGGCTGCCCCGCTTCAATCGCAAAGCCGTACACCGCCGAAAGAAACCCCGCCAGGATCGAAATCAAAAGCCCTCTCGTCAAATTAAACCCCGTCGATTTCGCTCCCGCCCCCAGGTCGCTCTCCTTCGAATGACCCGCCCACCCGCAGAACGCAATCCCCAGCGTCCCCACCGCCACGCCCCCGAGCACCCACGCCCCTCCCGGCTTCTGCGCAATCTCCGAAATCTGCCCGAATCCCGCCGCCAGGTAATGCCCCCACGACTCCCCCGGATGTCCCGCCGCCTCCCGGTAAATCCCCTTCGCCACCGGCGGAACGATCGTCCCCACCACCGCCGAAAGCCCCACCGCAATCGCATACGTCAGCGAAAACCCGATGTACCGGATCGCAATCCCGAACGCCGTCCCCCCAATCCCGTAAATCATCCCGAACCCGAACGCCCACCCCATCGCCGACCGCCCCGCCGGAGAATCCCACGCCTCCGCAAGCACCGCATGCAGATGTGGAATAAACGCCACCGCCCCCACGATCGGCAGGATCAGCCAGCAAAACGACGCCTGCGTGATCCAGTACGTCTGCCACGACCACCCCTTCACCTTCTTCTGCGGCGTATAGCAGGTCGAAGCGCAAGTAGCCCCAACGGCATGAAAGCCGATCCCAAGAAACGGATTCGGTGCAACAGGCATGGCGACTCCAGGTATGCCGTGATTCGCGGTGACATACTACTGGATCTCCCACGCCCCGCCACGCTTCACCCCCTGAAAAACGCCAGCATGTCCCCGTTCACCTGCTCATGATGCGTCGTGCACATCCCGTGCGGCAGCCCCGCATACACCTTCAACACCGCCCCCTTCACCAGCTTGCTTGACAGCATCGCCGCCCCCGCAATCGGCACAATCTGGTCATCATCCCCATGCATGATCAGCGTCGGCACCCGGAACCGCTTCAAATCCTCGGTGAAATCCGTCTCTGAATACGCCTTGATACAGTCATGCGCCGCCTTGTGCCCGCACATCATCGCCTGCCGCCACCAGTTCCGTATCGTTCCCTGCGACACCCGCGCGCCCTCCCGGTTGAATCCATAAAACGGCCCCGTCGGCACATCCAGAAAAAACTGCGCCCGGTTCGCCAGCAGCGCCGCCCGCAACCCGTCAAACACATCCAGCGACAACCCCACCGGATTATTCGCCGACTTCACCATGATCGGCGGCACCGCCCCCACCAGCACCGCCTTCGCCACCCGCCCCTTCGCACGCCCCTCCCCATGCCGCCCGATGTAACGCGCGACCTCCCCCCCACCGGTCGAATGCCCCACATGGATCGCATCCTTCAGGTCCAGCTTCTCCGTCAATTCCATCAAGTCGTCCGCATACGTGTCCATCTCGTTCCCCTCCCACGTCTGCGTCGAACGCCCATGCCCGCGCCGGTCATGCGCAATGCACCGGAACCCCCGCGATGCAAAATAAATCATCTGCGCATCCCAATCATCCGCGCTCAGCGGCCACCCATGGCTGAACACGATCGGCTGACCGCTCCCCCAATCCTTGTAAAAAATCTCCGCCCCATCTTTCACGGTAATCGTCGGCATGGTCATTCTCCTTTTCAAAAAGAATCACCTCTCCACCGGAACCTTGGACAATAACCGCTCGCCCCCACCTCTAAAACCTGCTATTTTTACCCACATGAAATCCACACAAATCGCCGCCGCCCTGCTCGCCCTCTCCCTCCACCTCCAATGCACCCGCGCCGACGTCGCCCTCGCCCCCATCTTCAACGACAACATGGTCCTCCAACGCGACCTCCCCCTCCACTTCTGGGGCGCCGCCGCCCCCAACGAACAAATCCACCTCACCCTCGCCGATCAATCCCAGCAAACCTCCGCCGACCCCGCCGGCCACTGGCACATCGATCTCAAGCCCCTCCCCGCCTCCGACCGCCCCCTCACCCTCACCCTCTCCGCCAGCAACACCCTCTCTCTCCACAACATCCTCGTCGGCGAAGTCTGGATCTGCTCCGGCCAATCCAACATGGAATACCCACTCGATCGCACCAAAATGCACGGCACCTCCCCCCCGCCCGCCTCCGTCAAAGACATCAGCAAACAGGAACTCCAATCCGCCAACGACCCCCTCCTCCGCATCTTCCGCGTCGAGAAAAACCTCAGATCCGACCTCCCCAACGACGGCTGGCACCCCGCCACCGGCGAACCCCTCCGCCATTTCTCCGCCGTCGGCTACTACTTCGGCAAAAATCTCCGCGCCGACCTCCACGTCCCCGTCGGCCTCATCCAGTCCGCCTGGGGCGGCAGCCGCATCGAACGCTGGACCCCCGCCGATGCCTACCAGCACGACGATACCCTCCGCGCCGCCACCACCCAGCCCGGCACAATGGATGGCGACGCCGTCGGCAGATACTACGACCGCATGGTCGCCCCCATGGCCGGCTTCCCCATCCGCGGCATGATCTGGTACCAGGGCGAAAGCAACCTCATCGAAACCAACAACCTCCACTACCTCGAAAAATTCCGTGACTTCGCCGACGCCTGGCGCTCCGCCTGGAACCAACCCGATTTCCCCATCGGCACCGTCCAGATCGTCCCCTACCTCTACACCCGCCGCAAAGACCCCGTAAAACACACCCCCGAAACTCTCCCCGAATTCTGGGCCATTCAGCTCCAATGCGCACAGCAAATCAAAAATGTCGGCCTCGTCCCCACCATGGACCTCGCCGACCACCTCACCAACATCCACCCCTGGAACAAGTGGGACGTCGGCGACCGCCTCGCACGCTGGGCCCGCGCCCAGGTCTACCATGAACCCGGCGTCGAATGGACCGGCCCCATCCTGCAGCACGTGACCCCCGCCCCCTCCGAGGTCCGCGTCCAATTCTCCCACGCCGAAGGCATGCACGGCCCCCAGGAAAAAACCATCGCCGGCTTCGAACTCAAATCCCCCGACGGCAACTGGCGCCCCGCCGCCGCACAGCCCGACGGCGCAGACGAACTCCGCGTCTCCGCCGACGGCATCTCCCAACCCCACGGCATCCGCTACGCCTGGCGCGAAAACGCCCCCGCAGGCCTCTTCAATTCCGCCGGCCTCCCCGCCCTCCCCTTCCTCAAGGAATGGTGACGCCACTCCCCACTAAATATATTCCCATAAAAATGCATTCACCAATTTTCCCTGCCTCACGCCCCCCCCCGCCGCGGAAATCCCCCGCCCGGGCCCAGGGGAGGAGCCCCGTCTGCGGAATAAGTGCGCCGGGTGCGCCCCCGGAGAA
>JBQCGD010000159.1:0-3534 GCA_051955985.1 Phycisphaerae bacterium | reverse complement strand
GGGGGGGGCGGGGTGGGGGGGGGGGGGGCGGGGGTGGGGGGGGGGGTGTTGGTTGGGGGGTGGGGGGGGGTTTTGGGGGTGGGGGGGGGGGGGGGGGGGGGGGGGGGGGGGGGGCGGGGGGGGGGGGGGGGGGGGGGGTGGGGGGGGGGGGGGGGGGGGGGGGGTGGGGGTGGTGGGGTGGTGAAGGCGGGTGCGGCGGTGGTTGCTTCGGGGGCGGCGACGCAGGAGATCCTGGCGAGAGTGCAGACGTTTGGGACGCGTGCGACGTTCACAGAGAGGGGGCAGTCGAATCCGAGTCGCACGGTGGAGGAGTACTGGGATCGGGACCGTGGGTGTGTGAAGAAGGAAATTTTTCCGGGGGGGACGTATGTCACGCGGGATGATGGGAAGACGTCGATCAGGTATCGGGAGGGGCGGAGCGTGGCGGCACCGGAAGGGGGGTACAACGTGCCGGAGAATTTTTCGAAGTTTGTTGGGCTCAACATGTTCGGGACGGGCAACGAAACGGCGGTGCGCGTGCCGGAGCGTGACAGGAAGGAAGAGCAGGGCGGGTTGTTTTGCTATCGCGTGACGGAGGCGAGGGGGATGACACTCATGGAATGGAAAAATGCGCATGGAATGATGGTCGAGAACGAATTTTCGGTGCCGGGAACGTCGGAGATCGTGCATGGCTGGCAGATGGTGAATCCGGTGTTGCCGGCGGATTTCTGGGAGAGGCCGGCGTCGGTGAAGCTGGTGGAGCCGCGGTTGTTTGTGGGAGCGCGCTATCCGCTGGAGAAGGCGTTGTTTTCGAAGGAGGCGGGCGGGGTAATCGCGGCGGTACATAGTGTGCGGCAGGATGAGAATGGGGTGTTTTATCTGGTGGTATCGACGCGGATGACGGACGAGGGGTTTCGGGCGCTGGCGAATGTGAAGACGCCGCAGGGGGGGCGGTTGCTGCGCTACACGATGACACGGCTATTGGGGTGGGACGAGAAGGCGAAGAAACCAGCGTCGCGCGCGTATCAAGACCGGGAGATCGCGATGGTGCAGTGCGAGGGGATATGGGTGGGGTATGTGGTGGTTGTTCCACGGGACGAGGCGGCGGCGGAGCGGTGTCGGCTGTGCTTTCCTGTGGTGTCGATGAAAAGGCCGGAGGAATTTCTTGGGGACGTTCCGCGTGAGAAGGTTTACGTGGGATTTGATCTGGCGTCGCAGGGGAAGTGCGGGTTGGAGGCATTTGCAGGGGAGGCGTATGACGCGATGGATGCGGTGGACGGGATGGATGATGTGCGGCTGGAGGTGTCGCGTGGTTCGGGGGGACGGGAGCGGGGGATTGTTCCGCCGGTGGAGATGACGAAGGAGGAGTTTGAGGAAAGGGTGGGGGTGGATGTTGGGCGGATGGGGGTGCCGTGAGGGGGGGGGTGAGGAGGGGTTGCAGGTGGAGGCGTTCACCGCGGCGGCGGTAGCCGCCGGGCTTTTTGGGGGAGGTTGTGGGTGGGTCGAGGGGTGTTGCGGGTGGGAGGCGTTCACCGCGGCGGCGGTGGCCGCGGGGCTTGTTGGGGGAGGTTGTTGGTGGATCGAGAGGGGTTGCGGGTGGGGGGCGTTCACCGCGGCGGCGGTAGCCGCCGGGCTTGTCGTCGCGTTTTGTGAATTGTGCGGGGATGGGGTAGGGTTCGGGGGATTCGAAATGGAGGTTGCATGGTGATGCGGCGATGGATGGCGGGTGTGGTGGGTCTGGCGATGATGGTGGGCGCGGCGCGCGGGGAGCGGGTGGGGTTTGATGAGGGTTGGAGGTTTTCGCGCGGGGATGTGAAGGGGGCGGAGGGGGTGGGGTTTGATGACTCGAAGTGGGAGGGGGTGGAGTTGCCGCACGATTGGAGTGTGGGGGGGAAGATTGAGAAGGGTGGTGCGACGGGTGACAAGATGGGCGGGCAGGGGGGATTTTTTCCGGCGGGGGTGGGGTGGTATCGGAAGAAGTTTGTGGCGCCCAAGGCGTGGGCGGGGAAGCGGGTTTCGCTGGATTTTGAGGGGGTTTATATGTTAGGCGAAGTGTGGGTGAATGGGGAGAAGGTGGGGGGGCATGCGTATGGGTATACGCCGTTTGCGGTGGATGTGACGGAGAAGTTGAAGAGTGGGGAGGAGAATGTGGTGGCGGTGCGGGTGGATGATTCGAAGCAGGTGAATAGCCGGTGGTATTCGGGGTCGGGGATCTATCGGCATGTGTGGGTGGAGGTGGAGGGGCCGGTGCGGATTGCGCGGGATGGGGTGATGGTGAAGACGGGAAAGTGGGCGGATGATTCGGCGAGCATCACGATCGGGCTCACCGCGGAGGACGGGAGCGGGGCTGCTGCGGCGGCGGAGTTTGAGACGAAGGTGTACGAGGTGGGGGCGGATGGGAAGGCGACGGGGTCGGCGGTGGTGGCGAGCATACCAATGCGGGGAGAGTTTTTAGTGAGGGATGGGGTGCGGTTGAACGAAACGGGCGTGGAGACGCGGTTGATACTGGCGCACGCGAAGTGGTGGAGCCCGGAGGCGCCGAATTTGTACGTGGCAGAGACGACGTTGTCTATGGGCGGAAAGGTTATTGATACGCGAGAAACTTATTTTGGCGTGCGGACGGTGGGGGCTTCGGCGGAGAAGGGGTTCTTGTTGAATGGGAAGCGGGAGGTTTTGTTTGGGGGGTGTGTGCATCATGACAATGGGGCGCTTGGGGCGGCGGCGTTTGATCGGGCGGAGGAGCGGAAGGTGGAGTTGCTGAAGGGGGCGGGGTTCAATGCGGTGCGGACGAGTCACAACATGCCGTCGGAGGCGTTTTTGAATGCGTGCGATCGGCTGGGGGTGATGGTGGTGGAGGAGGGGTTTGATTGCTGGGAGGTGGGGAAGAACGGGGAGGATTATCACCGGTATTTTGCGCGGGATTGGAAGGGAGATGTGGATGCGATGGGGATGCGGGATCGGAATCATCCGTCGGTGGTGATGTGGAGCGTGGGGAATGAGATTCCGGATTTTGGGAGTGCGCAGGGGATGCGGGATGGGACGGCGTTGATTGAAGAGGTGAAGCGGTTGGATGGGACGCGGCCGGTGACGGCGGCGGTGAACTGGTGGCCGCACATCGGGGGGAAGGAGCATGATTGGACGTGGGAGGGGGCGGATGGGTTGAAGGGGAAGCTGGATGTGGTGGGGTACAACTATCAGATTGGGCGGTATGGGAAGGATCATGCGCGGGTGCCGGGGCGGGTGATGGTGTCGACGGAGAGTTATCCGCGGGACATGTTTGCGTGTTGGGAGGCGTGCGAGGAGAGGCCGTACGTGGTTGGGGATTTTGTGTGGACGGCGATGGATTATTTGGGGGAGTCGGGGCTGGGGCGGGTGTATGCGCGCGGGGAGAAGGAGATTTTTCAGGGGCGGGATGAGCAGTATCCGGTGCATGGGGCGAATTGCGGGGACATTGATATGACGGGGTGGCGGAAGGCGGTGTCGCATGCGCGGAACATTGTGTGGGGGAGAGGGGAGAAGTTGTTTGCGAGCGTGGTGGAGCCGCGGGGGGATGGG
>JBQCGD010000158.1:0-13036 GCA_051955985.1 Phycisphaerae bacterium | reverse complement strand
GGGGGGGGGGGGCGGGGGGGCAGGTGTTGGGGCCTGGGGCCTCCCTCGTTGTGGGCGTGTGCGGGGGTGCTGGCGCGGCCGATTGCGGGGTTTCAGCGGAATCGGGGGGAGAAGAATGTGTTGATTGGGTATGGGCAGAAGGAGGGGATGACGGCGCCGGTGCCGGATCATGCGATGGTGCATTTGAAGTTTGAGCCGGTGGATGATGATTTGGATTTTGCGGTGCGGCCGGAGTTTTGGGATCGGGTGCCGAGGACGAAAGATGGGAAGGGGGCGGAGTGGCAGGGGTGGCTGGGGGAAGCGGCGCGGGAGGTGAAGCAGGGGGAGGTGATTGAGCATCCGAAGGGGGAGCGGGAGTTGTTGAGTGTGGAGTCGATTTGCGGGCCGGTGGAGGCGGTGGGGCCGGGGCGGTTTGCGATCCGGTTCAAGCAGTTTGGGATGGAGAATGGGAAGCGGTCGAATGATGTGTGGCTGGTGGCGAGGTATGCGGGGGATGGGGTGTTTAAGCCGATGGTTCAGCAGGCGGAGATGAAGTTTCCGCTGGTGAACACGGTTGGGGCGGAGCAGACGATTGAGTTTCCGGAGATTGGGGATGTGGTGGCGGGGCGTGTGGAGAAGGTGCAGTTGAAGGCGGAGGCGAGTTCGGGGTTGCGGGTGCATTATTATGTGCGGGAGGGGCCGGCGGAGGTGGATGATGCGGGGGTGTTGCGATTGACGAAGGTGCCGGTGCGGGCGAAGTGGCCGGTGGAGGTGACGGTGGTGGCGTGGCAGTGGGGGCGGATGGGGGAGCCGAAGGTGCGGAGTGCGGCGGCGGTGGAGAGGCGGTTTTGGGTGAGGCGATGAGAGGACTTGGCCGACGGGGGCGTCGGCGCCATTGTGGACTTCTGTTGAGGGCGGGGGATAATTGCGGCATGCGAAAGATTTTTTTGATTACGTGTGCGGTGGTGATGGCGGGGTGTTCGTCGGCGAATGTGACGACGGCGAATAATCGGTTGCGGGCGCAGGCGCAGAAGAATGAGGCCGAGATTGCGACGTTGAAGGGGAAGGTGGCGAGCGATGAGCAGTTGATTGCGTCGCTGCGGGAGCAGGTGAGTTCGAAGACGCCGGCGGTGCAGACGTTGCCGGCGGAGCGGTTGAGAGAATTGTTTACGGTGGGGTCGGTGGAGATCCAGAAGGGGACGGATGCGTCGGATTTGGGGACGGGGGATGGGAAGTCAAAGGGGTTTCGGTTGTTCTTTCGGACGTTGACGGGGGATGGGATGGTTTTTCCGGCGACGGGGACGCTGGAGGTGGAGGCGTTTTGGTTGCCGAAAGCTCCGGCTGAGCCAGTACGGATCGGTGCCTGGACGTTTACGCCGGAGGAGATGAAGAAGAACTGGTACTCGGGGCTGGGGCTGAATCATTTTGCGTTTAATTTGCCGTGGGAGAAGGGGCCGGGGGGCGGACCCGGACAGAGCGACGTGACGTTCAAGGCGACGTTTACGGATGCGTTGACGGGGAATGTGTTTACAGCTCATCTCGACAAGAAGGTGACGGTGCGGTAGCGGAAGCGCAGGGGCGGCGGGGGCAATTCATTCGCAGATTCATCCATAGGGGGCGTGGAAGCGTAGGAACGGACGACGGACGATCTCTGTTCGCGTCCGGCTTATAACTGCGAAGAGGCCTATGACAACGACGGTAAACGGTACGTATGAGGAGGCGGGGACGGCGCGGGCACCGGCGATGCCGTTGCGGAAGATTCGGCCGCGGAAGGGGTGGATCGGGGTGGATTTTCCGGAGATGTGGCGGTTCCGGGATCTGCTGGGGTCGCTGGTGATGCGGGACATCCGGCTGCGGTACAAGCAGACGGCGCTGGGGGTGAGCTGGGTGGTGCTGCAGCCGTTGATTGCGGCGGGGATATTCGCGATGGTTTTCGGGAGCCTGGCAAAGTTGCCGATGGATCCGGCGGCGGATGGGAAGCCGGTGTCGATGTTTTTGTATGCGTTCTGCAGCCTGGTGGCGTGGCAGTTGTTTGCGAACATTATTAATAAGATCGGGGGGATATTGGTGGGGAATTCGACGATGGTGTCGAAGGTGTATTTTCCGCGGCTGCTGTTGCCGTTGAGCGGGGCGATCGGGTGCCTGGTGGACGCGGCGGTGGCGGCGGTGATGCTGGCGGTGATCATGGTGTGGCAGCATGCGGAGGTGGGTCCGCAACTGGCGTTGTCGGTGGTGATGATATTGCCGTTCATGGCGTTGTCGCTGGGGATCGGGATGTGGTCGTCGGCGTTGTGCGTGCAGTACCGGGACGTGGCGGTGATTCTGCCGGTGGTGCTGCAGTTTCTGATGTATGCGAGCCCGGTGGCGTATTCGACGACGATTCTGAGCAAGCATCCGGTGCTGTTTTACTTTTACTATTTGAATCCACTGGCGGCGGCGTTGCAGGCGTGGCGGTGGAGCGTGCTGACGACGCCGTTCCCGCCGATGTGGGCATTTGTGTATTCGATGGTGATGTCGGTGGTGCTCCTGGCGGCCGGGGTGATGGTGTTCCGGCGGATGGAAAGGACGTTTGCCGATGTCATCTAGCGGGGCATCCTGTGCGGGATGGCGCGTCCCTTCACATTGGGCTGCGGGGTCGTTGGGCCCCCTTGCCCGCGCGGCAGCCCGAGGCAGCCGGCCAAACGGAGTTGCGGGGGATGGGAGTGGCGTTCGCAGCATTTGTTACAGCGGGAGAATTCAAGATGTCGTCTGATCTGGCCATGTCGGTGCGGGGATTGGGGAAGAAGTATGAGATTGTGCACAAGGGGATGCAGCACGCGACGCTGGCGGAGCAGGTGCTGGAGCAGATGAAGAATCCGTTCAAGCGCGCGGAGCGGGAGAGCTTCTGGGCGCTGAAGGATGTGTCGTTTGATGTGAAGAAGGGGGATGTGGTGGGGATCATCGGGAAGAACGGGGCGGGGAAATCGACGCTGCTGAAGATACTTTCGCAGATTGCGGAGCCGACGGAAGGGGAGATTGATTTGTACGGGCAGGTGGGGTCGCTGCTGGAAGTGGGGACGGGGTTTCACCCGGAATTGACGGGGCGGGAGAACGTGTTTTTGAACGGGGCGATTTTGGGGATGCGGCGGAAGGATATCCAGCGGCAGTTTGATGCGATTGTTGATTTTGCGGGGGTGGAGAAGTTTTTGGACACGCCGGTGAAGCGGTATTCGTCGGGGATGTACGTGCGGCTGGCGTTTGCGGTGGCGGCGCATCTGAACCCGGAGATCCTGATCGTCGATGAAGTGCTGGCGGTGGGGGATGCGGAGTTTCAGCGGAAGTGCATCGGGAAGATGCAGGATGTGTCGCAGGGGCAGGGGCGGACGGTGCTGTTCGTATCGCACAACATGGCGGCGGTGCGGCAACTGTGCACGTCGGCGATTTATCTGAAATCGGGGCAGATTGTGAAGCAGGGGGAGACGGAGGAAGTGCTGGATTTGTACAACGCGACGCGCGAGCGGGCGTATGTGACGCGCGAGGCGAATGCGCATGGGCTTTCGTTCATCGACCTGGAGCTGCGGGACACGGTGACGGGGGCGCGGACGGAGGCGCCGGTGTTCAACCGGGACTACGAGATGATTTCGCACGTGCGGGTGCGGGAGCCGCTGAAGCATGCGGCGTTGCACCTGCGGGTGTATGACGACCAGGGGACGAAGGTGACATCGATCGGGAGCGTGGAGGAGGGGCTTGGGCCGATCACGATGGAGGGGGATGTGCGGATCAAGTTCACGATGCCGCGGCTGGGGTTGTATCCGGGGCGGTACACGGTGGCGCTCGAGGTGGATCGGCCGAACGATCCGACGCGGTACCTGCAGATTGAAGATGCGCTGGTGTTTGATGTGCAGCCGGCGGTGATCAATGATGCGATGTGGGCGTATGAGAAGGCGCACGGGGTGGGGCGGATTGTGGGGGAGGCGGAGGTGCTGGAGGGGGATGGGCGCGGGAGTGCGGAGGGGGCGATGTTGCGGGCGGGGTGAGGGAGATAGTTATTAGTTATTAGTTATTAGTTATTAGTTATTAGTTATTAGTTATTAGTAATTTGGAGAGGTTGTTCCAATTACGAATTACCAATTACCAATTACTTCTTTAGATGGGCGTGGGTCCATTGGAGGATGGATTCGGCGAGGAGGGCGCGGGGGGTGCGATTTGCGCCGTCGTTGTCGATGAGGTAGGCGCCGCTGGGGGTGCCGGATTCGGGCTGGGTCATGGCGAGGGTGTTGGCGACGATGAGGTCGGCGGCGCTGGTGAGGCGGGAGGCGGAGGCGACTTTGATCAGTTCGTCTTCGGTGATGTCGACTTCGAGTTTGAACTTGATGAGGAGGCCGCGGTAGTTCCATTGGGTGCGGAACATGTCGATGAGCTTGGGGGTGGCGGTGGCGGCGACGGCGATTTCGGTGTGGGTGGATTTGACCTTGGGGGCGGAGACGTTTTCGACGGTCCAGGTTTCTTTTCCCCCCCCCGCGTCGGCGGTGTGGGCGCGGTGGAGGATTTTGTAGGTGGCGATGGGTTTGTAATCGGCGACGGCGGCGGTCATGGCGACGACGTGGATGGGGTCGCCGCTGGTCATGCGCTCTTCGAGGAGGGCGTGGAGGTGGGCGTGGGTGGAGAAGGTTTCGATGCCGAGCATGCCGGCGGCGCCGGAGTAGCCGTCGTATTCGTCGGCGTGGCGCTGGTTCGAGGTGAGGAGGGTGACGTTGCCGAGTTTGAGGAAGGCGAGGGCGAGGTCGAGGCCGGTTTTGCCGGAGAAGATGTTTCCCCAATCGCGGACCTTGTCGATTTTTTCGCGGGTGGGTCCGGCGGTGACGAGGATGTGCGGGGGGTTGTGAGCCATCGTGGCGATTCTATACTGGGCGGGGTTCGACGGAAACACGAAGAGATGAAGAGACGAAGGACCAGGAAGAGGGAATGCTGATGCGGATGATGAAGCGCGCGTGGAATGTTGGGATTTTGGGATTGGCCTTGGTGATGGTGGGTGGATGTGCGCAGCCGCGGGGGTCGAGTTTGGAGAAGCAGGTGCCGAGGCTGGGGGCGGTGGCGCCGGATTTTGTGTTGCCGGATGCGCATGGGGGGAAGGTGTCGCTGGCGGAGGCGCGGAAGAAGGGGCCGGTACTGCTGGTGTTTTACCTGGGGTACAGCTGTCCGCGGTGCATGGCGCATGTGTCAGAACTGGCAGCGCGGAAGAAGGACCTGGATGCCGATCGGACGCAGGTGCTGCTGATTGGGCCGGACTCGGTGGAGGATGCGCAGGGGTCGATTGAGTCGTTTGGGGATTTTCCGTTTGCGATGTTGTGCGATCCGTCGATGGCCGTGGCAAAGAAATATGGGATTGTGGAGAAGGACATTTTGTTTCACGGGGCGTTTATCGTGGACCAGGCGGGGAAGATCCGGTTCGCGGCGGTGGGGCCGCATCCGTATGAGGATGTGGATCATCTGCTGAGCGTGCTGGACGGATTGGAAGAGCGGAAGTGAAACGGGAGGAGCCGTCGATGGCGGCGGATCGACGCCGATGATTCAGTTGTGGAATTGGATTTTCACAGGGATGCGTTGAACGATTTTCCAGTTGATGCCGCTGCAGTTATTCTCCTGGTGGAGGGTGGCGGGGGTGAGGGAGGAGTCTTCGATCGTGAGGTGGTGGGCGTCGTCGAGCCCGGCGAGGGGGCGAGGGTCGGGCTTGTCGAGCGTGAGATTCACGTTTTTCAGCGTGATGCCGTCGATGTGGCGGAAGTAGAGTGCGGCTGCGGGGAAAGATTTGCCGAACATGCCGATTTCGGGGTAGGCGTTTTCTTTTTCGGGGAGCGGGGCAGATTTTTCCGGAGCGGCGGAGGGGGTGAGGTGGATGTCGATGTTGTCGAGGGAGATATCCGGGCCGACGGAGTGGCCGGGGATGCCGCTCATGAGGAAGGCGATGGTTTTGGCGTTGGTGACGTGGAGGTTTTTGATCTGGACATCGCGGATGTGGCCGGGGGTTTTGGGCTTGTCGCCGTCGTGGAAGGTTTTGAGGCGGGCGCCGAGGCGGAGGAAGATGGGGGTGTTGACGCCGTCCATGGTGATGTCGGAGATGGTGACGTGCTGGATGTTGGCGCCGTCAACGGAGAGGAGCTTGATGCCGGCGAGGCGGGTGTCGCGGATCTGGCAGCGGGAGATCCGGATGTTTTCGAAATCGCCGAGGGATTCGGTGCCAAACTTGATGGCGGCGCAGTCGGATTTGAGTCTGCAGTGGTCGATGGTGATGTGGGAGCAGGGGGTTGTGCCGGTGGCCTTGAGGCACATGGCGTCGTCGTGGGAGTCGATATCGCAGTTGGTGATGGAGACGGTGTCGGAGGAATCGAGGTCGATGCCGTCGTTGTTGCCGTTGCCGCGGTTGTTGATGGTGAGGCCGTCGACGGTGACATTTTTGGATTGGGAGATGTGCATGCACCACATGGCGGCGGACTGGAGGTGGAGGCCTTTGACGGCGACGTGGTCGGAGCGGACCCAGCGGACGAGGAAGGGGCGGAGTCGGGTGGGCTTGCCGTCGATGGGGAGCTCGCCTTTCTGGAGCGTTGAGCCCTGGCCGTCGATGGTGCCCTCGCCTTCGAGGGCGACGTTTTTGGCATCGACTGCGCCGATGAGGAAGAGTCCGGAGGGTTTGCCGGTGCCTTCGTGGAAGAGATCGACGGGGCGGTAGTCGGTGATATTGGGGGAGCCGAGGAGGGTGGCGTTTTTGTCGAGATGGAGGGTGACGTTGTCTTTGAGGAGGAGGGTGCCGGTGAGGTATCGGCCGGCGGGGATTTCGAGGGTGCCGCCGCCGGAGCGGGAGCAGTCGTCGATGGCTATCTGGAGAGGTGCGGTGTTGAGGGTTTTGCCGTCGGGGGTGAGGTTGGGGATGGCGGCGGCGCGGGCGGAGGCGGCAAGGAGGACGATGGAGAGGAAGGGTTTAAGCATGAGGCCTCCGGAAGGCTCGGCGGAAGGGTGAGGGCGCGGTGATAAGAGATGGCGGGCGGACGGTTCCTTAATGGAGCAGCAGCAGCGAAACGAGAGTGAGTGCCAGCACGGCGAGGGTGACGAGGGTGTAGAACCAGTCACGTTCCTCGATCAGGAACAGCACCATGGAGGTGGCGACGCGCATGATGGGGGTCAACACGAGGAGGAGGACGCCGACCTCGACGATGCTCATGCCCTGGAGGGCGAGGACGCCGCGCCACATGGCGGCGAAATTGGTATTGAAGGCGGCGGTCTGCATGCGTCTGACGGAGACGGTGTGGTGCAGGAAGCTGACAAGGATTCCCAGGAGCATGACCAGAACGCTGGAGACGACGCCGATGCGGAGGACCCAGGCGGAGGCATCCTGGATCATGCTGTCCGAGGCGGGGGGCCTGGCGGGCTGGTCGTCGGCGGGGCGAGGGGGGACAGAAAGGCGGGGGTCTTCGGTCATAAATGGACTCCAAAACCGCGAAGCAGCATCTCGATGCCGATGATCCCGAGGAGGACGGCGAAGATCTGGCGGATGTGTGCGTTGGACATGCGTTCCATGAGCTTGGTGCCGACGAGTGCGCCGATGAGGACGGCGGTGGCGACGGGGACGACGAGGTAGGGGAGGACCTGTCCGCGGCGAAGATAGACGCCGGCGGCGGAGGCGGCGGTGACGCCGATCATGAAGTTGCTGGTGGCGGTGGAGACTTTGGTGGGGACCTTCATGAAGACTTCGTGTGCGAGGACCTTGAGGACGCCGGCGCCGATGCCGAGGAGCCCGGAGATGATGCCGGCGGCGAACATGACGCCCATGGAGGGGGGGATGCCGGTGACCTGGTAATCGACCTGTCGATCGAGGCGGTGATCGAAGTAGCTGCCGTTGAGGCGGAGCCAGGAGGAGAGCTTGTCGTTGCGGACATTTTTCGGCAGTTCGTCGCCGATGTGGAGGAGGACGGGGATGAGGGAGAGGAGGAGGGTGATGCCGAAGAGGATGGAGAGGCCGGGGCCGCTGATGTACTTGGAAAGGACGGCAGCGCCGACGATGGCGCCGGCGGCGGTGGAGAGTTCGAGGAACATGGCGATGCGGACGTTGGTGATGCGGTCCTTGACGTAGACGGAGCCGGCGCCGCTGGAGACGGCGATGACGGAGATGATGGAGGCGCCGATGGCCTGTTCGATGGGGAGTTTGAGGAAGATGGTGAGGACGGGGACGATGACGATGCCGCCGCCGAGGCCGCTGATGGAGCCGGCGATGCCACCGAGGAGGGAGGCGGCGGCGACTTCACTGAGCCAGAGCAGGGATGCCAGATCATTGGACATGGAACGACTACCTTCGAGTAACGACCTTGAAGGCAGGAAGGCAGGCCAACGCACATGCCTCCTGCAGGTCCGCGGCCACATTAGTGAATTCGGTCGAGGAACACAACATGGCCGGGGAGAATTATCCAAACGGCGATGATGAGAAAATAAATACGTTGCGCGGGCGGAAAGTTACGGCGGAATTGTGCGGCTGTTAGGGAGAAAACCTATACTAAGCGCCTTGGAGTCTCGCGCGTTCGAGCGGGAAGCATGCAAGTGGGAAACCGCCGTAGCAAGGAGAGCGCCGATGTTCGCATTGCACGTTTCGCCGATACTCACGCTGCTGATTCAGATTGCATCGATCCTACTGCTGTCGCGCGTGATGGGGTGGCTGATGCGGCTGATCGGGCAGCCGCAGGTGATTGGGGAGATGGCGGCGGGGATCATGCTGGGGCCGTCCTTGCTGGGGCTGATCGGGGGCGGGAAGTGGATGATGTTTCTGTTTCCGAAGGAGTCGCTGGGGAACCTGGGGTTGCTGAGCCAGCTGGGGGTGATGCTGTTCATGTTCCTGGTGGGGCTGGAGCTGGATCCGAAGCTGTTGAAGGGGCAGGGGAAGGCGGCGCTGGTGACGGGGACGGTGGGGGTGTTTGTGCCGCTGGTGACGGGGGCAGCGCTGGGGCTGGCGCTGCTTTACGGGGCGGCGGAGATCACGGGGGCGACGCCGAGCAAGCTGGTGTTCTGCCTGTTCATGGGGACGTCGATGAGCATCACGGCGTTTCCGGTGCTGGCGCGGATCCTGACGGAGCGGAACCTGCAGCGGACGAAATCGGGCGCGCTGGCGCTGACGTGCGCGGCGATGGACGACGTGATGGGGTGGTGCCTGCTGGCGTTTGTGCTGGCGGTGGCGCATGTGAAGGGGCTGGGGAGCGATTCGTCGGCGATGGCGGGGAGCGGCGAGAATCCGGCGGTGGTCGTTGCGAAAACGGTCGGGCTGGCGGGGCTGTTCGTGGCGGTGATGGTGTTCGGGGTGAGGCGGTTCCTGACGGGACTGCGGCGGCACTACGAGAGCCGGGGGTACATTTCGCAGGATGTGCTGGCGATCGTGTTCCTGCTGCTGATCGCCTGCAGCGTAACGACGGACATCATCGGGATTCACCAGATTTTCGGCGCGTTCCTGCTGGGGGCGGTGATGCCGAAGGATGGGGCGTTCATCAAGCATCTTTCGGAGAAGGTGGAAGATTTTGCGGTGCTGTTCCTGCTGCCGCTGTTTTTTGCGTACACGGGGTTGCGGACGGAGCTGGGGTCGCTGGGGGGCGGCGAGGCGTGGCTGATCTGCGGGGTGGTGATCCTGACGGCGGTGCTGGGGAAGTTCGGCGGGGTGACGCTGGCGGCGCGGTGGTACGGGATGAACTGGCGCGAGGGGAGCCTGCTGGGAGTGCTGATGAACACGCGGGGGCTGATGGAATTGATCGTGCTGAACATCGGGTTGAACTACGGGGTTTTGTCGAAGCCGATGTTTGCGATGATGGTGCTGATGGCGCTGGTGACGACGTTCATGACGTCGCCGCTGATGCACCTGCTGTATTCGCCGGCGCGGCAGCGGCGGGAGCTGGAGGAGGCGGGGGTGGGGAAGGAGGAGGAGAAATCGGCGGGCGTGCACGTGGTGGTGCCGGTGAGCTTGAAATCATCGGTGACAGCGCTGGTGAGGATGGGGGCGATGCTGATGGGGGGCGAAACCGGGCGGCTGTATGCGATGCATTTTGACCGGCCGGAGGAACTGGAGCTGCGTGCGCGGAGCGTGCTGGCGGAGACGGACGGCGTGCTGGAATCGGCACAGGGCGCAGCGCGGGCGGCGAACGTGCCGATCAGCGCGATCAGCCTGGTGAGCCGGAGCGTTTCGCGGGATATTGTGGAGGCGGCGACGCGATACCGGGCGAACTGGGTGGTGCTGGGGTGGCACAAGCCGGTGTTCATGAAAAACATCCTGGGGGGCACGGTGGGGCGGGTGCTGGAGCAGGCGCCGGCGAACATCGCGGTGCTGATCGACAAGGGGTGGGGCGGGCATGGCGAGCTGAAGCGCATCCTGGTGCCGTACATCGGCGAGGCGCAGGACCGCGGGGCGTTGATGGCGGCGGAGCACCTGGGGCGGCTGCCGGGGACGGAGGTGACGGTGCTGCACGTGGTGAAGCCGAACCGCGGCGCCGGGGATGCGCGGCTGGGGGTGCAGGACGAGGTGCAGCGGGAATTTCCAGGGGCGAACGGGCAGGGGAGCGTTCGGATCAAGATTGTCGAGAGCGACGCGCCGGGAGATGTGGCGATCGAGGAGAGCTACCGGTTTGACCTGATGGTGCTGGGGCTCAATCCGAGCTGGAACCTGGACAACCACGAGATTACGGGGAAGCACGACAACGTCGCGCAGCTTTCGAATTGCTCGCTGCTGATTGTGCATGCCAATCCGGCGGCGGGGGTGGGGCAGAAGGCGCCGGCGCGCGAGGCGGCGGGCACGCACTGAGGGCGGGGCGGTTGCACGCCGGGATTCCGTTTGACTCGTAATTTTCCGAGGTTCCGGCGCGCGGCCGGGAGGCGAAGATGCCTGCTGAGCGCGTGGGGACCTTCTGCGCGCCGGTGGACAAGGAACCTTTATGAACGCCGAGCAGGTTCGCCTGGAAGAGTCGCGGAACGAGAAGGCGCCTTGGAAAAAGTGGGGTCCGTACCTGAGCGAGCGGCAATGGGGGACGGTGCGCGAGGATTGCAGCACGCTCGGTGACGCGTGGAAGCACTTTACCCATGACCAGGCGCGCTCTCGGGCGTACCGCTGGGGGGAGGACGGCCTGGCGGGAATCTCGGACGATCAGCAACTGCTTTGCTTTGCCCTGGCGTTGTGGAACGGGAAGGACCCGATCATCAAGGAACGGCTTTTCGGCCTGGACAATGCGGAGGGGAACCACGGGGAGGACGTGAAGGAATACTATTTTTACCTCGATTCCACTCCCACGCATTCGTACATGAAGTACCTGTACAAGTATCCGCACGCGGCTTATCCGTACGACGATCTCGTGGCGCGGAACGGCGGGCGGACCCGGCAGGAGGGGGAGTATGAGCTGATGGAGACGGGCGTGTTCAACGACAGCGCGTACTTCGATGTGTTTGTGGAGTATGCGAAGGCGGCGCCGGAAGACATTCTGGTGGAAATCACGGTGCACAACCGCGGGCAGAAGGAAGCGGCGCTTCATGTGCTGCCGACCTTGTGGTTCCGGAACACGTGGTCGTGGAATTCCAACAGCGCGCGGCCGGTGCTGCAGCAGATTCCAGCGGGCAAGGGGGCAGGGACGATCCTGGCGGATCATCCGGAGCTGGGCCCGCGGTTCCTGCACGTGCAGGGAGCGGCGGAGATCCTGTTCACGGAGAACGAGACGAACACCGAGCGCCTTCACGGCACGAAGAACGCGACGCCGTATGTGAAGGATGCGATCAACAATTATTTCGTGGCGGGCGATCGGAACGCGGTGAATCGCGGGGGGCGGGGGACGAAGGCGAGCGTCCATCACCCGCTCACGATTGCCGCGGGGAAGTCGCAGACGATCCGGTTGCGTCTGAATGCTCTTCCGCCGGGATCGGGCAGGGGGATCGACGATCCTTTCGGCAGCGCGTTTTCGGAGGTCATGTCGGCGCGGCGGAAGGAAGCGGATGCATTTTATGCGGAGGTGATTCCTGCGAACCTCCCGCAGGACCACGCGTCGCTGATGCGGCAGGCGCTGGCGGGAATGCTCTGGTCGAAGCAGTTCTATTTTTACGATGTGGACCTGTGGCTGACGGAGCGGGGGGCCGATCCGTTCAATCCCGAGAAGCGGGCAATGCGGAACGATCACTGGCATCACATGTACAACGCGGACGTCATTTCGATGCCGGACAAATGGGAATATCCGTGGTACGCGGCGTGGGACCTGGCGTTTCACGTGCTGGCGCTGACGCTGGTGGATGAGGATTTCGGGAAGCAGCAACTGGAGTTGATGCTGACGCCGCGGTACCAGCATCCCAACGGGCAGCTTCCGGCGTACGAGTGGAATTTTGCCGACGTGAATCCGCCGGTGCATGCTTGGGCGACGATCTTCACCTACCGGACGGAGACGGCGCGGAAGGGGCAGGGAGATGCGGCGTGGCTGGAACGCTGTTTCCAGAAGCTGCTGACGAACTTCACGTGGTGGGTGAACCGGAAGGACCGGACGGGGAGCAACGTGTTCGAGGGCGGATTCCTCGGGCTCGACAACATCGGCGTGTTCGATCGCAGTTCGCCTTTGCCCGGCGGCGGCTACCTGGACCAGGCCGATGGGACCGCGTGGATGGCGCTCTATTGCCAGAACATGCTGGAGATCACGGCGGAGCTGGCGCTGGATCGGCCGGCGTACCTGGAGATGATGCGGAAGTTTGTCGATCATTTTCTCTGGATCGCGACGTCGATGCTGCACTCGGGGAAGGGAACGGGGATGTGGGACGAGGAGGACGGGTTCTTTTACGACGTGCTCCAGTTGCCGGACGGATCGTCGCACCGGCTGAAGGTGCGTTCGATGGTGGGGCTGCTACCCCTGTGCGCATCCAGTGTGTTCGAGCCGGGACTGGTAGAGCGGCATCCGCGGTTGCTCAAGCTGATCGAGCTGTTCCGGAAGCGACATAGCGAGTTGCTGAAGCACATTTCGCCGGCGGATGGGGCGTTCGTGGGATACGCGCAGCGCAGGCTCCTCTCGGTGTGCAACAAAGAAAAGATCGAGAA